>JAVKCN010000046.1:0-98522 GCA_040222715.1 Cyclobacteriaceae bacterium | reverse complement strand
TATCAAAAAATATGACGATGAGTTGTGTATTGAGTTTTCTAAAAACTTCCTATCTATAACTTAATTATGTCTTAGTGCTTATCCGACCAAATTAAAGTATCATTTTTCCAGACGTCACCGCGAGGCTCTGCGAAGCGGTCTCCCATGGCGTAAGATCGCCTCACATTCGTTCGCGATTACGTATTGATTATACTTATTTCTGGTCGAGTAAGCACTAAGACAAAATTAGCTTATATTTTTAGCGTCATAGCGAGGAAGAATGACGAAGCTATCTCCCCGTGCCTCGTCGCAATGACGTTATCATTATTTTCGGCATAGTGCTTACTTATTTTGGGTAATTTAGAAGTTAATGGGCTTGAAAATTTATTTATGTCTATGACTTTACGGCTAATACTCGCAAGATAACCCCCTGAACGGCCGCTACCGAACCCAGCGAATTTACCGGCTGACCACAATTCTATCAGCCAAGGGTAAGCCGAGTGTCCTGATTTCTGCTAAAACCAGTTCAGCCATTTTCCGAGCTCCCAGTTCATTAAAGTGGGTATTATCTGCACTTCCCTGCGGGTAGTTAGGGTGCTCACCGGGCTCCAGAAAGTTGAACAGCATCTTGGAAGGGGCATCGCCTAATTGCTGCAACAAGGCCTGGCTTTTCTGATCCAGATCTATCAGAGGGACCTTTTGCTCCCGAGCTACGGTGCGTACAATCTCGGAATACTCATCGTGGGTACCAACGATCTTACCCTCTTCATCAAATTTACGGCGTGCCACTGGAGTAAGTAGTACCGGATTGGCATTATTATCTCTGGTATCAACCACATAGCGGGTCAGGTTGGCTTTGAACTCGTCGGGTGTGGTATAGCGACCCACTTTGGAAGGGACTTCGTCATTATGCCCAAACTGAATGAAGACATAATCACCTTCATTGAGTTGATCTACTACGGGTTGCCAGCGATTTTCTTCCATAAAGCTCTTGGTACTTCGCCCATTCACCGCATGATTTTCTACCGTGACGGTTGAATCAAAGAAATAAACAAATGGCATACCCCAGCCGGTTTCAGGATAGGCCCGAATAGCTTTGTTTGCTAAGGTAGAATCGCCAATGAGGTAAACGGTAACCGATTCTTTGGGCAGAAAAATGAAAGATAGCAGGGAAGCGCTGAGCAGAAGAAGACCTATTTTTTTCACGGTACTACAGATCAATATTTAACAAGCCCGTTAAGATACACTTCCCGGTTGGTATACGAAGGGGTTATGGTGAGTTTATTTCGATCTTTACTGCCCTGTGGATTAAAAAGTCCTGATAATTTATGAAACAGAGCTTCTTCAAGCATTGAAAGAATCCATCTTCAAAAAAATAAAACCGCCGAGCACATCACTCGGCGGTTTTACGATGATTCGCTTTTTCTAATAACCGGGGTTCTGCTGTACACCCGTTGCCTGATTTAACTGTAAAGCAATGGCGGGGATGGGTCTCAGTAGTTTGAGTTCTCCCCCGGCACCCTCAAAGGGGTTGGCTCCCGTATTAAACCACTCCCGGATGCTCCGGTTGTGTAAACGGGTTCGCTCGACCAACGTACCCGTACGTTTCAGATCAAACCAGCGGTGGTATTCACCGGCCAGCTCCCGGGCTCTTTCATCCAGAATAAAATCAAGTGTCACCTGATCGGAGGTGATGGCCATCTCGTTTTCGGTTCCAGGCTTCGCTGCTCTTCTTCGTACTTCATTGATGCGTTCAGCAGCGGCTCCCGGGTTCCCCATCTGAAAATAAGCTTCCGCAGCCATCAGGTAGGTTTCCCCTAAGCGAGCCAGGAAAATATCTCGCGAGCTACTCCCCGAGCCGGAAAAGGTCGCACCGGGATCATCAAACTTTTTGATGGCCGGGGTGGCGGCATCATCGGTCGTAGCAGCATCTGCTTCCCAGGCTTCTGAATAAGGCCGGATGATGGCATCGGCCCGATTGGGACTGGCGTTTCTCCAGGCCGTGGTATCTTCTACTTCCCACTGATGGGCAAAGTAAATATACACGGGCACTTCGTCCCGGCTATCCGCCTGGGTGTAGTACAGATAGTAACCGGGGCGAGGGGTGCCGTCATCGGCGGTAGTCTCATAAATAGTGGTCATAAAAGAAGCATCCCAACGAGCATCATTTTCGGTGAACACATCAAACAGATAGAGGGTAGGCACCAGCCGGTAGGCCCGGTACGGATAACTGAATTTCACTCCTTCTCCCCCGAAATACGGACCAAACCAGTAATTCTGATCATTCCCGGCACTTTCCGGATCTTGTGAAATAGAGGCCTTATCGTACTGAATGGAAAAAAGAATCTCTTCATTTTCTTCATTGCCCGGATAAAAAAGTTCTTCAAACGGAATGGTGAGTCCCTGTCCGGCAATGGCAGCATCCGCATACTGGGCGGCTACCTGAAAATCATCAGCAGCCCCAAAAGCTTCGTAGCCTCGGGTCAGATGTACTTTGGACAGGAAATGGCGAATAGCCCGCTGGTCCACTCTCCCAAATTCCTCCGCTATTTCAGGTACCAGGTCCAGCGCTTCTTCCATTTCACTGATGATGAAGCGGTACACATCCTCTGCCGGGCTTCGCTGAAACTCCAGGGTAGGCTCGTTAATATAATCTTCTACAATGGGCACTCCGCCAAACGACTGTACCAACAGAAAGTAATCATATGCTCGTAAGAATTTCACTTCTCCCCTTCGGGTAGCCAGGGTAGTAGCTTCTTCAGTTTTATCATTGTAGTACAGTGCCACATTGGCTCGCTGTATGGCATTGTACAGGCTATCGTAGAACTCGGTCACAAACCCATCCTCGGGAGTCAGCTCCCGGTACTCACTGATGCCGTCTGGCTGATCGCTGCGGCCTTCGACCCACAAGTCAGTGCCCGCGGTGAAGACGTAGGGTTCGTGCCCGTAGACTCCGCGCAATCCGGCATATACGGAGTTGACCAGGCTCTCATAACCCGCCTCGGTGGCATAAAAATCATTGGATACCACATTGCCGGGGTTATCCTCTTCCAGAAAATCATTACAGGCCGCGGTCAGCAAAAAAGTAAAAAGTAAAGTATAAGTTAAAATATTTTTCATCATGACTTCGGTTAGAAGGTTAGATTGACACCAAACTGATAATTAATGAAGCTATTACCGCTACTTTCCAGTCCCTCGTCGGCCCATTCGGGATCAAAACCGTCGTATTTGGTGAAGACAAACGGGTTCAGCACGTTGGCGTAAACTCTTAGATTCTGAAGGCCAATCTGCTGGATCAGGGTGTTGGGCAGCCGGTATCCCAACTGAATATTCTGTACTTTCACAAAGGACACATCCTTATACGCCTTCACCGCATCCCAGAAATTCCCCACGTTATTCGGCTGGGGGTATTCGTTAGATACCCGAGTCGGAGTCACATCATTGGGAGACATATAAAAGTTGGCGGAGAGTTTGGCCCGGCCCCGGTCGCGAAAGTTCAGGAACTCTTCGTGAAACGGGCTCAACACCTGAATACCTTGCCGGGCGAAGAGCGAAGCTGATAAGTCAAAGCCTTTGTAGCGTAGTTGGGTGGCAAACCCGCCGGTCCAGTCGGGCATGGGTGATCCGATGATGGCGTAATCGTCATCGGTGATGGCGTCATCACCATTCAGATCCTTTACCCGGGCCTGTCCGGGAAGTTGGTTAAACCGGGCCGCCTCATCGGCTTCATCGGCCTGCCATATACCGTCAAACTCGTAGGTGTAATTTACCTCGATAGGCTCGCCAATAAACCAGCGATTCCCTATCAGGTCTTCTTTCCCATTCAACAGTTCTTCAATGGCATTCTTATTACGGGCAAAAGTAAATGTAGTGGACCAGGTAAAATCGTTCGTCTGTACATTGACCGTTCGTAAGGAAAGCTCGATACCCTTATTGCTGACAGAGCCGATATTATCCGTGATAGGGCCCCATCCGGTTTCCCGGGGCAAGTCCCGTTCCAACAGCAGGTTACTGGAAAGTTTGTCGTACAAATCAATCGTACCGGAAATTCTTCCCATAAATAAATCATAATCAATGCCGAAATTCACTTCCCGGGTTCTTTCCCACCCTAAACGGGGATTAACAATGCCGCTGGGTGCAAATCCTTTGGCAATGGTGCCGCCAAAATCGTAATAGGTTTGCCGATTGGCCAGCACCTGGGTAGAATAAGGGTTGATGTTGTTGTTCCCGGTGAAGCCGTAACTCAAACGAAGTTTCAGGTCATCCAGAAAAGTTACTCCTTGCAGGAAGTTCTCTTCCGATATTCGCCAGCCAATGGCTGCCGAAGGAAAAGACGACCATTTATACCCCGGTGCCAGTTTGGAGGAACCATCCCAGCGACTGGCCAGGGTGAAAAGATACTTATCCCGGAAGGAATAATTGAACCGCGCCATATACGAAACCAACGCAATTTTACTAAAGTTAGAGCCTACAGATAAGATATCAGGCGCAGTGCCCAGATTATAAAAGAGTGATTCATACGGCAGGTTTTCTACATTGATATAACTGCTTTCATTGCGTTCATACCACAGGCTGTAAAGCCCCAGTAAGGTGAAATTATGATCTCCATATTGCTTATGGGCCGTGATCTGGTTGTCCCAGTTATACGAAAAAGATTCCGCATCATCCCGACGGGCAGCCGGGTCCGCTAGACTTCTGGTTTCCGTTTGCGAGCCCCAGTAGCGCCCCTGCCGATTGTAGCTCATACGAGGTGCAAAAGTAGAACGAATATCAATCCATTCCACGGGAGAATATTGTAGATAGAGATTGCCTACGCCGAATATCTGCCGGGTATTGTCCTCTGAATACTCGTTCTCAAACAAAGGATTGACTGAACTGGTAAAACTGATGCCCGCGTACTTCGCTGGCTGGTACAGCGGTTCTCCCAGAGAGTCGTAGGGACTTACCAGCGGAGACATACGGTAGGCATTGATTACCGCCCGAGGGCTGCCCCGCTCAATTTCAGAAAGTGAAAAGTTGAAACTCGCTCCAGCCGACCACTTATCGTTTAATTCACTATTAATACTGGCTTTGAAGTTATAGCGGTTGTACCAGTCTTTCAGCAGGTTTCCTTTTTCCTCCTGATACCCGGCGCCCAGCACATAATTCGTCTTATCTCCTCCGCCCGAAACGGTGAGCCAGTGATTTTGCTGTAATCCCGTTTGCAGAAAATAGTCGGGCCAGAAAGTGTAGTCTTTATTGGCCAAACGATCCGCCAACACATCACTAGCTGCCACTCCCCCGACCGTGGCGTCATACGGGTCGCCACTAATTAATGCCGGGGAGATATAGGCATTCTGACGATACTCCCACCATTCATCTCCCCCCATAAACTCGGGCTGCCGCGCATTTTGCCGTATGCCTACGTACCCATCATAGGAAATCTTAGCTTCCCCGCTCGCGCCCTGTTTGGTGGTAACAATCACAACTCCGTTAGACCCGCGAGAACCAAATACGGCGGTGGAGGAGGCATCCTTCAGAATATCAATAGACTCAATATCCTGAGGGTTCAGAAAATTGATATTATCCACAATTACATTGTCTACCACGAAGAGCGGATTACCTCCCGACAGAGAATTTTGCCCCCGGATCTGTATATCAAATCCGGCACCGGCCCGCCCCGATCCGGCAGAAATATCCACTCCGGCTATCTGTCCCTGTACGGCCTGCAGGGGATTGATCGTTCCTCGCTCGGCAATCGCTTCACCATTGATACTACCGATCGCGCCGGTCAGGTCTTTCTTTTCCTGGGTCCCGTAGCCAATCACCACAATTTCCTGTAGCGATTGAATGTCCGGTGAGAGGGTGATATTAATCTCCGTTCGGCTTCCGATTTCCACTTCTTCACTTAAATACCCAATGGATGAAAAGGTTAAAACGGTCACTTCATCACTAACGGTCAGGCTATATGAACCATCAACGTCGGTAACGGTTCCGGTTGTGGTTCCTTTGGCCAGGATATTGACTCCGGGCAAGGGCTCGTTACTATCCTGATCTACGACGGTACCTCGAATGAATTTCTCTAGGAGACGGCGCTCAATATGAGGTGGTGAAAGTTGCTGATGTAAGTGGCCAGGAGCGGGAGCTGCGGCACTGATGCCTCTTTTCAACACTTTTGAAAATTCAGAGTTGGTTTTCTCCGCGGCCTGCTTGATGACGTAATGCTTCTCCGTTAATTGTTTGTACTGTAGTTTCAGCGGCCGCAGCACTTTGGAGAGTGTCTGATCCAGCTCCTGGGTATCCAGCGCTTCCGGATCAATAAATTTATCTTTGACCAGTTGCTCATCGAACGCAAATTTCACATCATGCAGATGTTCCAGTTCGTTGAGTAATTTCCTTAAAGTAACCTTCTCCGCCTGGTCTTCCCCGTATTTGGGTAGCAGGTTGTTGGCCGCAAGTTGCTGGGCCTGCAACGAAGTAAAAAATCCCAGACTGCACAAAAATAAACACAGTAGCGGCAACCTCTTCACTTTACCTGATATTGGTACATAGTCAGCCATCGTTGTAGTTTTAAATTGTGAAACAAAAAATTCTACGTTCCTGCTGTTCCACCCGGAACACAGGAAAATTTATTGAAAAACGATCTTCTTCTCTTGCTGTACGATGCTGATGTTAAAGGTTTCTGACAGCATCTGTAGTAGTAATCTGGTATTATTGGCCGGCACATTTCCGGTAAAAAGCATGCTGGATTTCACCGCCTCATTCTGAATTACTACCTCGTATCCGTAATTATTTTCCAGCAGCTCGATGATCTCAGTCATGGGTGTGGCCTCAAAAATCAGCTCATCGTGACGCCATGACAAATAGGTATCCGTATTCACCAGCTTCTTTTGAAATTGCGCGTTTTCGCCGGATAATTCCACCAGCTCGCCCGGTTGCATCACCAGTTCCGGCTGGTTGCGGGCCATCAGTTTTACTTTGCCTTCATCCAGCACCACTCTCGTTTTCTGTTCCCGCGAATTGACATCAAAGCGAGTACCCAGCACTTCTACCTTCAGATCATCGGTATGCACCACAAAGCGGGTGGGTTTCGCCAGTTTTTTCACATCAAAAAAAGCCTCGCCCTCCAGCCATACTTCCCGTACCAGTTCTTTCTGTTGATCCAAAGCTGTTGACCAGTCGGTGGCCACCGTGAGCCGGGAATTGGCATTGAGCACAACACTGGTGCTATCCGGCAGCAGAATATGCCGGGTTTCACCATAGGTAGTCGTATATTCCTGCGAGGAGGTTAAAGCTGTGAAAGGAGCGTAAAAATAAACTACCCCACCCATCAGCAGCAAACTGAGGGTTGCGGCCACCGCCATGCTTTTTCGGAATATGGGAACACTTCGTGAACGTGGCGTTTGCCTGGCCCTTGTTTTTGCCTGAATATTCCGATACATTCTGCCCGAAATCTCGGGAGAGACCTTAGCGTGACGGTTGAACTTCTGCTCAAAATTTTCTCGAATCGCTTTTTCAAACTCAGCAGGAATCTGGTCAGCATCGATATAGAACCATACTTCCTCAAGTTCAGCCGACGTACATTGGTTGTCGATGAACCTCTGAAATAAGCGCGTTTTGTCCGAAGCGTCTTTCATGCTTTCTCCGATTATACAAGTAATACAATCGGGCAGCTTAAAGTGATGGCTCGAAACAATTTTTTTTTAGAAGAAGGTATTTTGGATCATAACAGGCAGAATGTCATGAAGATAAATAAGGTGATGGTGATATCTGCCTGACAGGCAAAATATTCTTTGATTGATTTTTCCGCTTTCACCACATGATCGCGCACGGTATTTTTAGAAATATTAAGCAGCGAGGCAATTTCGTCGTATTTTTTACCTTCCAGCCGATATAGAGTAAATACCATCTTTCGTTTGGCTGGTAGCTCGGCCAGTGCTTTCCGGGCTATCGCTTCATAATCATCATAAATCACCTGATCCTCTACCTGATTATGGACGGTTACCTGATGGTAGGCAATATCCTGCTTAGCTTTCCAGTCCAGGGAAAGGCGCTTCAACTGATTAATGATATGGTTCCGGGAAATGGTAAATAAATACGATTTGAAAGATAACTCAGGTTTAATCTGTTCCCGCGTTTCCCACACTTTAATGAATACCTCCTGCACCACATCTTCAGCCAACGGAGAAGACTTCACAAAAGCCAGGGCATGATAATATAAGGCATGGTGGTATTTCTGGAACAGATAGTGAAGCCCTTCTTCCTGGCTATTCCTTAGTGCTTTAATCCATTTTTCATCTTCCGAAGGCATTTCAAAGCTATTAAATTCAGCCCATTATGTAGTAGTTATTTTACAATATTGTAAAAAGCATTATCTAAAACAAACATCCTTGAAATTTACATTATTTATCATCTGCCCCTGTTTTTTTTATAAACCAGTAATATGCGCTTTACCACCTACCAAAACCATAACAACATAGCCTAAAAAATCCAGAACAACATAGCCTAAAAAATCCAGAACAATTGCTAATTACTCAAAAGGCAAAAACAACCCACTACTTCTATTTATATTATTAACATTTCTATATACATCTGAAATTATATAAAATTTTTAAAATTAGGCGTCATGAAAATTTTTTGTTTAAACGATTAAGCTTACATTACCTATAATATTTCTCCTTATGAGCAAAAAGAAGGTTTCTCTGAAAGACATTGCCCAAAAAGCGGGAGTTTCCACAGCGCTGGTATCTTATGTGCTTAGCGGAAAGGAGAAAGAAAGCCGGGTAGGAAAAGAAATTGCGGTTGAGATAAAAAAAATTGCCAAAGACCTCAATTATCAGCCCAATCATTTAGCAAAGAGTTTGCGCAGTGGCAAGACCTTCACCATTGGGCTGATTATCGCAGATTTATCGAACCCTTTTTTCGCCAACATCGCCCGAATTGTGGAAGATGAAGCCAGAAACAGTGGGTACACGGTTATTATCGGAAGTTCTGATGAACAGGCCGAAAAGTCATGGGATCTGTTGAATGTACTGATTAACCGGCACGTGGATGGTTTTATCATCGTCTCTTCGGAAGGTTCTGAAAAACAAGTTTACCATCTGAAGGAAATGAATATTCCTTTTGTATTGCTAGACCGGCATTTTGCTGAGATACAAACGGATTTTGTTACCATCAATAATTTTAAAGCGTCTTACGATGCTGGTGCCCACCTGATTGAGAACGGCTACCAGCACATCGGCCTGATTGCGTATAAGTCCAATCTTTTTCATATGAAAGAAAGGATTCGGGGATATCTTCATGCCCTGAAAGAACATCAGTTGGTTATGCATAAACACTGGCTCAAAGAGATTCGCTTTAACTACATTGAAAAAGAAGTAAAAGCCGCTATTGACGACATGCTCTCGGCTGATATCCCGGTAGAAGCAATCATTTTTGCCACCTACGGCCTGGCTGTTAACGGGTTAAAATACATTAACGAACGGCAATTAAACGTACCGGCTGATCTGGCCATTGTGAGCTTTGGGCAGGCCGAAGGATTTGATCTCTACTACTGCCCGATCACTTATTTAAAGCAGCCTATGGAAGATCTGGGCAAAACAGCAGTAGAATTACTGGTAAAAAAACTAAAGAATCCTGAGCAGGGCATGCAGCAGATTCTCATGGAAGCCAAACTGATGATTCGGGATTCTTCTACGATCAAAGTTGCTACGTAAAGTATCTGTTTGATTCATTTTATTGCTTAATCGATTAAACTATTCAATACAAAACGCTATTCAACAACCTGTTTATTGTTATGCAAAGAAGAACATTCCTTAAAGCCACTATGGCCGGCTCCGCTACCCTCTGCAGTATTCCATTTGTCAACTTGCGAGCAAACCCATTGCTTGCAGCTCCCACGGAAGCTGCCTCCAACATGAAAATCACGAAGATCCGGTATTACAGTGCTCCGGGTTATACCAAACCGCTTTTCAACCAAACGCGGGGCATTGTAGAGGTTTTCACGGATGAAGGGATTGTGGGTATTGGGGAAGGAGGGTTTAAAGATACCATTGAGCAGTGTGCTCAAATGATGATCGGCGAAGACCCCTTCCGCATAGAACATATCTGGCAGAATGTCTACCGAGGCATGTTTTATCCTCCCGGTCGGGAGAAACTGCACGCCCTGGGCGCCCTGGAAATGGCGCTTTGGGATATCAAAGGAAAAGCCCTTGGAGTACCAGTCTACGACCTGCTGGGCGGAGCCACTCGTGATTATCTGGAATGTTACGCCACTGGATTCAGAAATACCACCGCCACCACCGTGGAAGGTGCCGCTCAGGACTGTATTAAAGCCGGTCTTCGAGCCTATCGGATTGGACCTACTGGAGGAAGCGGGGAAGAGCCTTTTGATTTTTATGAAAATGCCAAGTCTACTATTGAAATTTGTAAGCGACTGGACGACGCCGTGGGTGGTGGTGGCAACTGGGCCATTGATCTGCATACCCGATTTGATATGCCGGAGGGTGTGAGAATCTGCAAGGCGCTTGAATCCCTTGAGCCTTATTTTATAGAGGATATTGTGCGTTCGGAGAATCCCGGAGTGTACCGCACCCTGCGGCAGATGACGAATGTGCCGATTGCCGTAGGTGAACAATTTGGCGACCGCTGGGACAGCAATGAACTCATTGAGAATAATCTGATTGACTATACCCGCTTTACCATTCCCAATACCGGAGGCATCTCCGAATTTAAAAAGCTGGCGGCCATCTGTGAAACGCATTATGTGGGTATGATTCCTCATTTTACTGGTCCCCTGTCAACCGCTACCCTAGTACATGTATTGGGGTCCAGCAGCCCGATTCGCTGTATGATGGAACTGGTAGGCGGGGAACCCGAACGACCAGATTATTTTAACGAAGATTATATTCATTTCAAAGACGGAAAGTTGTATCTGAATCCGGCTCCCGGCCTGGGGGTTGAGTTTGACCCTAAGAAAGCTGATTTTGTGATGGAGGTAACTGAGAAAACCGAGTTTCCCCATCCCATTCTGAAAAGTCCGGACGGCTCGATCCACAACTGGTAGTATAGTAAAGTAAAGAATGATCCTGTCATCCGCCTGACCAGCGGTTGGCGTGAAAGCACGATGCTGTAATTGTAAAGCAGATCGTGACGATGCCATCATACTTTTCCCCAGCCTGTCGAAACCAATTTTGGGCTGTACCGGGCTAAGTATGTGGTTTTCCAATTGACTTTTTACTTAATCAACTATAACTATGAAACAACCTGTAACAATTCTCATGTTTGCACTGCTCTGGTGGCAAGGTCCTGCGCTGGCGCAAGACAACAGTCTTACTGGTAAAGTAACCGGGCCGGAAAATGCGGGTATCCCCGGCGTCAATATCCTGGTAGTGGGCACTACCGTTGGTACCGTGACTGATATTGACGGCAATTACCGGATTGAAGCTCCGGACGATGGCTCCCTGACCTTCTCCTACATTGGTTTTATCACCCAGACGGTGGAGATCAATGGCCGATCTGAAATTAATGTAAGTATGTCGTACGACGACCAATCTCTGGATGAAGTGGTGGTGACCGCTCTGGGGATCAAACGAGAGGCCAAAAGCCTGGGCTATGCAGTGGCTGAAATAGATGGGGAAGAAATTTCCGTAAACCGAACACCCAATGTCATGAGTTCGCTGGAAGGAAAAATGGCCGGAGTCAACATCTCTACGATGGCCACGGGTCCGGCAGGGAGTAGCAAAATTCGTATCCGGGGCCAGTCTTCATTCAGCGGGCAAAATAATCCGTTGATTGTGATCAACGGCGTACCGGTAGATAATTCCAATTATGCCCTCGGGGGAAATTTTGGCAACCGGGCAGCGAACAGCTCCGACGGAGGCGACGGGCTATCCAGTATCAACCCGGATGATATAGAATCAATGACTGTGTTAAAAGGGGCTACGGCCGCTGCTTTGTATGGCTCACGGGCCAAAGACGGAGTCATAATGATTACCACCAAAAGCGGTAGTCGCGGAGCAGGTCTGGGCATCGAGTACAACACCAACTTTACCACCGAAACCCCGCTGGACTTTACAGATTATCAGTACGAATACGGGCAGGGTGAGCGAGGGGTGCGGCCGACTTCGGCTTTTCCCACCTCCGGGGTGTGGAGCTTTGGTGAAAAATTTGAGCCGGGCATGACCCAGATTCTGTTTGATGGAGAAGAATGGCCTTACGAACCCGTACGCGACCGTATCCGAAAATTTTACGATGTTGGTACGAACTGGACCAATACGCTTACCTTGTCGAACGGTGGAGAGAGTGGCAGTTTCAGTCTTTCGTTTGCCAATACCGATAACAAAGGCATTATGCCCAATGCGAAATTTAACCGGCAAACCATCAATCTGGGCTTCGACCAGAATATTACCTCGAAACTTACCGTACAGGGAAATATCAATTATTCTAACGAAGATAACAGCAACCCTCCGCAGATTAATACTCAAGATTTTGCCGTCCCGACGGTCGTAGCCACCCTGGCCAATTCCATGCCACTTGAAGCCCTGGAAAACAACCAGACGCTGCCGAATGGCGATGAATTCGTGTTTTCCCGCTTCCTGGTACGGAATAACCCCTATTATTCCCTGAGTCATCACTTTGAAAACATCCGGCGAGATAGACTTTTTGGCAACCTGTCGCTGCGGTATCAATTCACTGACTGGCTCTATTTCCAGGGTCGAATTGCCCAGGATTTTTATGTGCGGAATCAGGATTATAATATCCCGAATGGCTATGCCCCCATCCCCCGTGCTCCCGAAGGCTTCGTCAATGGTTCGTTTACGCAGGATGTACGGCAGTTTCGGGAAGCAAACTACGACTTTCTCGTTGGGGCGAACCGGGAACTAGGCAGCAACTTTGCCGTAGATCTTACCCTGGGAGGAAATCAGCGTTATGTGCGGATGGACTACAATAGCGTCACCGTAAAAGATTTCATTCAACCCGGACTGTATACTGTGATGAACGGACGCGAAAAAGACCCACTCTACAGCCTGTCGGAACGAAAAGTTAATTCTTTGTATGGTGCGGCCGAAGTGTCCTTCCGGGAATATGCATTTTTGAATGTGACCGCCCGTAATGACTGGTTTTCTACCTTGGCTCCGGGCAACCGCAGCATCCTGTACCCTTCAATCACCGGTAGTTTTGTGTTTTCTCAGGCCATCTCTAATCTACCCGACTGGCTGAATTTTGGCAAGCTTCGTGCGGCTTATGCTGAGGTAGGAGATGACAATGTAGCTCCTTATTCCAATGCCTTATACTACAGTGTCGAAAACAACCTTTTACCTACTCCTTCCGGTCAGCCAGTGCCGATTGGGGGAATTTATACCAATACTATTCCCAACAGCGACCTGCGTCCGCTGCGCGTTTCCGAAGCAGAAGTTGGACTGGAGTTAAAATTATTTGATGATCTCATCGGCTTTGATTTTGCCTATTATCGTAAAATTACGGAAGATCAAATTCTGGCGGCTCAGGTGCCTGATGTGTCCGGTTATACCAATAAACTGATCAATGTAGGTCGAAGTATGAACCGTGGACTGGAAATGCTGGTGACGATCTCTCCCATCAATACTCCTTCTTTCCGCTGGGATGCCAGTCTGAATGCCTCCTACAATACCTCTGAGGTGCTGAAACTGGGCTTAACGGATGCGGATACCGTCATCACAGTGGGGGGTAGTGCCGGAAATGCGCTACAGCAGATTGTGGGCCAACCCATCGGACAACTGTCTACTTTCGGTTATCTTCGGGATGATCAGGGAAGAAAAGTATTTGACCCCAACAGCGGTCGCCCGCTGCGTACGGCGGTTCCCATCAATGTAGGCACTGCCCTGCCTAAATATTTTGGCGGCATTAGCAATACCTTCACCTATAAAGGCATCCGCTTATCTACCCTCATTGACTTCAAGTTAGGACATAAAATGATTGCCGGCTCTAATATGAATTACCTCCGCCATGGTTTACACAAAAGAACGCTGGAAGGCCGTGCCGAAGGGTATGTAATCGGTGACGGGGTAAATCCAAATGGAGAAATTAATACCACCCAGTCTGATCTTCAGCCTTTCTACGAATCCTTCAACGTGCTCCGCATCTACGAAGATTTTGCTTTCAATGCCGGTTTCTGGAAACTACGGCAGGTAACGCTGGGATATGACTTCAGTCGGCACTTACCGCAGGATTTTTTCATCAGCGGATTACGGCTGGACATTGTATCCAATAACGTACTGGTGCTGAAGAAATGGACCGAAAATATGGATCCTGAGATGATCAATAATTCTTCGGATAATGCAGCAGGACTGGATTTCTGGCCTAGCTTGCCTCCTACTCGAAGCCTGGGATTTAACTTAAACGTCAAATTTTAAGCTTACTGCACCATGATGTTTCAACGAAAAACAAATAATACCATGAGCTATCGCAAACGATATATATTCGGGCTAATCACCACTACCCTCCTGTTCTTCTCCGGTTGTGAGGAGGGATTTGATACCCTGAACACCGATAAAGTCAATCCGACGACCCTAGATCCGGGCATCGTCATGAACAAAGGAATTCTCGACGTCACCTACCGGGATGGATTTGGTACGCTGCAAATGCTGTCGTATAACTTTGGCATTGTGCAGCAGATCATTACCCCTTACGGGAGTTCGCTGGCCGGGGCCAATTATAACCAGATTAATGCGGCCAACACTTCCCGGGTCTGGGAAAACTTTTACCGGAATGTGATCAAACAACTGGTCGATGTAACCTATAAGACCCGAGACGATGCGGAGCGCTCCAACCTGTACAATATGGCCCGGATTTGGAAAGTGTACTCTTTTATGATCTTAACCGATACCTACGGCGACATCCCTTATTTTGAAGCTGGAAAAGGATTCCTGGAAGATATCGTGGAGGCGAAGTACGACCCGCAGCAGGACATCTATCTGGATATCCTGAAAGAACTGGACGAAGCATCTGCCGCGTTAGATGATTCGAAACCCCTGGAAACCAGCGATATACTTTACGAAGGCAATGTAACCAACTGGAAGCGACTAGGATACTCTCTCTTATTACGCGCAGCCATGCGGCTGAGTAAAGTTGACCCGGCCACGGCCCAAACCTACGTGACAAAAGCCGTTGACGGAGGCTTGATGGAATCCAACGCGGATAACTCGGTGATACGACATACCTCCCTGTATAACAATTACATAGGACAGCATTTGTCAGCCCGGGAAAAAACCAATTACTACCTGGCCGCACCTTTTGTAAACTATTTACAGGAAACCGCCGATCCTCGCCTTGAGTCGATTGCCATACGCTATGTAGGAGCCACGGGTGGACCTGAGCAAACCATGGATCGTGCCTCTACTGAGGCTGAAGTGCAGGTAGGTATGCCGATGGGCTATGATGATGTCTCAATCAGCACAGTGCTGGAAGAAAATGGCGTAGCCAGTCTGTGGGATTTCTCCCAGGGAAATATCAATACGGTACTGAAAGTAAACGCGCCGGAATTTCATGTTACCTATGCCCAAACCCAGTTACTATTATCAGAAGCCGCTGTGCGGGGCTGGACCAGCGGAGATGCAGCCACGTTGTTTTCCACTGGAATCAGGGCACACATGGAGCAAATGGCAATCTACGATGTGAACGCTACGATTGAAGAAAGTACGATACAAGCTTACCTGGATACGCACTCATTGGATATGGCCCGTGCCCTGGAACAAATCAACACCCAATATTGGGTAGCTTCGTTCCTGGATGGCACCGAAGCCTGGGCTAATTTCCGCCGAAGCGAATTTCCGGCCTTATCATCCAACCCTTACCCCGGGTCTGAAATCACCGAAGACTTCATTCGCCGTATGCCCTATCCGGATAGTGAAATCATCACGAATCAGCAAAATGTAACTGATGCCATCAGCCGGCAGGGACCGGATAATTTAGATACCCGGATATGGTGGGATAAAGCAATGTAAATTGTATTTTGCTTCCCTCAGAAGATAACGAATACATGACCAACAACCAACGCACCGTGAATTACCAAACCAAACCAAGGGGGAGAAAAACATCCCCCTTACCTTCTCTTTCCAATGCTTATCGAAGCATTTTTCTTAAAATCAAAAAACACAATTATTCCCTCCTAAACCCACTGAATGGTGCTTGCCTGTGCCTACTGGTTTTATTAATCAGTTGCCAGCCCGGCAGTCAGCAGCAGACCGCCAACGAAGAACCTATGCAGAAAATACAATTCAACGACTACCCCGATTTAAAGCTGGGCTTCACCACCCAAAACTTCCTTCAGGCCATGCCCGTCACCCTGGAAAGTAGCAAGCAGTTCGTAGACTATGCCGCTGAACAAGGCTATGCCTGGCTGGAACTCCGCGACCCGGATGCCGTATTGACGCTGGAAGAAAGCAAAGAAATTGCAGCTTACGCCCGGGAAAAGGAAGTTGAAGTTAGCTATGCCATCCAGAAAGGTTTACTGGACGATGATTTCTGGTCTACCTTTGAAAAAGGAGTAAAAAATGCCGCCGTATTCGATAGCCCTAAACTGGTACGATCTTTAGCCAGTGGTGCTGAGATCAGCGGTGATACAACCCGGCAGGGCTGGACAGCTGACGAACTGGCGGAACTGGTACAGCGAGCGGATAGTGCGGCCTCCCTGGCGCAAGCCAATGGACTGCAATATGTGATGGAGAATGGCGCGGAAGCCTTCTTTGGTGATGGAACGAACTACTACGGCATTGCCGATGCTTTCTCCCAGGTGGGCGAAGACGTAGGCTGGCAACTTGATGCCGCCAACCCCTTCAGCGTATCCCGCGTTCATGCATCCCCCGATAGTATCAGCACATTTCTTCAGGAGCACATTGACAATCTGTTCTACATTCATTTAAAATCTGCCCAGCAAGGCGCTGCTAAAGAGACATTAACCGCCAACCCGTTGGCATTTTCTGAAATATTCCAATTACTGTCTGACCATCAGGTTCCCTACATCGCCATTGAGCTGCAAGCCGTGGCTGACCAGGAACAGGCCTTCGCCAATATGGAAAAAAGTATAGATTACCTTCAATCTGAAGGCTTTATTAATACCCCGAACTGATATGTCTGTAGAAAAAACTGAAATGCAGGGGAAGCCTTCTTTTATCCAGCGAATCTGGCTTTTCCTGCTGAGTATCGGTCCCGGAATTTTCTGCATCGGCTATACGGTTGGCACGGGTAGCGTAACTTCCATGGCCAAAGCAGGCAGTCAGTTTGGTATGCAACTTTTATGGGTGCTGATGCTCAGTTGCTTCTTTTCCTGGGTGCTGATGGAAGCTTACGGCCGTTATGCCGTGGTCACCGGTCATACCTCTATTTACAGCTTTAAAACCAAACTGAAAGCCGGAAAACCAATCGCCATCCTGATTGTTACGGGTATCATTGTGGCCCAGTGGAATTCGCTTTCGGGCATTCTGGGACTGAGTGCCAACGCCATTTATGAGACACTCGTGCTTTTCTGGCCGGATTTGCCCGCTGAGAATTACTGGGTGGTGCTGGGCATTGCCATTACCCTGATCCTGATCATGTATTCATTGTTGTGGGTAGGACAGTATTCGTTCTTTGAGAAAGTGCTCATCATATTTGTCACGCTGATGGGCGTTTCTTTCCTGATTTCCATGTTCGTGGTTTTTCCCCAGCCCGGCGATATTGCCAGCGGTCTGATGCCCACCATTCCGGATGTGGCCGGAGGAAAATTGCTGGTAGCGGCGTTTGTAGGCACTACCATGGCCGCTCCAACTTTTGTGGTGCGACCGCTACTGATGAAAGGCAAAGGCTGGACTTCAGCCCATACCAAAGAACAATCCAAAGATGCGCTGACCTCCGCCATTCTGATGTTCATCATCAATCTGGCGATCATGGCCGCGGCCACTGGTGCGCTATATTATGAGGGCAAAACGATAGAAAAAGTACTGGATATGGTCTATACGCTGGAACCAGTCGCCGGTAAGTTTGCCGTTGTACTATTCATGATGGGTGCCCTAAGCGCTGGTCTTTCGTCCATCTTCCCGATCCTGATGGTTGCTCCGCTACTGATCGCGGACTACCGCGATGGGGAGTTGGATACTAATTCATCCCGATTTAAGATCCTGACTGGCATCGCTAGTGTGATTGGGTTGACGGTACCCATACTAGGGGCTAACCCGATTGCCGCGCAAATTGCCACCCAGGTAGCCGGTGTATTTGTACTACCACTGGTCATTGGCGGCATCTTATTTCTGGTCAACCGTCGGGATCTGATGGGACAGCATAAAGCGGGTATTGGGCTAAACATTGGCCTGATTGCCGCGCTGGTATTTGCCTGTATTATTTCCTATACCGGCATGGTAGCGCTGCTGGAGCTTGTCTAAAACTTAGAGAAAGGAGGTTACAGCAATTCTTCGATGGTTACCTCCTTGCCATTGATCGAGACATTCTCGAAAAGGATTTCCTTTACATTTGAAAATTTGTAAGGCACTTTGGTGTTGCGAATCACCACATTTTTCAGGTGGATATTCGTCACTGGGGATTGCTCGTACCCCTCCAGTAGCACACCTACCTCGCCTCCCAGTTCTACCGTCAGGTTCTCTACTGCTATATTTCTAACTGTAGGGACATAGGCCCCGGAATCTTCGTAAAACATGTTCACCCGAATTACCTGCTCCGCTACCTGACCTACCTCAATGTTGCGCATATATACGTTTTCTACCACTCCTCCCCGCATCGAGCTGGTTTTGATGCGCAGCACCCGCTCCAGCAGCGGACTGTTCATGGTACAATTCTCGGCGAAGACGTTTCGTGCTCCACCGGAGATCTCACTGCCAATCACCACCCCTCCGTGGCCATTCGCCATGGAGCAGTTTTGAATCACGATATTTTCACTGGGCACATTGATGCGACGACCATCGGCATTCCTGCCTGATTTGATGGCGATACAATCATCGCCCGTATTAAAAAAGCAGTCTTTGATGAGCACATTTTTGCAGGACTCCGGGTCGCAACCGTCGGAGTTAGGTCCCTGACTTTCTACAGTTACTTTCTCAATAGTCACATTGGTACACAGCACCGGATTGAGAATCCACATGGGTGAATTGACGAAGGTGACTCCCTGGATGAGAACGTTCTGACAACGGTAAGGCTGCACAAACTGAGGGCGTAAGTAGTGCCCTTCCCCAAAAGTACGATCCTGAACCGGAACATTGTTTTCAGCCATATCAAACAGAGCTGCCCGGTTACTTTCCTGGCCTTGATGCGGCATCCCCTCCTGCCAGCCATATTCTTCTCTCCCTTTCCAGGGCCACCAGTTGGTGTCATTGGCCTGCCCATCAAATACTCCCTCGCCGGTAATGGCAATATTTTCCTGCTCAAAGGCATAGATCAGGGGCGAATAATTCATCAGTTCCACTCCTTCCCAACGGGTAAATACGACCGGCAAATAATCCTCAGGATTGGTGGAAAAAGAAATCGTAGCTCCCTTTTCTACGTGCAAATTGACGTTGCTCTTTAGGTGAATAGGTCCGGACCGGTAATTCCCTTCAGGAACAACTACTCTCCCCCCTCCGGCTTCATTACAGGCCGCAATGACCTGCTGAAAAGCCTCGGTACAATCCTGCTTACCATCCCCGACGGCTCCATAATCCGTAACCAAAAAATCCTGGTCAGGAAAAACAGGCGGGTTGATTTGAGAAAGAACTGTATCCAGGGTGTTCCAACCAGCGGTTTGGGTAACGGGCTGTTCTGGTTCTGATTTTTGGGTCGTGTCGCTTCCGCAGGAGACCAGAGTAAAACAGAGTACTGCAATGCAAGAGAAACGTATGATCGGCAAAACTGCGGTATAGGAGTAACAGGGTGATAGCAGCATGGTCGTGTATTTTTTGAATTTTAAATCCTTGGGTATCTGTCCCATCTACTGCTTAGCAGCAGCCTTCCGGCCCACTATTTACTTCCTCTCTGCTTTTTTTAGTTGCGATAGAACTCGTAGTTTTCCTTGGTAATAATATCAATAGGCATGTACTGTACCCGCTCTATATCAGCCCCGAGAAATAAATGCTGATACAAGGCCATCATTCCGCGATATGCCTGTTCTTCCGGCTTTTGGCAGATCAGAAAATCAATTGTTTCCCGCTTCAGGTAATCAATACTCTCTTTTAAAAAATCATATCCTACCACCAGCAAATCATTACGATCGGTTTGCTCCAGGAAGCGCGCCACGGAGAAGACCCGGGAATTGGTAGCGAATACTGCCCGGATGTCTAGGTGTTTTTCAAATACAGCTTTTAGTTGATGTTCTACCTCCGGATAAGTCGTTTGCCGGATATCAATCTTAACGATTTCATTTGGTTTATGATGATCCTTGAAGTACTTTCTAAAACCTTCTTCCTTCCTCAGAATATGATGGTGATTATCAATTTCTTTGGAGATATTAACGACCAGGATTTTTCCCTCGCCCGAAAAACCATAGTTCATCAGATGGGCCGCCATGTAGCCACTTTTCACCAGATGCGGCCCTATATAACATAAACTATCCAGGTTGGGAATATCAGAATTGATAAATGCATACGGGATTTTACGTTCCTGACAGGCCTGGGCCAGTTGCACTGATTCTTCAATAAATGAAGGTGCTAATAAAATTCCATCGACTTTGCTATCCAGAATCTGATGGGTCTGTTGCACAAAAGAAGCTTTGTCATTCAGATCAAAAAACCGCTTATTAATGCTGACACCGTACTGACTAATTTCTGTTTCTGCCCGATTGATTCCCTTCAACGGAGCATCCCAGAAATCCGTTTCCTCCGAAACCTCCGGAATGAGCGTCGTAAACTGATAGACTTTCCGGGAAGCCAGTCGGCTGGCCAGCAGGTTAGGCTGATAGTTTAATTCTTTGATGATTCCCTGTATCTTTGTACGGGTTTTCTCAGAAACTCCAGTCCGGTTATGGATGACGCGGTCTACAGTTGCAATTGATACATTGGCCCGGCGGGCAATCTCTCGCACTCCTACTCCCACCCCCTCATTATTTTTTTTCATACTTGACGGTTTATATCAAAAAAGATAAAGATTGGTAATGAAAACTTCCCCCAAAGATTTACAATTATTTCTTCTTATCAAAAAATGTCATCGGTTGCATCAATTGGCCGATCTCGTTTACATCCAAGTTGAACTATGAAAATTCAGATCATTTGTATGCCTCTACCTTTTTTTACTCGTTCGGATAAGAGGCTTACTGATCTTTATTAAATCCTGAATTACGCTTCCTTGATGCTCGAATCTGGCCAGGGTATAAATACTTCCTCCCGAGCCCACCGCAATAGAATTCACGTAGGTTGGTCGGGCTCCATCAGCATAAAAAACCGGTCCATGATCCTGATAATACTGGGTAGGCAAATGGTAAGTGACCAAATGCAGGTTTTCCAGTCCTTTTGCGCCTCCTTTGGCAATTTCTTTTTCTCCTTCTACCCGCTGGCCATGCTCATAAATCGGTCCACCGGTCAGGTAATACACCGTTTCCCTATCAGGAGCCAGCTCAAAACCGAGGTAGCCATAGCTAAACTGATCAAACATGCCGCTTAGCCGGGAAGGCCTGGACGTGATTCGCTCCATCAGTTCAACCGTCGATTTTCGAGGATCAAATCGAAATAAATACCCGGAGTTTCCATGCACTGCGTAGGCTACTTTCTCCAGAGGATGCCAGCATATTTTTCGCCAGTTATATCCCATACTCCCCGGTCGGCAGGGGTCGTAGATGCCAAAATAGTCTAACCGCAAATGTACGCCCTCAATTTTTGTGATGGTATTCTCTACGAGGCAGTACGCAAAAATATCTCCTTCAGAAGTGGAGAAATACACTTTTCCGTCACGGGGATCCACAAACATCGATCGGCACAATACCCGATAATCCTGTCCGGGTGTTCCCGCTTCTCCAGCCTGGCTCACCGGACCAAAATTCTCTAACGTTCCCAGTTGCAAATCGTATCGGATAAAATACCCCTCAGGCCAGGTAATGCCATAGAGTTGTCCTCTTTCCTGATCCATTGTCAGGGTAAGCACGCCCTCCCCGTGGGGGGCAATGGCTAAATCCTCAAAAGCCCCGGTACGAAGGTCATAAGACAGCAAATGTCCGCCGGGATAGGGTTGGTATCCGGGCGGCAAATTCACCGGTAGTCCTTCCCGACCGTTGATCAGTTCATAATGGCCGATATGGGTAGCAAAATAGAGTTTCCCGTGGTGCTCGAGAAAGTTCACGTGGCTTTTACCCTGAGGAATTGCCTTTTTGTCCTTTTCTCCGCAAACTTCGGTAAGGTCAGCTAACAATGTGGTCTGATCAGTCGTGGGGTCATAGACGAACATCTGCCCTCCCACGTCGATGGACTCAGAAGAAAGTATATAATATATTTTACCGTCACTGGCGGCTGAGATGGCATTGTAAGTATCATGCGCCAGCTCAAATCCTGAATAATAGGTTTTTGCGAGTAACTGCCCGGATGGAGTCTCATTCAATACTACGGGTTCGCCTGAATTTATCATAGGTGATTTATTGTCTTTAAGCATATGCCTTATTGATTCGGAGAGCCCTGTAATTGGGGCACGCCCACTTCCCCGGCCAGTTGTACCATTCCATGAATGATGCGGGTTTCAGTATCCGCTCCCCAGGTGCCAGGTAGCCCATAGACCATCTGAGAAGAGGCACCCTCGTAACCACCCTCCTGAAGAATACGGGCGGAAGGAATATAGGCCATCACATCATTAGAGTAGCCCAGCACAAAAATATTCGGGCCAAATATACGCTTAAGCTGTATGGCATATTCTACCACCAATTCGCCTCCCAGGCTAAAAACAGCCTGATCACCCAATTGCCAAACCTGTAAAGGATAGGGGTAGGAAGTCGGTAAAGGTTCTCCCCCACGCAGATTGTTGAGCATGCGTTCGGCCCATTTCTTATGGTAAAAAGGAGCTTCTTCCACCATTTTGCTGAGCACCTCCTGGCTTGGTGGGCCATTCAGCGACAGGTCTATTTCGGTATAGGCCGTAGATAGCTTCGGCTCCAGTTCTCGCATCTCTTCGTCCATTACCCGCTCCACGGCTGCCGCCAGTGTTTGCCCGTATTGCCGGGCCAGGGCCACCGTACGACGGGGTAAGGGATTCTGATCCGCTCCAGCTCCCTGAAAAAACAAGGCCGTGGCTTCAGGATACTGCTCCTCCAAAGCAATCTGGGTAAACCCGGGATAATCTCCCGACCACTGGTAAAAACTTAACACGGTGGGGTGGCAGGCATAGCCAAAGGCAATGGCCTTCACCACGCCAGCCTCATTCACCACTTTGATAACCGGCACGGCATAATCGTTGGGCCCGTTAAGTTCGGTTTGGGTAGCCAATAACGCCTCGTCATTATTCCTGCGATTGACCTGAAAACGGGCGACGCCGTTCTGGGCATAGATCCGGACCGGCTCAAGTTTTTCCAGCGCCTCACCTACCAATGCCACCATCTGATCAGCCAGGTCAGTCGTATACTGCTCTACCAGGCTCAGTTGGGGCTCGTCCAGTGGATAAATATCCGAGAGCGCATTTTGTAATACTGGTCCGGTATGGGTATGAGAACTGTTCAGTAGTACCTGTGCTCTGGACAGACCATAACTGGCTTCAAGCCGATCTCTGACATGGTCGGAAAGATGCTTTGGTATGCTCGCTAAATCGGCCGTTACCAGCACGGCCCGATTGCCGGATGCATCTTCCAAAGCTAAGGCTTTGGCATAGATATCATGCAAGGTACCTTCAGACGGATGATCGCGAGCGGCATATCCGGCCATCCACATAGATTGATTCGGGGTAATCACGACCCTGGCCGTACCAGCTTTCCATCCTAGTTCATTCATTTGAAAAGTGTTTGCGTACCCCTGAAGGGTAACTAATAGGAAAAAAGATACGAAAACGGAAAATAACGAAGTTCTTTTCAATGCTTACACAATTTGAGGTTGTTGCAGTATTGTTTTCAAGAGCAAAAAATCAGGGTGTAGCGTAATTGGTAATCATCCCCAATGCTTTCAGCTCGTAATCCCGGAATGTGGTAAGCCGCCCGGTCAACCATAGTACGACCTCCCAGTCATCGTTGGCCACCACAATGGGTCGGATGTTGTCCTCCTGTGAATTTTCGGTGATCGCCGTCCACTGCCAGTTTGCTCCGCCATCGGTAGTCGTGCCCCGGAATATTTCGTAATGACTCGTTCCTGAATCAGTAAGTGATTTCCCCGTCTCAGGATGAACATCCGCAGAAATATATAAGACATTGGGGTCTTTCGGATGTAAAGCTACCAACCCAGTGTATTCATTCTCTCCGGGATACAGACGGGTACCGGCATAAGCTATCTCATGTTCATGCCATTGCTCCCCGTCCCAACGGGCGTAGTGATAGCGGTTATCAAATCCTCCTTCTTGGGTATCCTTGGTTTCCCCCAGACGAATCGGGTCTTTCGTCACCGAGAAGGCCGCATAGGGATACCCCTGCTCATCCAGTTCGATATCGGTAGTCCAAGCCACATTGGTGCGGGTGGTAGAATCCCCATCGTAGACGGTGGTGAAATCATAGGGCTTGAGCTGAGTATTTTCACTCTGGCTAAGTTCACCTATTTTCGTGCAGTCTGATCCGAACATTTGTCCATCCTCGATATAGCCGTGGTAAATGCTGTTATTATAATATCTGGGATGTTCTTCGGTGGTGATGAAATGGATGCGATCGGTATGATTAGAAGCATAACGCACATACGGACGCCCTCGAAAGGCAAACAGTTGACCACCGTAACTCCAAGTGCTTCCATCGTCCTCAGAGACCATGTAATTCGGATTGGTACCGATGCCTCGGTGAAAGTTGTAGGTGATACCGGTAGAGGACAGACGATACACATTGGAATAAGTATTCTTGCCTCCTGTATCCGCTGACTTTTCCTGATTCCATTCGCTGGCATTACCCGGTTCGGTGGAAATACGATACCGCATTTTGGGTTCAACCCCATGACCAGCGTAGACCGTGAGGTAACGGCCGTCCGGGCGCACCATCAGTGCCCCCACATTATGGTCATCCGGCTGGAAGGTGCTATCATTCATGACAACCGTCTGACGCTCGCCGGTCTTTAACTGGTAGCTGGTTATGGTGTTGGCTCCTTCCGAAGTGACTCCGGTGAAGAGCAACTGATCTCCGTCGATGATGGCCCGGTCATCCTGAAACCAACACCAACCCGCATTGTCATCCATCAGCACAATTGCCTTGCTTTCCTCCGCTGGTGCCTTTTCGCTTTGGCAAGCCGAAAGGCAGATCCCTATAAAAAAATATATAAGATAGTGGTTGCGTTTATTCATTTTAAGGTAGTCGTTATTTAAAATTAGGGGAGATTGGTAAGCGTATAAGTGTCAATTTTGGTGAAAATAGGCCTTTTACGGTGCTTCTGCTAATTCCTGATGCATCCGGGTATACTGGGTGCTCAGTTTTTCCACAACCTCAGGGTACCGGCCCGCCAGGTCATTTTCTTCTCCAATGTCTTCCGCCAGGTTAAACAACTGCCAGCGCTGGTCTGACTGGGGTCTCACTACTTTCCAGTCTTTCCAGCGCAAGGCAGCATGTTCTTGGTATTCAAAGTAAAATGTCTCATGTGGTGATATATCGGTCTCACCTGTTAGAACCGGAAGCGGGTTTTTGCCATCCAGCACGATGCTATCGGGAATATGAGCCCCGGCCAACGCGGCGGAAGCAACCAAAAGATCGGGGGACCACAAGGGAACATCAATCACCGAGTTAGCCGGTATCTTTCCGGGCCAGCGGGCCAAGGCGGCTACCCGCACTCCTCCTTCCCAGCAAGTCACTCCGCCCTCCCGCAATGGTGCATTGGTAGATACTTCCAATCCGCGATCCTCTAGCATAAAGGCCCCATTGTCCGAATAAAGAAACACAAAGGTATGATCCGCAATCCCCAGTGAATCCAGCGTATTCAGCACCCGACCGATGGCCTCGTCTACGGCTGTCACCACGGCATGGTAGCGTTTTTTAGGGTCAGCTTCATCCGGGCTAAGATCATACGCAGCCAGGGCCGCATCCGGGGCCTGCCAGACTGTCGGCTGACCCGGAGCTTTGTTCCGGGGATTGGGGAAATGGGGGGCATTGAAGGGTAAATAAACAAACCAGGGATTCGCGGCTTCGGTATTTTTGCTGATAAAGTCAATCGCCGCTCCGGCAAATAAGTCTGACACATATTCCCCATCCCGATCAATTTCCTGCGTATTATGATAGAGATCGTGCTTGCCGTTGTAGACATGATGGTAGTAGTCAATATTGCCGGAAGCAAAGCCGAGAAATTCATCAAACCCGCGCTCGGTCGGTCTTGAGCCGGGGGCAAAGCCGATATTCCATTTGCCAAAGGCCCCGGTCGCATACGCATGAGGACTTGTTTTAATGATTTCCGGTATCAGGGTTTCTGACTGTCGTAAGCCGATACCCCAGTTTCCTTCAATACCGGGCAGTTGGTAGTCCAGTTTATGACGCTGGGGGATGCGCCCGGTCAGCAGGCAGGCCCGGGAAACCGTGCAGGTAGGTGAGGCAGAATAAAAACTCGTCAGCCGGGCTCCCTGCCGGGCCAAACGCTCGATGTGGGGAGTTTTAATCGGAGAGTTTTCATTGAACACCTGAAGGTCTCCGTATCCCAGATTGTCCACGGTCATCAGCAGGATATTGACAGGCATACTTTCCTGAGATTCCGGTGGGTCGTCCGTAGGACTCGCACAACGCACCGCCAGCCAACTGCATAACAGGCTGATCGACCAGTGTCGGATTAAAAATCCAGGCTTGTATTTCCGGAAGGCTCGTCGCGGTTCCATCATATGGATATACCCTACAAATAAAATTTGTGCAGCCTCCCGAGGGGAAGCTGCACAAATCCGGTTTATTCTACTTCTAATTCAATGGTTTCCAGCGGCGGCACATTGTTTTCTGCTCCGATATGCCCTTCATTCTGGTTAATTACTCCCTGGGTATTGGCCGTAATAACATTGGCATCAATGGGCCAGAGCACATGATGGGGGTTAATGGTAGGAGTATTCCCAATCACAATGGGTTTGATCTCATACATGATATTATGCGCTATGATCCGATCATACCACCAGTTATTTTGGCTAAAGGTCTCCAGGCTGTATCCATCCAGTCCCTGCTTTGCCATGATATAGGATGCCCGCACCAACTCCGAATGCCGGGGTGACTCAATGAATAATTCACGCGCCCGCTCATCAAAGATATAGTCAATGGTAACGTCACCCGCGGTAATGAGGTCGGCCTGTGCCCTGCCCCGCACCTGG
Organism: Cyclobacteriaceae bacterium; assembly: GCA_040222715.1. GTDB lineage: Bacteria > Bacteroidota > Bacteroidia > Cytophagales > Cyclobacteriaceae > Tunicatimonas. Next base: position 71,210 of record JAVKCN010000046.1, on the reverse strand, counting down.
TTGATGTCATTGGCAGCGCTCCCGTAATCGCCCTTCCAGTAGTAAGCTTCTGCCCGCAGCAGATAGGTCTCGGCCAGCCGGAAAATGTACCAGTCTCCATTACCACCCTGGGGTACCGCATTTGGGTCCTGCTGCGGCGCATAGGTTTTGTAGAATGGAAATGGAAATAACCGCAGTACTGAATCCTGAGGTGCCGCAAAGTTCATAGGATCAATGGGCTTACCAAAATCCACGGATTCGGGATTATTGTACAATAGCTCTTCCTTATCCACCCAATTAATATCAGCTCTTCTCAGATCCGGAGTAGTTTGCCAGGTATATTGCTCGGTATTCCAGATGTCATAATAACCGTAGGGAGTACTGATCAGGTCAGGGTTGCCCCGGCCCAGAGAGTCATACATTGGCCCACTATCCAATGAGCCGACGAGCCCTTCGCTATCCCGATTGCTGCTGTGCCACCACGAGCAGTGGTAATGCCGCATGGTGTATAAGCCAATCGACTGGGCACCGCTGGGGGCCTCAAAACGATCGACCATGGCCAGAATGGTTTCGGTGTTGGCCGGGTTGTTTTTATTTTCCGGACGATGCAAATCCCAGATCAGGTTGCGCTTAGGATCGCCTGCATCTACTCCAAAACGTTCGGTCATCAATGCATAGGGGCCATCAATGACGCGGGTAGCCGCTTCAATGGCTTTGTCAAACTCCAGATTGGCCAGGTAAATTTTGGTAAGCAAATGATTACCCGCTCCTTGGGTGATCGCTCCGGGCACAGCCGTGAGCGGCAGGTTTTGTACGGCAAACTCCATGTCAGACTGTATTTGGTCTAAGATGGTCCAGCGACTGTGGGTATAATAATCTAGTTTTGCGCCTTGAACTTCTTCTCCCACAAACGGCACATCACCGTAGGCATTGACCAGCCAGTAGTACCAGTAGGCCCGATGCCAGTATCCTTCCGCCAGGATAGCATTCCGCTCTTCCTCGCTTTCCCATTCAATATCATCAATACGGTTGATCAGCACATTGGTATTTTTGATAAATCCGTACGCCTCTGAGAACAGGGGGAGAAAGGTGTAATAACGGTCAAAATTAGGGGTCGTCTGGGTCCAGTCCATCTGGAATGTAGGCGTTCCCGCTTCGGAAGCAGCCCACTCCCCTACCATGTAGTAACGACGACTCCCGGTAACCCCTTCGGTCAGTGCTTTGCGCATGGTGACCAGCGCAGCTTCGAACCCGGCCGGTTCATTGTATACACTGGCGGGCGAAAAGAAAGAGAGCGGTTTTGGTTCCAAAAGCTCATCAGAGCAGGCCAGTTGTATGAGGCACAGCAGAAATATAAACGGTATATTAAATATCTTTTTCATAAGGTTATGACTTTTTGCGAATGAATAGCGGCTCATTACAGTGAAATGTTAACCCCGATGGTGAAGGTACGGGGCATTGGTCCGTCATCGGTACCCAACACTCCCGACTCCGGGTCCCAGCCGGGCCAGTCGGTCAGCGTTAAGAGGTTGCGCACTGAGCCAAAAACCCGCATGCTATTTACCCGAATTCGTTCTGCAACCACAGGAGGTACATTGTAGGCCAGGGATAGGTCCTGTACTCTTAAAAAGCTACGCGGCTTGAAGATCCGCAATCCGCCACCGTAAGCACCGTGCACTTCCGAAGTACGGGCGTACTCATTGTTTCCATTGGTCGGAGTCCAGTACGGGATATTCCAGATGTTAATCCGGTCGTAAGTGGATGACTCATGCACAGCGTAGCTGAATTCGCCAATATGGCCCAGATCGGCCCGAATGAATACGGAAGCTGTGAAGTTCTTCAGGAAGCTGACATCGTTTCGGAATCCGATGCGGTAGCGGGGTTGTTCGTAGCCGATGAACTGCTTATCCACCAGCGCATCGTAGGTCTTGCTATCATCCACATCCTCGGCTTTGTAGTCGCCGGGTACCATGTTGTACTCGGCCGCTTCGGCTGCTTCGTCCAGTTGCCATACTCCCGTGACATCGTATTCCCACACGGCATCGATCGCCTTGCCGGGAAACCAAAGGTTGGTATAATCAGGAATTTCCCGGGTGATGGTCTCCCCGTTCACCTCTACTTCTTCATAATCACCAAACAGGCGCTCAATCTTATTTCGGTTCATAGAAAATACCAGTCCCGACTTCCAGGTCAGGTTGGGCTGGCTGATATTCACGGTGTTGATGCTCAATTCCACTCCCCGGTTAGCCAGTTCCCCCAGATTGGAGATAATACTTTCAAAACCCGTAATCTCCGGCAATTTCCGACTCATCAGCAGGTCGGTGGTGGTCATATCGTAGGCATTTAGGGAGAGGTCTATTCGATCTTCTAACAGCCCCATGTCAATCCCAAGATTGAAGGATTCGGTACGCTCCCATCTTAAGCCCGGATTGGCCAGGGTGTTATTGTATAGCCCCATTTGCACGTTAGATCCATCATAGTACAGCAATGAGCCTATTTGGGCTAAAGAGGAATAGATTCCAATATCCCGATTACCATTTACTCCCCAGGATAACCTCAGTTTAAGTCGATTAATCAGCTCACTGTCGAAGAATGCCTCATCTGAAACTTTCCAGGCAAAAGCCGCCGCAGGAAAGGTAGCTCGAGGATTCTCCTGCCCGAATGCGGAATACCCGTCTCGCCGGACCGAAGCCGTGAACAGGTACCGATCCATCAGGGAATAGTTGATACGAGCCATCAGCGCTTCGCCACCAGCTTCCGAGTCATTACTATTCACCAAAGGCTTGGAGCCGAACTGCAATCCATTGTATCCCAACTCCTGATTCGGCAGGAAGGTCTGGTTTTCTCCGTACGATCCGAATGTTCGGGTACTCTCGGCATTATAAAGGAAGGTCAGGTCAATACGATGCACTCCAAATTCCTTATTCCAGGTCAACAGGTTATCAATCATCCAGGCATTGATCGTGTTTTCCTCTCGGGTACCGTAGCCATCCACATAGGTCTGCCCGCCGGTAATGGTTTCTGACCCCCAGAAGTTGTAGTTTTTCGCAAATTCAAGGCGAGGCTGAAACGAAACACGGTAGTTAAACCCAAAAGGCAGAGCTACATCGGCAAACATAGCGGCAAACAAGCTGTGGGTTTTGTCGTATCGGTCCTGCCCGTTATAATCAATGAGCGGATTGGTGATGATGGAATATCCGTGAGGATACCATTCCAGTCCACCCTCATCGTTGTAAATCCGGCTGTAGGGGCTGATCTGGTTAATGCGTAAACTGGCGGGCACCGAGCTTTCATCACGGTTGGCATACTGGGCATTTACTCCCACATTTAACCAATCGGTGATTGCAAAATCTACGTTCAATCGGGTTCGGATGGCCGTAAACTCATCGCCCAGGATCACCCCTTCATTATCAACATATCCGATAGACCAGTAATAGCTAAAGTTTTCTGAGCCACCGCCCACACTCAGGTCATAGTTTTGCCGAATACCGGGTCGGGTGACTTCGCTAAACCAATCCACGGTTTCCCCAGCCAGGTATTGCTCAATTTCCGTATTGAAAAAGTTGAGACGCCCCAGGTACTCCTGCGTATCGTCGGGATTGGGATTGGGATTGGCATTTCGCCACTGGTCGCGCGTGATGCCGCTACTCAGGTTATCAGGATCGTCCCAGTACCAGTCTTCCCGATCGGCAACGCCCAGCGTCCTGAAAAAATCCCGTCGGAAGTCTTCGTATTCTGCGGCATTGCGGGGTCGGAATTTATCATTGGTAATACCGCTCACACCCACCTTGGCTGTGAAGTTGATAATTGGTTTCCCCACATTTCCTTTCTTCGTAGTGATGATCACCACTCCTGAGGCAGCTTTTGATCCGTACACTGCGGCTGAGCTGGCATCCTTTAACACATCCACATGCTCAATATCATTCGGGTTGATATCAGCCATATTTCCGTTGAAGATCACTCCATCCAGCACAATCAGCGGGCTGGTACCCCCGGAAAGAGATGTTGGTCCTCGCACCTCGATAGCGCCACCTCCCGCGGGAGACGGACTCTGGTTCGCGTAAATACCGGCCACTTGTCCATTCAGCAATTCGCTGACCTGGGTATAGCTTCGGTTCTGCACACTCTCGCCGTCAATCCGGGAAACAGCTCCCGTCAGGTCGCTTTTCTTCTGGGTGCCGTATCCGATGACCACTACCTCATCCAGTTGGGCCTCGTCACCCGACAAACTGATATCAATGGTGTTTTGGTTACCCACCGCCACTTCCTGGGAAATATACCCGACAAAAGAAAAAACCAGTACGGATTCCGCCGAAGGAACTTCCAGTGAGTAGGCTCCTTCGATATCCGTCACGGTACCCGTGTTGGTTCCCTGAATGATGACGTTCACTCCGGGCAGAGACATATTCTCATCAGCCGAGGTTACCGTTCCTGATACTTGCATCTCCTGGCCGAGTGCGGTAAAGGCCAGTAATGCAAGAAATACTTGGTAGACAAAGTGTTTCATAAAGTTAGCATTTGTGTGTGTGATAAATGTAAAATCAATACTGATGCGGAAGCTGAAACAGCGTGCTTATCAGCATGACGATATCGGACTTGGTTATAGTGCATGGTATACTTGTGCATGAATATATTTAGGATGATTTGCCCGCGTATTTAAGAAAGTATTCCAAAAAAAGATAAGCCTGCTCATTTGACTCAGTGGTCGGGGAATGCCCCGATCGATTGGTCATGGCTACCCGGTTCTCAAAACCCAATAAGCGATTCACCGCGATGGCATGGTTTAAAGGAACCCATCGGGCGGGTGTATCTTCAGCTCCCCCGGACACCAAAAATGGGCGGGGTGCCATCAAGGCATGCAGTTCGTGTAAATCGTACCCTTCCGTCAGCAGTCTGGGATATAAGCCTTTCGCCGGATTTTGGGCGGTAGGCACTCCTCTTTCCCTCCAGGGCGGGGAGTGGTATCCTAAATACCAGGGTTCCCAGTAATTTACATCGGGTTTCGATGCTTCAAACACAATACCGGGGTCGGACCATACCGCACAGGCAAACTTATCAAACAGGCAGGAAGCAAACATGGCCCATTTGCCACCAAAGGAATGCCCCATGATACCAATCCGCGTAGAATCTACCTGCGGAACTTTTGAAAGCACCTGCCAGGCATTGGCCGCCGCATAGGCCAGCATAGAAAGTGGTTCTACCTGCGCATTTTCCAGGCTCGGGTAGTATAATGCATACGTTTTGGCTTCGGTGGCCTGAGTGGTGCCTATCGACAAGGTTACAAAGCCTCGTTTAGCCAGTTGGTAGGCAAAATCGCGCAATGGCTTTCCTCGTCCAATGGCCGTTTCCGGCTCATAATATACGGTGATTACGGCTGGCTTCTGCCCTACCCCATCAGGAATCAGTAGATAACCATGCGTTTCTTCCTGGGGCATCCAATTGAATTTAATGCGGTGCTGGGTGAAGTTTTCCCGATGCGTGGTATCCATCATTACCAGAACCTGATTTTTCAGCAATGGTGGCCATTCCCCCATCAGTTGATGCCAGCGATCACGGATCTCCTTCCGTCTTTTCTGCCAATCCTGCGGTGTTTTTACAGTTGATCCGTCATAAAACTTCAAGGGTGACCGATAGGCACCATAATCATTTTTATAGGCCGGGGGAGAAGAAAAAAACGGCGCTATCTGCTGCCAGACTGCCAGAGAATCCGCAGCCGGGCCTCCCTGTCCCTGCGCTGGGTTACTGGTAGAAACAGCGAAGAACAGCATACCGGCCATCATAAATTTGATAAATATACTCATCTCTTCAAGTCCTTAAATTTTACCGCTCCTGTATTTGGCACCTTTCTCTGCATTTTCACCCATTATAACCGAAAGACTTTTTTGGCGTTTTTGTACAGTAACTTTCGTTCAATCTTTTTGCTGTCCGATAATCTTCGCACCGCTTCAATGGTCTGTGCCCCCTGACATTCCGCACCCTGCCCCACGGCATCGGCACAATCGCTGCCGTACATAAGTTTGTCCTGATGTCGCTCCAGAAAGCCCCGGGCATGGTCTTCATCCCGCGTCAGGGCATTCAGACCCGAGCCCGCCGAAAGATCACCGTACATATTGGGGTAATCGCTCAGCAAGCGATCAGTGATGCCGCCCGGAGTTACTTTTCCCGTCGGATACAACACGCGCTGATCGGTGTGTTCTTTATCAATATTGGCCCACCAGGTCTGGGCATGACCAATAAAATTTACCTCGGGGTATTTTTCCAGCATTTTGTGGAAGCGCTCAAAACCGTAATTGTACATCTCATGCTGCCAGTGCATGAGTACGGGCACCTCATACTCCTGAGCGAGTTGGTAAATCTCTTGCATCTCCGGCGAATCACATTCCACTCCAAATTTGGATTCAGCGATGGCTTTCGCCCCAAGCTTCAGGTACTTCTCAATTTCCTGGGTTGCATTGGGTACATCAGGCACCTCATTCGCACCAAAGACAAATTCTTTCGGATACTGCTGTGTCAGCTCGTAACACGACTCATTGCCACTGGCTTGGGCCTGCAAACCATTAGACTCGCCTTCATGCGTAGATGCAGCAACCACGGGATGCCCCGCTGGCAACAGCATGGTTTGGGTAATGCCCATCGCCCGTTGATGCGCAATCAGTTGCTCATTGGTTCGTCCGTGGTACGTGGTATGCTGATGAATATCAATAATCGGTTCAGCTGCTAGGGCAGACGTATTTTTAGCATCAGTGGCCAGGGCAAGTATCGACGGACTCGCCATTCCTACCGTCAGTGCTGCCCCGGCTAGTGAGTTTCGTTTGATAAAATTACGTCTGGTACACTTATCCATCAGTATCCGGGGTTTTGCGGAAAATCAGCATCCACATTCAGGTCGATCTGGTTTTGCGGAATGGGCCATAGTACATTATGCGGCTCAATATCGGCTCCCGGAATCACTGGGTTGTCGTTGTACTTAAGCGTTCTCTCCACTAATTTATCGGTACGGCGTAACGTCACCAATCTCCATTCCTCCCCGTAAAGCTCCCGGGCACGTTCGTCCAGAACGTAATCAATATCCACCTCCGCTGATGATACCGGAGTTGCGTTCGCCCGGCTCCTCACTTGATTAACATCGGCTGCGGCCATCTCAGGATTATTGATTCCCAGGTAAGCTTCGGCTCGTAAGAGTAGCGTTTCAGCGAAACGTAAAGCATACCAGTCTTTATGGGTGATTCCCCCTCCGGCTCTATTGGGCTGTAATAAATAATTTAGAGGGTCTAAAAACTTCGTATGAACCGGATAGAGACATTTGGTGGTATCTTCTAAAGGATTGGGGCGAGCAGGATCATACAGACTAAAATCAATTTTTTGTTTATCGTATGCAGATTCGGGATTATCAAAATAAATATTTCTTTTGAGATTGTGTTCGGCATTGCGGGTATCGTTATTCCAATTGTCTTCCCAAATAGTGTAATACACGAAACTGGTTCCCCGAATATTGGCAGTACCCCGACTGAGGGTATCAGAATACCCGGTATATCGCCCATCATATTGTGTACCGAGAATGGCTTCGAACCCATCGGGAGTCAGGCCTATGTCAAAATATCGAGGACCGAAAATGTAAGCACTGTTGATAGAACTACCTCCCTGAATGAATGGCTCCGCCTGAATAACCCACATGGCCTCAGTGTTCTCCGCAAGGTTGTGATTGCCATACCCAAAAAGGTCATAATAGGCATCTCCTGAGCCAAATACATCATGATCAAGATGGGTTCCGAACCTGCCCGTCATCAGGCCATAATTAAATCCTTCGACTGCCTGAGTCAAAGCTTCTACGGCTAATTGAGGCTCCCCTTCTTCCAGATAGGTTTCGCCCAGATAATGTAAAGCCGGTCCTTTGGTGATCCTTCCCGGCGCTTCCTCCTCACCCGGATCAGGCAGGTGTTCAGCCGCAAACTTAAAATCCTCTTCCATCAGCTGATGAATACTAGCGACCGGATCTCTTACAAAATCGGCTTTGGCTGTTTCAACGGGTTCCGTAATAAGCGGAATATCCCCGTAGGTTGATACCAGATACCGATAGGCAAAGGATCGGAAGAACCGGGCTTCTCCTAAGTATACATTTTTACCGGCTTCGCCACCCTCAAAATTTTCCGCAGCCAGCTCTTCGGTTTTGTCAATAAGCACATTGGCCCACTGAATAATCTCGAAGCCGGCATCCCAGGTATCCACTACATATCGGCTTACGGGAGAGATATCCTGATAACTGTTTAAATAGGCGGGTAGATGGTGGGGATTTTCGCCCACATAGCCTAAATCACTGCCGTGGGCTCGCCAATTCATGGTACCAAATTCGCTGAAGGTGTAAAAGGCAGAACGTACCCGATCGTGCAGCGCAGTGACCCCTTGGGATACTCCCTGCTCAGTGAGAAAGGCATTACCCGGTGAAAAAAAGTCAAAGGGTTCTTCTTCCAGAATCTCTTCATTGCAGGAAGAAAAGCATATCAGTAATATCCCCAAAATCAAAGAATATCTCTTGTTGGTTAGATGCAAATATCTTTTCATGATTTTCTGGTTTTCAGTTGATAGCGTTTTTTTAATCACCATTGTCTGGCTGGCCATTACAGGTTAATTCTAATACCGGCAATAATATTTCTCATCACCGGCGAGTCACTGGTACCACTTTCCGGGTCCCAACCCTGCCACTGGGTCCAGACATAGGGGTTCTTACTGGCCAGGTATATTTGTGCAGAGGATAATCCTAAGGTTTTTAACAGACTTTGGTCCAGCCGATAGGTAAGCGTAACATCCTGTAATCGCACAAAGCTTCTGCTCTGATAAATTCCACTTCGCTGGGGGGGATTGTTATAAATCCCGGTGGTGTTGGTGGTAGGTGCGTCGGGCCGCCAGTAGGGATTGATAGCGGAATTATTTTTCCGGTTTGAAAAATCAAACAATGGACTAATGTTCGCCGCATTATCGGCCAGATAATAGTTATTACCGCCCTGGATGGAATTGATGTTTACATTCAAGGTAAAATTCCCATAAGACACGGTATTGTTAAGGCTAAACCGGAAACTGGGTGCCGCATAGCCCACAATTGTTCGGTCATCAGCCGCTTGAATTTCATTGTCACCATTCAGATCTACGTATCTGAACTGACCCGGGTACCAGCCTTCCAATGGGATTGCTCCGTCAAAAAACTCTTCTTCGGTCCAGACACCACCTGCCATCTGATAATCATAAATGGCGCTGATGGGCTCTCCCACAAACCATGCGTTACCAACATCGGCATCATCTTCTTCTCCATAAAGTTTGGTGATCTTATTTCGGTTTAAAGAAAACACAAAACCCGTTTCCCATTTTATACTACGGTCTACATTGATCGAACTTATTTTGAAATCTACCCCCTTATTGTCGAGCCCACCGATATTTGCCCATACATCATCATATCCAGCGGCCGGGGGGAGTTGCCTTTGGACTAACACATCGTGGGTTTCAGCAGTATACACATCTAACGATCCGGCAATTCTATTATTCAGGAAACCATAATCCAAGCCGATATTGTACGATTCGGTGGTTTCCCAGCTCAGATCCGAATTTCCTAAAGTAGAGGGGTGCAGTCCGATCGCGGTGGATGGCCCATACACGTAATAGCTGGTTCCCATCCTTGACAAACTGGAGTAACGCCCAATTCCCTGGTTTCCGTTTTTACCGTACGACACTCGCAGCTTTCCGTAATAATCCCCGGCACCATCACTCAGGAACGGTTCTTCTGAAAATACCCAGGCCAGGGAAAGAGAAGGAAAGGTGGCCCATTTATTTCCCTGCGAAAACCCGGAATAACCATCCTTGCGTACGGTTCCGGTAATCATATACCTTGATTTATAACTATAGTTTACCCGGGCCATATAGGCCAGGCTGTTTTCTTCCCACGCGGATGTAGAGACGCTTGAAATTTCAGCCAGTCCCATATTGTCATATCCTAATGCCTGGTTGGCAAACCCTTCCGCCTCTAATAAGGAAGCCTCCCCCGATCTACCTTCCCGGCTAAAAAGCAAGGTAGAATTCACCTGATGATCACCAAATGTTCGGGCGTAGGTAATAATATTATTGAGCACCCAGTCTCTGCTTTTGGATGGCGCTTTGGTAGCAAAACCACTATTAGATACTCCCAAAGGGGTATTATAATTATGAAATGAATTGTCATCCTCATTAATAAATCTATTGGAATAATTCAGTTCATTGGTCAGCCCTTCTATCCAGGGGATTTTAATGTTCACACTACCGACCAGATTTAACTGGTTTCTGGTATCTGAATTGTCGATGTAAGTATCTACCAGTGGAAAAGGTTGATATAATTCCCCTCCCAGAAAGATGTCGTATGAGGGTTCGCCAATGTAATTATTCACCAACGGGCTGGCCACTCGGGCATTGGCCAATGATGCAGGCTCTCCCGATTCGTCTGAGTATGAATAAGCAGAATTAATGGATAAAGTAAGCCAGTCATTCACCTCGCTCTCCAAGTTACTGCGAAAAGTGAGCCTTCGGTATTTATCATTCAGCTGAATTCCCTCTACATCGGTATAAGAACCTGATACAAAGTAATTTACTTTACCGCTCATCCCGGATAAACTAAGGTTGTAATTTTGCATAGGGGCTATCTGCAAAACCTCATCTACCCAGTCAATGCTATTACCAGCCAGATAGTTATCTTTTTCTTCCTGGGTTAATAAGTAGGTTGACACCAGCTCCCGGTTGGTGACATCGGGTCGTGCCGGCCTTCCTTCCGGGCCGGTGGGGTTGGTTTGATACCACTGATATACTAAGTTCTGATGGCTCCAATCCACGAGCCGGGTTGCAAATTCATCGGCATTCATCACCCGCATCGGGTTATTGGTCATATCCTGGTATCCGTAATAGGCATTCAATGAAACCACCGGCTTTTCTGATTTCCCTCGTTTGGTGGTAATAATCAGTACGCCATTGGCCGATCTAGAACCGTAAACCGCCGCGGCACTGGCATCTTTGAGTACATCTATGGATTCTACGTCATTAATGTTGATGTCGGAAAGAGAACCATTGTAAATAATACCATCCAGGACAATCAGGGGAGTATTACTGGCCGATAAAGAGGTTTGACCTCTAATTGAGAAAGAGGGTTCACTATTCGCACCACCCCTTCCTTCTACATTAATACCCGGAAGGGTTCCTGACAATGCCTGTACCAGATTTACGTTGGCTTGATTTTCTTTGTCCTCCATTTTAATGCTTTCCACCGCCCCGGTCAGGTCGCTTTTCTTTTGAATACCGTACCCGATCACTACCACCTCATCTAATTGAGCTTCATCGGCCGACAGGCTGATATCGATGGTGGCATGGTTACCCACCGCCACTTCCTGGGAAATATAACCGACAAAAGAATAAACCAGTACGGATTCAGCGGAAGGCACATTGAGGGTATAAGCACCTTCAATGTCGGTTACGGTACCCGTGCTGGTACCCTGAATGATGACGTTCACTCCGGGCAAAGGCATGCTCTCCTCAGTAGAGGTTACCGTTCCTGATACTTGCACCTCCTGCCCAAATGCGGTAAAGGCCAGTAAAGCAAGGCATACCTGGTAGACAAAGTATTTCATAATATTGCGGTTTGTTGGTAACACATGAATAATACAGTCAGCACACATCGAGCTGGTTAGACTCGTGCATTCATAACTTTGGTAAAAAGTATAGACCGGGTTGAGGCTATTTCTCTGCGAGCGTCTGCTTATTCAATACTTCTTCTATCGCGTTTATCAGCACTCCTTCCACCTCGGGGCTTACCCGCGAAGCACGTTCACTGGTTTCGTATCCTCCCTGTGCATAGGCAGCCTCCGTCCCGATATAGCCAGGTCCGTATTCTTCGTAGGCGGCCGTTACTACATGTCCTTCGGGTCTCATTTGCTGGGCAGCCAGTTGGTATTCTACAAACAGCTCACCGGGCAAATTCAACATCCACACATCACCAAGCCGTAAGGACGATACCGTAATTTTCTTACCAGATTGATGACGAAGTAACCAGGCCAGGTGCTTGGCCGCCGCAAGCTTTTCGTTATCAGTAGTCGAATCGCTGGAAAGTATGTTTCTTAAGGAAGTTTCCTCCAGGTGGTGTCCAACGGGAAGCTCCACATCGGTGCTTTTCCAGGCCATACCCCCTTTCTTAATGGGTGTTTTTACCGTATTTTCCCAGGCCTGCCGCATTCCTTCTTCCATCCGCTGCGCCAGCAAGGGACGTTTTTCTTTAGAGCCATCGTTATATTTCCCCGCCGCCACGTTACCTCCGGCTCCGTTAAAATGAATATGGGGTACTCCCCCCAGGGTTTCCTGCCGGTCATTTCGGGCAATACCCACAAACTCACTGGTCACATCGCCCTCACCGTAGTAACTTTGGGGATGCACCGCGTAGTAGGTCATCACCGCCACGGGCTTCTCTTCGTCCCAGAAGCTCACACATTGCAACCAGGGATCAATCAGCCCTTCCGGAGCAGCAATGGCCACCGAGTCGGTAGATTTACTCCAACGGATGACTTTCACCGTACCGTCTTCTCCCAGAATACGCCGATTGGAGGCGACTTTCTCTACTTTAGCTTTACCAAAACCCAGATGCGTAACCGGAATGGCTTCTTCATAAGCGACACCAACCGCACCAGCTACACCCTGGATTGTCTTTTTCAAAAATGCAGTATCAAAGCGAGTCCCTCCCAGCCCATATTCCTCCAGAATTGACTCAACGGTAAAATCACAACGCACACCATCGTGCTGGTGTAAGGCATGAATGGTCACCCGATCTACAGTGGTATGAGCCGCTTTGGCCAGGCTTTCTTTCCACTGTTCCATGCCTTCATTGGCAATACCCAGCCAGTCGACCGCGCAAACGACGACGGGCGCTTCGTCGGACAGGATCACCACTCCCCGGGCGCTGAGAGAATCTGTAATGGATCGTGCCGGGGCGTAGGCTACGGGACTGCCAATTGGGGGAGTCACATTTACCTGAAATACACCTACTCGAATTTGGTCTGATGTATGTCCACAACCAGAAAATGAGAGCAGGGCAACCCCGAGCACGAATATGCCTAAAAGACTGGGAATGGTTTTATTCACCAGTAGAAATTGGGTAAAGGATGTCTTCATAACCATGGATCGTTTAGTCAGCAAATACGGCTATAAATTATACTTTAGGGGCCCAGTAAGTGCAATACGCCTCCGCATTCACCGGCCCCTGGAACAGCACACACCCGGAACAGTTTTTTTCCTCGGTCGGAGGTAAATACAGGTTGCAATTACTGCACTGATTCTCGGCAATGGGCGATTCTTCCACATATCCCAGATTTTCCCGTTTCTTAATTTCTTCGGCACTTACCTCACTTAATTCAACACATGAATTGTTTTTTGAAGCCTCATCCTGTTTCTGTTTCGCATCACAACCACTTATAAACATACCACCCACCAGCAACCCTGCTCCGGCGCAGGCATATTGCCTGACAAAAGCTCTCCTCGATCTATCTTGTTCCATCATATCGTTGACGTTGAGAAAAATTCTTTCAGTTTCACCAATATATCTTCCGATGCCATATCAGCATCAGCTGCGATAGCAGCTATCGTTTCCTTCAGGTCGGTACGATCCTGCTTTTTCAGTCCCTTCATCAGCCCATTTGCTCCGGCCGTCTGCCAGACTTCTTCTCTTCCTAATAGCCAGTCTATCTGAGCACTAATTTCTTCTTTTTCCCCCCGGGCACCCATGGCCTGGGATATATCCTCAACCAGACTTACTTTCCAGGGAGCTGCTTCCTGGAAAAAAGAGGCCTCTGCTGAAAGTAACTGCATCATATGAAAGGAGGTGCCTTCCGCCGAACTGACGATGGCTGCTCTAAACCAGGGATTGTCTCCCTTATGGGCAGCTACCTCTGCCAGTGTTGTGGCTACCGCATCATCAGAAAAGGCCCCTACACTCAACACAGACTGAAAAGCCACCCGGGCTGATGAATCCTTCACACAGGCGATGAGTTCAGGCAGCCGTTCGGGAAAACGCTCCGCCAGCATCACTCCATGCTCCCGCACTCCCGGATGGGCATCGGTCATGGCGGACATGAGGTATTCCGGCTTCAGTGCATCCATGCCCTCCAGTACATACAAGGCATGCAGGCGAGCCCTGGGGTCTTCATGCTCCTGAAACATGGTTACAACCGCTGGTAGTACGGCTGAATCCTGTCGCTCCAGCAACAGTCGCTGCGCCTGTAAGCGCCACCATTGGTTTGGATGCGCTAACTGCGCTACAAGTTCCTGAGATGCCATATCGCTCAGCTTAGGAGATGCATGCCTGGCTGACCCGGCATTGGTGGGGCGAATGCGGTAAATTCGTCCTTTCTGGCTTCCGTTCATAAAATCCATATCCTCTTTCAGATCTTCGGGAATGGAAAGGGGAGTTTCAATGTGCTGTCGGTACATGTCAATCACATACAAATAGCCATCGGGCCCGACAGTGAAACTGGCCGGACGAAACCAGGAATCGGTTGAAGACAGAAATTCCTGGCTTTGCTCTGATGCATGACGACTGGCCACGTACGTCGGGCTATCATCCAGCGGGGTTAGCACATCCCGGTGCACCAGATTCCCGGCGACGTCTCCGGTAAATATGTTTCCGTAGTATTCTTTGGGAAAAGCATCCGCCGCGTACACTGTACCCCCTGAGGCTCCGGTAAAATGATCCTCAGCGTACTCTTCCCGATCCAGTCCCTGTTCTTTGTACTGTTGCTGCCGACGCCGGGTGCGTTCCGCCCGCCAGTAAGGTGGTGGTGTTTCCTGAAACATCTCCAGATCATGGTCAGAAACATTCCATACGGCCGTCGAGGCAGGCAGGTATTGCTGTCGCTCCAGGTATCGTTTGGGAATGACGGCATGCCGGATATGCAGGGTGTTTTGGGTAAAGAACCGATGTCCCCAGTCGTTGATGGCCAGACCAAACTGCCCCGGACCGGTGGTCAGCTCAAATGCTTCTTTATCCAGCCGGAACCGAAAATCACCGCCCTGCATGGCTAGCTTAGGAGCATCTGGTTTTCGGTTAAAGGTTACCTCACCGGCTTGTCCGTGGTTGGAGGCATACACCCAGTTATCTACGCTAAAACGCAGGTTGGTGATCTGCGCTTCAGAATTATTCTCAAAAAACCCGGAAAACACCTTTTCCTGGGTATCTGCCCGAAAATCGTGGTTGGTATCTTTCAGATACAGAATATGCGGAGCCGAGGTGACAAGCAAGCCACCTTTCCAAGGTAATAGACTGGTTGCTTCAGATAAATGATCTGCGAATACGGCTGAGGAATCAATAACTCCATCCTGATCCGTATCCCTCAATACCTTGATACGTCCGGCCCCTGCGCCCTCTTCCGGCTTGAAGGGATAGTCAGGCATCTCGACCACATAAACATTTCCCTGCTCATCGAAAATCATAGAAACCGGGTCCTCAATAAAGGGTTCAGCGGCAAAGAGTTCTATGGTAAACCCATCGTGTAGTTGAAAACTCTTCAGCGCTTCTTCGGGAGTAAGTGCTTCGGCATACTGCGGTTTTTCCGTACAGGAACCCAAAAGCAGCACTCCGGAGATTACCCAAAAAAGAATGGGTTTGCTTATCACAGATGGAAGGTTGGTATGTATAGATCGTCTCATGCTGGCTTGACAAATTGTCATTATAAACGCAGACTTCTCTCCGTCAGAACAACTGTTGTGTGTCTTAGTTGGTAGTTTTTTAATATGGCTTTAGCTGAATTTCTCAACACCCTTTCCTGCCACACGTCAGCAAATTTTCTAAGATGCCCGGCAAAACGGGTACGTACCCGAATCTAGTGAATATTCTGCTAATTCAAAACTTTTATCCTCATTTTCATGGTTTTTTTATGGGCTAAAGCTACTCCACCTCCTAACATCTTGCCTATCTACTCAACAGCTACCTTGTGCCTAATGTATCTGATATCGCTTCTTTTATATTTTGTCCTAGTTGACGAAAACATCATCAATTTATCTTCCGGTTACGTACCCGAAATTAAAATAATAAACTCAAAATTAAAAACTTATGCAAAATTTTTAATTAATCACACAGATGTTTTTCAAAATAAACATTTGAAAATAATCGTATAAACCAAACATAATACCTTATAATATCTCATCAACACTTCCGGGCAAGTCAACCGTTCAAAGGAAAAGTGCTACTTTCCGATCTTCTTTAACTATCAATATTGGGTGAAGGGTTGTTTCTGATGCCAGCAGAAGCTCTCTACTGAAGTTCATATACAGTCTCTCCTTTTTTGATCACTTCAGTAATGTGAATTTTTTTCTGGGCATCTAACTGAAAAAGTACCAGATCTGCTGATTGTCCTGACTGCAAAGCAGGCTGTTTTTTTCCTAAAAATGCGGCAGGGTTTACGGATGCCATGCTCCAGGCTGTACCCAGTGCTGTCAATTCCTGGCGCACAAGATACTGAACATCTTCTACCAGACATTTGGTTGCGCCCGCCAATAAATCCGGCGACTTTTTCATGGCCAATCGCCCTCCTTTTTCCAGAATTACTTCATCGCCAATATGAGTTTGGTACACTCCAGGCATCATACCTGAAAAACAGGTGGCGTCGCTCACTAAAACAGCTTTGTATCCTTTGGTTCTGATAACAACCTTTAAGAATGCATCCGGCAAATGAAAACCGTCGGCGATAATGCTGGCGTATAAACCATCCTGGGCCAGCTGCTCCCAGAGCAGGTTTGGGTGCCGGGGCAGCATCAGCGGTATGGCATTTCCCAAATGGGTAGATAAAGTCGCTCCGGCTTTTACCGCACCTCTTATTTGCTCGGGAGTTGCATAAGAATGTCCAATAGCCACTTGTATCTGTTGCTGTCCACACCTCCGAATCAGTTCTTCCGTACCTTCCCACTCTGGTGAAAGGGTGAGTAACCTGATGGTATTCCCCGAAACCTCCTGGCAGGTCTGCACCCAATTCCAGTCCGGTGCTTTGATGTATTGCAGATCGTGCGCTCCACGAGCCCCTTCCACCTTGGATATAAAAGGCCCCTCCAGGTGAATTCCACCCACACATGCCCGTACTAAAGCGTCGGACTGACTTGCCCGATGGATCGTCTCAAGTATTTGCAGCACATTCTCATCTGAATTGGTAATGAGGGTAGGAAAAAAAGTGGTAACTCCTTTACTAAGTAGATACCTGGTAGCTTCGATGACATCTGCCGGACGCAGATCGGCATTATTAAAATCGATCCCATCAATGCCATTCACCTGCATATCCAGTAAACCCGGACCGATGTAAGGCAATGTATCATCGAAATTTTTTAAGCTGCTTACCTGCTCAATCCTACCATGTCTGATCGTCAGCCGCTCCGCTTCACCGGAAATACAGTTGATCCCTTCTATGGTTTTCACGTCGGTAAGGGTCTTCATATCTTCATTACTCACTCTTTCCATAGGAGGCCTGATCAAGATACAGATGGCAGTTGGGGTGTTCTTTTAAAATGGTCGCCGGGCAATCGGTGGAAACCGGATCAGCCAGTGTTTTGGCAATGGCTGCTCGCTTGGTATCACCAGGCACCACACAGTACAGAAAATTTCCCTGCATCAGGGTGGGTACGGTCAGGGTAAGCGCCTCTTTCGGTACCAGATCTATAGTGGCAAAACAACCATCGTTGACCTGCTGCTGCCGACAGGCCTGGTCCAGGGTGACCACTTTCATGATCTCCGGGTCATTAAAATCAGCCACTGGGGGATCATTAAAGGCGATGTGGCCGTTCTCCCCAATCCCCAGACACACGATATCAATCGGTTTTTCGGTCAGTAAGGCGGTATAGCGCTGGCATTCGGTTTCGCTATCCTGATCACCGTCCATGAGATGTACGGCTTTGAAGGGCACCAGATCAAATAGTTTATCTTTCAGAAAATTAGCAAACCGCTGCGGAGCCTTAGCCGGTAAGCCAATATATTCATCCATATGAAAAGCGGTAACCCGGTGCCAGGGAATGCGTGCGGAACCTCTAAGGTACTTCAATACCTCATTTTGAGAAGGAGCTGCCGCAAAGATCATCCTGATTTCATCCTGCTGACCCAACAGCTCCAGCATCTTACTTTCTATCGCTTTTCCGGCGGCTTCTCCCAGGGCCTGCCGGGTATCAAATACTTCTATCGCTAAGTTCGCTACACTCAATGTATTCATGATCATGGTTGATTAATCATCTATTTGGCTAAAGATGTTGATAATTTTTTTACCCGATCGGGTATATTCTTCGTCGGATTTAAAAACCCCAGAGAAACATATATGATGGTTGATATGATCAGTGGCAGGCTGATTTCCAGCGCCATACTTCCCATATCAATATTTTTGGTAATAATGAATGCCAGTAATCCACCCGCGATGGAAAGAATTGCCTCTCGCGGGCCACACCGATTGAAGAAAGGGATCAGGCCAAACAGCATCGGCACGGCAATCGGCCCTACCAGCGCTCCAAACCAGCTGACAATGAGTCCCAGAATACCGCCAAACTTCTCGTACTGAAGTGCCACAATAATAGTGAGTAAAGTAAAAATAAAGGTAGTCACCCGGGCCGTAAGCAATAGTCTTTTCTCCTCTTTGAATTTCTCCGACAGGGTCGGAAGAATATCTCGTGTAATCACTGCCGAAATGGTGTTCACATCCGAAGAAGTCATGGACATGGTATTGGCAAATAACGAGGCAATAACCAAGCCGATCAGCCCATTGGGCAATAGCTCCAACGTAAGAAGCCCATACGACTTTGTAGGGTCCTCCAGGCCGGGCAGGATAATCGGGGCGGCCCACATCGGCAGAAACAAGAACAGCGGCCAGATCAGGTACAGTACCCCTGATAACATCGCGGCTTTCTTAGCCTGCACCTCATCGGGAGAGGAAATATAACGGGTCGCCAGGTTCCACTGCCCGCCATTATAACTCAGAAAGTTGATGAATAAGAAAGCAAGTGCGAAGCCAGCGGTATACGGCTCGTTAAATAATTGTCCGTTCCCTTCGGGAAGTTGGTCCCAGAAGGTGAAAAGTGAGCCCCAGCCGCCCAGTTTATAAACTACTGCCACAAACATGACCAGTCCGGCAA
Source organism: Cyclobacteriaceae bacterium (assembly GCA_040222715.1). Classification (GTDB taxonomy): domain Bacteria; phylum Bacteroidota; class Bacteroidia; order Cytophagales; family Cyclobacteriaceae; genus Tunicatimonas. The sequence continues at coordinate 52,088 of JAVKCN010000046.1, read as the reverse complement.
TGATTTGGACGATAAACTGGGTAAAATCAGTGATAATTACCGCCCAGAGGCCGCCAAAGGTAATGTAGATCAGCGAAATCCCGCCAGATATCAGAATACCCATGGGCAATGAAACTCCGGTAAATATATTAAGCAGAATAGCAATGGCCGCCCATTTCGCCCCAACATCGAAGAGTTTGAGCACCACCCCACTCCAGGCCATGATCTGCTGTGTCAGTAGATTATAACGGGTGGCCAGGTACTCCAGTGGCGACTGAATATGAAATCGTTTCCGTAGTCGCACCCAAAGCCCCGGGAAAATTCGGGCACTCAGCATAATACTGGTACCAATGGTAAGCCCCCACCACATATACAATGAAAAACCATGCGTATATGCCAGCCCCGCGTAAGCAACAAACACCGCTCCACTATAACCCGAAACATGGTGGGAAATACCGGATAACCACCAGGGCAGGCTTCCTCCGGCTACAAAATAGTCTTCTGTGCTTTGATTTTTGAAATAGGACCAGATGCCGATGACCAGTAGCGACAAAAAGAACAGCGTAATAACAATAAGATCAAGCGTGTTAAATTCCATAAGTGTTTACTAAACAGGGATCAATATACTTATTGTAGCCATTTACCGGCTGCTTTTAGCATTTTAGACTGGGTATCCTGATAGACCTGCTCTTTGTTTGTAGAGGCGATTCTATCGGAAAATACAGATCGACGATCTGAGAAACCAGACTAATACCAGCATTTCTAAATACATTCCTTATCTATTAGCAAATTCATATCATTCGTATCGAAAAAGGCAGCAAGTCTTTTACCCAGAGATAAAGAATAACTTCTGCTATTTATGCGCTAATGCATACTCAATTTTATCGTGAATCCAGCGATAAAAAAGCATACCTCTCCCATTCATGCGTAATAGATAGGGGCTTAATTTATGAGCGTTAGTATTACAATCCCACTTCCGGGTACGTACCCGAAATTAAACAAAAAATAATCTAAAAGAAATTTTTTCTGCCTAATACCCAAAGATTTGTATAAAACTGATGTAACTGTGTTGCTCACCAGGCAGCCACATTAAATCAACTTCTCGCACCAAATGTTCAGGTAGCGTATATAATCAATCGGAGAAAATGCCTATATCCTACCCTCCAGTTTATTGCAGCCATTTTTCAAGGTTTTGCCTGACAAAATCATCATCATTCAGGTGGGGATAATCTTCGTATACCCGGGAGATCTCATCAGCCTGGCCGGGCGACATTGCTTCGGCCGGATTTAAACACCAGGTACCTTCCAATAGCCCCTGCCTTCTCAGTACTTCATGAATGCCGGCAATGCAACCTTCAAAATGATGGGCCGCATCGAAGAACGCGGCGTTTGAGTCGGTAATGGCAATGCCTTTCGTGAGCAGTTCCTCTGGCAGATGGCCACTCCCCCGAATAATCTTAACTTCCTGCAATAGCTCTACGGCTTTTCTGGTCCATACCGCCCAGTGCCCTAATAGGCCTCCTACCATGGCTTTCTCTCTTTGCTCCCCGTCTATCGTAAACCGGTACGTGGTGAGTAGATCGGCCACAATATTATCATCATTACCTGTATACAGGGCAATCTCCTGGTAACGCTCAGAATTACAAACGGCCCGTACCACATCCAGCGTTTGGTAGCGGTTGAACGGAGCCATTTTGATAGCACATACATTGGGAATGTCCGCCAGCGCTTTCCAGAAATCAAAACTCAGCACCTTGCCCCCCACGGCGGGTTGCAGGTAAAAGCCACATACCGGAATAACCTCGGCGATTTTTTCAGTTCTCCTGATGAGATCCGCTTCAGACAATTCAGCCAGTCCGCCATTGCTCACCAGGCCCAGATCATACCCCAGTTCAACGGCTAGTTCAGCTTCTCGCAAAGCCTGATCCGTGGGCCCTACAATACCCGCTACTTTGATGAAAGGACGGTCTAGTTCGGCTCTTTCAACTTCTTCCGCCGCCAGTTCCAGTACGGGCCGAAGAAGATCAAATTCTTTTTGCCGGATCTCAAACTGCGTAGTGTGTACCCCTACGGCAATCCCCCCAGCACCACTGTCCAGGTAGTAGCGGCTCAGGGCGCGCTGTCGGCGTTCATCGAGTTTGCGGTGCTGATTCAGGGCCAGGGGGTGAGCCGGGATCACCGTGCCCGCCTGTAACAAATCTTTTACTTCTTTACTGAGTGTCTTCATGTTTAAAAAGCTCCTTTTCTTTCCTGAAAATGGGTAGGTTTATTAATTGTCTTTCCGCCTTCAGTTAGCCATGTAGCCAGTATATCCATCATTTGCCTCAGGGTTACTTTGGGGTAGCCAAAAGCCTGATGGGCAGCTGAAGCATTATTGAGTAAGGCGGTGGGTTGCTCTTCGTTGATGAAACGGGGCGTTTTCTGAAATATCTTCCCAAACTCATAAGCGGCCCACCGCACCGAAACGGTTTCAGGACCAGTGATATTAAGCAAGCGGGGCGGAGTACTGCATAACAATAGTGATCGTAAGGCATATTCATTGGCATCGCCCTGCCAGATCACATTTACATGCCCGGTTGACAGATCTATTTCCCGCGCTTCCAGTACCGATTTGGCGATCTCTAGCAGTACCCCATAGCGAAAATCAACCGCATAATTTAGGCGATAGAGCACCATCGGAATCTGGTATTTTTGGGCGAAATGCTCAAATATTCTTTCTCGTCCCAGACAGGATTGGGCGTATTCGCCAATAGGCTCGGGAGTTATTTCTTCCGATGCTCCACCGGAAAATACCGGTACAAAGGGATACACATTGCCGGTGGAAAAGGTTACAATGCGGGAGAAACGAAACTTTTGAGCCACCATACCCGGTAAATAGGTATTCATGGCCCAGGTGAAGGATTCATTGCCCGAAGTACCGAACTTGGTACCAGCCATGAAGATAATATTTTTCGTATCGGGCAAAGCATTCAGTTGGGCATGATCCAACAGGTCAGCTTTGATCGTCTGAATGCCTTGCGCTTCCAGTTGTTGCTGAAGGCTGGCTTCTGAAAAGCGTGATACTCCGATGACCTGATTGCTTTTGCCCGCCTGCTCCAATGCTTTTTTTGCCAGTACTGCCAGACTGGGACCCATTTTGCCCCCCACACCCAAAATCATGATGTCTCCTTCCAGGGTACTCAGGTCATTAACCAGCGCAGTGGTGGGCTGTAAAATTTTTTCTTCCAGTTTCTCTAAATCTTTCATAAAATCATTTTAACTAAAGAATTGCAACCGCAGTTGGGTCGCAGACAGGAAAAGCAACACCAGCAATCCTACTGCTGCGGCAATATTTTTCCCCAGGGTATTACGGGCACTGCCCATAATCGCCCGATCATTGGCTATTAAAAACAAGGCGATTCCCACCAGCGGGGCAATGATGATGGTAATGGCCTGCGCAAATACGATCAGTTCCAGGGGGAGTCTTCCAAATTTCAGGGCAATGGCTGCGCCAATCAGCATCACCAGCATAATCATCCTTCTCACGGCTTTGGATTGCAACCGATTGCCCAATGAAAAGGCATCTGAAAGCAAAGAACCGCCAATAGTGGCATTGCCAATCAGTGAAGAAAAAGAAGCTCCGAACAGACCAAACATAAAAATGATGGTGGCGATATTACCGTACAGGGGTTGCAGGGCCAGTCCCATGTCAGTAGCAGAATTTACCTGAATCCCCTGAGGATGCAGGATGGCCGCCGCATTGATTAAAATGAATGAAGAGATCAATCCCAAAATCAATACTCCCACCATACTTTCGCGTTTACCCTGATTGATCTCGGCAACTTTCCATCCTTTTTCTTTGACCAGATACGATTGATAAAAGGCTCCGGCAATGGAGAAACTCGAGGCAATCAGGGCAATCGACAGCATTTCTGATCCTGAGGGTACGGATGGTATCAGTCCTTCGGCCAGATTTGCCCACTGAGGACGGGCCAGCAGCAGGGTGATGAAAAACGAAAGCAGCATCACTCCTACCAATGCAATCATTACTTTTTCTAAAATCTTGTAAAAAGCACGAAAAAAAAGTAGTGATATGGCCGACAGCGTGAAAAGAATGACCCAGGGAGCTACATCCGTATGGAAAAGTTCGGCAAACGCCAGACTTGCACCAATGGTATTACCCGCCTGAAAAGAAGCCGTGATCAGGAAGATGCCCAGGCCAATTACGATAGCAGCCACTTTTCCCCACTTCTCTCTGATGATCGTTAGTAAAGATGCCTGGGTAACAATCCCGATTCGGGCACCCATTTCCGTGAAAATGATCATAAAGAAAATGGCCACGAAGATCAGCCATAATAACTGATAGCCAAACAAGGCCCCTAACTTAGAGGTAATGGTCAGGCTGCCTGGTCCGAATACCAACGCCGCGGTAATGATGCCCGGCCCTATGTAAGCGAGCCATTTTTTAAACCCGGATGGTGTATCGGCCGATGTCCTTTTTGTGTTTTGTTGCAACTTTGTGTTGTTTCTCACTTATCCAGCGTTCAATTACAGTGAGTATTCCGGTTGCCAGTACTGGTATTTTTCCTCCCGCATGGCCTGGTTTCCCATATGCACTGCCAGGGCGACATCCCGCCCCGTTTCCACATTAGAAAATGGCTTTTTATTCTCGCGGATACATTTAGCAAAATCAAGCAATGCATAGGTCGTAGGATCAACCCCCTCCTCGCCGGGTTTCTCGAATTCAATCAGAGAAGGCTCCCCCTGGGTCCAGGCTTTTACCGTAGCTCCCGACACCCCATCTACCACCCCTACTTCCCGCTGGGAGGCTTCAGGATACAGAAAAGCTTTATCTCGCTGGATCTCAAGCGTAGCTTTGGTGCCCAGCACCCGGATAGAATATCCCTTAAAAGCATTCGTCAACACGGAAGAGACATTGGCCTTGACCCCGTTGGGATACTCGAAAATGGTGCGAACATTATCAAATGTTTCTCGACCATCTTTCCAATAATCAATCCCTCCCAGACCGGATACTTTCACCGGATGCGAACCCGTCATCCAGTTGACAATATCAATCTGATGCGCACACAATTCAGCCATCAGTCCCCCGGAATATTCCCGGTACATCCGCCAGTTGATCTGACGCTCCAGTTTGGGCTCCGGCACCGGTCGTCGCCAGTCATGATTGCTATGATACTGGCATTCAAAATGGGTTACCTCCCCGCACCAGCCTTTTTCCAGAATTTCCTGCACTTTGTGGTACAAGGCATAGTAGCGGTACTGATGCCCGATCTGAAAGACCTTATCCGAAGCATTCACTTTTTTCACCATCTCCAGCGCCTGCGGAATGTCATAGGTCATGGTTTTCTCCATGTAAATATGCTTCCCGGCCTCGATAGCATCTCCCCCCACCGCCGCGTGCAGGTAGAGCGGAACGGCAATGATGACGGCATCCAGGCTTTTGTCGTCCAGCAGCTGCCGATAATCGGTATAAGCTTTGGCTCCTTTATCGGCCAGACTCATGCCTTTTTCCAAATGTGCAGGGATCACATCGCAACAGGCCATTAACGATATACCAGGCAATTCCTTCAACACGTGGGCTATTCCACTGCCCCGGCTACCGGAACCGATCAGCCCAACCCGGATAGGATTATCTTTATCTGATTGAGATAATGTCATGGTGGGCAAAGCACTATGCCCGAATGCCACCGCCCCCGATAAGGTAGCCGCGCTGGTCAACATAAATTTTCTGCGAGAAAACGTATTCTTCATTCTTCAATTTTTATAGGAGGGTAATTACCCAATTACCCGAGCATGTAATATTACTAAACTAATTATGGGGCATCGAACGAACGATCCAGTTTCTCAACCTCCTGCTGAAGCTCATTCACTTTATCGGGATATTCCGCAGCCAGATTATTTTGCTCACTCATGTCCGATGCCAGATTGTACAGTGCTTCACCATTGCGCAGTTTCCAGTCTCCCCGTCGAAAGGCTTCGTCACCGTGATAGCGCCAGAAAAGATCCCGTTCCAGAGTTTTACCTTCGAATAACACCTCATTGATGTCGATTCCGTCAATAGGCAGTGAGGACAGGGTATCGGCATAGCCGGTAATGGCACCCAGCGTGGGTACGAGATCTACATTACCAATCGGCTGCGTGATCACCTGAGCGGGTTCAATCTTTCCCTTCCACTGTACCATAGCCGGTATACGGATACCCCCTTCCCCGGTAGCGCCTTTTTCTCCGCTTAATATCCCGTTACTGGAGTGCCCGTGGTATCGTATTGAGTATCCGCCATTGTCTGAAATGAACCAGACCATCGTATTATCAGACATCCCCTTTTCTTCCAATGTAGCCATGACTTTCCCAATATTATCATCCAGGCAGGCGACCATTGCTGAATACACCCGGCGATACGGGTCTTCTACCTGAGAAAACTGATCTACGTATTCCGGAGGTGCCTGAAGTGTGTTCATAATTTCGTATCCCTGATATGTGCCTTCACTCAGGGCTACCGTTACGTCCGGGATGGTATCCGGATCGGTTTTACCGTAGTGGGGTGCTGTATACGGGATATACAGGAAAAAAGGATTCTCTTTGGCGCTGGCTTCGTCCAAAAAACCCAGGGCGTATCGGGTGATTAGCTCGGTAGAGTATCCGGCATCGTGCTGAGGCTTTCCATCCACAAACCAATCGTGTCCCATGGCACCATACACGTGGGTAAAATGGTCTACTACTCCACCCTGCATTCCTGAAAAGCGATCAAAGCCGTAATGAGTTGGCAAGTACTCCGGCTTATGAGAACCTAAGTGCCACTTGCCCATAATACCGGTAAAATATCCCTGGGTTTTAAGTAATTCCGGTAGTAATACTTCCTCATCATCAATATGAAAGTCATTACCCGGCATAATAACCTTATCCAATCCATGCATGGAGCGCTGGGGATAACTTCCGGTCAGCAGACTATAACGAGAGGGTGAGCAGGCGGGAGAAGATACGTAAAACTGGGTAAACCGGATACCATCCTTGCCAATCTGATCAATGTTAGGAGTAGGAATATCGCCACCGTAACTGCTAAGGTCGCCATACCCTAAATCGTCGGCGTAAAGAATAATGATATTGGGTTTGAGTGCTGCCTGATTATCAGTTTCGGAGTTAGTTTCAGTGCCGCAGGACAATAGTGACAGAGATAAAAAGAGACAATTCAATCTTAAAAAAAGATTCTTATAAAGCATAAAGCCAGTTTTAATTGATGCGTAGCGAATTTCATAGTCTAAACCGCAAATGAAGACTGAAAAGAAACCCAAAAAAAGCCATATCTGGCATATGGCCTATCATTCTGAAAACAAACAAAGTATTCCGCCAGCAATAAACTAGCGGAATACTAAATGTTATTCTAAGCGTTTAATCATGCACAATCACTTTTTCTGGTTGGAATACCACCTGTTGATAATTATTACTCTGGTAACCGTGATTCGTGACCACAATAGTGAGATCAAACTCACCGGCTGAATCGTAGGTGTACGAACAATACCACCCGGTTTCACCCAACGCGGTTTTATAGCCTCTTGCTTTTAGCAGGCCATAGTCCATATAATTATCGCTGACGACCAATACCGGATGACCAAACATATCCAATGAATCCACATCACTGTTCTTCTTTTTCATGATGGTTCTTTCTCCGGCTGGCCATACCGTGGCAATATCAGCATCGGTTTCTACCACAAACCTGAATGACTTATTCGCAGTGGGCTGGGTGATGAGGGAATCGTTTCCATCAACATCCGTCATATACATCTTCACCCCCTGAACGGTGGGCGTCACCACAATATCTTCTTCCAGACAGGACAGTAAGAAAAAAGGAAGGGTGAGCCCCAGCAGTATCGTTTTATATTTTATCTTTTTCATGCTTAATGGTTTTAATCAATAAAGAGCTAGTAACCAGGATTTTGCGTTAATGTCGCATCTTTCTCAATTTCACTGACCGGTATCGGTAGAATCAGTTGATACGGTTCTATCGGTTTGGTCGTAAAGATCTGATCATCGTAATCAACCACGGTCATCAGCGCCCTTGAGATATATTCAATCGCCTTTCCGGTTCTGACCAGATCAAAGTACCGATGCCCTTCAAATGCCAGTTCCAGGCGGCGTTCGTGCAGAATCTGTTCGATATCTAACTGGTTAGCGGTAAGCCCCTTCAGTCCAGCCCGCTCTCGCACCATATTAAAATAAAGCACAGCTTCCTCTTTTTGATTAATACCCGCCAGCGCTTCCCCGTACATCAGTAGCGCGTCGGCATATCGGGTAACCATGTAGTTGTTATCAGTGCCGGTCACATCGTACTGGGCCAGGGTAGATTTTTCGGGAGTAAATTTACTGGGCCAGCCCTGAATCTCCGGTCGGCCGCCGGGCAACAACCCTGAATCCAGGGTAGCAGTATAACGGGTCCAGTCCGGTTGCCCATTGAGCCAATCTTTATCATCGACAAACTCATGCATCAGGTTAAACATCACCACCGGACCACCTCCGGATGCAATACCAAAGCGATACCCATTCTCGTTACTCATCCACTTAAACAGAAAGCTCGGCTGTCCGGCAGTGGCGTTGAAATTTACTTCAAAGATTGATTCATCGTTGAATTTGTTTTCAAACGCGTGAATCATGCTAAAATCCGGCAATAAAGAATAGGTGCCCGCTTCGTTATCAACCACCAGTTTTTTCAATGTTTCCGCCGCTTTCGCATGATTGTTTAAGGTTAAATAAACTTTGCCGAGGATGGTGAGGGCCGCCCCTTTGGTCGCTCGCGCCTCTTCTCCCGCTAGTGAAGCATCCCCCTTGATAAAACAATTGGCGGCAGCATACTCAAGATCGGGGATGATGACGGTGTTGTAAATATCCTCTACCGGAGTACGACCTATGCCAATGGCGTCGTTAGGGTTGGCAAATCGTTCTACTACCTTGGGTACATTACCGTACAACCTTACCAGATTGAAATAGGCCAGCGCCCGAAGAAAAGAAGCTTCGCCCCGGTAGGCTTTAATCGTAGCTTCATCTGCGGCGTTTTTTGGCTCAAAATTGTCGATGACGTCCATGATGTTGTTGGCATTGACAATCATTTTGTAGTGATGCACCCAAAAATTAGTATGAGAATCACTACTGGTTTTTTTAAACAGGTAATCATTGGTTTGCCAGTAACTATCCCGGCCGTCATCGGAAATAATGGCAAGATATTCGGGCATTCCCCGACGATTATCATCGTCTTGACGGTTATAAATCTCTTGCAATGGTTCATAACAGCCTATGAGTCCTGCTTTGATTTCATCAGGATTGTTATAAAAGGCATCAGTAGACAGGATATCTTCCGGTTGTTTATCCAGAAACTCTTCAGAACAGGAATACAACGTTAAGGTCAGTATAATTAATGAAAATATTCTTTTCATATCGATGGTTAATTTTCTGGTTAAAAGGCCATGTTAACTCCAAAAGAAATGGTGCGCGCCAGCGGGTACGCTCCCCGATCAATCCCCTGCGACAGGGCTGAATTCCCCTTGTAATTCACCTCAGGATTATAACCCGGATACTTGGTCAGGAACAGGGCATTCTGAACGCTCAGATACAATCGCAGGTTGGAGATGGCAGCCCGGGTGGTAAGTTGGGAAGGTAATGTATAGCCTAGTACGACATTCTGAATATTGACATACGTTCCTTTAAACAACAAACTTCCGGAAGCACTGGCTCCATCGGCACTTTTCCGAATGGGAGTGGCATAAATACCATCCGTTCTATCCGGGCGCCAGTAATTATTATAGTATTCGGTAGTCATACTGCGTCTTCCGCCCCCTCTACCCAGCATGCTCTCAAATTCCACCATAGAAAGATCCCCCCCTTGTACACCATTAACCTGCACCGATAGATCAAGTCCTTTATACCGTACCGTATTGGTCATTCCCCAAACGAAGTCAGGGTTATTTTGCCCGATTACCGTCTGGTCACTGGCATCGAGGATACCGTCACCATTCACATCGGAAACCTTGGGAGTACCCGGATTGGAACGTTTGCCCCAGATCTCCTGCTGAGAATTAAATATGGGCGAAGTTTTCACATCTTCCCAATCATCAAAAGCTCCCAGGTTATCATATCCCCAGATTCCGGCCAACGGTCGGCCTTCGGTGGTATAGCCATTATCGGCGATAATCGGACGTTTGTCCTTGCCAATGTCGAGTACCCGGTTACGGTAATACGAGAGGTTAATACTGGTGCTCCATTGCACCCGCCCTACCGTATTACGGGTATTCAGAGAATACTCAAACCCACGGTTACGCATGGAACCCACATTGGCCATGTAGGAATCAAAACCGGTAACCACTGGCAATGGCATGTTAAACAACATGTTTTCCGTCAGCCGGTAAAAATAATCTACACTGAACATCACCCGGCTATTCAACAGTTCTACATCAGTACCAATGCCGTAGTCCGTGGTTTCTTCCCAACCCAGAATGGGGTTCGCCACCTGCCCATCCACGTAGGAAGGAGCAATGGTTGAACCCGAACCTAATACATACGCCCCGGAATTCAGGGTACTCAACGCCAGATAATTGTCTATGCCCGCGTTACCAATAATACCCCATCCGCCCCGAATCTTCAGGTCGGTAATGTATTTTTTCAGCGGCTCAAAGAATGGCTCGTCGGAGGCCCGCCATGCCAGGGAAAAGGATGGAAAAACACCCCATTTGTTGTCTTTACCGAATTTTGAAGAACCATCGCGGCGTACACTACCAGTTACATAATATTTTCCCGCATAATTATACATGACCCGGGCAAAGCTACCAATCGATGATTCACTGTAAAGGTTGGTTCTGGCATCGTTCTGGCCATCGGCGACTGTAACTGCCTGGTTTAACGTGGGCAGCAAATCCGTCGGATAATCATACTTCTCCAGATAGGTAGTTTTATAGGTAGAATGATCTACCGAGTACCCTACCATGGCGTTGAGGGAGTGTTTATTAAAATTACGGGAGTAGGTCAGAAAGTTCTGAGAGTTCCAGATAAAATTGGCATCAATCTGATTGATACCTCGCGAGCGGGAAAACGGTTGGGAGGTGTTCGGCACATGGTTTGGCAGGAAGTAATTCCGCTCCCAATAGCTCACCTGGGTATGAAACTCTGAACGAAATTTCAGGTCTTTCAAAATATTCACCTCCGTGAATATGGTAGAAAGGTTTTTCGCTCTCTTCCGATTGTCCTTGATCTCGAAAGTAGACAAGGGATTCACGGCGAAATCTAAATTCCAGAACCAGGGACTCTCGTAGGTAGATTCCGTACCATAGTAAATAGGATCTCCGTTTTCATCGGTCGGACTCCAGATGGGGGGTAATGCCAGCGCATTGTAAAATGGATTGCTGGAAGCACCACCTTCCGTATTAGAAAGCACGTCGGTATTTTCAATGGAAGGAGCCAGCATGAGCCCTAATTTTAACCAGTTATTGACTTTCAGCTCCGTGTTTGTCCGAAAAGAAAATCGGTTGTAACCCGACGTTTTCACGATACCTTCCTGGCTGAAATAACCCCCGGAAATCCGGTACGAAAGATTTTCCGTGCCCCCAGAAGCAGAAAGCTGAACATCATATACTTTCCCGGTTTGGGTAATCACATCCTGCCAATCGGTATTGTAAGGGCTGTTTTTAGTCGTATCCGTTACGGTAATCCAGCGGTAAAACATTTGATAAGGATCTTGCATACCCACCGCATACTGAGAATAATTCGCCCAGTTAAAGATTCTGGTTTCGTCAGAATCAGTCCATTGCCAGAGCGGTGCCTCCGGGTTATTAGTACCGAAGTTCGGATCTTCAATGAGGTAGGCCGCCGCGCGGGAATCGTCCATCATCTGTAAAAACTGATCCCGGTTTAATACATCCACTTTGTTGATCATGGATTGCACCCCGGAACTGGCATTCACAGTAATCGTCGGCTTTCCGGTCTTTCCTTTTTTGGTGGTGACCAGGATCACACCATTGGCCGCCTCGGTACCATAAATAGCGCTTGAAGAGGCATCTTTTAGTACCTCTATCGACTCAATATCAGCGGGGTTGATTGAGTTTAAGGGGTTTTCGGCTTTATTATAGCCGGGCTTAATGGGAAAGCCGTCAATCACGATGAGCGGACTGTTACTCGCATTGATGGAGCTCACTCCGCGGATTACAATGTTGGAGCCGCCCCCCGGAGCAGAGTTGTTGTTGGAAATCCTTACGCCCGCCATTTTTCCGGCAATTGCCTGGCTAAAATCAGAAACCGGCATATCTTTCAGGTCTTCCGCAGTAGCAGAAGCGATGGCCGTAGATACATCCCTTCGCTCCTGTTTCCCATACCCGATGACCACCACTTCGTCCAGGCTCTGCACATCTTCTTCCAGCGTAACATTCATTGCGCTTCGGCCATTGACCGCTTCTTCCAGGGTAAGATACCCGATAGATGAAAATACCAGTATGGCATCCTCATTAGCCACACTGATGTTGTAACTTCCATCCACACTGGTGACGGTACCCATCGCTGTATTTTTCACCAGCACATTGACGCCCGGCAGGCCCTCACCAGTTTCCTGGTCAGTAACCTTGCCCGTAACCGTTTTCTCAGTAGCCTGGGAAAACACCTCTGACCAGGAATAACTAATAAGCGTGATCAGACAGCAGAGACTCATTTTCTGCGTAAAGTTTCTCATAGGTTGTTTAATTAATAGTTTAGTTGATAATTATTTATTCCCGCATTACGCTTGCTTCTTTGGCCGTTGTCATCACACTCTCCAGAGTTACTGCCGCCCCTCCCTGTTTCTTGCTTTCATCCGCGGCCTGCATAAAGGCAAAAATTTCCAGGGTTTCTTCCTTCGGAATGGGAGACTTGCCGGTTTTGAAGAATTCTACAATCTTGACGACCAGTGGCCGGTAACCATCGTAGGGTCCGATCTGAGCAATACCTTCTTCACCAAAAGCCGTTCCTCCATACCCACCTTTTCCTCCGCGTATACCTCGGAAAGTACCAATACGTCCATCCTCCCAGGTGCCCACCACCAGTTCGGTATCAGCCGTTTGCGTGCGAGTCACCTCCTTGCAGCCTGTTTTCATCACAGTAAACAGGGTTTCTACCCCATGTATGCCGTACCAGAACAGATCAGGATGCGTTTCTTCCAGGTGAGCCGGGCTATAGGCATCGGCACCCAGTACTTTCCCTACGGCTTCTCCTGACCGGATCTCCTGAGCACTTTTCATATACCGCAGTGAGGAAGCAGAAAACATGGGCACATTGTACTGTTCGGCCGCTTCAAAAAGAGCGATGGCATCCGGTAGGGAGCCCGCAATCGGTTTGTCTATAAATACCGGTTTTCCAGCCTTGAATACAGGCATCGCCTGCTCCAGATGCCGACGACCGTCGTTGGTTTCCAGCAATACCACGTCCACCTTTTCCAGTAATTCATCGATGGATGAAGTAATTTCTATACCCAGCTCCTTCATTTCTTCGGTATACCCCGGAATACGGCTGGTACTTTTTTCAATATCCAGGCTTCCCTTCGGGTACGCTGCCACTACCTTAACTCCCGCCACATCAGCCTCTGCATTGGGGTCGTTCAGCACCTTGGTGAAGGCCACGCTGTGGGAAGTATCCAGCCCGATAATGCCTAATTTCAGTTCCTTTGCCGGTGGTTGTGTACCCTGGCTGAACAAGGGATTTGTGTTTCCCAGGATACCTACCCCTACCCCGGAGGCTACCATTCTTTTCATAAAATTCCGCCGCTTAAGTGATTGTGTCATGTGATTTTCAAGATATGCTATGATTGTTTTTTTGTTCTTTTGAGTCCTGATGAACTTATGGGGCTATACCACGGGCTCCCAGCCTGGCTCGTATTCCCGGCCCCAGAGCTTCATGGCTTCATCATCTCCCAGAATTCTTCCGGTTTTCGGATCGCACTCCAGTACTCGCTTCGTTCGGTAGGCAATATTTCCCAGATGGCACATCTGCACGCTTTTGTTGGCATCGGCAATGTAAGTAGGAGACTCTTTGCCGCTGCGGATGGCCTCCCGAAATGCTTCCAAATGATACTGATCCAGATCCAGACCCGGGCCAGTAAGATCGGTGGCATTGGCTTTGCTCTGGGTTACACTTTTAATTTCTGTGTTCGTATTATCATACAAAGTATATCCATTGCCCTGAATCGCCAGGCTACCACCAGTACCATGAAAAGCGCATCCGGCAGAGACTCCTTCGATCTCTCGGCCGTTACAGCTTCTTCCTTCCCAGGAAACCGTCATGCCATTGGCAAAATCGTAGTAAGCAGTCTGGGTATCCGGAGTTTCCCAATCGTCGTCAAACGCATAGCGTCCGCCGCCGGAGCTTACGCGGATCGGATAATCCACTCCCAGTCCCCAACGACACAGATCGAGCACGTGTGTACCATTGTTCAGTATTTCGCCAGTGCCCCAGTGCCAGAACCAGTGCCAGTTATAGTGAATCAGGTTATCCTGATAAGGACGACGAGGCACAGGCCCCTGCCACAGATCAAAATCCAGACCGGCAGGAACCGGAGCTGGCTTACCATGCCCAATTGATCCGCGAATGTTGGCGTACCAGGCGCGGGCAAAGTACGGCTTGCCAATGGCTCCATCTTTGATCTCCTGAATTGCTTCCTGCACATGCGGCCAGGACCGGCGCTGGTTGCCCATCTGTACAACTTTCTGGTGCTTTTGGGCCGCTTCTACCAGCATCTCGCCTTCATGAGGATTTTGACTGCACGGTTTTTCCACGTATACATGCTTTCCGGCATTCAGTGCCATCATGGCAGCCGGAGCATGCCAGTGATCAGGAGCCGCAATGACCAGCGCGTCTATTGAGCTATCCTCCAGCACTTTCCGAATATCTTTCTCGCTCTTAGGCTTTTTCTTTTGACCGCCTTCTTCTACCGCCACCATTCCGTTGGCCATGGCTACGTCTTCCACATCGCAAATATAGGCCACTTCAGCCCCAGGTAACTTCGCAAATCCTTTGGCTAAAGCAGATCCCCGACTATTGACTCCCATGATGGCAACCACCAATTTTTCATTGGCTGAACCATTATAGTGAATAAAAGGAGCGCCCGTGGCCATCAATCCCACCCCCATACTGCTGGCGGCCGCTTGCTTGATAAATTCTCTGCGTTTAATAGTATCTTTCATAAGTAGGTCAGACTGGTTTAAATAATTAGAAAATTTTTAGAAGTATAAGATAGCGATTTAGATATTAAGGAGAGTCCGCAAGCGCAATAATCCGCTGCTCATCGTGGCTACGCTGGGCGGCATCTATGATCGCAATGGTTTGCATGGCTTGTTCCGGTGTCACCTGTAAGGCTGCTTTTTCCCGGATCGCTGCGTAAATGTTATCATAGAAACCAAGGTACGAACCGGGTATGGTTTCTACCTTACCTTCTACATGCAACCCATGCACTTGTGAATTCAGCGTTCCCCATAGTTCGGATGGCTCGGAGCCCCAATCTTCATCCAAAGGAGACTGCCGGGCTTTCAACAGACTTTCCTGCGCATCCGCCCCAAATTTCATGAATGTGCCATCAGTACCGTGCAATACATAACGTGGACCAGGTTCTCTCACCAGATAACTGGATTTCAGGGTTACTTTTAAGTGATCATAATGTAGCACCACTTCAAAATTATCGTACACTTTACCCCCGGGCCGCTGCACACGAAGATCGGCCATAACTGCATGAGGCCAGCCAAAAAGCACGAGCGCCTGATCAATCATATGTGACCCCAGATTATACAGCACTCCGGTGCCGGGAAACGGTTCTTCTTTCCAGCTACCAGGCTGCACAAAATTCCGATAGCGATCGTAATGGGCTTCGTATTCCACCACTTTGCCCAAGAGTTGGTTCTCAAGAATTTTCTTGATAGTCAGAAAGTCACCATGCCAGCGGCTGTTTTGGAAGACACTGAGCATCCGTTCCTGCTTTCGGGCCAGGTTAATCAATGCTTGTGCTTCCTGAATGGTAGGAGTAAAGGCTTTTTCTACGATGACATGCTTTTTGGCTTCCAGTGCCTGCTGCGCCAGTTCAAAGTGGGTATGCTCGGGAGTATTCACCACCACCAACTCAATTTTATCATCAGCCAGCAGATCATTGAATGAGCGCAGCACTGTGACCGCCGGGTAGTTTCCCTTCGCATCATTCCGACTGCGCTGCACAATGCTGTGTAAGTGAAACCCGGAGTGTGCTGTCAGCAATGGAGCATGAAATACTCTGCCAGACAACCCGTAAGCCGCTAATCCGACGTTGATACGATTCTCCTGATAACTCATGGATAGGTGCTAGAATTTGATGGATTCGGGTACGTACCCGAATATAATGAAAAACAATGCATTTAAAAAAACTTTATGCTAAAATGGGTGTGCTGTTTATCTGCTTTTTAAATAGCAGGAAATTCCCTTCAAAAGGCTTGATGATGATTAACACAATCCCAGATCTGCGTAATCTTACAATCTGAAGAAATGTGTTGAGCGGCTCGGAATATGTATGGGTTAACGGGTACGTACCCGAAAATTAACAAAAAAATAGTTAACCGAAAATAATTTCAAGTTTTTTTTGAAAGACCTTCGATCTAAAGTGCCTGATAATCCACTCATATTCTTTCTTATTTTTATCAGAGCGATTCACCGTGTTATACTTCTATACAGTGAGAACGTAGTCTGAAAAAGAAAGGGATGCCGAGTATTACCGCATCCCTTTCACTAAACAGTTTCCAGCTTTTTTTCAATAACAGCTTATCACGCATTATTCCTTTTTACACCCACCCTGTTCCTGCAATCAGCAAATGCGCTAATCACTGTTTAAAAACTTCATCAGAAGTTAACTACCTCCCTTTTTTTTCTTGCATGAGAACCCTTATTTTGGCTGCCAAGACTGCGACACCTTACATTCTGACAAACAAACGGCCTTCAACCTATGCACAGTGCTGACAAAGTAGACCTGATTATTATTGGCGGAGGCGCCCTGGGCACTTTCCATGCCTATCATGCGCTGGAGAAAGGGCTTTCGGTGCGGCTTTTTGAGAAGAACCAACAGCCTCAGGGAGCCACCGTGCGTAATTTCGGTCAGGTGGTGCCCTCGGGTATGGACTTAACCTGGCAACGCTACGGACGGAAAAGCCTGGCGGTTTACAAAAAAATTCAGCAGCAGTTTGACATTACGGTTCGTTCCAATGGCAGTATCTATTTCGCCTCCAACGAGGAGGAAATGACCCTGCTGGAAGAATTACGTCAAATCAATGGCGCCAATGGCTACCCTTCCCGACTGCTTACCCAACGGGAATGCCTGGAGAACTACGAAGGGCTGCGGGCCGATTACGTTCTAGGCGGCTTATTCTTCCCCGATGAAATCACCGTTGAAGCTCGTAGTATGATCCACCGGGTACTGGATTATCTGACACAGCAACGCAGTTTGCACTACCATCCGTCAACCCTCATTCAGCATGTTGACACTATCAATGGCACTTGTCAGGTGGTGGATAGTAGCGGGCATGTATATTCAGCTGAGAAGGTGGTGATTTGCAGCGGTAGTGAATTTAAAACCCTGTACCCGAAGGTCTTTGCCGAGAGCGATATGGAGGTGACCAAGCTGCAAATGCTGCAAACGGTTCCTCAACCCCAACAGCGCGTTGATGGAAACATCCTCACCGGACTGAGCATTCGCCGGTACGAGAGTTTCCGGGACTGTCCCTCCTACCCTGCCATTAAAGAAAAAGAGGATGCCCAGGCGCTCTGGAAAAAATGGAGTGTACACATACTGTTCAAGCAAAGTCCCGATGGCTCTTTCATTATTGGCGACTCTCACGAATACGCTGATGCCGCCCAGGCTGATGATCTGGGGTTTGACCTCTATCCGGAGATCAACCGCTACATGCTGGACGAAGCCCGGAAGATATTCGACCTGCAGGACTGGAGCATTCAGCGGGAGTGGTTCGGGGTGTATAGCCAGTGTAAAACCAAAGATATTTTCCGGCATAACCCCCACCCTAATATCCACATTGTGACCGGGATCGGTGGCAAGGGTATGACGGCCAGTCCGGGTTTTGCCCAGGAGCACATTGCGGAGTTATTCAGCTTTGAACAGGAAACCACGTAACTTAGCCCGATACTTTTGCGACTACATTACATCACCATAATAACAAAACACAGAATACTATGATTAAAATGATCGTGTTCGATATGGCCGGAACAACGGTAGACGAAGACAACGTAGTGTACAAAACCCTGCGAGCAGCCATTGCCCAGGCCGGTTATGAACTCACACTTGATGATGTGCTACTGCTGGGGGCGGGTAAAGAAAAATTACAGGCCATTAAAGACATTCTCACGTCGCTGGATGGTCAGGAAGCGGCTGATACCCAGGCTGATTCCATTTACAGTTACTTCCGGCAGGAGTTAAAAAAAGCCTATCAGGATCTGAATGTCAAGACCTACCCCGGCACAGAAGCCCTTTTTGAAAATCTTAAAGTCCATCATATCAAGGTGGTACTCAATACGGGTTACGACCAGCAAACGGCTACTTCGCTACTGGAAAAACTACAGTGGCAGGCTGGTAAGCAATACGACCTGCTGGTGACCGCCGATGATGTTTCCAATGGCCGCCCTGAGCCGGATATGATTCTTCTGGCCATGGAAAAAATGAGCATCTCAGAAGCAGCCCAGGTGGCCAAGGTAGGCGATTCCAAAATCGATATTGAAGAAGGCAAATCTGCCGGTTGCGGCCTCACCTTCGGGGTAACCACCGGAGCACAAACTGCCGAACAGCTACAAGAAGCCGAACCCGACTACATCATTCACTCCCTTACCCAGATGGAGGAACTGATTACCCTTCACCAGGCGGTGAAACCCTGATAGGAAAAGGGGCCGGGATGGTGATTTTCTGAATGATGTTCAAGGAGCCGGTCGACGATTATTTCGGGAACGAAGCCGAGATTCATGATGCTGTCTTTTGTGGCCCCTCAATCTGATACCCAGGAATAGTTTCTCAACTTCAATCGTCTGAATATAACAACGTTGGGCGAAATTATCATCAGACCTTACATCGGGGTATTTTTGGGCTAACTCCCTATAACCCGGGAATAGGTCGTATTTCGAGTCTTCCCAAAGACCTTTTACCCGGTCAGAGGTCTTAAATCGATTCGAAAAAATAACTCCTACCCGGTCAAAGGTACGTCGACGGTCTTTCCAACCCACTTTTACCCTGGTCAACATAGGTAAATCACCCCCATTTACCTACCAAAACCCGGTCGGCGAGTATGATTGATGTAAGTTTTACGACCTCCGACCCGGTCATATGTAAGAAATAAAAGTTTTAAGAAAGGTATGACCGGGTCAACACTCTTTGGTGCAACCCGAACAAAGACCTCCGACCGGGTCATTGGTCTCTCCGCAACCCTGGATCGAGACTTATGACCAGGTTCTCGGGCTTCGGTAGCACTTCCTGCTTGGCCCCTGACCAGACACTGGCAAAGAAAGAGTGGGTATTGGTTGATGCTGATCAGGCGATGGGAATGATTAACCATTACCTCACTGGCTTCATTGGCAGATATATCCTATCTTGATCAACCTAAAGCCTCCGGTAGTGAGCAACTGCCTGGGAAGTTTAGTATTTTCAAATAATTTTAAACGGTTACAAACATGTAACCGATAGCCCCATGATTTGCCAAGATGTAAAGCGGAATTGTAAAAATAGTAACAGGGGAACTGTGTTCAGTATAATAAATACTTTTTAAAGCATGTAACCACAAGTTGATATAACGGATGTATACGCCATATGGCGTATACACACTCGTTGTGCTTCATGCAAAAAAGACCGTGCAAATGAATGAAATACCAGATGAATATGAATTGATGAGTTTCTTTGAAGTTGAACCAATTAAAGCGGACAAGGATTCTGATGTTCCATTTTATTACAATATTCTGACCTATGTTATCAAAAATGAATCGGAAAGGATTGAAGTCAATATATCTCCATCATATGGAGACATTGAGATATTCTGGGAGCAGGATAGTATTTTAAAGTTTAACTGGCGGTTTTATGACATTGAGACCTTAAAGATTGAGAAAAAAGACAATCAAGAATGCCTAAAAGTTACATTTAACTCTGAAAATATGACTGATTGTTTTTTGTGGGTTAAACCAAACTTTAAAATTATTGGTGGTATGAATATTACACATTAAGAATGGGAGAAGTAAATAAGGAAATATCAACAGCCATAAAAACTCTAAAATACTCAGAAGAACAAATAAAGCTTTTAGATTTTGACTCTTGTAAAGAATTGTACTATGAACTTCTTGATAGGTTTGTAAAATCAGGAGACAGACGTTGGTGGTGGGAGGATTTTAAACAAGACTCATTTGATTTTCATGCATATGAAAGACCATTTGAAAAATTGAATGAGTTAATCCCTGAATTGAACGAGAAGGTTTGGCTAATGGTGGAAGACGATGAAGAAGAATTTTACCCAATTTATGACTGTGAACCTTCAATAATTAGAAATATTATCGGTGAATGTTTCGGATTTGAATATTATGTGATTGACAAAAATAAGGACTGGTTGATTTGTGAAAATCATCATGACAGGTTAATTGGAATAGGACAGAAATTAAAGGATAAGAATAGTGATAAAATTAGATAAAGCACGAAAGCACAACAATGTATAAAAAACATAAGTGGCTCAGTGGTTTGCGAAGGTTTTGAGCATTTTATCAGCTCCGCCAAATCTGCGATTTGACGGCTTCTTTAAATCTTTTAAATTTGTGTCAAAACGCAAATTTGGCTCAGTGCAACTTGACAGGTAAGAGCTTCGAAATCACTTACGTTTCTTATACTAAACGTTAGGCACTCCCGTGTGTGGCTACTTCAATAGCTCACCATCCAGCATGATTTTCCCTACATACCAGCTATTCTCCTCATAGTCCGTGGGGTTTTCCATTACCTGATCTCGTTTTGCCAGGATGGCGGCTTTGTCGAAGGGTTCGGCCAGCACCCGGAATACCACTTCGTGCTCCTGATCTTCCAGATGATCGATCAGGAAGTAGTTCATCCGCCAGTAAGTGCAGTAGGCGTCGAAGCGGGATAGGGTATCCTGCACCACCCCATCAACTTCTACAATGACTTTGCCCGCACCCGGTCCCATGATGTCATACGCCCCGATCGTTCGTCCTTTAAACCGCAGCGTCAAAGTTTCCCCGGACTTCCCCGTCCGCGTCACTTCCGAAAGGTAGTTGTCGAATTTGGTGAGGAAGGCATGATCATCTACGGCCAGCCTGTCCCAGTTTTTGCTTAATGCGGCCTCGGGAATATCCAGCATCTGGGTATTTGAGAAGTAATCGGAAGTCAGGGGTTTGGGTAGGCGGTGCTTTTTGGGTTTGGCTGGTTGGGCCATCGCTTCCAAAGCACGCTGTATAACCTGTTGGTAAATCCGGTGTCCTGTCTCCGGGTAAGGGTGCACCCCATCCGGGCTGAACACGGGTACTCCATCAATTTCCTGGGATTTCCCTTCAAAAATGAGCTGTTGCCCCTGCACCTGCTTATTTACTTCTACCCCAAAATTAATGCTGGGAATACCGTAGTGATCCGCTACCTTTTCCATGGTAACCGCCGACGGGGGTAACTGTCCCTGAAGGTATTTTTCCAGGTAAGAATCTTTGAGAGTGTACACAAAGCATATGTCGATGGCGGGATTCTGTTCCCAGATCTGCCGGACAATACCTTCCATTGAGCGGGTGATCTTCTCGGCTGGCGTACTGCCATCATTAACCGCAAACTCCACAAATACCAGATCAGGATTGAATCTTAGCACCTGCTCGTGCAAGCGGAATACTCCAAAGTCGGAGCCGGTGCCCCCGATGGCCGCATTAATTTCGGAAAACGCTGCTTTCGGGTACTGCTGTTGCAACCACTCCAACGAAAATACCCTCCACCCCGGTTGTGCAGTAATACTTCCCCCCAGATAGGCGACCTTAACCGAATCTCCCCCCAGGGCTTTAGCGAAAAAGTTAGGCAACCCATCACGAGCCACCAATTCCCGGACCTCCGACGGGTCCGGGTAATGCAGAGTGTTTTCGGCCATGGCTGGGAACTGCATGATGATAAAAACAAAAGCACCAACAACCTTTATTATCAGCCGATTAACCATGAATGTCGTTTTTGAGCTATTCAAAGGAAACTTAATATTACTGATGTTGCGCAAGACCTGCCAGAACTAAACGTCCACAACTAGCCGTCCGCATTTCCGAAATCTGGCAGATCTATCCTCGTCTTTCAGCACTTTAAACAATATTTTGCGTAACGTCAGTTATTATTTCGCTTGTTGTAAACATCCATATAGGCCTTGAGAAATTTCTGATCATTCTCATCGCTGTCGCCATAGCCGGTACGAAGTTCCGTAAGTTTGGCGTGCATCATTTCCTGCACCTCGGCATATTCCGGGTCATCATACACACTGTTCATTTCATTGGGGTCTTCTTCCAGGTCATACATCTCCCATTCGTCAACATCATAGTAAAAATGCATGAGTTTGTAGCGGTCAGTGGCCACTCCGTAGTGACGTTTCACCATGTGTACCGAGGGGTATTCGTAGTAGGTGTAATACACGGCATCGCGCCATTCCTCAGTCTCACCGCTCACCAGTTTTCGGAACGACTCTCCCTGCATCGCTTCTGGGGTTTCTACGCCAGCATAATCCAGAAAGGTGGGTGCTAAATCCAGGTTTTGCACCAGTTTTTCAATTTTGGTACCCGCTTTAATTTCTTTAGGGTATCGTACCAGTAACGGAGTGCGGAAGGATTGCTCGTACATAAATCGCTTGTCAAACCAGCCATGCTCACCCAGATAAAAGCCCTGATCCGAGGTGTACACCACGATGGTGTTCTCCGCCAGCCCGTTTTCCTCCAGGTAGTCCAGCACCTCGCCTACGCCATCATCCACGGATTTGATCGTTCGCAGGTAATCTTTGATGTAGCGATTGAATTTCCAGATAGCCACATCTTTCTCCTTTTGAGGATCGGTAAAATCCAGCTCCCCGTTCGCCGCATAGGCCTCAATAAATGCCTGATTCTTGGGCTCGTAAGCTGCATCCCACTGGGCTCGCTGGGCTTCATTCATACGCGCCAGATCCTTATCAAATCCGGTACTGTCGCCGTTGGGGTCCACCACCATTTTAAAATCATGTCCCCACATCGCGTGTTCGGCTACTTCCATCTCCTGTTCTTTCGCCGCAGTGCCTCGCCCTTCGTAATCGTCAAAATAGTTGGCGGGGGGATCGAAGGTTTTGTCATCGTATAAGGTGAGGTATTCCGGAGCCGGTTCCCAGTTCCGGTGCGGGGCTTTTTGATGATACATCAGGCAAAAAGGTTTGTCCTGATCCCGCTTTTCTTTCAGCCACGACAGGGCGCTTTCGGTGGTAATATCCGTTACATATCCTTCAAATCGTTGTTGTTCACCATTCACCAGGAAATCAGGATTGTAGTATCGCCCCTGTCCGGGCAACACCATTGAATAATCGAACCCTTGGGGCAGACCATCCAGGTGAATCTTGCCGATCAGAGCGGTTTGGTAACCATTGGCCTGAAGCAGTTTCGGGAAGTTGTCCTGATCCCAGTTGAAGGGCTGCACATTATCTACTTTCCCGTTGACAAAACTATGTTTGCCCGTAAGCAGCACCGCCCGGCTGGGGGCACAAATAGAATTAGTCACGCAGGATCGGGTGAAAATGGCCCCTTCATTGGCAATCCGGTCAATATTGGGAGTTTCGTTCAGGCCGTGTCCATACGCACTGATCGCCTGATAAGCGTGGTCATCGCTCATGATAAAGACAATGTTGGGCGGGCCATCATTTTCTTCCTGAGGCTGTTCTTCGCTGCCACAACCGGAAATCACCAGCAGACCAGTAAGTATCAATACAAGTAAGAGAGAATAGGTTTTTGTGTTCATCATCTATGGTTAAGGTTTATTAGTCATCAATACGGCCGGGTGCCCGCACGTTTTTTCCTTTGATATTTTGAAGGTCGTCGCCCAGATCTTCCCGGGCTTCCTCAGCAATTTGTTGTAGTTCCTGTACAATGTCCGGGTAGGTGGCTTGTACGTCGTATCGCTCGCCCGGATCGCGACGCAGATCATAGAGGGCGAGTTGGGCCTCCCCTTGCCCATATTCGCCATTATGCCCCCCGTTGCCGGGCTCTACACCTACATAGGTGCGATGCTTGTGCGGAAATACCAGTTTCCAGTGATCTCTACGGACGGCTTCCAGGGCACTACCCTGGTAATAATAATAAAATATGTCGCGGGGTTTCGCATCCGGTACCCTCTTCATGAGCGGCAGAATACTGACTCCGTCAATTTTCTTTTCCGGCAGGTCCACTGTTAGCATGTCAGCGAAAGTGGGTAAAAAGTCAATGGTTGAGGCCAATTGATTGCAAACCGTTCCGGCAGGAATTTGGGCTGGCCACCGCATGACGCAAGGTACGCGTTGCCCACCTTCAAAGCTCGTTCCTTTCCCTTCTCGCAATCCTCCGGTAGAACCGGCATGATCACCAAAGTTAAGCCAGGGGCCATTATCCGAAGTGAAGATCACCAGCGTATTTTCCGTCAAACCATGTTGCTCGAGCGTTTTCATGATCTCCCCCACCGACCAGTCAATTTCCATGATCACATCTCCGTACATCCCCTGTCCGCTTTTTCCCTTGAATTTATCGGATACGGCCAATGGCACATGCGGCATGGAATGCGGCACACAGACCAGGAAAGGGTGGTCTTTATTCTGGTTGATAAAATCCACGGCGCGCTCGGTATAAATGGTGGTCAGTTCGGCCTGATCGTCCAGATCTTCAATGGTTTTAAGGATAGTATCTCCGGCCATCAAAGGGAGTTCCGGATAGCTGGCTTTGCGGGCGTGGGTTTCTTCAGTGGCCAGTTCCATGTCGTAGGTCCATTTCCACATATCATTGGAATAAGGCAATCCCACGTAATCGTCAAAGCCCTGTTGTAAGGGGAGGAAGGGCTTCAGGTGCCCGAGATGCCATTTGCCGTAGATGGCACAACGATAATCGCCTGCCCGCTTCACCAGTTCGGCAATGGTTTCTTCTTCCGGGTTCAATCCGATTTTAGCATGAGGGTTTAATGCGCCCCCAATGCCAACGCGGTTGGAATAACAACCGGTGAGAATACCCGCCCGGGAAGCACTACAGACTGCCTGCGCCACTTCAAAATTGGTGAACCGCATCCCTTCCGCCGCCAGTTTATCCAGATTGGGAGTCTGGTACTCGGTAGCACCATAGGTTGCCAGATCACCATATCCCAGGTCGTCGGCGTAGATCAGTACGATGTTGGGCAAGTCGGTTTTACTGCTTTGAGCAACCACCTCAGCCGGGAAAAACAGATAACCGAACAATATTAACAGCAACGAAACAGGTTGGTTAGAAAAACACATAAGGTTATGTAAAAATAAGAAAGTCCCGCCCAATGCGAGACTTTCCAGATCTTTTTTGAAATTCATTAATACCCGGGATTCTGTTGAAGATCGGCATTTAAATCGACTTCTCTCTGTGGAATGGGCATCAGCACCATGTAATCCTTGAGATTTTGCGCGATTTCCACCTTATTGCTTTCTGCTACAGAGGCTTCATAAGCCGCGTGTTCTCTCATCCGTTCCAGAAACCTACCCGTACGGGCCAGGTCAAACCACCGATGCCCTTCCATGGCTAACTCCAACCTTCGCTCCTCCCATACCGCCGTTCTAAAGTCATCGGCTGACAGGTTGGCATAATTCTGATCGGTAGTGTTAAAAGCGCGTTCGCGCACCCGGTTCAGGTACATAAGCCCCTGGGCGGTCTGCCCTACTTCGTTGAGCGCTTCGGCGTACATCAGCAGGGCATCCGAATAACGGATCACGTGCATATTGGCATCACTATTGGATGGATTGGTTTCCCCTTCCTCCCAGTATTTGGTGAATATCGGAATCGTTGAGGTATGAACCGAACCGTCAATCAGACTCACAAAGTCGGTAGTGAAGGTGGCTGCTTTTCGTTCATCTTCATCTGCAAATCTATCGTAAAGATCACGGGTGGGAATATCGGCTTCGTTGGAGTTGGTCAGCCCCAGTACGCCAAAACCACCGGGTAAAGAATATTTGGGACCCTGCAGAATCATGGCAGAATTACCATTGCCGGGCGGGTCCATAAATTCAATGGCAAAAACCATCTCCATACCATTTTCAGTGGCTACGTTCCAGTTATCGCCATAGTTGTCATGTAGGCCATAGCCATACATTCCTTCATTTTCAATAACTTCGGCCAGTTTATCTACTGCCGGTTGGTATTCGTGCATGGTCAGATACACTTTCCCCAGCAAAATTTTTGCGGCACCCTGGGTGGCTCTTCCAATGTCTTTATCGCTGTAGGAGGTGGGCAGACTGGCTTCAGCATCCAGTAGATCCTGAATGATCTGCTCGTACACCTGAGCTGCGGGAGTTCGTGCGCCCAGTGCATCTTCTACAGTTTCCAGTTTTAAGATCATTGGTACATCGCCGTAAAAGCGCACCAGGTTGAAGTAGTATAAGGCCCGCAGAAACTTGGCCTCCCCCACCAAGCGCGCTCGGATGGTCTCATCCATGTTGATGTCAGGAATATTCAGGATGGCTGTATTAGCCCGGGCAATGCCGGAGTAATTACGCTGCCACATCTCCCGGGTAAACTGGTTTTCAGAAGTATAACGCATATACTCCAGGTTCTGAAGATACTGGTTGGGCATGCCCAGGCCATTCTTTTCATCATCCGTGGGCAGGGCATTTAACAGGAAAATATGACGCTCATAAATATCGTATAACTGCTGATACACCGCCGCTACGGCAGCTTCGGCATCCGTTTGGCTACTATAGAAATTGTCAATCACAAACCGGTCGGCCGGTTCTTCTTTCAGGAACTCATCGGTACAGGACAGTAAACCGCTGAATCCTATTACTATTATTGATATATATATCTTTTTCATGACGTATACTTTTTCGTTACTGAATGTTCATTTTTACGCCTACCATAAAGGTCCGGGACTGAGGGTATCCACCGAAATCTTCACCTAGTTGTAGGTTTGTAGCGCCGCGATAGCTCACTTCCGGGTCGTAGCCGGAATAGTTGGTAAAGGTGAGCAGATTCTGACCGGTTGCGTATACCTTAAGCCCGCTTAATCTTTGAGAATTCAAATTTGGGAAGGTGTAGGCCAGCGTTAAGGTTTTTAACTTCAGATAAGAACCATCTTCCATATAGGCATCACTGAACACGGCGGAACGGTTGGTGGTTGCTACCGGATATTTCTCACTGGGATTCTCCGGCGTCCATCGGTTGACCATATCAGCATACACATTCTGCCCACCGGAGGGTAATTCCAGTTCCATGGCGTTATAATTGAAAATATCGTTGCCGTAGGAATACTGCAGGAACACATTTAACTCAAATCCCTGGTAAGAGAAAGTGTTGGTAAATCCTCCGAAGAAGTCGGGATTTGGATCGCCGATTACCGCACGATCGTAGGTGGCGTTCACTGTGCCATCGGGTGTTCCCTCGGGCCCGCCCAGATCCAGATAGCGTCGTCCGCCAATCCAGTTTGTTGGGCTCGTCGGACCAGCATCCAATTCAGCCTGATTCTGGAAGATGCCATCAAATACATAGCCGTAGAACAGACCGATGGGTTCTCCTACGATGAGCCGGTGTACTGAACCGGTTTTCAGGTGACCATCACCACCACCTACATCTTTATAATCTTCACCACCTAACTCCAGCACCTTGTTTCGATTAAAGGCAATGTTGAAAGCGGATGTCCAGCGAAAATCTCCCCGGGTAAAAATATCGCTCTCAATGGATAACTCTACTCCCTGATTTTGAATACTACCAATATTTTGCAGAGATGAGGCAAACCCGGAAACAAAAGGAACAGCCACATCATAAATCAGGTCCGTAGTTTTCTTATAATAATAATCCGTGGTAAATCGAAGTCGTTCGTCAAAAAAGCCGAAGTCCAGTCCCAGGTCAAACTGAGAAGTCTTTTCCCATTTCAAATCCGGGTTGGGTATTTTATTGGGATAGAATCCGGTAACTAACGACCGGCCCAGCGTATAGGTAGTATTATCCAGCGTAGGTAGCGAGTTGTACAACCCGATCTCCTGGTTTCCGGTGAAGCCGTAACTTACCCGCATTTTCAGGTTGGAGAACAGGTCCATATCCTGAATAAATCCTTCTTCAATCAACCGCCAGGCTACGGCTCCCGATGGGAAAAACGCATATTTATTATTAGCACCAAACCGAGAAGACCCATCAACCCGGGCATTAAAAGAGATCAGGTATTTCTCGTGGATATTATAGTTGATTCTTCCCAGATAAGACATCAGACTCCATTCTTCACTGGCAGAGGAAGGCTGGTTGTAAATAGCCCCGGAACCCAGGGCATTTTCCTCCAACACATTGTTTACATACTCCTGCGAAGATGCTTCGAACCCTTCAAACAGGTTTTGCTGAAAGGTGATCCCCCCGAGTACGGAAAGTGAATGCCCCGGCATGATCTCTTTGTCCCAACGCAACGTATTTTCATTCAGCCAGTTGGTAGTATACCGTCCATTGACCGTCGCACTCGCTACCCCGCCTGATTCGAAAATATTGGAGGGCACAAAGGTGTCGAACTTGGTATTGACGAGATCCGTACCGAACGAAACTTTGGCAGTAAGACCCGGAATAAACTCCCATTCGCCATAAAGATTCCCCAGTAAGCGCAGCATGGTACTTTCCCGCACCTGCTCATCGGCAGTAGCTACCGGATTGGCTAAAATAATACCGGGAGTGTTCACCGGCGTGTATTCCCCTAGCGCTTCATTTTCGTAGACCGGTAATATCGGGTTAAACTTCATTGCGGTGGTCACCACACCACTGGCACCTCCGGCATCGGTGCGTACGGCATTCGAATTGGTTCGGCTCACATTGAGATTGGTACCTATTTTGAAATTGTCCAGAATGTTCCGGGCAATGTTGATTCTGCCGGAATATCGACTGAAGCCAGAATTGCGGATCACCCCCTGCTGATTAAAGTAGTTGCCTGAGATGGAATAATTGGTTTTCTTATCCCCCCCGGAAAAGGTTAGCTGATAGTTTTGGATGGGTGAGGTTCTGAAAATTTCGTCCTGCCAATTGGTACCTTCGGGGTTTTCCCGTAGCGCTGCCATTTTATCGGCATCGTAGATGGGGTCTAAGCCATCATTGGTATAAGCTTCGTTGGTCAGTTCGGCATATTGCAACGCATTCATCACATCAATTTGCTTTACCACACTCTGGCTGCCGTAGTAGGCATCAAAGGTGATCTGGTCTCTTCCTTCTTTCCCGCTTTTGGTGGTAATCAACACCACGCCATTGGCAGCTCTAGCTCCATAAATAGCCGTGGCTGAAGCATCTTTCAGAATTTCAATAGACTCAATATCGGCCGGATTGATCGTCGACAGGCCACTCAACTGGGCATTACCCCCGGTGTTACCATACCCACCACCATTATAAACCGGAAATCCGTCAATCACATACAAAGGCTCATTACCCCCTTGTAGCGAACTGGAGCCACGAATTCGAATGGATGCTACCGCTCCTGGCATACCAGATGTTTGCGTCACCATCACTCCTGATGCCCGACCAACTAAACCCTGATCAATGGAGGTGAACGGAGCTTCCTGAATTTCACTGGCTTTTACCGAAGATACAGCCCCGGTCAGGTTGCTTTTCTTCTGTACACCATAACCAACCACCACAATTTCTTCCAGCGACTTGATATCGGGCACCATCACGATATTGATCTCGGTTTGGCTGCCTACGGTCATTTCTTCGCTCAGGAATCCAATTGAGCTGAATACCAAAACGCTTTCGGTATCCGGAACGTCTATACGGTAATTACCTTCTACGTCGGTTACGGTTCCGGTAGAAGTGCCCTTTACCAGCACATTCACTCCCGGAAGTCCCGTACCATCTTCTTCGGAAGTAACCCGGCCGGTAATATTAATGGCTGGCAGAACAATTTTTTCTTCAATGGTATGACGCTCGTTTTTCTGGAGTCGGCCTACATGAATGTACTCGTTGACTCTTTTAAACTTCAGGGAAGCAAGTCGGGATATTTCCCGTAAGACATCGGCCAGAGAGGCATTATCAACCTCCAGGCTGATGCGCTGCCGCAGGTTGACGAGTTTTTCATTGTAAGCGAAAGAAAAACCGGTTTCATAGGTGATGCTCTGGAATACATCAGTGATGCGCAGGTTTTCTGCTTGCATGGAGAGATAAATATCCTCGATGCTTTTGGTTTCCGACTGCACTGGCTGATTACTGGAGGCCAGCAAAATACCGGA
This sequence comes from Cyclobacteriaceae bacterium, assembly GCA_040222715.1. Lineage (GTDB taxonomy): Bacteria > Bacteroidota > Bacteroidia > Cytophagales > Cyclobacteriaceae > Tunicatimonas. The sequence goes on along the minus strand of JAVKCN010000046.1, from coordinate 21,711 downwards.
CAGTGCGGTTTGAAAGATCAGCCCTAACAGTACATGTCGGGCTACCTTGGGGGGGTAGAAAATTGAATTCATAGTTACAGTTGTATTAGGTAATTAATAGTTCGGATGCATAGACAGCAGTTATTAGAAACAACAAGCACTGCCGATAGACGAGATGGCTAACTGGTATTGTATTTCATTGGCGGTTGTATTAGCGTAGTTAATTGTGTTATTCTATTATGACTTGTTTTCCTTGAATAGTAAAGTCAAAGTCTGAGGAGAAACTCATACCCTCCAGTACCAATTCCAGGCTGGGGTTTTTATAACGGCCGGTAAATCCGTTGGTGATGGGGCGTTTCCGACGGACGATAAAATCAACTCCGTACCACCGCTCCAATTTGTGTACAATCTCCTCAAACGGGGCCTGATGAAACACCAGTATCCCATCTTTCCAAGCCAGCAGTTCTTGGGGTCAAAGTTGCTTTTCTCAAAAGCCCCGGTTGCATGATTGACTTTCACCATTTCAAGGGGTTCGAGCTGGCTGGTTTGATGCTCTTGCTCCTGATTTTTTTTCTCTACCCTGACAGAGCCGCTGGCTACGGCCACGGTCATGCCTTCCTCAAACGGAAACGCCTGCACGTTAAATGAAGTCCCAAGCACCCGAACTTCTACTTCTCCGGCTGTAACGATGAACGGATGCAGGGTATCTCGCACCACATCGAAAAAAGCTTCGCCTACCAGTTTCACCTGCCGGTTGTGAGAAAAGTCCGGAGGGTATTCCAGATAGCTTTCCGCATTCAAACGTGCGTGAGTACCATCTGGCAAAGTGATGATCGACTTCTTCCCCCGGGGATTATGCTTGATGATACTGGCTGCTACGACTGTTTCTGTAGATGCCGGGGGCTTAGTTTCTTCGCCATAAATGACAAACAGTGTAGCTGCTCCCAGTAGCAGAAGCAGCGAAGCGGCAATCTTCCACCCACGTTGCCAGAAACTTCCTGACTGGCTTATTGTAATAGAAATGGACTGCTTCTGGTCAAGATTGAGCCTGGCGGCAATCTTTTCAAACGTTTGCTCCTGCCCCTGAACTGATACCTCATAGGTACTTTTCCAGGCTTTCTCTAGTTGATTGAACAAACGCTGATTACGGGGAGAGGCCTTTAACCATTCCTGTAATGTCGTTTCTTCCTCCTCCCTGATTTCGCCGGAAAGTTTTTTGGTGATCAGACGTTGGTATGAGTCCAAAGTTTTCTCGTCTTTTTATAGAGAGACTACCAAAAACCACGTCACCCCCAAAAGACAATGAAAAAAAATTAAAAAAAGATGCCATTCCAGAGAAATTGGCAGTTTCGGCCTTTAAAAGGCAACTGGCATCATTAAATTAATAGCGCATATTATATACCTGCATGTAGCAGTAGAAGTAACAGCCAAATAGACACGCTTGAAAATTCAACATGAGCGTGTTGATATTCATCTAAAGTCACTTTTAATTTCTTAAGGGCAATATGCATCTGGTTTTCTACCGTTTTGGGAGCAATATCGAGCAATTCGGCCACCGCTTTATAACTCATGCCTTCTTCTCGCACCAGCCGGAAAATCATCTCGCATTTGTCAGGCAACTGGCTGATCGATGCTTCAATTTTATCAGCCAACTCACTGGCGATCAGGATATTTTCGGGTTGGTTATATTCTATGCGACTGCTTTTCAGCGTATCATTGTCTATAACCGATACTTTGGCTTCTTTTTTCAAATAAGTAAACGCCTGGTTTTTTACCGACTGGAAGAAGTAAAAGTCTAACCGGGTGATTTCCGGCAGGTTTTTGCGGTTATTCCATAGCTTCATAAACACATCAGAAACCAGTTCTTCACTCAGCACATCGGATTTTACATAGTAAAAAGCCAGCCGATAGAAACGAGGATAAAGCTGATGAAAAAACTGCTTGAAGGCTTCGCTGTCGTCGGCTGCCATGGCCTGAATAAGTTGTCTGATGCTTCCCTTTTCCACTCAAACGTCACGTTTGGTTCATAGCTTAAGCTATCATTTAATTTTATATTTTACAATCTCTCACCCCTGCTTACCGGGCTTTTATGATAAGCCCAGGCTTTGCTAAACAACACGATCATATCAGAATTTAATCATTTATGCTAGTCTAAAAGTGGTCAGTCGTTATTTTACCAACGCACCAACTGTTCTACCATTTCTTCTTCTGTTTCTAAAAACAAGGCTCTAAAGTTTCCAGTAGACTGATACTGCTGCTGCACAATGTCCCATTCGGAGTCAAATTCCGCAACATCTATTTTATTAAACTGATGATCAACCGGGTTTGCAATTAATAATTGACGAGGGGCCAGGCTGGCCGCCAGGTCGGCCAGATCGTAGGAATTCATCGCTCCGGCAATCCCGGCATACACCCAGCGGGTATCATAGCGCTCGTGAGTTAAGAGGGTTTCATAAGAATAGAGCGGTTCTATCAGGACTGTGCGCTGAATGGCGGGCGTAAAGGTCGCGGCATGCAACAATGACGGGGTTAAAGTACTATGGGCAACCGCCGTGATTGTCACTTCCTCTCCTTCAGCGATGTTTTTCAGATAATCTACCATCTTCACCATATCCTCGGCCTGCCGGGCCACAATACTTTCGTCCAACAGTATTCCCCCAAACCACTGATTGTAGGATATTTTGTCGATATAAGCATCTCCCTTCAGGTAGCCCGGACCCAGTTCTCCGGTACCCGGCACATCGGCGGCCAGCACAACTTTCCCTTGTTTTACCAGCGCTTCAATCTCCTGACCGATACCCGCCTGAGCCGTTTTGCCTTCGGGATGAAAATAGACCACCGCTTCTTTTCCCGAAGCCTGATTCGGGACAAACAGTAGAAAGGGATTGACGTGGGTTTCTCCGATCATCAGATACTTCTGCACCGTATAGCCATCCCGGGGATATTGCCCAGCAAAATACACTTCTCCGATTTCGGCAGTATCCTGGAAACCCGAGAGACTTCGTGCATCGGCAATAATGGTTTCCGCATCAAAATTGCCTCGAGCCTGCCGAATCAATGCTTTCTTTTCCTGGCTTTCATCTCGATTGAGGCCGAATACATTATTGCTGTTCAGGTCCTGCGCTACCTGCCCGTGGGAAGTCACCCAGAGTTCTTCGGGCGTAAAGAGCGTCACTGCTTCCTCGCGAGGGTTGCCGGGGTGTTGCAGGTGTTTCTGAAAAAAAGCATACATGGCCTCCCGGTTTTTAAGGGTAGAAGCATGCGGGGCATCATCCTCACTCATACTAATGTCTTCAGCATGGCCCAACGCCTCAAAAGCACGCCTTACTTCATGATAGGTTTCCCGAGCACCTTCAATGCTGAACATATCGCGGGTGGTACTGACGATCAGGGTGGGCTTGGGGGCGCGGGCAATCAGGAAGTCCGACAGGTCCAGTTGCCGCGCAATGAAATAGGGGACATTCTGTTCGGCATCCTGAGGCCCTTCGGTTTTCAGCAAATGATCCAGCCGGGTGAGATAGGCTTCGGGAGCCGCCGCCCGGATTCGGTCATCAAATGCCGTAATGTACGTGGTTTGGGTGCCTCCTCCCGAGCGGCCGGTCATGCCAATGCGTTGGGGGTCTACTTCCGGTCGGGTGAGCAGGTAGTCTACCGTACGGATGCCATCCCAGATCATGTGCCTGGCCAGCGAGCTACCCGTAATAAAACACTGCGCCCCGGCATAGCTGTGTTCGTGGGTCGGGCCACCAATCTGCGACTCGCTGCCCTGCTCAGCCGGATACTGCATACGCTCGCCCTGCCCCAACGGATCAAAGGCCAGCACCACAAATCCCTTCTGTACCAGATTCAGAATTTTGTTCTGATAAACATCACTACGGAACCCTAATGGGGTATGACCGCTGCAATAGATAATCGCCGGAGCCTTACCTTTCCGCTGCTTAGGTAGAAAGAGCGCAGCAGTCACATAAAACCCAGGCTGCGATTCGTACACCAGCTTCTCCACGGTATACTCCGGTCGATCGATGGTGCCCGTCACTTTGGGATTGAGCGGTGTTTTCTCGGGGAATGGGCCAATCAGCCGGACCAGCTTTTGCTTTACCGTTTGTTGGTAGGTTTGCCAGTCTTCAGCCGTGGTGAGTGCTGCCACCGTTGCTTCCCGGGCCTCAAACTGCATCGCAGCTTCGTTGACCATCTCCCGGTAGAGGGCATTTGCATCATCCTGGTAATACTGGTAGTAAGGAAGCAGTGTAAGATCTTCCTGTCCCCAAAGGACCTGGGAAAAGCAGCAGAACAAGAGGGTTAATCCGTAGAAGCAAGGTCTATTCATACGGTGTTTAGGCTGGAAAGCGCGTTTTAGGCGGGTAGTTTTCAACATGAGCGTCTTGATTGTGTACCCAATAATATAAGTTATCCTGATGAATCGCCCCATATGCCCCGGATAAAAAAGTGGACGTTAAGTTTAACCGGCCATCAGATTCCCTAAAATGTGACATACACCAGCAAAGAAAGAGGCTTCCGATAGCTTTTCCGGCTAAAATTTTCGTACTTATTTCCCTTCCAGCACGCAAGTTTTCAGCATAACGAAGCACTAGATATTAAGTTGATGGAGTTCGTACGCAGTGGGTCAGGCGATATTTTAATCTAGGAGAGGTTACCATTCACTGACAATATATACCAATACTAAGCAACCTATCAACCTTCTGCCCTATGAATCTCCGTCCGTCCGTTTCCCGCCGTACCTTCATCATCAGTGGCACCTTGTTTTTGCTGGCGGCCCTCTTTGGCTATTACTTCCTGGTTTTCCTGCCCAAGAAAGAAAGTCGGCTCATCTCCCAACGGGTACGGGCCCTGGACCGGATCGGACAGAACTTCCGCGATAAGTACGATGTCTACCAGAAAAACATCGTCTTCCGCGTAGGGGAAGATACGCTGCGCATGCTCTCCGAGGTAAACCGGGAAGTACAGCAAATGCAAGAAACCAATACCTCATCAGACACGCTGCTGGCCATGCAGGATAATGCCGACAGCCTGATCATGCGTTTTAAAGAGCGCTTTCAGCAGAATGCCACCAACCAGAATATCTGGCTAATTGAAGGAGCCCGGCAGGCGAGTAAGGCCATCCGTTTTGAAGACCTTTTCGCCACCTATCTGGAGCCCTTTTTTCAACCCCTGAAACTGGAAAACAGTTTTGATGGTTACATCATCTACCAGGATACGGCCCTCATTTACCAGGACCTACCGGGCGAGGTACTGCGCGTGCCCTCCCGCTTGTATACCGAACTAAACCAGGGCAGTGAGAGTGATCGACGTTACGTCCGCCACAACCTGGAATCCCGGAAGCCCGAGCGATATGATACCCCTCGGGTGTACGAAGCAGGCATTGAAGTGCAACTGTCGGCCATCGATTACCGGCTGTTCTGCACCGACTTTACTACGGTCAGCCTCCACAGTAACACCCGCTGGACGATCTACGGCATGGTTACCAAAGACCGATTTGATGCGGAACAGAAGAAGATCTCTTTCTTTGGGCTGATCTTCCTGTCACTGGGGTTATTGCTGCTGCTCTTCTCCATGCCACTGATGAAGCTCTTTTTTATGAGCTCGATCGAGCGTTTACACCGGCAAGATGCGCTGCTGGCTCCCCCCACGTTCATCGTCTGCTCCGCCATCTTCATCCTGCTGGGACTGGTAACGTCAAAGTACTACCTGAGCGATATTCCGAAGGTGGATCACCAGCTCGCACAACTGGCGGATACCGTAGCCCAACATTTCCAGAAAGAAATTCGCGACATACACCAACTCTCCCAGCAGTTAGGCGAGTCCCCCATCCCCTTCCTGACCAAGGCTCCTGAAGACCGGATGAGGATCTTCAATGAAGTCCGGGCCAATCATCCGAAGGAGACCGATTCCCTGAAATGGCAGTTGGATCACCTTACTCCCAGCACCGTTAGTATTCCCCGACTATTGGCAAGTACCCCGGACTCGGTACTCGACTTTGCAGCCTACCCTTTTCTACGGTTCATTTATTGGATGGACGATCAGGGGAAGCAGCAGTTTGAGTACTCCATGCTGGACACGGAGCATCGCTACAATGATCGGCCGGCTTACCCCGATCGGAATTATTTCAAGGTGATCCACCAGGGGGGAGGTTACCCGCTGGTCAGTGAAGATACCCTCTCCTTTCTGCAATCCATTGTTTCCTGGACAACGGGGGAGCCGATCAGCGTCTTTTCCCGTACCACCCATCAGGCTCCGCTGGCCTTTGATCATGACTCCATTCCCGACCGGGGTAGTAAGCCAACCCGGGTGCTAGCCGTTTCTACCGTACTACTGTCGGTGACTGATCCGGTGCTGCCTCCGGGCTACAGCTTTAATATTATCGACCAGGATGGTCTGGTGCTTTACCATAACGACCGGCAGAAGAACCTGCAGGAGAATTTCTTACAGGAGGTGGGCTACAATCAACACCTGGTATCGGCCATGGCGAGCCAGTCGGCAGGCACCTGCGATATATCCTATTATAATCATCGCTTTCGGGCGCACCTGCAACCCCTGCCCGATGTGCCCTGGTATCTGGTGACGACCTACGACAAGGAATATCTGGAAAGTCCCTATCAGTATATCCTGACCTTCAGTACGATGGGCATTGTGCTGATCTCGGCCATCTCGGCTTTGCAGTTCCTGATGATCGGGCTGATCTACCATCGCCCCTCCAAGCTCAAACGTAAATCGATGGCCTTCGAGTGGCTGTGGCCGTACCGAAAAGCTCCGGAGCAGGCGAAGCTGAGCGTACAGAACAAAACACCCCGCACGGTAAAGTACTCCATCGTATTCGGGCTTAACATCATCTACGGGCTCGTCCTACTGGCTTATAACTGGGGCGATGCCATCTTACTCCCCCAGACCATTGCCTCCTTTCTGCTGGCAATCGTCTTTTCCTACGTCACTTCCTTTGCGCTGCTGAAAGAAAACCGCGACCAGCGCTACGGATGGGTGCTGGCCGGGTCCCTGGCGCTCTCTCTGCTGATCCTGCTCATCAGTATTGCCTTAACGGTGGTACCCGGCCGCTTCCACGAGACCCATTTGTTCGAGTGGCTCGTACTGCTATTTGCCGCCTTGTTCTACGTCACTCAGGCCACGTTCAAGACCCTGGCGAAGGCCGACCAGCAACCCATACCGTGGAAGCGTAGCTCCTGGTACACCGCAGCCCTCTTTGTGGGCATTGTGGTGACGGTGCTGCTACTGCTCAGCCAGCGGCTGCCGTTAGAGCGCAACGCCGTGCTACTACAGAGTGTCTTCCTCTGGGCCAGTATGTATCTGCTGGCCCTGCTGGCCATTATCATCGTGAATAACCTGGACCAACTGGCGCAGGCCGCTTCGCGCAAAAAAGCAGTGGCCAGCTCAGCCAGCAGCCTGAGTGGCTTTAGCAGCAGGAATGTTTCCCGCTGGTTACGCAAACAGTTTACCGCCCTCTCCGCTTCGGATGGTTTCTCCCGGCACAGCTACTGCCTGATGATGTTCTCTTACCTACTCATCAGCAGCGTGCTCTCGGTATGCTTTCTGACTGGCAAAACCTACGAGTATGAGAAACGGCTGTGGGATAAGCACAGTCTCTACCAGGTGAACGAGGGACTTAAAAAGCGGGAGGCACGATTACAGGAACTCTTTCAGACGCATGATTCCGCCTTTGCCAGTGTCAACCAACGCTTTGGGCGCTATACGAAGGCCAAACCCAAGGCCCTTTACTACACCGCCCTGGACATTGACCGCCGTACCGCGGACACCGCTTTCGCCAGTACTCCCCCCACCGTGACGAAGTTCGATCAGATGATGCTCAACTTTCGCCCGGCCATCACCAACCTGACCGCGCAAACGCAGGGATTCATTTTACCGGCGGGTGAAGACTGGACAACGGTATCCAGTGGCGAAGCGGGACTCTCCCTCTCCTTCCGGCAGAACCCTTATTTTACCACTCCGGCCCAGCCCCGGCAGGCACTGGTGCTCTCTACTATCGCGCCGAAGTTCCTCACGGCTACTTTGGGAGATATGCTCGCCAAATACTGGGGGCTCTTCCTGGGATTCGGAGCGATGCTGTACGCTATTTACTGGCTGCTGAAGTTTACCATCATGCGCCTGTTCGGAGTGCAGGCGTTCCAGTTCCAGCAGGTCATCCAGATTGATGATGACATGATGGATTACCAACGCGACCACCCGGACCTTCATAAGCCTCTGCGAGCGCAGCATAAGTTCATTATCTCTATGCCCTTCGCCGGGGCAGATGACCTGTACGGACGCTTTGATAACAGCTATACCACCCGCAAGATTGACCTCTCCCAGGCACTGGAAGACACGAACTTCCCCGCGGTGGTGGAGAAGGTGCTACAGCACAAACGAAAAGAAGTGGTACTGGAGCACTTCAGCTACGGCATTGATGACCGGGAGACTAATCGACGACGGCTGTACCTGCTGGAAAACCTGCTAGCCAACGGCAATAGCGTCACCATCATCTCCAAGCTTACTCCTATGCAGATTACGGCGAAGTACGAAGAGCTGATTGAAAAAGCGGGGGCAAAGTCGGAGGACATGGAGGAACTGGAAACGCGGGTATCGCGCTGGAAGGATATTCTCTCCAGCTTCGTGAAGCTGTACTATTCCAAGCTGGTGTGCAACCGGGAACGCAGTCGCCTGCCCGCCCACCATACCGTGCAGGACCTGATTTACCACGAGATGAGCGTGAACCGGGCTTACTTTGAACGCATGAACGGCACGATGATCCTCCAGAGGGGCGATAGTGCGCGTCAGCTCCGGCTGGCGAAAGGCCTACAAGCGGTGGCCCAGCGGGAGGACGAAGATACCAAAGAGGAGATTCTGTTGAAGATACAGAGCATGGCCCAGCCATTTTACTTCTCGCTCTGGAATACCTGCTCCAAAGAAGAGAAGTATATCCTGCATGATCTGGCCGACGATGGCTTCGTGAATACCGAGAACAAACAGGTCTTACTTCGCCTGATGGAGAAAGGACTGATCTTCTACGATGAATCCTTCCACATCATGAACGAGAGCTTCCGCAATTTCATTCTCTCCAATATCAAACCTTCGGAAGCCCTGGAGATGGAGAAGGAGCTCCGCAAGCACGGCCGCTGGAGTGTGTACAGCACCGTTATCCTGATTCTGATTGTGAGCCTGATTTTCTTTGTGGTGTCGGCCCACGAGAGCATCGTCAATCAGTTCATCGCTCTGCTGGCTGGTATCACCGCCGCCGTACCCTATCTGCTACGCCTCATCGGCCTGGTCGGCTTGTCCTCGGATGGAAATAAGGAGTAGTACCTGACTGTACGTCTTACAAAATCATCATCATTGAAACTCGGGCGGTTAACGCCTTCTTATTCAATCATTCTCTACATCCCTCATGCAATACTTCTGTCATTCTATGCTTCTCTCATTATATTTACGCTCGCAACCTTAAACAATATATGAGACGCTTACTGTATTTACTGACCCTGATTACACTACTGGCCTGTCAATCCAACACTGTTGACCAACCACCGGCCAACTTTGATGAGTTTACCCTGCATCGGGGCACCAATATTTCACACTGGCTATCGCAGAGCGAGCGGCGCGGTGAAGAACGACGGACTTTTTTCACCCAGGATGATGTGGAGTACCTGTCCGGGCTGGGGTTTGACCACTTGCGGATTCCCATTGATGAGGAGCAGATGTTTGACGAAGCTGGAGTGCCCGAACCCGAAGCCTTTACGCTACTCACCAATGCCCTGGACTGGTGCCAGCAGGCCGGACTGCGGGCCATCGTAGACTTACACATCTTACGCTCCCACCACTTCAACGAAGAAGAAAAACCCCTGTGGACCAATCCGGCGGAGCAGGAGAAGTTCATGGGTTTCTGGCGCATCCTCTCCGACTCCCTGCACTCCTACCCCACCGGCATGCTGGCCTATGAGCTGATGAACGAACCGGTGGCCGACGACCCGGAACAATGGAACCGGCTGGTTGCCCAAGCCAGTGCAGTAATCCGGGAACAAGAGCCGGAGCGGGTGATTGTTATCGGAAGCAACCTCTGGCAACGGGCCGATACTTTTGACCAGTTACGGGTGCCTGAGAATGATCCGAATATTTTGCTCAGTTTTCATTTTTACGAACCATTCCTGCTTACCCACTACCGAGCCAGCTGGACGGATATTTATAACTACGAAGGTCCGGTGCATTACCCTGGGGAGTTGGTAACCCAGGCAGAGTTTGACAGCCTGCCCAATACCCAGAAAGCCTATGCGGAAGAACGGATGCACACTTACCAGCAGGATACCCTGGAAAAAATGATGACCAAACCATTACAAAAGGCCAAGGAGCTTAATCTCCCACTGTACTGCGGAGAGTGGGGCGTCATCAGTAGTGCTCCCACTGCCGACCGACTACGCTGGTACGAAGACATGGTGTCTATCTTTGAGGAAAACGACATCGCTTATGCCAACTGGGACTACAAAAGCGGCAGCTTCGGTCTGGTGACCGACCAGGGAAAACCCAATGAAAATTTGGTGGAGGCGGTGGCTGGGCAATAAGGTGCTGGGTGCAAAATAATGGATTCTGTGCTTTCCGGCACTAATATTCAGCCATACGATCTAAAAGAAAGCCGGTTAGTCCATCATCTTCCAGCTCGGAAATTAATGCTGACCAGTTGCAGGATTAACGCCAGGGAATCAGTACCAATATTCCCCTGATGGCACAATACTTTTCATAGCTACGACCAAGTATTTTCTTCCGCTTCGTCAGGTGCTGACGTGAGTTGTTTTAATAACAATTAGGATTGCAGCGTACCTGATATCCGTCCGTAATAGTATTCCAGACAGGATCATCCAGACTCTTCGTGCAACTATATAAGATCAGTGCGTTTCTCCGTGTAAGATACCCTGAAAAGGCTTGGCTTTTTCAACCTGGGTTATCCAATCCGGCAAAGACTCATCGTCAGACTGATGCCTTAGATTTTGCATCTGGGTGAGCATAAAATGCCGTACTGATTCCAATGGCATCTTTTCACCGGTATCCTTAAACAATAAAGTTACTTTGTATACATTGGGCAGGAAGCTAAACACCCTTCTCCAGATTTGCTGCGGAGGCCTTTTCCCGATTACCCGGTAAATCTGTCCGTGGGTATCACAAAAGAATTTATCCTGAAAATAGGTAGAGAACAACTTATCGTCATCCGTATAAATGAATTCGTCAAACAACACATAAATCGATACATCATACTCAGCACGCCATTGCGTGTCGGTGATGTTCAACATGGGAAATTGCATAGGTAGAGAGGGCTATTGTAAAGTCTATTCTTTAAACAAAATTAACGCCAAAAATCTACTTCCAGTTGCCGGATTTCGCGGAAATAACGTAATTTTCTTCTATCACCTCCCATTATCACCGCCCAACCCCTCCAAAAAGAGCGAGCCAGTGCGTTGCGCGGGAGAAATAGATGCGATCGATAGGGTACGGAAGGGCCGCGCACGGCAAATAAGTGCAATCGATCGCGTTCGATAGCACTCATCAGGGCAAATGAGTGCTATTGCACCCTTGCAATTGCATTGCGCAGGCAGTGAGCGTACCAATCCATGTAGTTTTTTGGACTCATCCGTCGCCAGATGTACGATGTGTGTAAGATTATGCACTCCGCCGCCGAAATATTTACCGTCACACGCGGATTTTTACCTGCTTTGGCCCGAATTATACACATTGTACCGAAATGGTACACCCGTAGGTTTCTCCCCCAAGCCCCTACATTCGCAATTTCATACTGGCCTGTTTTTAGCTGCAATCTGTATGACAACAATCACCCAAAAAATTACCTGATCTACTCAATCAATTCTTATTATTTAATGCTTAGTACCATGACCGGAAAATCCATAGCCCAGCAATTTGCCCAGGCTGATGCCATCATTCAGAACATCCTGCGCAATAAGGAAATGCAGCAACACTTTGCGGCCTATGGTTTTCCGCTTAAACGGATTAAAGAAGGGCAAACCCGGCTGAAAGTGGCTCGGGAAATGCAGGCCATGACCGAGGAACAGCGGGATACCCAGTATGATACCAATCAGCAATGGAAAGCTGATTTACAACAGGCCAAGCGTTCGTACAAGGAGTACGTAACCCTGGTGCGCATGGTCTACCAGAATAACCCGACCGTGATGCGGAAACTTCGTATCGATAACCGCACTCCGCAGCGGATACAGGATTGGATGGATCAGGCCCGTTTCTTTTATACCAAGGTGCCGGCGTTCAACACCCCGCTGGAGCAGCGCTTCGGCCTGAAACCAGAGGTCTGGTCGCAAGCGCTGATGGAGATCCACGCCCTGATTTCCGTCAAACACGATCGCCTTCAGCACAAAGCCAATGCCCAGCGAGCCACCGAACAGCGGGACCAGGAGTTAAAGAAACTGAGCGAGTGGGTACGGGAACTGAAGTATGTTGCCCGCGTGGCCCTCAAAGAAGATCCCCAGCTACAGGAAGCCCTCGGCATGGTTGCCAAATGAATGATGATATTGCGTTTATTCCGATAATCGTGTAAGAAGCAATTTTTCATCGAAAGTCTTATAAGCGGTGGTGGTCGGCGGGAGACCGTGCGGATAGCCCTGCCTCCTGTCGCCGACTTTCTATTACATCTTTAAAAAAACCCAGCATAATGTCTAACGAAGCAGGCTGACGTTTTTTTCCGATATTATTCATCAATCATTATTCACTGATCATTATCAAATAACCTTCCCGGTACTTCTTACGTTTTGCAGTTAATATTATTAGCATAAGTGACACTGCATGACAGAGTTTAATGCGTACGTGGCAGTCATTGCCACCTCGTTGATTATCATTTTTTCTTATCTGTTCAACCTCGTTTCCCAAAAAACCAATATCCCCAGCGTACTGCTCCTGATCATCCTGGGGCTGGGATTGAAGTTTGTGGCCGAGGCCATGGGGATTCCTACCGGCGATTATCTGATCACCGTACTGGAGGTACTGGGCATTGTCGGGTTGACAATGATTGTGCTGGAAGCGGCCCTGGACCTGGAATTAACGGCTGAAAAGTGGCCGATCATCTGGAAATCTTTTCTGGTAGCGCTGATTGCCCTGGTCTGTACCGCCATTGCCGGAGCCTACGTCATTCAATATGCTTACGGGGAAACCTTTTTTATCTCGCTGGTCTACGCCGTCCCCCTGTCCATTATCAGCAGTGCCATTGTGCTGCCCAGCGTGGGCGGATTAAAAGATGAACATACCCGGGAGTTCATGGTCTACGAAGCCACGTTCTCCGATATACTGGGGATCATGTTCTTCTACTTCCTGATCGGTAATGCAGAAACCAATTCCACTCCGGCCATCGTTTGGGATGTGGTCAGCAACATTGTCATCACGGTCGTGCTGTCGGTGGTGCTCAGTTACGCACTGGTGCTGTTGTTTCAAAAGCTGGATACCCGCATCAAATTGTTTCTGCTGATTGCCGTGCTGCTGTTGCTCTATTCCGTCGGCAAGCTGTTCCACCTCTCTTCTCTGATCATTATCCTGGTCTTCGGGTTGGTGCTGAACAACTATAAGCTCTTTTTCTTCGGTAAACTACGGCGGCTGGTGAACCCCCGTTCGGTGAGCGGGATACTAAACAACTTCCGTATGATCACCATGGAAACGGCCTTCGTGGTCCGCACCTTCTTCTTCGTGATCTTCGGGATGACCATCACCCTGGCGACCATCTTAAACACCAAAGTAGCCCTGGTCAGTGGCAGCTTACTGCTGATCATATTCGGCCTGCGCTTTTTGCTGCTGAAATTCATCCTCCGCCGGGACATTCTGCCGCAGTTATTCATCGCTCCCCGGGGGCTGATCACCATCCTGCTGTTCTTCGCCATTCCCGACGAGATGCAGGCAACGAACTTTAATGCAGGCGTGCTGCTGTTCATCATCCTCATCTCCAGCATCGCCATGACCCTGGCCCTGGTGCTATCCGGCACGAAGATCACCCCTTACGATGATTTTACCTCCAATTACTGGGAAGCGGTAGACCAAGAGATTGACAAAATAGACACCGATGAGCCCGAAGCCCGGGAAGAACAGGTACAGAAGAAGAATAGCGAAACGGTATAGGTTGGCGGTAATTTAAATTTTGTATTGATTGAGATAGTAGCCTATTTTACATTTATCTTGAACTCATCTCTTATCTTACTACCCCGACTTCAGTCTCCCGCTTTCTGCGTTCTCTCCACCAAACATTCCCTTTCTCTACATGTTCATCCTACTGCAATAACCTGACAACTATGACTGAAATTCGGAACGTACTGATTATCGGAGCCGGAACAATGGGGCAGCAGATTGGTCTGCAATCGGCTATACACGGTTATGATGTGACCATCTACGACATCTCTGAGGAGATAATAGCAAACGCTCAAAAGCGTATTGGTCGGTATCTGGAAAAGCTTGATGGGCATTTTTATACCGAAGCGCGGGCAACCGTTGAGCAACGGGTTCGCTATACCACTGACCTGGCATCCGCCGCTCGGCAAGCGGACCTGGTTAGCGAGTCGGTGCCGGAAGACCCGGAGCTGAAAGGACGTGTCTTCGGAGAGCTTCACCAACTGACACCGGTCCATGCCCTTTTTACGACCAATACCTCTACCCTGCTACCTTCTATGTTTGCTGAGGCCAGTGGTCGCCCCGATAAGCTGATCGCCCTGCACTTTCATCCGGATGTGTGGACATCCAATGTGGTTGACATCATGCCACACCCCGGCACGTCTGAAGAAACACTTTCGGTCACCCGGGCCTTTGCCTCGTCCATCGGGCAGCTTCCGATTGTGCTGGAGAAAGAGCACAGTGGTTACGTGTTCAATACCATGCTTACGGCGCTGCTGGGGGCAGCCAACCAACTGGCCGTGGGGCAGGTGGCATCATTTCAAGATGTGGACCGAGCCTGGATGGGTATCATGCACACCCCAAGCGGCCCCTTCGGTATCATGGACCATATTGGGCTGGATACCGTTTACAAAGTCACCCATTTCTGGGCTGAACACCATCAGGATGCGCAACAGCAACGCACGGCCGCTTTCCTGAAAGAGCACTTTATTGATCAGGGACACTTGGGCATGAAAACCGGCCAGGGATTCTATAGCTATCCTAACCCTGAGTTTACCCAACCCGGGTTTTTAACGGTGAAGAAGGATTGAGCACAGGCTGGCTACTTTTTTATGAGCAGTCCATCAAACTCACCCAATTGATCTAAGGTAAATGACAGGTATCCCTGCTGCCACTCGAAGGGAATAGACTTTTCCTGCACCATGGAATAGAGATGGGCAGGCTGGTAATCGCAGCGCACCCGGAAAGACAGATCGCTGATGGGCAACGGATTGAAATACGTATTACCACTGAACCCGCTGATGTTCACCAGATGCAGTATCATGCCATCGGTTTCCGTTTTATCCAGATTGGCGGGTATGTTCTCGATGAACTTTTGCAGGACCACTTCTACCCTTGGGTGCGCATTGGTTTGCAGTAGCTGCCCGGCATCCGGAAAGAGTTGATCGATCACATCTAACAGAATATTCTTGTGCTGTTCGTACCCGTGGATGTAGTACAGCCGGCCAATATTCATCGGCAGTAAAGCCGCTTTCCCCGATCCGTGCTGTTTGATGCCTACGGCCGAATAGCCACTGGGCTCATGCCCACCAATTTTCTCCGGGGGACCAGGTCTGCCGGGAGTATAAATAGGCAGTAAGGTTTCATCTGCTGCTGAGAAGTTGTACAAGCTCAGGTTAAACTTCCAGAACAGCAGAGACTGCTGCTCGAAGCGGGTGAAAAATTCTTTATTGGAAGGATTAAGATAGAATCCCGCACCATCATGGTCTTTTTCGTCGACCTTCGCCCCAAATAGCGTGAATAACTGATCTTCGTTTCCAGTAAAGCTCTGGTTGGTGGCAATGATGGCCGTACCGTTTTCGCAAGCCTGCTTCAGCACTTGCAGCGCCGCATCCGACACATCTACGATCTCCGGCAGAATGATGAGCTTGTACTTGCGGATAGCGTCAGCCAGATGCGCAATCTGTCCGGCTTCAATAATATCATGCTGCAAGTGGGCTTCTTTGAGCATGAGTTGAATACCCCGATACTCCTGCGCCGCTGTGCCTCCCGGCCAGTAGCCCGGCGAGATCACGCAAATTTCAGCGGGCGACACGTAATTACCGAAATAGGGTTCGTACTTTTTATGGTGGGCGTACAGCCTCTCCCAGGCCGCAAAGTTTCGTTCGTCCTCGTACTCCTGAAAGTCACCCATCAGGCTCATATCCAGGCCAGAGCCATTGGCCATATTTTCGTACAGCCGAATCACCGTTTCTTCCGGCTCAATGGCATTGTAGCGCGACTGAAAGGATATCTGCTGAATGCTCGCATTGCTGACGATGTGGTTGGGGTGCGAGTGTTCCGTATTGTTCACATTGTCCGAGGCCATATAAGGCCAGTATGGCAGGCTATTGGTCTGGGTTTCGTGGCGGATGATATCTACGTATTCATCCATATAGGTGCAAATGGCAATGTTCGGGCTAATGGCTTTGACGGCCTCGTGCATGCGTTTGATCCAGTCGTCACTGGTGTACTCCTTAAATTCCTGGTATTTGGCAAAGGAAGGATCTTCCGGGCTTTCTTTCTGAGGCAGGTCCATTCCGCCACTGTATTCGTAGAAACGTTTTCGGTCGTGCTCATTCTGGTCGATGCCATGGTACACATCCTCGTAGGCATTGCTGGTGCGGTAGCCCGGCATATTGATGAAAATACCATCGATCGGATAGCGGGTCAGGGCCTCCTCCACAATCTCAATAGATTTTTCCTGCACATACGGAGCATTGATGGCCACCATGTACATATCATCATTGATGATCCGGTCGCCATCCGGGGAAATGTAACACCAGTCGGGGTGCTGCTCAAAGATGCTTCGGTGTACCCGACTGAAATCAAAGCGGGTAATCACCCGGATATTGCGCTCATGGCACTTTCTTACCACATCCTCCAGCATATTCTCCTGCATATAAGGGTTCACGTACTGGAAGTCCAGTTCCGTGGGATAGAAAGCCATGATGCCTCCGGCATTGATGATCAGGGTATTGACTGAGAAAAGCTCCAGGTCGGCTATGAGGGAATCTACGTTGAGTTGGGCTTCGTAGGCTGGCAGATTGGTCTGCATCAGCCGCAGGTTATTGGGTTTCCACCAGGCCAGCGTATCCGGCCATTCGGAGGCAGCCGCCCGGGACGTGAGAGTAAACGTAGTTTCTTGAGAAAAGACGGGCAGACTGCTCAGCAGTGCCAGCAGTAATGGTACAAGTATATTATTTTTCTTCATATCCAAAGAATCAGCCAGTCATACTCCGCAACAACGGAACATGACTGACTATGAGCAACCCAAGCATCGTACTGAACCTGCTTACGCGGCTCAATCAATACAATACACGGAAGCGGATGGTATTTTCAATCTCCCGAAGTTCTTTGATCACCTCATCGTCGTACTTTTTATCTATATCAATGATGACGTACCCGATGTCTTCGTTGGTTTTCAGGTACTGCCCCACCACGTTGATATGACGCTTCACCAGCACCTGGCTGATGTTGGCCAGCACGCCTGGTTTGTTATGGTGGATGTGCATCAGCCGATGCGCATTTTTCAGGAGCGGCAACTGTACATTGGGGAAGTTCACACTGTTGAAGGTGCTGCCGGTATTGATGTACTCCATCAGTTTGCCTGGCACAAAATCCGCAATATTTTCCTGCGCTTCTTCGGTGCTTCCCCCAATATGGGGAGTAAGGATGACATTGGGCAGGTTCCGCAACTCAGAAATAAACTCTTCCTGATTGCTTTTCGGCTCATAAGGAAACACATCCACCGCAGCACCCCGGATACGGCCCTGCAGGATTTGCTCTTTAAGCGCCACTACGTCTACTACAAATCCCCGGCTCAGGTTGAGCAGGATGGCTCCGTCCTTCATATTGGCCAAATCGTCGGCTCCAAAAAACCGCTGGTTATCCTCCCTTCCGTCTACGTGCAGGGTTACTACATCGGAAATAGCCAGCAACTCTTCCATAGAGTTACATTTGGTGGCATTGCCCAGTGCTAGTTTTTCCACCACATCATAATAGTACACATCCATGCCCATGCTTTCGGCCAGTACTGAAAGCTGAGAGCCAATATTTCCGTAGCCTACAATGCCCAGTTTCTTTCCCCGGATCTCATTGCTGTTCTTGGCCGACTTGCTCCACTGCCCCAGGTGCATGTTCATAGATTTGTCGGTGATGCCCCGCATCAGCATGATGATCTCCCCGATGGCCAGCTCGACTACTGAACGGGTATTGCTGTAAGGAGCATTAAAGACGGCAATGCCTTTTTTAGAGCAGGCTCGCAGGTCAATCTGGTTGGTGCCAATGCAAAAAGCTCCGATGGCCAGCAGCCGATTGGCATTTTCCAGCACCTTCTCGGTGACGTGGGTTTTGGAGCGAATGCCCAGAATGGAGACCGTCTTGATTTTTTCGGCCAGCTCATCTTCATCCATGGCGGCATCGTAGGTTTCTACCTGGTAGCCCTCCGTTTTTAGCCGTTCGGCGGCATCGGGATGAATATTCTCGAGCAGTAATACTTTAATTCGGTTTTTAGGATAAGAGATTGCTGTGTTCATTTTATTCAGGTACAGAAATTCATCCAGCGATGGAGTAATATGATCGGCTTTCTCAATCACTGAATTTCGTTCAATATTTTCGGTAAAGGCATAAAACTTATTGGCAAAGCCAGCGGCCTTGATCTTATAATCATTGTAACCATCTCCGATAACGTATACATCACCGTTCAGGTCCAGGTCTTTGATAATGGCTACTTTGCCTTCGTCAGTAGAGAGTAAATTATCCGCATTAAAGCCGGTAATGTTTCCTTCCTCATCAAAGGTAAAGTCATTGGCAAACACATGATCATCGGGAATATTGTATTCACGGGTGACGGGCAGGATAAATGCTTTGAAGCCATTGGAGATCACGTAGATCTGATCCGTAAATGACTGAAAGAATTCTTTATTGCGCTCAAACGACAGGGATACACTATTGCGTAGCACCTCGATCAAGGGCGGCAGATGGTTCTTATGGGCGGGTAACAGCGCCAGCCGCTTTTCCAGCGACTCGCGAAAGGAGATTTTACCCTCCATGCAGGAGTTGGTAATTTGCTTTACCTGTTCCAACACCGCTTCCCGCGTAGGGTCGCCTTTCAAAGCAATATCGCACAGCACATCCAATGCTTCTACCTTGGTGAAGGTGCTGTCAAAATCAAAAACAAAGTATTTATTGGGTTTCATGGGATGTAATTCCATTTTGGTTTTTTAATTCTACCGGCAGTTCACCGCTGCGGATGTGCAAATCACGTTGCGGGAACGGAATTTCAATGCCGTGTTCTTTAAATTTTTTAAATACCGCATAATATAACTGGCTCTTTAGGGCGCTGGGCCGTTGTACGTACTGAGAAGTCCAGACCATCAGGTTAAAGTTCAGTGAACTGTCGCCAAATTCATCAAACCACACATCGGGCGGAGGGTTTTTTAAGACTCCGGAATGTTCGCTCATCACCTCCATCAGCAGTTTTTTCACCTCTTCCGGGTCTGCCTGGTACGACACGCCGACGGGAAAGCGGAAGCGCACCAGTCGATCGTTATGGCTCCAGTTGGTTACTTTAGAGGAGATAAACTCCGAATTGGGGACAATAATAGAGATATTGTCATTGGTGATGATGGTGGTGGCCCGGGCGGAAATGTTAACCACATCACCCGACACATCATCTACTTCAATCCGGTCTCCCACCTTGATGGGCCGCTCGAAGAGAATGATCAGGCCGGAAATAAAATTATTGGCAATATTCTGCAGCCCAAAACCTAACCCAACACCCAGTGCCCCGGCCAGTACGGTCAGCGAACTTAAGTCAATACCCGCCGACTGGATGATCACCATAAACCCGAGCACCAGTAAAATATACCGAACAATGGTGCCAATGGATTGCCGGATGCCAATATCCAGTTTATAACGGGTAAGAATCTGATTCACCAGAAGGCTCCTGATCTTCCCCGAGAAGTAGACCAGCAGAAAAATGCTGATAAAAAACAGGATGATATCAATGAGATCAAACCTCCTTTGGCCAATGAACACAAAATCGGTTGTGAACCACTGGTATATCATCAGCGCCCATGCCTGGATTTGTTCCCAAATATCTTGTACCGGCTCTTCCATCCCTGGTTATTTGTCGCAAAGTTAGAGAAAAAGACAGGTCAACGTAGTAAAGGTGCAAATTTTTCCATTTATCCCTCCTTCTCAAAAAAAAGTAAAATTATTTTTCATCTGTGGGTGACATCTCCGGGGGTATGCCCACTAATTAATAAATGATGAAAAAAAGTATCTCATAGCATAAAGATTTTAAAAGGTACAGTAGGAAGGTAGAATTACGTCTCATACGCGATAACCGATTTCTTTTAGGGATCGGTTATTTTTTTTGCCCGAGACCTACTTGTTTATAGAAACACGAAAATTGGCGAGAAACTTTATCAGGCAGAAATATACAACGCCCGCCAGAATAGTACACCAGGGCATAGTAGCAGTATTTGGTTACTGGGGGGGTTCTCCTTTATTTAGGGGTAAGCAAAAAGACCATCAGTAATACCCCCCCCCGGGACCACGCTGGTGGTCTTTTTTTGTTAGCAAAATACCTCGAAAAGGTGGCCACCTTTTTCAAAAATGCAGGCCACCTTTTAAAAAAAGGTCGCCTGCATTTTAAAAAAGCTCCTGACAAGTTCGAAAAGTGCTCCTGAGAAGTTCGAAAAGTCCTTTTTAGCCCTTTTTTGTTGCTCCCGACCACTTTCCGGCTCAATACGCAAAACTTTAAACTTTTTCTTTTTCTTACCTGCCGGCTTGTATTGTAAAAAAGACGAACGCCTCTGTGGGCATCCACCGGAATTCACGGTTACGCATCCGAGCACACCCAATCACCTAATGCATTTGGCGAATGCCCAGCCAGCCAACCTGGGTTGTCGTATCAGGCGTCGGCTTTTTAGTCTCAGGTTAAGCCCGATCATTTCCCACCGTTGTTCCCGATCGAGCATTTTTTTTGTAAATTTAATATATCCACGCAACCGATCGTGATGGTGCCCTGTACTGATAATCAAACGCGCTCAATGTGAGTTTAGCACAGCCCGACACTATATTACCTCTGATCCAAGGATGCATAGAAAATCGGCGCAACTGCCAGCAACAGTTGTACGAGAAGTTCTACGGCTATGGTATGAGCATTTGCTTAAGATATACCAGAAATGAGGAGGAGGCAGTTGAAGTGCTGAATGATGGGTTCATGAAAGTGTATCAGGGGCTGGAAAAGTTTGATACTTCTAAATCATTCCAGGCCTGGTTCCGACGCATTCTGATCAATACGGCCATCAACCATTACCATAAAAATAAAAAACATGACTACCACGATACCATTGAGACGCAAACAGAAGTATTAGCCGATGATACCAATATTATCAGTCAGCTTTCCTACGAGGAAATTTTTGCCTACTATATAACAAAATGCAGCTTAGTGACTTCTAGGCAACAGCCTTGAGCTTGCTTAGTTGCTGTTCAAGGTATTTGATCTTATGCTCCTTCCACTTCTGGTGGTTCAGCGCAAGTATTGCCGTATCGTACTGTTTCTTC
>JAVKCN010000045.1:0-39979 GCA_040222715.1 Cyclobacteriaceae bacterium | reverse complement strand
ATTGGAATTTCAAAAAGTGCTTTGCCCAAACTTGATCATGGTAATTTATACCAATAAAAAAACCGGGCTTTGCTCAGGTTGATTCATGATCCCAAGTTATCTACTTTTGAGATTCGGTTCAATAACCGTAATGACTTGATACAACAACTGACTCCGATGTACCGCACGGTCTTCAACCTCTTTGTGATTGATGGTTACGCTCACGAAGAAATTTCCGAAGCGCTGGGCATATCGGTAGGGACTTCCAAGTCTAATTTGTCGCGAGCACGAGCCCAGTTAAGGGTGATGTTAAAAAAAAATGAACGGGAGGCATGCAAGGTATGAACGATAAGGACTTTGATGCGCTATTTAAACAAGCGGCGGAACAGCATCATGTTCCGTACAACCCCAACGCCTGGGTAAAGATGCGTCGTAAGCTGGATCGGGCCGCCGGGACGATGGGAACCTCAGGAAAAATTATTACCGGCCTGCTGTTGCTGTTTTTGCTGGGCGGTATTGTGGGAGTAAGCGTATGGCACTATGGATCAACACCGGAACTGACGTCAACCGAAGTGATTCAAACCATTGAAAATGATTCAACTGCAGGAAAACTTGTGCAGTCTCAGACATCAGAAACCCGGCAGTCCGCATCAGGTTCCGACCAAACGGGGATACAGCCGGAAACAAGTGAAACCCGCGAAGATGTAACATCAACCGCCCAATTGGTGAATGAAGAGACAGGTAGTGACGGTGAGATTTCAGAGGAAGCAGTAGTACAGGACGCTCCATTTGGGTATGAGGTAAGCATGCAGGGCTTCTCGCAAGGCAATGGCATTGGGTACCTGTCCGGGAACGCGATAGCGGAGCAGGCGATGAGGCTGGGTGTACCGCCAGTCACTCCCGTAGCGATGGACATGGAACTGGAGGGCACCGCCGCTGATATTATTCCGGAAGAGAAGCCTCCGTTAACGGCTCGCTGGCGGGTGAGTGTGGGATTTTCGCCCGATATCAGTGCGATTAATCTGGGAGAGGCTTCGCAGGTAGGTTCCAATGCGGTGGTAGGCCTAGAGTACTTTCTGTTCGCCCGCCTCAGCGTGCAGGCCGGAGTCATCTTCTCTAATAAAGTGTATGAGGCCAGTGGGGAATCGTACAAACCGTACCCGGGTTACTGGAAAAAATACCCGATGCCCAATTCTATCGATGCGCAGTGTGATGTACTGGATATCCTGATCAACCTACGGTACTACGCTTTTGATACCCCTAAAAACCGGGTTTTCATCAGTGGAGGAGTATCTTCTTACCTGATGCTCACCGAAGATTATGTATATCAGTATAAAGGACACGGGTATCAGAAACCCTATAGTTATGAACATTTTGAGCGTAATAAAAACCGGCATTACTTTAAAGTAGCCAACCTTTCGCTGGGATACGAACGAGCCTTAAGTAAACGGTGGGCATTGCAGGTAGAGCCATTTGTGAAGGTGCCCGTGGCGGGAGTAGGGTTTGGTAAGATTAAGCTTTCCAGTACCGGCATGTTTATGACGCTGAATTACCGCCTGCGCTAATATAGGTCAGGACCATATACGACTACTTTTGTTTGGATCAGACAAGAGGCCTCAAATATTCCGGGACTTCTGGTTCCGGAATATTTTCACCAAGTATCACCCTTAACTAATCTTTACTATGAATTACCATGCCACACCCCGCTGGGGAGCGGGACTGCTATTGCTATGCTTTTTTGCCAGCTGTGACGACAGCGAAGAGGTTAGCTGTAACGAAAACTTTGCGTTAAGCATTGCCAGTCAGTCCCCCGCCCGCTGCGAAAGCACCGGATCAATCACGCTCATCCCGCAAGGGCAAAATGGGAATGTGATGTACCGATTGGGTTCCCAGACTTTCCAAATCAGTAATACCTTTGATGATCTGGAAGCCGGCTCCTATCAGATTACCGCCCAGGATGAAGCGGGCTGCGAAACAACCTTAGCAGTAACGGTCGACGAAGAGGCTTCGGATCTGGCCATTACCAGTGCAACTACCACCTCTTCCGACTGCCTGGAATCAGAAGGCTCTTTAACTGTTGAGGCAGCCGGGGGCAACCCGGGATATCAGTACCGGATCAATGAAGAAGCCTTTCAGGCAGAAGCTGAATTTACCAGCTTATCTCCGGGAGAATATACTGTAACCGTACAGGATGCCGATGGCTGTGCTTCCGAAACTACCGCAGTGGTCGCTTCCAATATCTCCTTCAGCGGTACGGTGCAGGACATTATTAGTACCAACTGTGCCGTCACAGGCTGCCATGTGGCCGGTAGCAATATTCCTGACTTTTCTGACAAGAATAATGTCATTGCCCGGGCTTCCGGCATCAAAGCCCGCACGGGAGCGAAGTCCATGCCCCCTCCGGCCTCCGGCCGTTCACTCACCGACGATCAGATCGCCCAGATCGCTTGCTGGGTAGATGACGGGGCAAATGATAATTAATCTCATTACTAAATCTTAGTAAATACACCTATGAAAACTTTGCAAACCTTAGCCAAATCCCTGATTGTTTTAATGTGCCTGAGCCTGATGCTCGGCTGTGATGACGAAGACAGTGCTTCTGATCCGCAACCCACCATTAGTCTGCGTACCGATGCCACTTTGGGCAGTTTTCTGGTAGACCAGGACGGACGAACCCTCTACGTATTTTCAGCCGATGCCAACGGCAGCAGTGGCTGTGCGGGCGGATGCCTCGATCGCTGGCCGGTATTCAATACTGACGAAATGATCCTGGGCGCGGGACTGGATGCGGCCAATTTCGGTACGGTACAAGGCAATGATGGACCTCAAATCACTTTCAATGGCTGGCCGCTGTATTACTATTCTCCTGATGGTGACGGTGAGATTGAGGCCAGCGGGGAGACTGCCGGAGAAGGAGTAGGTAATGTCTGGTACGTAGCCAAACCCTATTCCCTGATGATTGCCCGGCAGTTCGTTACTCCCGGAGAAGATGCTGAACTGTTTCTGGTAGACGGGCTGGGCAATTCATTGTATCTGTTTACGGTGGATGATCCCGGCGTCAGTAACTGCTCCGGTGGCTGTATCAGTGCCTGGCCGGTATTTGAGGGGGCTGCGGATTTGGTCATTCCCTCTACTTTGAATGCATCAGATTTCAGCGTCATTGCCCGTACTGACGGAGAAGGCGACCAACTGGCTTATCAGAATATGCCGCTGTACTATTATGCGCAGGATGCCCAACGCGGAGATACGCAGGGCGAAGGTGCAAATAATGTGTGGTTTGTTGTAAATCCTTCTTTATGAGACTACTGCGTATTATTTTAATCTTACTGGTGGTGGCCAGTGCCTGCACCAATGATAACGAGGAAGATTTATTCGGCGAGGTTACCTGCCGCGATGATACATCCCTTGCGGATGATGTGCAACCCATCATCGCGGCCAACTGTGCCATCTCGGGATGCCATGTTTCCGGCACTCAGTTACCTAATTTTAGTCAGAAATCCACCATCATCAATCGAGCGGCGAACATCCGAAATAAAACCAAAGACCGAACCATGCCCCCGCCTGCCTCAGGCATCACCTTGAGTGCTGAAGAAATTCAGCTCATCGACTGCTGGGTAGCACAGGGGGCTAACGACAATTAATGTATTATGAAGTTATTATTTTTAATCATCCCATTGCTGGGCATGCTGGGTAATCATTCCCATGCCCAGCGTTACCGCCTGGCCTCCTGTGAAGTTTCGTTTTACTCCGAAGCTCCCCTGGAGAACATAGAAGCCGTTACCGTTGATGCCCAAAGTGCTTTCGACAGCAGCAGCGGAGAAGTAGCGTTTCTCATCCCGATTCGCGGGTTTCAGTTTGAAAAAGCGTTGATGCAGGAACACTTCAATGAAAACTACCTGGAATCAGAAAAATACCCCAACGCTACTTTTGAGGGCGAATTGGAAGGATTTCAGCCAGATATTAGCGAAGAACAGACCGTCACCGCCAAAGGTAAGCTGACAATTCACGGAGTGACACGGGAGGTAGAAGTACCGGGAACCATACAGCCAGCGAATGGCAACTGGGAGATGCAGGCCACCTTTCCCATCTCCGTGGCCGATTATAAAATCAAGATCCCGAAGGTCGTCTTTTACAATATTGCGGAAACCGTTGATGTCACTGTACAATTTACTTACCAGCCCGATGCACAGCCTTAAATATTATTTCGTACTACTACTATGCCAGCTCCCCCTGCTGCTCTATGCGCAGGGCGGGCTGCTGGACGAACTTGAAGAAGCGTCCGAAGGCACAGAAGCGCCCACGGAATCCACCTTTAAAGGTACCCGCATTGTGAATGGACAATCCGTAGAGCTATGGGATGATGGGGCCCTGGGATTTATCATCTCCCACCGTTTCGGGCGGCTGAATGGGGGTGCCTATGAGTTTTTCGGTTTAGACGATTCCAACATCCGCCTGGGATTGGAATATGGCCTCACCGACTTCCTGAATGTGGGCATAGGCCGGAACTCTTTCCAGAAAACCTACGATGGCTACCTCAAGCTCCGGGTATTACAACAACAAAGCGGCACCCGGCAAATTCCGGTATCCATTGTTGCCTTTAGCAGTATGGCGATTAATACGCTGCGGAACGATGAACAAAACCCGCCGTTCTCGTCCCGTATAGATTACACCTATCAGTTGCTGATCGCCCGTAAATTCTCCAGCCGCCTTTCCTTGCAGGTCTCTCCTACCCTGGTGCACCGCAACCTGGTAGAACTACGGGAGAACCCAAACAACCTGTATGCGCTCGGACTGGGAGGGCGGTGGAAAGCCACATCCCGGGTATCGCTGAATGCGGAGTATTTCCTCCGCCTCAATGCCGAAACGGAACCGCTGTACAACGATGCTTTTGCTTTGGGAGTGGATATTGAAACCGGAGGACACGTTTTCCAATTGCACCTCACCAATACGCAGTCCATGATTGAAGAAGGATTTATTACCGAAACGACTGGTGACTTCTTTTCGGGTGATATTCATTTCGGATTTAATATTTCTCGGGTGTTCCAGTTGAAATAATGCCGGGTAAGGGTATCTTTGCCCGAAAAAGTGCAGCGTTCTACCCTGGTTATCAAAATAGGTTCTAATGTCATTGCTCAGTCCGACGGCTCTCTGAATACCCCTTTGCTCCGGTCGCTTACGGAGCAAATCGCCGCACTTCGCCGGGCGGGGTATGACGTGCTGCTGGTTTCTTCCGGGGCGGTAACGGCCGGACGCAAGAAAGTAAACCTGGTACCCAAAACCGATCCCGTTACCCAGCGACAGGTATTGGCAGCCGTGGGGCAGGCCCAACTAATGCAGGTGTATACCGAGCTTTTTAACGCGTACGATACCACCTGCGCTCAGATATTGGTGTCCAAAGAAGATTTCCGAAGCCGAAGACACTATCTGAATATTCGCAACTGCCTGTCCGGGATTTTACACCACCAGGTGCTGCCCATCATCAATGAGAATGATGTGGTCTCCGTCACGGAACTGATGTTTACCGATAATGATGAACTGGCTGGATTGCTGGCTTCCATGATGAATGCTGAGCGACTGATTATTCTTACCAATGTAGATGGTATCTATAATCGCCCTCCCAGCCACCCGGAAGCACAGTTACTGGAAGAAGTTACTCCTCAGGAACCCCTCGACGCTCAGATCTCGGCTGAGAAATCTGATTTTGGCCGAGGAGGTATGCGCACCAAAAGCCGCATTGCCCGCAAACTGGCAAACCTGGGAATTAGCGTCCATATCGCCAATGGCCGCAGTCCGCTCATACTGGAAAAAATTATTTCGGAAGGTAAAGTGGGTACTCACTTTTTGCCGAAGAAGAAAGCCTCCCCAATCAAACGCTGGATCGGGCAATCGGAGGATGTACGGCAGGGCAGTATTCATGTGAATGAGGGGGCCTACCAGGCATTAGCCCAACCGGAACGGGCCAATAGCCTCCTGATGGTGGGAGTAACCGATATAGAGGGCGATTTTACCAAAGGGGAAGTTATAGGCTTAAAATATGAAAACAAATTATTTGGGTTAGGAAAGACCTATTACAGCGCGACTCAGGCCAAAGCTTTGGTAGGGCACGCCGGAAAAAAGCCGATTGTTCATTACGATCATCTGTATCTGCACACGTTTTGACGTGCCTGAAATCCCACCTTCTCCCCACTTTGTTGAATTCGTTACCCAGTGTCCCCTCTCTTTTTAGCGAAAATCACCGTGTATCCGCTTCAGGGCACTGGCATGGTATTTTCATGATTGTAAGTGTTATTAAATAATTTTTTGATCTATAACCTTTAACATTTTTTGTTATGAAAAAGATAATTGCTATCGTCACAATAGGTGCAAGCACCGCATTTTTGCAAGTAAACGCTCAGGAAACACAACCCAAAGAGCAAGAAACCCAACAGCCTCAACAGGAAGTGCTGGACGAGCGGGCGCAACCTGCGGCAGATTTTGAGCAAAATCAATATGGTACCTACCCTCAGGATGGAGATACCGCCATTATTTCTCAGGATAGAGTAGAAATCAGTAAGTCAGAATTACCTCAGGAAGTACTGGATGGCTTTGAAAACAGTGATTTCAGCGACATGGAAATCGTTGCTGTTTATGAAGTACAGTCCAACAATAATGAGATGGAACAACTATCGGATGAGCCGATTAATGATCCGGAATATGACAACACCTTAAATGAAGAGGCGGAAACTGATCCAATGCTTAATGAGGAAAATCAGGAAGTAGAAGTTGATGAAAATATGCAGCCTGAAGTTCAACCTGATGTGACTGAAGAATCAGTGAAAGAAGATTTAGAAGTTGCTCCTGAAGAGGAAACTGAAGCTACTCCGGAAGAACAACCGGTAATTGAATCCGAAAACAAGGCAGAGATTACTCAGGAAGAAAATGAAACCACAATGGCTACCCCGGAGACAGAAGCACAGAACCCTGCCGTAACTGAGACTGATCCTACTGAGGAGATGAACACGGAAAGCCAATCTGCTGAAGAAAATGTAATTGGAGATACTTTCGCTGATCAGGGAGAGAAGGTGAAATACGAAATTGAAGTAAAAGATAAAAAAGAAGAAAAACACACCACTTTGACCTTCAGCGAAGAAGGTAATCTGGAAGAAACTTCAGAAGAGTCTAGTATGTAATTTTCTGCATCAGACAGCATTTCGCGAAAGCGAGTTTCTTAAAGAAGCTCGCTTTTTTTTGTTTTAAATAAATATATTACCAAACTATTTACTAATTATGTAGATTGATTCAGAAACCTTATTTTATTTCTTAAAATGACCGGTATTCAATCAAATACCTCACTTCACCGTTCCTTACCCCAACGAATATTTCAAACTCTCAGCATTCGTTATCTGCTGGCACTCTCTGGTATCGCCCTGACCATATTGGCCAGCAATTGGTTTGTCAAACAAAAACTTCAGGAACAACTGTATGATTCCCATTTACTCAACATCGCCGGAAAACAGAGCATGCTGGTTCAGCGGCTGGTAAAATCCACCTTGTTATTAACTCAGGCCGACAGTGCGCAACAAAATTATTATCGATCCGAACTGGAAAAAACGTTAGCTCAGTGGGTGAAAGCGCACGAATACCTGACCGAAGATCCCCTCACTCCACATCAGTTTACCCAAAACAGTGATACCATCCGAAACCTGTTTTGTGCCATTACCCCCTCTTATCAGGTGATTGTGCTCCGCAGTCGGGCGATTCTCAATCTTTTTTTACAGCCGGCGCCTATCGCTGAAAACACTTTCAAAGCACACCTTTCCGAAATTCTCAGGCATGAAGTTCCCTACCTGCAGGGTATGGAAACCATTGTGAATCAGTACGAAAAAGAAGTGCAACAGCGGGTAGATCAGTTGATCTATATGCAGCAATTCCTCATGTACCTGTCGTTGAGCATCATCGTACTGGTCATTCTGTTTGTATTTCTTCCCGTCGCTCGCTTCATTAAAAAATCTTTGCTAATTCTAAGCCAATCACGCTCGCAGGCAAAAGCACTGGCCACCGAACGTCATGAGCTGTTAAAGTCATTAGAAGCATCGCATAAGTACCTGACCAACATGCACTTTGCCGTTGAGCAGGCCACCTTATTTGCTAAAATAGACTGCCAGGGAAGTTTATTGTATACCAGCCCGCAATTCCGTCAGCACCTGCAATTACCTCAGGAGCATTGTCCTGGCACCATTCCGGAACTCTTACAAATCTCCTACGAAGACCTGCAAAGCACTTTAAGCCGGGTCCAGAAATACGGTTACTGCTGCATCGACTGGCAATGTGCCAATTATTATGAGAAACCCCTGTGGCTTACGGTCACGGTAGTGCCAGTAAAAAATGAGGAGGGCGGGCTTTATCAGTATTTGTTTCTGTGTATAGATATTACTGATCAGAAAGAAGCCATTCGGCAGCTCAATATTGCCAACCAGGCAAAGATGAAGCAAAAAATCCATGAGCAACGCATGCGATCAGTACTGGTACTACAGGCTCAGGAAGAAGAAAGAAAACGCATTGCCATGGATTTACATGACAATATCGGGCAGTCGCTCACTGCCCTTAAATATAATGTTGAGGCACTGGCTACCTATGCATCCAAAGGGAGAATCCGGCAACAGTTGGATAATATTGGCAAATTGCTGCGAGAAACAATTGTCAGGGTGCGTCAGACATCTTTCCATCTGATGCCCAGTATCTTATCTGATTATGGACTGGCTCCGGTACTCCGCAATTTCGCGCAGGAAATGAGCCGCATCACCGGAAAAGATATACACTTTGTGAACCATAACAATTTCGAACAGCGGCTGGAGGAGCATATTGAGATGAACCTGTACCGGATTGTGCAGGAAAGCATCAATAATTCGTTAAAATACGCCCAGGCCACCCAGATCAGCATCAGTTTGCGTCACTCTTCCACCACCCTCTGGGTTTCTATTACTGATAACGGAGTAGGTTTTGAACCTAACCGACAGGCAAAATTGCCAGCTTTTCCCTCGGGGCGGGGCATTGGTAATATGGAAGAGCGAGCCAAATACTTACAGGGTAGTTTTACAATTGACTCAACCTTGGGTGAAGGCACCAGAATATTAATTCAGGTGCCTTTGTCTCAGCAAAAAGAAATCGCTTAAGCTTATGGTAACTGTGATGCTGGCCGATGACCACACGGTGGTACGAGATGGCCTGAAAATGCTTTTAGAGAGTGAAGAAGACATTAGCGTAATCGGTGAGGCTTCCGATGGTGCCGAAGCGCTGGAGAAGGTACGACAGCTACAACCGGATGTAATCCTCCTGGATATTCGGATGCCCGGCCTGGATGGCATCGAGACCGCTCGTCGGCTGGCTGATTATTCTGTCCACACCCGTTCCCTGATTATATCCATGTACGCGCATGATGAGTATGTGCTCCGCTCGGCTCTGAGCGGAGCCTCTGGTTATGTATTAAAAGATGCCACCAAAGATGAGCTCATCAAGGCAATCCGAACGGTTAGCCGCGGACATAAATACTTTAGCGGCAGCATCTCCCATATTCTGGTAGACTCCTTTCTGAAGCAAATTCCCCAACTCAACTCCATTTCTAACTCCTATGACCTGACCAAACGGGAACGCAAAGTGCTGGAACTGGTAGCCGCCGGGCACTCCAATCAGGAAATTGCCAAAGCGCTTCACAATAGTGTTCGAACCATTGAGACGCATCGCTTCCGAATTATGAAAAAAATGGGGGTCAACAAAAAAAAGGACATGGTTCGAGTAGCCCGAGAAGAAGGCATTCTTTGAGTTTTGTCGCAAGCAGTGCCGCTCTTTTTTATTGGTATTTTTTCACTTTATTGTTGTATTTTTATCATTTCGTATTCAGAATGAAGAAATGACAGCAAGATTTACTACTCGCACAAAATCTACGTATTTTCTTCTCAGCTCATTTCAAATAATATTACGAAACATGCTTATTATTCAAAATAAGATAATATCAAGTAGAGTAACTTTGTAATTAATGATTGATTTTACTTAGTATTCCCAATTTTTTTGTACGTATTTTTTTGCGTATTTGTTGAAATACTAGTTACTTTCAAATTCACATAACAAAATTCTGTCATTCTTCTAACTTACCTTACCTTATCTATGGAAAACGAAGTTCTACACCTCACTTCATTGGCGCAAGCGGCTACCGCGGCGGCTGATTTGGGTACCCAAGTCTCTCAAGCATTGCTCACAACCAACAATGTTTGGATGATGGTGGCCACCTTTCTGGTGTTTATCATGCACCTCGGTTTTGCCGGGGTAGAAGCCGGTTTTACCCAGGCCAAAAACACTGTTAATATCTTATTCAAAAACACCCTTACTCCTGCCATCGGGCTTATTTCCTACGCACTAATCGGGTTCAACCTGATGTACCCGGGCGGAGAAGGATTCATCATTAATTTTGCCGGTTTTCATTTAGGACCTGGTGCCGATTATGATTCACTTACCTATGCGGACGGAGGCTATACCTACTGGACAGATTTTCTCTTCCAGGGCATGTTTGCTGCTACTGCCGCTACCATTGTTTCCGGTGCGGTCGCTGAGAGAATCAAGATCAACGGTTATCTGATTTTCACCATCATCTTTGTCGGACTAGTATACCCTATCATCGGAAGCTGGCAATGGGGTGGTGGATTCTTGAGCACTTACGGTTTCTATGATTTCGCCGGTTCTACCCTGGTTCACTCGGTAGGAGGATGGGGCGCACTTGCCGGAATTATCATCCTCGGGCCTCGTATTGGCAAATACGCCAATGGTAAAGTCAATGATTTCCCTGGTTCCAGTGTACCTTTAGCCACCATCGGTGTCTTCTTATTATGGTTCGGCTGGTTCGGCTTTAACGGTGGTTCAGTATTATCCGCTGATCCTGAGTCGGTTTCTAAAGTATTGGTGACAACCTCTTTAGCTGCGGCCTGCGGTGCAGTTGGCGGGTATGTGATGGCCTACTTTACTTTCAAGCGCCTGGACTTAGGCATGGTTCTCAACGGCATCCTGGCCGGCCTGGTTGGTATTACTGCCGGAGCTGACCTGATGAGCCCTTACGAAGCCATGATCATCGGACTCATTGCCGGTGGCCTGGTCGTACTGTCTGTCATTTTATTAGATAAGCTTAAACTGGATGATTGCGTAGGTGCAGTTTCTGTACACCTTACCTGCGGTGTCTTCGGTACCCTGGCAGTTGGTATCTTTGGTTCTATGGCAAGTTGGAGCCAGTTTGTCATTCAACTAGTAAGTGTACTGGCTTGTGGCGCCGCTGCCTTCTCCAGTGCTTTACTTATTTTCTTTGTCGTTGAAAAGGCGATGGGCTTGCGCGTATCAGCTCAGCACGAAAAAGAAGGTCTGGACAGTCACGAACACGGCATCCGCGGATATACTATTATCTACGAATAGTCTCCCTTCTTTTATTCAATCTTCAGGACGAGACCCGTTTTCTGTCTCGTCCTCTTTTTTTTCCAACAATCAAATCTTACGGTACCACCACTTTACTAATGCACATGAAAAAATTTAGTTTGCTTACTTTAGCAATCATGGGATTGGCCAGTCTTTCCCTTTTTGCCCAGGATGAAGAGTCATTTTCTTTCTCAGGTTCAGTAGATACCTATTTCCGCTATAATTTCAATTCCCGCAATCGTCTGTATACCAATGGTGACGATGTGTTTTCACCAGATGCACCTACTACCTCGTTCGCCAACCTTTCAGGTTTCGGATTGGGTATGGTCAATCTGATTGCGGCTTACGAAGGGGAAAAAGTAGGTTTTGTCGCTGACCTGGTCTATGGACCCCGAGGTGAAGATGCGGTTTTCCTTTCAAACGGTCCCTCCAGCATCGTTAACCAATTATATGTATATTATAATATCAGCGATGGGGTGACCCTGACATTGGGTAACTTTAATACCTTTTTAGGATACGAGGTAATTTCCCCTACCGGAAACTACAATTACTCTACATCCTATATGTTCTCTTACGGACCGTTCTCTCACACCGGGTTGAAAGCAGATTTCGCCCTCTCTGATGAGCTTTCATTGATGCTGGCCATCATGAACCCTACGGATTACACTGAGTTCAACCCTTTCGGTACTTATACCCTGGGTGCCCAGTTAGGTTATTCAAACGAAAGCACCAGTGCCTATCTGAACTTCCTTTATGGTGATCAGGACGGAAAGCTGGATGCTGACCTGCCGGGCCTTTTTGGCGGAGTTTCTGCCGGTCCTACCTTCCAGGCTGATTTAACCGCTGGGTTTGATCTTTCCGATGCGTTTTACCTGGGAGTAAACACGACCATTAACACCACTGGACCGGGTGAGCAAATCACCGGAGGCAGCCTTCAGGATATTGACGGCGACAATGGCGGGTTTTACGGTGCGGCCATATATGCCCAGATTGCTACCTCAGAAACACTCTCATTTGGAGTACGCGGTGAGTATTTTGCCGAATTCAATGGCGGAGTAGGAGCTTTAGGTTCCTACGACTCGAATGGTGATGCCTCCGTAGTAGATTTTACACTATCCAGCAATATTGCGGTAGGAAATCTTACCTTTATCCCTGAGATTCGGGTAGATGCAGTATCAGAGGACGTATACAACGATCGTGATTTTGAAGCTACGTCTACGCTTGCATCGTTTATTTTTGCAGCAGTTTATTCTTTCTAAGCATCGAAATATTTTTATATGAAAACGCGGTCATTGTTATTCTTATTTTCTGTATGTGTCCTGGGTTTAGTGGTACTCATGAGTGTACGACCGGCCCCGGTACCCTTTCAGAAAGTGGTGCCAATGCCCGCGTTTTCCTTATCTCAGCTTCGCAGCTACTCCCAACGCTATTTTCAGCACGAAGACTTTATGGAAGATTCGGAGCCTCTGTACACGGCCAATGCTGATTCTACCTCTTTCCAATACCCGCAGCAATTCATGGTGTATAACCGCTCGGCATTAAAACATCCGGTTGGCTCCATAACCTATCGGGCAACCATTGATCTGAAAGATGAAAAAATTCGGTTCACTACTGATAGCGTTTATTTTTTACCCTACGTCCGAAATCGCTACAGTCGCTACGTACCGGAAAACAGCCCGCCGATGCCCCTCAGCGAATGGCAACAACAGTGGAGTGGCAAACAAGGAGAGCGCTTTCAAACCCAAATCGAAACCAAGTTGGAAGAGCACCTCCAGGCTTTTGTAGTGTACGTACAAGAGCAAAAAGAAACTCAGGTAAACGCCAAAAAACTTGAAAACTGGTAGGTAAATCTTATCCCAATCTTGCCTATCCATCAGCTCTTTTCTTATCACCCGCGGATACCCCAAGTTATCCTAAAACACCAATTTGGTTTATTTTAAGGAGTTGCTCAATCACTTTTTCTCTTATAAAAAATACTGAGTGCCCTAAAAACTTGCCTCTCATCTATGATGTGAGGTTTTTGCTGTTTTGAAACTTTTCCGGCATTGACCAGTAAAAACACGCAGACCACCATCGGCAAACTCTTCTTTACGGCATATTATTTTAAGGCAGAAAATCATCTCACTGTCCTGGTTCTCGCCACCATGCAATCAGCCTTCGTTTTTTGCAAAATCAGTCTAATGGCTAAAATGACAAGGTTTTAAACTCCCATGCTTCCTGTGCTTTATTACTCAGGCGAGTGGGTACCGCATTAATTATTTTACTCTCGCCCAAGTAAGTGAAAATTAGCAGAAACAGGCAGTAAGCAATCATAAATTCCGGAAAAGACAACTTTCACACTTCCTTCGTTTTGTTTGGCGCTTTTTTCTTACAAGTGCTGATAATACCCCTACTTTTTTTCACCAACCCAAATGAAACCTTTTACTGCTGAATGCTTTATTACAATTATAGTTACTAGGTAGACAAACTTGTATGATGGACTGGTTTAACCCATTGGGTCTTAGCGATTTATTGTTGCTCCTGGAATTTCACCAGGATCTGATCCTTCACATTTTTCCACTGGTTATCCTGATCATGGTGCTTTACAACTTAAGTTTTGTAGAGCCCGAAAGTCAGGATCGGGGCGGAGATGCTGAACAATAACGCCGAGACTTAGTAGTCGACATATACTTATTTTTTAAACTCACATAACCTAATTGTTTATGCAAGACCATATTGCCCAGCCTGTCGTGGTAATTACCGGGGCCTCGGCCGGAGTTGGCAGGGCTACTGCCCGTGAATTTGCCAAAAAAGGATATCAGATCGCCTTATTAGCCCGCAGTGAAGCCGGATTGGATGGCGCCCGGAGAGATGTGGAAGCCTTGGGTGGCACCGCCCTGGCCATTCCTACCGATGTATCAGACCATGCGCAGGTAGAAGCGGCGGCTCAGCGCATTGAAGAAGAACTGGGCCTCATAGATGTGTGGATCAATAACGCCATGCAAAGCGTTTTCTCTCCTTTTGACCAGATGACCGCCGATGAATTTAAGCAGGTCGTGGATGTTACGTTTCTCGGTCAGGTCTACGGAACGATGGCCGCCCTCAAACGCATGATACCCCGCAACCGGGGAACCATCGTGATGGTCGGCTCTGCGCTGGCGTATCGGGGCATTCCTTTACAATCAGCCTACTGTGCATCCAAACACGCCAGCAAAGGTTTTTTTGATTCTGTACGCGCCGAACTTTTGCACGACAACAGCGAGGTACAACTGACCATGGTACATCTGTCAGCCGTCAATTCCACGCAATTTAACTGGGTAAAATCACGCTTACCAAATAAAGGGAAACCCATGGGCAAAGTGTATCAGCCCGAAGTAGCAGCTCGCGCTATTTTTTATACAGCCCATCATAAGCGCCGGTCGGTATTTGTGGGAGTTGGCCCTTTTCAAACTTCGATAGGAAACACGTTTATTCCTGGGCTGTTAGACCGACTATTAGCGAAAACCGGTTACGCTGGTCAGCAAACCGACCAACCGGAAGACCCTGATCGACCAAATAACCTCTGGGAGCCGATTGCTGAAGACCGGGGTGCCCATGGTTCGTTTGATGAGGAGGCCGCTGCAAAAAGTGCCGAATTACTGGTAAGTTCCAACCGGGGATTATCCGCCGCCATTGTTACCGGAACCGCCGTGGGTGTCGCCGGGCTGGTCTATTGGTGGAAGTCATTGCGATAATTTATAATGCATTGAGAATCAATATATTGACAGAAGAAAAAGTCTAATAACCTAAAGCAAAGGGCTGAGAAAAGAGGCTAAATGAAGCCCTTCTTCTCAAGCCCTTTATCAGTCAGCCTACCTACTGCTTGATCATTCTATTTTTTTGGTAGTCTATCTGAAATTTTTTTTTATGAACCTCATCAATTGAGTAAAGACTATTTCTTCATCGAGCCAGGGCACTCAAACTCTAAAATCTTAACCTGATAACGATTATCTGTTCCCATTAAAGGAATGATTCATCATCGAGAAAGACGTCTCAGGAGGAAAGCGGAAGGTATATTTTAGTCAAGTACGATGGCGGTAATGTAACCTTGTGCCTGGCAAAACGCTTTTCTTTGTCACAATCCGATCATCAATTTCTCTTCCCGGCATCATTCGGAGAGTTAAGCATTCCACCTAAATAAATGCTATCTTCCAACAGAAACAAATGATCCAATGATGCGCATACGTATTTTCTGGGAATTGACTGCCCTGCTCGGTCTGGTTGCCTGCCAGCAACAAACCCCTCCAGTCGCGGAAACTGCTGAACTTCCCTCGGAAACAATTCATTTTCCGGAGAAAATTGCCTCAGCCACGATATACGAAGTGAATATTCGCCAACATACTCCCGCTGGTACGCTCAGCACTTTTACGGAAGATCTTTCCCGGCTGAAGGAACTGGGGATTGACATGCTGTGGATTATGCCCGTGCAGCCCATTGGCATAAAAAATCGGAAAGAGCCTTTGGGAAGTTACTACTCCATCCGGGATTATGTGGCCATCAACGAAGAGTTTGGTACCGGAGAAGATTTCAAGCAACTGGTGAACACCGCCCACGAAATGAATATGTACGTGATTCTGGATTGGGTGCCCAACCATACGGCCTGGGATCACCCCTGGATTACGGAGCACCCCGATTACTATGCCCAGGACGCAGAGGGCAACATTGTATATGAAGCCGACTGGACCGACATTGCCCTGCTGGATCATACCAACCCCGAAACCCGAAAGGCCATGATTGAGGCAATGAGGTACTGGGTGGAGGAATACGATATTGACGGCTTCCGTTGCGACCATGCCGGACACGAAATCCCGCTCTATTTTTGGGAAGAAGCAACCGCAGTGCTTGATCCAATCAAAGATTTGTTCTGGCTGGCCGAATGGGATGGCGCCCGCATGCATCTGGAGTTTGATGCTACTTATGCCTGGGAATTACTGCACCTCACCGATCGGGTAGGAAAAGGAGAAGCCAATGCCGATGATATTGATGAGTGGATACAACAGGATTTGCAGGAATATGGGCAGCACCCTTTCCGTATGACGATGATCACCAATCATGATGAAAATTCGTGGAACGGGACGGTCTTTGAACGCTATGGCGAGGGACACCAAACCTTTGCCGCCTTTATTTTTACGGCCTATGGTATTCCCATGCTCTACGGCGGACAGGAAGCAGGGCTGGACAAACGGCTTCGCTTTTTTGATAAAGATACCATTGACTGGAGTGATCCCAAGGGGCTACAACCATTTTATAAGAAACTGATTACCTTGAAAAAGGACAACCCCGCTATCTGGAATGGTGCCTACGGCGGTATGCCCGAACGCATCAATAATGACTCGAATATTTATGCTTTTAAGCGGGAAAAGGATGGAAATACAGTTATTGGCATCATGAATTTTTCGGCAGAGCCCCGAGAGCTTCATTTGACTGACGCTAGCATAAACGGGCAGTTTACAGATTATTTTACCCAACAGTCTTTCGAATTATCTTCTGAAACGCCCCTAAAATTAGCTCCCTGGCAATATCTGGTATTTGCTGAAAAGTAAATGAGCGCGTATGTTTATCGGCTGAAGCCAATTGGCAATCATTGAAAAACCATATTCCTGTTGAATCTGAATGATAAAAATATGAATGATTACATCATCCCCGCCCAGACCAGCATTGGTCATGTACACTTAAAAGTAGCTGACTTAGATCGCTCGCTTCAATTTTACTGCGACCTGCTTGGTTTCCAGATTATGACTACTTACGGCTCAGATGCCGCTTTTATTTCTGCCGGCGGCTACCACCACCATATCGGATTAAATACCTGGTACAGTAAAGATGCTCCACCGGCTCCGCAAAAGGCAGCCGGCTTATTCCACACTGCCATTCGTTATCCAACCCGTAAAGATCTGGCCGTCATCTTTCATCGTCTGCGGGAAGCCGAATATCCCCTGGCCGGTGCGGCCGATCATGGTGTTTCGGAAGCTTTATACCTGGATGACCCGGATCAGAATGGTGTAGAACTGTACTGGGATCGCCCCCGCAGCGAATGGCCTCAGAAAGCGGACGGTTCGCTGGATATGTACACCATCGCCCTCGACCTGGATAGCTTGCTGAAGGAAATAAACCCCACCAGGGCTTAACGAAAGCACTATGAAGTCGTTACCTTAGCTGAAAGAAGGCATTTTTATGAAAACCTGGGTAATTACAGACATACATGGGTGCTCTAAAACTCTAGAAGCACTATTGGGCCGCATTGGCTATAACCGAGAAGACACGCTCTATCTGCTGGGCGATTACATAGACCGAGGCCCTGACAGCAAAGGAGTAGTGGACCTGGTCATGCAGCTTAAACAAACAAAGCATGAGATTCACTGCTTACTGGGTAACCATGAAATTATGATGCTGCACGCGCTACAACAACCCACCTCTCAGGAAGCGATTCACTGGAAACGTTTTAATGGGGGCGAAGATACTTTACGAAGTTTCGGTGCAGTTACAGTAAAGGACATTGATAGTCAGTATATTGATTTTATGCTGGGGATGGCCCACTATCTGGAGGTAGACCGGTACATTCTGGTGCATGCCGGGTTGAACCTTTCTATTGCAGATCCTTTTTCAGATAAAAATGCCATGCTGTGGATTAGAGGAGACAATACTTTGAACAAGAAATGGCTGGGCGAGCGCATCATTGTACATGGACATACTCCCCAGGGTAAATCTCAGATAGAAAAGAATGTAAAAAAAATGAACCAGCACCCCATTGTAGGCATTGATAGCGGCTGCGTCTACCCCCGGGGTGAATACCACCATTTATGTGCCCTGGAACTTCACTCACACGAATTGGTATTTCAAAAAAATATTGATCCATGAGCAATTTAATGCCATGATAAAATGTACCGCAACCCTGGCTATCGTCCGATCTTTTGTCAATACTAAGTGGCTCACTGGCTGGTTATTAATCATTCTTTCCGGTATAGCAGTCCAGGCGCAAAACCCACTGGTTTCCGCTTTCGAAAACCTATCTCAAAGCCCGCAACCACTTCCTTTCCGTAACGCGCTGACAATCAACAACGAAGGCGGGCATATTCAGGGTATCCAGGCGATGCACTTTCACCAGCAGGCATATGCCATTCTGACGGGCAGCTCCAGTACGGTTTCCTACTACACAGTGGTTCGTCTGGATCAGCATCCTGAAGTTATTTCGGTGGACACTTTGCTTGCCAAGCCATTCAAACATGCCGGAGGCTTTCAGATTAACGATGGGCTCATGGCGATCGGTATAGAGGATAATGAAGCTAAAAATATCTCCCAGGTATTGGTATATGAGGTATCAGACCCGGAAAAAATACCTTCACAACCCGTTCAGGTGATTGAACGTCGTGGAGAGACTGAACGAACTACGGCGGGCTGTATCGCCATTGCCCACTACCAGGATCAGTATGTTATGCTGGTAGGAGATTGGAACACCCGCCATCTGGATGTTTACCGTATTTCGGATGATGAAATCAACCGACCTGATGCTTCTTTTACATTGACGCAATCTATCGCCTTAGCGGACCAAACTCGTAGCCAATGGATTGATGAAACCTGGTGGTCTTACCAAAACATCAACCTTTTTGTCTCTGAAGATACTCTTTTTCTGATAGGATTGGGCGTGAATGACCAACAGGAAAATATTGCTGATTTATTTACCGTCAGGCTTTCGGAAGAACAGGTACTTACCAAAGTTGCCAGTCAGCATTTTCCCGCTACCGAGCGTACCAGCTTTGTCTGGGGTGCCGGAGTGGATTGGCAACCGGAAGCAAACCGTTTGCAAATTCTTTCCACCACGCATACGATTT
The DNA here is from genome assembly GCA_040222715.1 of Cyclobacteriaceae bacterium. GTDB lineage: Bacteria > Bacteroidota > Bacteroidia > Cytophagales > Cyclobacteriaceae > Tunicatimonas. Next base: position 20,726 of record JAVKCN010000045.1, on the reverse strand, counting down.
CAGATTCATCCGAAATAATTGTGTACCGCTAATGCAATAGCATGGCCTGGGAAGGATTTGTCATGTCGGCAGTATCCTGCATTACGGGTACGCAGAAATGATGGGTAAGCTCCTCTCCTTTCTCACTCACAATGGTTCTTCCCCGATCATCTTTCGCCGTCCAGGTAAAACACACTTCATCCTCGCCCTGATCTTCCACTTCAATCACTCCGTATTGCCCACTTTCCGACCGATGTCCTTTGGAATAGGGACCGCCTTTGTAAGACCCGTAGCGATCAAGCGGGGCAGCATGAAAAACCGGAATGGGCGCTCCCCCACCCTCGGCATAATCGCTGTTGGTACCATCATCTATCGCCACCATGTGGGCATCTCCGGCTATAATGCTGACGGGAATCTGATGTTCTTTAACAAAATTGGCAATGGTCTGTCGCTCTTCCGGAAACCCTCCCCAATCATCATCTTCATCACACAGATAATTCGGTCCGCCTTCGTGATTGATGTAGGGAATGCCCGATAGCCACACTACCGCCTGCCCCGAATCTTTGGCCGATAGCATCTGATCCAGAAACCACTGCAAATGAGTTTCAGAACCAAAGTTTGTTCCTACGTCTGTCCGCTCACACCCCGCGTACTGAGGTTTCACTTTCTGGGATCGGAGATCGGTCAGCAGAAAACGCACTCGCCCCAGCGTAAAAGCCTGAGAGATAGGATCTTCAACCTCGTTGAAAGCCAGAGAATAGTGCGGAAGAAACTGTCGGTACGTAGCGATGGCTTCTTCTTTGCAGGCAGCAGCCCCATCGCTATTATTGCTGCCAAAATCATGGTCATCCCACATATAAGCGAACGCCGTACGCTGATAGAGTTGCGACTGGGTGGAAGAATTGAAAACCCGGTAATAAGCCTGCACAAAATTGTTCGTGCAGTTGCTGTTGATATTTTCGTAGTGCAGGTCGCCGGTGCTGATAAAAAGTAAGGGATCTTCACTGGCAATCTGCTCAAAGATAGGGCTGGCCGAGCCAGTGACCATACAGGAGCCAAACGCCACTTTGTATGAAAAAGGCCCTTCCTGGGGAGTGGTGAATGTCCCACTGTACCCATCAAATACATCCACACTGTCGTTTACTTCCAGCCGATAGTAGTACTGGGTATTCGGTTTAAGGCTATCCAGTTGGGCTTTGCCTACGTTCTGGGTAGCGGTTTCGGTTGATACATAATCGGAATATCGGGCATTGGCGAATGTAGCCGCTTCGGTGCTTACTGCCACCCGGACCTTTGCCGGTTCAAAAGTATTGAAGGCGATTACGGCACTGCGGGGAGTCACTCCCCCGGCCAGCACGTACGCCACATCCTCATCATCCAGGTTCGGTGTATAAAAAATACGATAAGCAATAAAACCGATGGTAACTACGGCGATAATCGCCAACAGTAGTATGATATTTTTCCGATGTAACATGGACTTCGTAGATCGTTCTCTTATTTTAGGACACCAAACACCTGCCTTCTTTTTGGAGTTGGTAGCGTAACAACCAAAACTACATCTATGAATGTTTCCATCCAATTTTTAGGCGCCGCCCAATCCGTCACCGGCTCAAAACACTTAATTCACATTGATGATTTTCAGATTCTGATGGACTGCGGTCTTTTTCAGGGACTCAAAAAATTACGACAACGCAACTGGGACCCGTTTCCCATGGATGTGTCTCAGGTAGAAGCCCTGGTCATCTCCCATGCGCATATTGATCATATTGGGTATCTGCCCAAACTGGTGAAAGAAGGCTTTAACGGACCGATCTACTGCACCACAGCTACGGCTGAACTCGCCCGGATTATGCTGCTGGATTCCGCCAAATTGCAGGAAGAAGAAGCCGAATGGGCGCGCAAGAAAGGATACTCCAAACACAAACCGCCCAAACCCTTATACACCACCGAAGATGCCGAAAACACCTTCCGGCTCTTTCAGCCCTACGAATTTGATGAGGATATTTATTTACGGGATGATATTCGGATCAAATACCACAATGCTGGTCATATTTTGGGTGCCGCCTGGGTGGAATTGAATATTCAGGGAAAATCTCAGAGCAAAACCCTGGTCTTTTCCGGAGACTTGGGCCGTTACAACCAACCGGTGCTACGCGATCCGGTTTCTCTGTCTCAAACTGATATTCTACTGGTAGAGTCCACCTACGGCGACCGGGAAAATTTATCAGAAGACCCCAGTCAGGAATTTGCAGATATTGTGAATGAAGCCATGGACCGGGGCGGTTGCCTGTTGATTCCGGCCTTTGCGGTGGGGCGTACGCAAACAGTGATGTACTACCTGAAGACCCTGATGGAAGCCAACAAAATCCCCAAAGTACCGGTGTATCTGGATAGCCCGATGGCCATCAATGTCACCCAATTATACAAGCGCTATTTCACCTTTCATAAGCTACGGGACCAGGACCTGGAATATACGCAGTCGCTATTTGATTACGAGTTTTTCAACTATTACCGTAGCGTTCCGGCTTCGCAAAGCGTTAATGAAATACAGAAAAATGCCATCATCGTTTCTTCCAGTGGTATGTGCACTGGCGGTAGAATTCTACACCATCTCTTTCATCGCCTGCGTCGTCCGGACGACACCATTCTGTTTGTGGGTTACCAGGCCCGGGGCACCCGAGGTCGCACCATCCTGGATCAGCAGGAAACAATTCGCATTTTCGGGCAGGATTTACCCCTTAAGATGCAGGTGCGCCGCATTGATGGTTTATCGGCCCACGCGGATAAAAATGAACTGCTCCGCTGGGTTAGTACACTGAAAGAAGCACCCAAACGAACCTTTCTCGTGCATGGAGAAATAGAAAGCGCACAAGCGATGCAACAAAGCCTGCAGGAAAAAGGCTGGACAAATGTTCATATCCCTGATTACATGGAGAAACACCTGCTCTTTGAAGGCATATGAGCAACTGACCAATATGCCTGATTGGTAGCAAAGAGGTTATTTGGTAGGCGGATTGATCATGATGTGCGCCCGGTGGGTGCCGGGGTCCATGATCCAGGGCATGCCGGGCGCTTCAGGTTTCAGCGGAAGGCCCGTGCTCTCGGGAGTGGCGTACGGTATATAGACTACGTAGCGGAAATTCCCTTCATTCACTTCACCCGTAGCTGCATCATATTGCTCTTTCGAGGCAGTGAAAACGTATAATGTGGTCGGGTCTTCGGGCATTTTTAACGCTCCGCTTTTCACTTCGCTCTCCCGCATATCAAAAATTTCCTGCGATGATTTTCCTTCCTTCCGCAATACCCGACCCCGTTCCATGAAAGGTTCTAAATCACGCTGATAACAGGATGCACTAAACCCCTCCTGGGTAGGGTTGTCGGCAATACAGACCATATCATTGCTCCCTTCCCGCAATAGCACCAACTCCCCATCGTCATCATATCCGTATACCATCGCCCCTTCACGCTGCTCTTCGGGTGCAGCCAGTACCGCCGTTTTAATCTGCAGTTCGGGAGAAGGTGCAGAAGATTGTCCGACACAGGAAAGAGTTACTCCTATCAAAAAAGGAATGATTACATAAATTCTCATAAGAAAACAGGCTTAGGTGTGAGTAAAAAATAGTGCTGAGCAGTCAACCGCTATCGCTATCAAAGATACAAGAATGCTTCTGTATTGAAAACATGCTTAAAATGATCCGTCAACTATTTATCCGAACCAGTACTCGCCATCATGTTACTTCTCCTCCTGCTGATTTTGCACGGCGGTGTATAGCGGTTGCAAGTTAAGGGTATCGCCAAAGTGCTTTTGCAACCCTTGCAATTCATCAAACAGGCTGAGCAACTGGTTAGCATAGGCAGGATCATCGGCCAGGTTGGTGATTTCGTTGGGATCGTGCGCTACATCATATAGCAGCACCTCATTGGCATCAGGATATACGATCAGTTTCATCCCGTTTTTCCTGATCATGCGCTGGTAATTGATATAACAACCATAGATCGCATCGTAGGAGCTCTGCTCAGCATCTCCCCGAGCCAGATCCAGAAAACTATTAAACTCTACGTAGGGTGGCTTTTCTATGCCAGCCAGCTCCAGGCTGGTTGCCATGATATCCTGCAGGTACACATCGGACGATATCTCCTGGTTTTTTGGAATACCCGGCCCTACCATCATCAATGGCACCCGCACGCTATGGTCGTACATATTCTGCTTACCCAGAAGTCCGTGCCGCCCAATGGCTAAACCATGATCGGCGGTGAAGAAAATATAGGTGTTATCCATTTTTCCGCTGGCTTCCAGTGCATCCAGTATTTTACCGATCTGCTGGTCCAGGTGGGTAATAATCGCGTAATATTCCTGAATGTGCACCTTGGTAGCGTATTCTGTCCGGGGAAAGGGAGCCAGGGCTTCGTCACGTAACTTGGGGCCAAGGCCGATGTTCTCCTGATTAGGGTATTCCGGCATCCAGCTTGCAGGAAGGGAAATATTTTCCAGCGGGTAACGATCTACGAATTCCTGGGGAGACTGGCGCGGATCATGAGGCGCATTGAAAGCCAGATACATGAAAAAAGGATCTTCCCGGGCCGTAGCCGTGTCAATAAAGTCCAAAGCATCATCCTTCATTACTTCGCTCCAATGCGTTCCCCCTTCCCAAAATCCGCCGAACTGAGGATCAGAAGGAGACCAGGAATCATCATTTTCACTTTGGGGCCGGTAATAACCAACGGGGCGATTCTCCTGGTCTCCCAGGGGGGTAAGGCTGCGAGCATCATTGGGCATACCCGGCCGAACATGCCGTACAGTTTGAAAAACTGAATCAGCCGGAGCATCTACGTGCCACTTACCCGTCATATAGGTTTGATAGCCCTGTTGCTCCATCAGTTTTCCCCAGGTCTGGGATATGGAATCACCCTGTATCCATTGCTGTCGGAACTGATTGGCCCGCCATACCGAACGACCGGAGATCATCATAGCCCGAGAGGCTACGCAAATGGCTCCGTTCCAGCCGCCCATATTGTAGGCATGGGTAAAAGTTGTCCCCTGCTGAACCAATCGATCCAGATTGGGGGTCTCAATTTCCTGGTTTCCCAACGCATGAATAGAGGAATAGGTTTGATCATCGGTAAAAATTAACACAATGTTGGGTGGACCTGTCGCTTCTTCAGCAGGCGTTTTGCTTTCCACCTGGCAACCAGCGAAAATGCCGGCGAAAACTATTACCGAGAGAAAGGGAAGTGATTTCCTCATGTTGTAGTGGTTGTTGTATTGTTTCAATGATGAATGATCCGCGCTGCGATTCATTAATGACCATCAATCATTCATGATGATCAGTATTATGTGATAACTGCAGTCAAAATTAGCCAGCTACTTATCTTGGCTGGTTACATGATAATCAAATAAAGATTTTGTTTTGATGGCTTCAGAGACTTCATCAGGCACCATCAATTCCCAACCAGGTTCTCCATTCTTGATCATAGACAGTACATTGTCGCTATAAATAGACATATGTTCTACATTGCTCGGATGTAAATCCACAATTTGCTTGGTCTCAATCAGATAGTGGCAAAGTTTCTCAACATGGCTGGGCAACTCCATGTCCTTGAGGGTAAATAAAGTTTTGCTATCGGGTTGATACGATGGATATACGTATAAACGAATATTATTTTTGAAAAGCGCCCCAAAGGCCTCTAAAATCCCTCCTTTCAGGTCCCGGTAATAGGATTCATCAAACAACTGATGCAAACTCTTGATACCGAGTATAATTCCGATACTGCCTTTGGTGAGCTGAGAAATGTAAGCGGTCAGGGAATAATAGCGCCGATAGTCGGATATAAGCACTTTTTGGCCCAACGAACCTAAAATATCAACCCGGTGGAGAAAATCAGTATCATCAATGCCGGCCTCATCCGATAATCCGTTTAGAGTCAACTCCGAAATACGGACAATAGATTCTTCTTCCATGTGTTCATCCGCCAGAAACGCTTCCAACCCGGCCCGCATCATATCCATGTTAACATGGGTTACCGGACGGAACCTACCGCGAAGAATCAAAATATTTTGTTTATACAATGCTTCCTGCGGTTGTAGAACCGTACCATCGGCATCAAACATGGTAGCCCGACTGATTCCGTTCTTTACCAGCTTCAGCGCCATCAGTCGGTTATCTACCGTGGCAAAATTAGGGCCTCTTAGCCGGAAAAAGTCAATTTCTATCCGATCAGAGGCCAGATTATCTGTTAAAGAGAGCATCAGCTCCTCAGGGTCGGTCAGATAAGTACAGCCGTATATTAGGTTGACTCCCAGTACTCCCAACGCTTGTTGTTGGAGACTGGCATCATTGTCGTATAGCAGAATATGAATGACGCACTCATTCATCGGCCCTTCGGGTTCCCACTGAAACCGCATACCCAACCAACCGTGCCCTTGGTTGGTCTTGTGGTAGTTCAGGGTTTCAATTGTATTCGCAAACACAAAAAACTTGGTGGTGCTGGCCCGTTCTACCAATCGCTGCAAAAGCAGTTCAATCTCGTGGTTGAGCATCATCATGAGACGCTCCTCACTTACGTATCGTTTGCTCTTTCCGTAAATCTCATCGCTAAACTTCATGTCATAGGCCGACATGGTTTTGGCAATGGTACCGGAGGCGCTTCCTACTTTAAAAAAATTGGCCGCAGTTTCCTGACCTGCACCAATCTCAGCAAATGAGCCATAAATGGTTTGATCCAGATTAATCGCTAAAGCTTTTTCTTTCGTGGAAGGAGTTCGAGTTAATTCCATGGAGATAACACTAAGGTTAATAGTTAGTCAGCGAACTTCTGTGATAAGATAGAAAAGGCCAATATACCTGTTATGCATGAGAAAAGTAAAGTATGTACCGAAGCATTACGCCCGACAGCAAAAGTAATTTTTCAATACGCATCGTTACGCATTTCACAGCGTTACAACCCGCAAAACATACGTGTTTATACGTTATAGTTTTACATTTTTCCACTATTAAAAAGTAAGTATTATTACTAGTATAAAGGTTTATCTACTTTCAGGTAGAACAACCTGAACTCACTAGTACCATGAAAAACTTACGCAATCTGAGCAACGCCTCATTTCTATTTTTCTCACTTTTTTTCCTACTTATTGCCTGTCAGGATGAACCATCCTTACGCATGCCAGCTACCGGGCAGGAAGGCACTGATCCATTTACCGCTACGCTAGGCGGTAACGAGCCACCAAATGCCAGCATCGGCGAATTGATTCCACAGCAAGAGGCGGTAGATCTTACAGCTCAGTACCAACTGGGAAACCCCGACCAACCTGCCGCGTATTTTATTGGCAGCAGCAAAGTGCAGCAACTACTGGATTTGCCCGGCATGGTTGCTTTGCGATGGATTTTTGGCTATACTTCTACCTCAGAACTGACTATTATTGTAGAACCATTGATAGAAACTGCCAGCGGAACGGTTGTGGCCGATGATGAACAACTGATTCAGTTGATTGCCCCCGAAGGATACGAAGCGGCATCGCCTTACTACCACGGAGGCGAAACACCCGCGCCGACACTTTCTGTTACTGACGGAGAGTCAATTTCGCTGGTGGATGCCCAGAGCCTGCTAGACACTTACCAGCTTGCTTTTGCCGGCCAAGGTCGCTCCTATGTACAAGGCCGGGATTTGATAGAATCATTACTATCTTCTCATCCAACCCCCGGACTATGGCTATTTTTAGGAGAGGATGAACTGAGTAATCAGGAAGTACTGGTTACTCCTTCCAATCAGGGAAATGCCACGCCTTCGTATTTGGTAGGAGATCGGTCTTCACCCTGTCCGCCACTTTGTTTTTTCACATCACAGCTAGCACTATAGTACATTGATTGGTGAGAGAGTTACTACTTGTAAGCATATTTCTACCCTTAATACCATTGCTCGTAGGTTTCATCAGAAGTAATACCTATAGCAAAATCCACCAGTTAGTAAACCTTCTGCTGGTGGTTTCCATCGTGTCTGATGTCATTAATAGCTTTCTATTGCCTTTTTTTGACATCGGCACCTTAGTGGGTTATCATCTGTTCACTGCAATAGAGTTTACCCTGTATATGCTCTTTTTTCTCCAGATACTGTATAATAATTATGTTCGGAAAGGCCTCAAGTGGCTCATCCTTATTTTTTGGCTCTATAAACTTTTAGATGTTATCGTATTCACGGGGACTCATCATTTTGATACCATTGCCATTACACTGGAGGCGATTATCTGCATGATTTGTTGTTTATATTTTTTTCACCAAACGCTCCAGCAACTTCAGGTGCAACACCTCGAGCGATTCACCCCTTTCTGGGTTTGTACGGGGGTCCTCATATACTTTTCTGGAAATTTGCTGCTCTTTCTATTTAGTTCTTATATCTTTCAACAGAGTTATAATTTCTCATTAGCGCATTGGTCTTTGCATGCATTCTTCAGTATACTGAAGTATACTGCTTTTAGTATCGGATTATGGTGGACTTACCCAACCCTCAAGATGTCTCCTTCCTAATTATTACCGCCACAGGGTTGGTAAGTATCCTGGTGTTGTGTTTTCTGGTATTTGTCTTTTATTATCAGAAAAAACTTCTTCAGCAACAGCATACAAAACAGCTTTTGGAAACCAAATTGCAGCAGCAGATGTTGGTCGGTATTATCCAGGGGCAGGAAAAGGAGCGGGCTCGTCTGGGGCGGGAAATACACGACGGGTTGGGCGCTCAACTTGCCTCGATAAAACTGATGCTTGAAAATTCTCAATCATCTCCGGATCTTTCTCAAAAAGCACAAACCGAAAAACGTATTATTCAGCTACTTCAGGAATCTATTCAGGAGCTTCGATCTATCTCGCAAAACCTGCTTCCTCAACCGCTCATTCGATTCGGGTTTGTAAAAGGTATGGAAAACTATTTCAAGCAGATAACCCAACCGTCTCAGGTCGTGGTGCATTATCATACAAATGTTAAACAGTTACCCCTTACTCCATTTCAAAGCTTATCATTATTTCGTATCATACAGGAATTAACCCGAAATGCGATGGAACACGGAAAAGCCCGGCATTTCACAATTTCAGTAAACCTCAACTTCCATACCCTTCTTCTGACACTGGAAGAGAATGGCCAGAGCTATGATTGGGAACAACTTAAAACAAACCACACACCCGCCCGGGGCTCAGGAATCATGAATATTGAAACCCGCATACGATTGCTTTCGGCATCGCTATTGCATGAACCACTTTACCCAGGAAACCGAATTTGCATAACATTAGCCCTTCCTATTACCGATGACCATCCTGATAGCTGACGACCACGCTGTATTCCGCGAAGGTGTCAGAAACTTAATTGCGACCCGTTACCCCGAAGATGATATACTGGAAGCAGAAGACGGGAAACAGACCCTCAGGCTGCTGGCAAGCCATGCTTGCGGCCTGCTCATTCTTGATCTGAACATGCCCCATGTAGACGGATTGTCTGTGGCCAAAGACGTGTGTGCCAGGCACCCTGATACCTACATACTGGTGTTGACTTTATACGCTGATCACGCCTATCTAGAGGAATTGCTTCAAATGGGTATACATGGATTCTTAACCAAAGAAGCCTCCCGAGAGCAAATTCTGCAAGCCATGGATCAGGTGAGGATGGGACAAAACTATTACCCTCAGTTTGTTTCAGAATGGATGCACGACCGGTTGATGCAGCACTACCGCTGGCAGCATGATTTTCGGCTGATTGATCGGTTTAACCCTAAAGAACTACAAGTACTTCGTCTGCTATGCCAGGAACATACCACCAAAGAAATTGCACAGCTGATGCATGTAAGCCATCGGACAGTTGAAGGATACCGACAAACATTGCTGCAAAAAACCCAAACCCGGAATAGCATCGGGCTTGTAAAATTCGCCATTAAGATGGGGATTTTTACCCTGTAATAGTACGGAATAACTGCGTAAAAATACTTTATCCACTTAACAGTGTCTTGAAATTAAGATGAGAAAGTATTAACATTAATATTGCTTGATTATCAGCAAAGTGATTTTTTAAACAACATTTTTTTCTTCTCTATGAATCATTTTGAAACACTTAAAAGGCTTTACTGGTATGCTAACGGTTATACAGCTTATTTAGACTGTAAACCAGAAGATGTGCAACAGTTGCTTTGGTGGATGCAGTACGATCAGTCCGAAAAGGCCCAGTTTTACATTCAGCTACTGGACAATGTATATGCCACAAAACTTACCTTCCTGGTTGATCGAAAGTTTAGCTGTTTTCCCAACCAAAATGAAAAGCAACAATACGGTTAGGTTTTCAGCATGCGCTTGAAAAGCAAACGCAGTGCTTAAACTGAAACGAGAGGTTCGTTCCAATGACCGTCTTCTCTTATTAATTCAATAAGTTCGTCTACCGCCTGGGCAGACGGCACATTGCGTTTTACCACTTCCTGCCCACGATACAGGGTAATTTTCCCTTTTCCGGAACCTACGTACCCATAATCTGCATCAGCCATTTCGCCAGGGCCGTTTACGATACAACCCATAATGCCAATTTTCACCCCTTTAAGATGATCGGTGCGCTGCCGGATCAGGGCGGTAGTTTCCTGAAGGTCGAAAAGTGTTCTCCCACAGGAGGGGCAGGAAATATACTCTGTTTTAGACATGCGAGTACGGGCTGCCTGTAGAATACCAAAAGAGATACCGTTATTCACTTTTACCTGAGCCAGCTGTTCTGATCGTGCTCCTTCCATTGGTGTGCTCAACATCACTCCATCCCCAAAACCGTCAATTAACAGCCCGCCCATATCCGTTGCGGCATAAAGCGGCAATTGATCTTCGCTCGTGTTCGGATATTTTCTTAGTATGATCACGGGTGTCTGAAGATGATTCTCTGCCAAAGCAAAAAAGAAGCGCCGTTGTTCCGGCATAGCATGGGCATTTTCTGTATCCAACAGCAACACCAATGTTTCATCAGTTTGTAAAATATCGGCAAGGGGTGCTCCCCAGTCCTCTAAACGCAATTGCAGGAAATTAAGCTGCTCATGCCGTTTCAAGGCTTCCTGATAAGTTGTCAGCGAATTAAAAAGTGGAAATTTGTTCTGATGATCTTCCGACTGATCCCAGATAGCATAATCCCGAATTTCTTTCAACCCGTTGGGCAACATGAATTCAATAGGCTGCGCTCCGGTGTAGACATAATCGCTACCCTGGTCGTTCATCGTCCACTTATCCAATTCCGGGAGATAGAAGTGCCCAATGTGTTTTAGGTCCGCGTAACTCCAATCAGTAATGCCCGATACATCCGCAATTACCCGGGGAACATTATCTCCCCCGATATTTAATACTTCACGGGTTGAACGCCGCGAGTAAGCATATGGATCTTTCGGGATGGTCTCGAGGCAGGGAATCGCCTGGTGCGGTACTCGGTGCTTATAACGCTCTACGAGGCGATAAGCGACCGGGACTTCATATTCTGGTTCCTCGGTAAGCGATACCCGTACCGTGTCCCCTAAACCGTCTTCTAATAGCGCGCCAATTCCGACTGCTGATTTGATCCGGCCATCTTCTCCATCCCCGGCTTCGGTCACTCCCAAATGCAAGGGGTAGGGTTGTAACCCCTCTTCGTCCAGCTTTTGCACCAGTAAGCGATAGGCCTGTACCATCACCTGGGTATTGCTGGCTTTCATAGAGATGACGATATCGTAATAATTCAGGTCCTCACAAATACGCAAAAACTCCAGGGCTGACTCTACCATGCCCAATGGAGTATCGCCGTAGCGACTCATAATCCGATCTGAAAGTGATCCATGATTGGTGCCAATCCGCATGGCGGTGCCGTACTCCTTGCAAATTTTCACCAGCGGAGTGAAGCGTTCGCGGATGCGGTCGATCTCCGACTGATAACTGTGATCATCATACTCAATCACTTCAAACTTCTTCTTATCAGCGTAATTACCTGGATTAATTCGTACTTTCTCTACAATTCGGGCGGCAAGCTCAGCGGCATTGGGAGTAAAATGTATATCGGCAATCAAGGGGGTGTAATGTCCGAGCTTCCGAAGTTCCTGGCGAATATTTTCCAGGTTTTGCGCTTCTTTCATGCTTGGGGCGGTAATTCGGATATACTCGCAACCAGCCTCAATCATCCGTAAGCACTGCGCTACTGAACCCTGCGTATCCATGGTATCAACGGTGGTCATGGATTGCACCCGAATGGGATAATTTCCGCCCATAGGCAAATCTCCGATATTCACTACCCGCGTGGGTCGTCGGGAATAAGCAGTCAGGCTATGACAATAGTTTTTGAAAGTTGTAATTTCGGAGGCAAGCGTATGCGTCATGGGTTATTCGCTCAGTTTCAGTAATAGCAGAAGTGCAAATATGCAAACATATTACCCTTCAAACACGTGCGTCGGGAAATTTGTTGCTATGGCAACTAATTCTTTGCCGGGTTCACGTTTTTCATCCGATATCTCCCAGTTGGGGGCGAAGAACAATCTCTTCTACTACCGATCTTTCGGACAATTGATAGGCATTCAGCACCACCTCAGCCACATCTTCCGGTTTCATAAACCGTCCTTCCGGTAAGTCAGTACCGGCCCAACTATTGGTAAGTGTGGCCCCGGGGATGACGGAGGTAACCCGGATATTGAAAGGTTTCATTTCCTCGCGCAGTACTTTACTCATGCCCAACAGGGCAAATTTACTAATGCCGTACGATCCGCCATTGGTATAAGCGGTAATACTGGCGGTGGAGCAAATATTAAAGATATGTCCCCTCCGGCTTTCCATCATGGCCGGCAGCAGGGCCCGGGTGAGATGATACGCGCTGTACAGGTTCGTTTCTATTTGTCTTTCCAACGCCCCATCTTCCTCACTGTGTACCTGACCCGGTAAAAATACTCCGGCATTATTTATCAATACTTCCACCGGAAGGCCCATTTCACTAACCTTTCGGGCAAAGAGAAGTACTTCTTCTTTATTGGACACATCCGCGACCTGGATCAAAATGTCTGTTTCCGGGTAGATGACTGCAATTTCTTCTCTCAGGGACTGAAGATCTGACTTGGTACGGGCACAAAGGGCCAGCGATAATCCTTCACTGGCAAAGCTTTTGGTGAGCGCTTTACCAATTCCTTTACTGGCCCCGGTGATTACGGCTAATTTTTTCATAAACGGATAATTTAAACTTACGTAGAACCATTTAACGTTTAATTGATTAACTATGCAAAAAAGGCTCGCCTATTTATGAAAAGCATTGGCTCTTACTTATTGTTTATCGGAACATTATTCACCCGCATGGAGGCATTAAGCACCTATGTGAAACGCACTATTGACGAGGCGGTGAAAATAGGGATTAATTCGTTAACCCTGGTTGCTATTGTCTCTACCTTTATTGGCATGGTATCCACCATACAAACCGCCGCGAACCTCGTGAGCGCGTTTATTCCCAAAAGTGTGGTCAGTCTGGTGGTACGGGATATGACGGTGCTGGAACTGGCACCGACCATTACTTCAGTGGTACTGGCGGGGAAAGTGGGTTCAAACATTGCGGGTGAACTCGGCACCATGCGTATTTCTGAGCAAATTGATGCTTTGGAGGTCATGGGTATTAATTCGGCATCTTATCTCATCGCACCGAAAGTCATTGGAGCTATGCTGATGTTTCCATTACTGGTGATTGTGGCAGGTTTCCTATCCCTTTACGGCGGTTATTTGGTTGGTACTATTACCAATGTGGTCACCGGGCAGGAATTTATCGCTGGTCTTCGTACCGAATTTCAACAATATTATGTGTTTATGGCGTTAGTCAAATCGGTGGTCTTTGCCTTTTTGATTTCCACTATTTCCGCTTATCAAGGATATTTTACCAGTGGCGGAGCTTTAGAAGTGGGGCAGGCTAGTACCACTGCCGTAACCAATAGCTGTATTGCCGTTCTCATTTCAGACTATGTAGTAGCGCAAATACTGTTGTAATATGTTGATAGCTTAAATTCAAGCAATTTAGTATGATTCGAGTTGAAAATATTACGAAAACCTTTGGCGACAAAGCCATTTTGAAAGGTATCAGTGGGGTTTTCGAGACCGGAAAAACCAATCTGATAATTGGGGCGAGCGGTACCGGGAAAAGTGTATTATTAAAGTGTATCGTAGGACTGGTTCGGCCTGATGAAGGTACAGTTTACTACAAAGATCGTGATTTTACCCACGCCGATAAGGATTTGAAAACCGTGATTCGGCGGGAAATAGGCATGCTTTTCCAAGGTGTTGCTTTATTCGACTCACTGAATGTAGAGAGTAATGTCAAGTTCCCGCTGGACACACTTACGAATATGCCTGAAGACGAAAAACTAGATCGGGTAAACTTTTGCCTGCAAAGGGTGGGGCTGGAAGGTTCTAATAAAAAAATGCCTTCGGAACTTAGCGGCGGCATGCAAAAGCGCGTAGGCATCGCCCGGGCAATTGTGAACGATGTTAAATACTTATTCTGCGACGAACCCAACTCGGGGCTTGATCCGCAGACCTCGGTGTTGATCGACGATCTCATCAAAGAGATTACCGAAGAATTCAATACCACCACGATTGTGGTAACTCACGACATGAATTCAGTGATTGGAATTGGCGACCACATTCTCTTTTTATACAAAGGGCATAAATTATGGGAGGGTAGCAACAAAAAAATCTTAGAGACAGAAGTACAAGAATTACGCGACTTTCTTTTTGCCAATAAGCTTATGAAAGCAGGTACTACTTTTTAATTTTTGATACACTTATAACGTATTGGATATGGCCTACTGCCATCAATTCTAAGCAAACATGTATACAAGTGTATATCACAGACAATCTGCATTTTTATGGAACCACTAGAAATTTCTGCTACTTCAACCACTCCCGAAGTAGCATTTAATGCGCAAACCGGCCATTTTGTTATTCGTGGAATCTCAGATGAGGAGGATGCTTTTGGATTTTACTTTCCTCTGATTCAATGGATAGATACCTATCTGCAACATGCCCCGCAAAAAACATCCCTCGATATTCAACTAAAATATTTTAATACAGCCTCAACAAAGGCTTTATTTGAGATAATAAAGCGGATTGGCACCCTGCGAAAAGCAGATAAATCCACCGAAATTAACTGGTTTTATGATTCCGACGATCCGGTGCTGAAAGAAGATATTGAGCAATTTTGCGACTTAACCGATGTCCCGATCAATGTTACGTCGGGTGCGCAGTTTTCTTAATAGCGGAATCAGGCAAAAATATACAAGAAAAGGGGCATAAGCGACCTTATAACGGATCAAAGTCCCGAAATTGGGCGAGGAAAATGCCAGTAGTATTCCCAATAATAGCGCGTAAATAACCCCTCCCAATACCCAAACCAAATGACCTGAGGGTATTTTTTTAAATCGGGCGAGTTTTACCAGTGCTACTATACTTATTCCCAATACCACCCAATTTTCCAAACCAGCGATGTGCTGTAATATAGTATTGGTTTCTCCAGCCAATGGGCGAAACCAACTGGAGAACCAAGCCAGCGGTGCATTCAACAACATGCTTTGCCACGTAGCTTCCAGATTATTAAAGTGGATAACATTTGCTGGATCTGAAATACGAAGAAATGCTTCCTGATTTTTCACTACCACCTCCATGATCCGATACAACCCTAAATTAGGGTGCAATAATGTGGCGGTTAACACCAGCAGCACAAAAATGCAAAGCGCTTTAGGTATTAGATAGCCATTGGCCAGGCGAATCCTTTTTGCCAGGATTAAGGCAATTACAATTGGCAGCAACACCGCCGCATAGTAATACTTGATTACCCACAACAGATAAGCCGCCCCTATCCACCCAGGATACTTCCAGAATTGGTAGCGATGAGGTTCTCTTTGGTAATAAAATTGTAATGACCAGGCGACAATCACACTGATTAAACCCATAGCAATGGTTTCTTTCAAAATGCCGGCACTCCAAAACACAAAAGAAGGGTAAGCAAATAGCGCGATACCAACCGCTAATCTGCTTGCAGTAAACAGCCGACATATTGTTTGCCCCAGATACCACAATCCTGCAAAGCCCAGCATAGAAAAGTAGGTAGCAATGAACCAGTAATTATTTTGAGTCACAATGCACCCTAAACTCACCAGGTGGCTCATGAGCATGGCTCGAGGCTGATTCAGATAAGTTAGCGACGAAGGTAGATAGGAGGCATCAACCCAACTCAGGGCATAGTTTTTTCCAGATTCCTGAAACAGCCTGTCCAGGGTTACTCCATCTTTAAAATAATTCCAGGTATCTCCCCCATCGTAATAGTACAGGTAGAGTACCCCAACCAACCAGCCGCAAAGAATTTTTATTCCCAGTGCCGGTAGAAACCAGGTTGACAAGGGTTTGTCGCGAGTTCGTTGGAACCCAGCATATATCAAACCAAGGATGAAACAACTATGGATTATTGCGACTAGCAAACAGGTGGAGTCTTCTGCGTTTCGCAGTTAAGAAACGAACAAATGGTGTGTTTTCATAACGGCCGAACCAATACTGCACGTTAAACATTTTTTTTCCTGGCAAAAACGCTGATACTGCTCTATCATTCCCTGGGTATCTAAGGCCGATTCATTGGGGAAAGTTAATTCAACAAACGTGCGCACCACCCGATTATCTTCAGAAGGCAGGGCTTCCAAAAGACTCCAGGCATGCTCTTTATACGTATCATCGCGATGAAAAAGGCCGTAAGCAGTCAGCAAAGGGGCCAGACCATTGATCATCAGATTTTCAATACTTTTTTTTCCAATTGCTTTTTTGCTCAAATCGTGGTCCGTAATGCGAAAATTTTCCATTATTTCACTCAGGGCTCCTGGCTGAAAAAGCCAGTTTACCGCTCCCCCCCACTGGCAAAGGAGCTGCGCCACCTGGGTAATCCTGACATCGGGAAAATTTGCCGGGCGCATTCGGCTGTATCGCCAGGCAGATGTGTTTAATTGCCCGGCTTTCAAGTCTTCAGGAATTGCCACAAAAAAATTTCCAGCCTGATCTACCTTATCTGACAGGCCAGCCTGATGAAGAAATAACTGTAGCAGTTTCTTATTGTCGGTCTGATATTTTTTTATCCAGCGCAGCGGAAGTGCTCGTGCCAACTGCAACATTGCATCGCCATTCACCTGAAAACCAAAGCACTTGAGCAACCATTGATAAGCAGTTTCCTCCCAATCTCCCTGATTCGCTTCAGCCAGCAACAGTATTTCCTGCGCCTTTCGCTCCAGTCGCTGGGCTGCTGCCCGTTCCAGTTGGGATGTTTTGATAAGCGACGGCACTTGCTTGACTTGAGGGGCGCAGGCGATAGATGGTTGACAACTATTTAATAAACCTTCAATTTTGAGCAGCATAGATGGATCTACCCTATTTTTCAACTCCAGCGTAGGTACCACGGTGCCATCGGCCCGATAAATCTCCCGATCATACTGCCAGACCACGTGTAACACCACCCGGTCATAAGCGGGATCACCCTGATGATGGTGATGGTTCCAGTCTGATGATTTGATATGTATTTCCACTGAGCCGCACCACTCCAGTGGGTCAATGTGGATACGCGCCAGGGCAAAATCAGGCCCGGAGTGCGTATTCAATGTGCCTGCCGAATAGATTTGAATTTGTTCTCCTCTTACCGTCTGGAGATTCGTATGATCAAAGGCCTGATGTTGCCACAGATAATGAAGAATTTCCTCTCTCACCTTTTTACCGAATAATACTAAGAAAGGCGAGAGATTTCAGTGCAGTTTTTCAGAAAAAACTACAGAAGAGAGGTGTTAAGGGATATCACCATTTATTAACGTTATCCAGGTAAATTTTCACCAACTCTACGGTATTGTTTACCTGACATTTCTGAAGCATATTAGCCCGATGATTCGATACCGTTCGCTCACTAAGAAACAAACGGTCAGCGATCTGCTTGGAATTCAGGCCTTCTACCAGCAACATCAGCACTTCCTTTTCCCGCTTGGACAGGACATTAATAGGGTTTTGTGTATTACTTTCCCGGCTTTTCTTGTCTTTAAATCCTTTGACAATGACTTGGGTAATGGGTTGGCTGTAATATTCGTCTCCCTGGGCCACAGTTTGTATTGCCCGAACCATCTCATCCCGATCGGCATACTTGGTAATATACCCATTCACGCCACTATTCAGGGCTTTAAAGACATAATCGGGGGAATCGTGCATAGAAAGGATTAATACATGCGTTTTCAATTGAAAGTTTTCAATCTCCTGCACAATGTCAAAAATAGATTTTCCCGGCATACTAATATCCGAGACCAGTACATCGGGCTCGTTAGCCTTCACTAATTCCAATGCCTGCTCGCCATCATTTACCGCACCCACCAGATCGATAAAATCGTACTCTTTCAAGATGCTAGCTGTACCCTCTGCCAGGATAGCGTGATCGTCCGCCAACACAACGGTAATCTTACTCATAAAAAGGACCCGTAGTAGTTTCTGAATTAACTTAAGAAAGTATTGTGTGAATCACAAATAAAAATACTTTCCAAAGTAATAAGAACTTCGTTCAATTTACAACATAAAAGGAAGCGCATATACACTATTTGGAACGAATAATAAAAGAAATCTTACCAGTAGATGTCGTTGCAGCACGAATATTATCGCCATTCCTGCTAAATGTTAACTCTTCAACAGCTTCCCGATATACTCGTTCTACCGCCGGACTTACTGTTTTTTCTAACGTACGAATGCTGATAATCTCTCCCTGACCATCAATTGTTATTTGAAAAACAATTCTTCCGTTTTCAGCAGAATTGTCCTGAGGTTTTGGGATGTAGTCCCAATTCCACCCGGCCATTTGCAGAGAGGCACCATCTGAAGGGCCACGAGCGCCATATAATGCCCGATCATCTATCTTACCCTCTTTTTTCCCTTGATCACCCACCGGTTGGTCTGACACTCCCTGGTTGGTATTCTGGGAAGGATATAAGCTCTGAGGCTTGGGTTCTTCTACCGGTTCGGTGGGTTCTTCCACCACCTCGGTAGAGCTTTCCGTTACCTCCTCAACCACATCCGGGCTTTCCTCTACTGGTGCTTCATATTCTACCTGCTCAACTGATCTCTGTACTTCCTGAGGTTGCACTTCGGCAATCTCCTCTACCTCTACCCGCTCCACTTCTTCGGTAACAACTTCTTCCACCGGTTCATCTGTCACGGGAGTAGGTTTGGGCTGAGTGGCCTCTCCGGCTCCGGTTTCTTCAATACCAAAATTCAATTCAATACCGTACTCCGGCAAGGGTGGGTCTGGCGGTTGCCAGGCCAACAAAAAGAAAAACAGGATCAGCAGAGCGGCATTTACTCCAATGGCCACCGAGGCTGCTATTTTACGATCTTTCTCTTCGGGAGTTGCAGACATAACTGATTGGCTACTTTCTTTTATTAACGCAAACAGTAGTCAAAAGATTACCGATTGGCCTCAGGTTTTGTAGCGATGGAAACCTTGGCTTCTAACAGCGTGGCTATTCCGGCAACCCGAACCAGGTATTCAACCGGAACTGATTTATCAACATTCAGCACGACCACTCCTTCTTCTTCGGACAAAGCTCCACGAAGGGCATTTTCCAGCTGATCGCCGGGTACAAGCTTTTCGTTCACATAGTATTGGAGATCAGGAGTAATAGTGACATTGACCCGCTGCATAACGATGGTAGAAGCTTTACTGGATGGTAAATTTACCGGTAAACCCGAAGGGGTTACGAAGGAGGACGTGAGCATAAAAAAAATCAACAGCAAAAAGATGATGTCGGCGATAGACGAAAAATTGAATGTCGTCTCAATTTTATTTCGTGCGCGTAAGTCCATACAAAAAAATTTAATGTGGCTCTTGTAGCAAATCGATAAAATCAATGGAAGTATACTCCATCTGATGCACCACTTTATTTACCTGGGCAACCAGATAGTTGTAGCCTAAGTACGCTAAGATTCCCACTACCAATCCGGTAGCGGTGGTGATCATGGCTTCATAAATACCAGTAGAAAGTAATTGGGGGCTTACATTTCCTTCTTCCTGGGCAATGGCTATAAAAGCCTGAATCATCCCGGTCACCGTTCCCAGAAACCCGATCATGGGGGCGGCCCCGGAGATGGTAGCCAGCAGGGTTAAATTTTTTTCCAGCTTATAAAGCTCAATCTTTCCCACATTTTCAATGGCAGCTTCAATAGATTTGAGCGGGCTACCAATGCGAGAAATTCCTTTCTCAATCATGCGGGAGATAGGAGTATCGGTTTGGGAGCAGATGAGGCGGGCGGCACTCATTTCTCCCCGGGAAACCAATCCGCGAATCTTTTCAGTAAATTGCTGGGGTATCTGAGAAGCTCTTTTGATCGTACGTAATCGTTCAACAAAAATATAGATAGAAACACCAAAGAGGATAATGAGAGGAATCATTACCCACCCTCCTTTCATTAATAGATCGAGGACGGAAACTGCTTCGGTGGTAGCATTAAGAGAGGTAGTGTCAACAGGTGTTTCGGTTGTGATTTGAAGTAGAGTCATACTAGTATTTTAGTATCCAGGCGTTTTCTCCATAGTTGGTTCGGTACATATCAATATTATCCATTCCCTGGGTGAATGTTTCAAAATCGGCCACCGCAACTCGGTGAATTAGGGGAGCCCGGTTGGTGGGACCCAGAATCTTAGAACCTACGCCTTGCGCCTCCAGTTTCTGGGCATAGTCCATTGCTAAATCGTAATCTACAAATCTG
>JAVKCN010000044.1:0-56955 GCA_040222715.1 Cyclobacteriaceae bacterium | reverse complement strand
CTACACGCATTCTACGAAACCTGACATGTGTAATGGTATCAGAATTAAGTGCCATATCTGTAATAGTAACTACAGTATTTAAAAGACTGCTTTATCAATGAGTTTCCTCTTTGCTGTAGCATTCGCAATGCCATCTCACCCATACCAGATTGGCATGTTGACCAGTTTTGGAGTTAGGATAAGGGAATATCATCTTCAATAGCCTCAGAGATACCAGGGTAGTTTGGACAATCGGTTATCGAGATAGAAGCAGGCAATTATATCCGTGTTAAATAGCGACTACGAGGTGGTATACGAAAACCACTGCTAACCTTTAAGTTACAGCATGGCCTGAATCAGAAAACAATGATGCAAATTCTGAGGTTTATGATGCAGACTTCCATAAGAAAATCGCTTTTTAGAATGATCGTCAAAGTGTAGAAAACACCTACTTTCAGAGATAAAAGACTCACTATTAAAGGTCAATCACATGAAAAAACATGGCGCTTCTATTATTTTTTTTTCGTAGTAGTATTGTACACGATCAGCCTGATTCCCAAAGAACCGGCGGAGTTAAGAAAGCTTAAGGGTGCACTGAATGTCAGTCAGCAAGACACCTATGAGGATGAAAATGGTCATATGATTTGTGCTTATATGGTCAAGAACGAATACCCTCAAACGATAAAATCCGCGACTCTCAAGCTGTTTGCGCTGGGGTCAGTCTCCGGCATGTATAACAATGCCGCCCGCTTTGAAAACCTGGCTGCCGGTGACTCGGTGCAGTTAACCCTAAAGTTATCTTATTACGACCGAGAACAGGGGTATTATCTATCACCGAAAGTGGAAGAAATCACCTTCTGAAACAAAATGCTTGCTCATGACGGAAATTTGGGATGCCCAAGTAAATGTGGCTTACCAAATACATGCTGATTATTTTTTTACATTTGTGCACTAAACAACCACGCAGCATGAGCCATACCGATGATGAACCCCTGAATGGGAGAAGAAAGTTTTTATCTTCTGTTACCAGCCTTGTCGGCACTTCAATGGTCATGGCGGTACCCCAGGTGAGCTTCGCCAAAAGTTTATGGGAAACTTTCACCGTACAACAGGTGATTGATATCATACTGAAAGAAATTCCCGGCGCGCCCTTTCCCCAAACCGTAGATCAGTTGAGAACCGGGAGTATGGAGCAGGAAGTGACCGGGGTCGTCACCACCATGTTCCCTACCCTGGAGGTTATTGAGCAAACCGCCAAAATCGGCGCTAATTTTATCATTGCGCACGAAACTCCCTTTTACAATCACCAGGATGAAACCGATTGGCTACAGAAAGATGATGCTTACCGTTACAAAATAGAACTGTTAAATAAGCACCAGGTTGCGATCTGGCGCTTTCATGATTACTGGCACCGGCACCAGCCCGATGGCATTATCATGGGCAATCTCTTGAAGCTGGGATGGGAAAAATATTACGATGCCCGCAGTCCCCGGCTACTCACATTACCCAACCCCATGCCCTTGAAGGCGATTGTGGCCCTGGTGAAAGAAAAATTGGGTATTTCTACCGTGCGCCTGGTGGGTAACCTGGATCAGACTTGCCGTACGATTTATCTGGCCTTCGGGTATATGGACAGTAAAATGCAGATCGCGGCCATCCAAAAGTATCAGCCCGATCTGATTTTCAGCGGTGAGACCCGGGAATGGGAAACCGTAGAACGGGTAAGAGACGGCTTACGGATGGGGCAGAAAACTTCTCTACTGGTGCTAAGCCATGCCGTGAGTGAAGAAGCGGGTATGGAGTACGCAGCGCAATGGCTACAACCCAAAGTTCCCGGCCTGAAAATCACGCACATCGCCTCTACCAATCCTTTTACTTTTTTATAAGCACCTTCTTTTTCGGCGAGCGGTAAATTATGTAAAATGATTACTATCAACCATTTACCAACCTGAAGGCGGTAACTAATGACTGTCCCTAAGTAAGATACACGCCCTAGGCAATCCGCATGCCCACTGACCTCTTTCCAGGAAGATACGCAGTGATCTCAAATAATATTTTGTCAATTCAGAAAAAATATAGACGGGAACTGCTGAAATAACCTTTCCTACCAAAGGGCATTCGGATATCACTGCAGATATATGGTTGCCCGAGCTCAGGCAAGCAAAGAGTAGCAGTGATATATAACCCTGCCTAGGACCAGACATGCTTATAGTAGCGGTGATACAACCTTGCTCAGCACCGGGTATGCTTGTAGTAGCAGTACGTTCTAAAGAATTTGCCGAAGTTACAAGAGATGCCTAAAAATTTGCAAGAGAAGATATTTGAAAAATTATTTACCGAGGCTGAGATTGCCAAATTAAACTCAAAAGATATGCAAGCCTACGAAGAAAGCTTAAAAGTTTATTGGGATAACTATAGTGTTCTTGCAACTGCAAAAAAAGAGGGGAAAGAAGACGGTATAAATGAGGAAAAAGCATCTATCGCAAAGCGATTTAAAGAAAAGGGTATTGATGTACAAATCATTGTAGAAACTACTGGTCTTACCCAAAAACAAATAGATAAACTATAATATTCCGCCCCCTATCCCCTTATTTATCCAACACCTCACCTACCCCTCAACCCTTTAACAACCAGCTATTTAAAAAAATAGTTAAAAAAACACTTGACTCTAACCTTAGGTCATAGCATTACTTTGTAGGATCAATGCACCAAGCAGGGAACCTATGATGCACTATACGGTAAAACAACTGGCCGATCTGGCCGGAGTGAGCGTGCGCACGCTACATGTGTATGACCGAAAGGGGTTACTCAAACCATTAGCCCGTACTGAGGCCCGGTACCGGTTGTATGGTCCAGCCGAGTTATTGCGCTTACAGCAGATTCTCTTTTACAAAGAACTGGATTTTCCACTCAAAGAGATCAAGGCGATGCTGGATGACCCGGAGTTTGATCTGGTGCAGGCGTTAAAGGCGCATAAAACCGCCCTAAACGTCCGTCGCGAACGGATCGGTACGCTGCTGAATACGATTGACAACACCATTGAACACCTTAAAAATGAAACCGTTATGGAAAAACCAGAAGATTTATACCAGGGGTTGCCCAAAGAATTTGGCACCACCTACCGCGATGAAGCTATTGAGGAATACGGTGCTGAGTCCGTAGAGAAGTCAGAGAGCTATCTGCTGAGCCAGGGAAAAGAAGGCTTTGAAAAGCTGAAACAAGCCCAGCAGGAAAACAGCCAAAAACTATTTACCCTGCGCAACGAAGATCCAAGGGGTGAAGTGGTGCAGCAGGAGGTGGCCCATCACTACGAGATCATCCGTCAGTTCTGGGGCACCTTTGGGTCAGACGATAAGCAAGCCGAAGCTTATGCTGGCCTGGGAGAGCTTTATGTGAATGATGAGCGCTTTACCCAGGTAAATGGCGTTCCTCAACCTGAGTATGCCCGCTTCCTGCGTGAAGCGATGAAGCACTTCGCCGATACCAGGCTTAAGTAAGCTTTTCTAAGCTGATCATCACTATGGATTGCCCGCTCTATGGACACCAAGTCTGGGGAGCGGGCTTTTTTTATATCCTTCTATCCCTCCTGAGGGGCGAACACTGAGATTAAAGGGGAATTTTGTAAGTTGGTAGTCAGTAATACACCATTGACAACCCTGGGCTCCGGCTTGCCCGTTTTCGCCTTTACTTCACTCCATACCCAGTATCATGAAAGTAACCATTACCTCCATTGAGCTAAAGGGACCATTCAAATTCTTCGCCCTCTCCTATCGGGCCATGCACATCCTCCGCCAACTGAAAGCCACCAACTGCCGGGCTATGAGGAAACGGGGCTACTGGATCAAGCACTATACCATGACCTTATGGAACAGTGAACAGGATCTAAAAGACTTTGCCATGAGCGGAGCGCACCGGGACGCCATGAAAGCCAGTAAGGAGCTGGCCCGTGAAATACGCATCATCACCTACGATGCCGATACCCTGCCCGACTGGAAGACGGCTGAAACCCTGCTGGAGCAAGGCCATATCCTCCGTTACGAAAGCTAAGTTCCTACCATACTCTTTAGGTAAGATAAAATGCGCAGCCGCATTCTGCTTACAATACTACTCGCGCTGGGTAAGATAGTGCAGGCACATTTGCCGGTAGTTGCTGATGTCCGAAACGGGGCGGTTGGTGACTTTCGCCTCGTCATCCCAGTAACGCATCCGGATGATCAGGTCAAACAGTTCGTCTCCCTCAAAAGCTTCGGCCTCTTCGGCACTCATGGAGCCGCCCTGGTAGCGTAATGTCTCTTTGCTGGCATCGGAGAGCGTGGCGTAATAGTCGGGGTAACGGTGGGTCAGGTAGCGTTTGGCCTCAACGTGGCTTTCTACCAGCCGGGCCATGCGTTCGGAGAAGCCCCGCTGCCGCAGAAAATCACCACCGATCTTATCATGCTGCTGGGCGCCGTACCCACCCATTTGCTCCGAGTACTCGGGTTCGTACAGGTGCCCGATGTCGTGGAAGAAGGCGGCCAGAATCACTTCTTCATCGTAGCCTTCCTGCTCGGCCAGTTGGGCGCTTTGCACCATGTGCTCCAGTTGGGTGACTGACTCACCGTAGTCATCGTGACCGTAGCGATCGTAGAGGTCAAAGATTTCATCAACGGTTGCCGAAGGGGAATGAGGTTGCATCGCTTTTTTTGTGGTCAAGTTACGGGCTTAGGGTATGATTTGCCAGAAAAACATCTTGAATTCTATGGGATGTTTTACCGATTTTCTTTTGCGTACCGCTGCTGAAATGCTTGCCAGGCCTGGCTGGATTTTTTTAAATGTACTGCTTTGTCCTGATCAATGCCGTAGCATTGTAATCCCACGGGACCGCGAAAACCCAGATCCAGGAAGGTTTTCAGGAAGGCATAGGTATCAAAAGTACCCTCACCTAATGGCTGGATAAAAGACTCCCAGACATTATCAGGGTTTGCCGGAGTAGGGTCCGCCCCGTTCAAACTGATGGCAAACAGGTGCGGATAGGCTTCCCGGGCCAGGGCGGGAAATTCTTCCAGAGGATCTTGCTCCTTCGTGTAGCGGTTGGCCAGGTAATGACAGAGGTTGAAAGTCATGCCCAGGTTGGGACGGTTTACCTTGCGGGCCACCCGGATGGCATCTTCCACCCGCTCTATCCAGTAAAACCGGTGCGGGTAGAGCATGACCCGAAGGTTGTACTGCTGCGCCAGATCGGCCAGCTCTTGCAGAATAGGTACGGCCAGCGTATCGTACTCCGCCGAAGAAGGAGGGTAGCGCTGGCTGGTGACAAAAAACCAGGGCATGACGGAGGTGCCGGCAATCTGCTCAAATACTTCGACCAAGCGCGGGTCATAAGGCTGCTCAGGGTGATCCAGATCGATGTTTACGTAGATGGTATACAATTGCAGGTGGTGTTCTTTCAGGGCCTGTGCCACTGGATCAAAATCATCCAGTCCTTCTTTCTCCATGCCATCGTAACCGTTGTCCAGCAGCAGTTGCAATTGTTCTTCCACCGTGTCGTAGGTGCTGTCTTTCACTCCGTTGTTGAACACGAAAAAAGGGTTATCCAGGGTGCGGGGTGGCTGACCGAATGCAACGGAGTAGCCCAGCGATAAAAAGAGCAAAAGAAAATGGCGCGGCATCATAAACTGAGCTGTTCGGGTAGCGGCTGGGCTACGGGTTGAAAATAGAGGGTGAAGGTGGTGTGCGCACCGGGCTGGGAAGATACCCGGATGTTGCCCCCGTGCAGGGTCATGATATTGCGGGATAAGCTCAGCCCGATGCCCGACCCTTTTTCCTTGGTAGAAAAGAACGGTACAAAAATCTCATCCAGTTTATCCACTGGAATACCTTCTCCATTGTCGGTAACTTCCAACACGGTTTTATCCGTCAGGGCATAGGCTTTGAGCATAATCATCGGCTCGGGCTTCCCGACAACGGCATGCATACTGTTGGTCAGTAAATTAATCAACACCTGCTCGATCTGCTGATAGTCAATAAACAACGAGAGATCCTCCGGCTGCACCTGTACCTGAAAGGCAATGTTCCGCTTTTGAAACTCTCCCCGCATCAGTCGACTCACACTCTCGATCAGCTCCTGCACCGATACTGACTGTTGCTGCGGCTGGGGCACTTTGGTCAGACGACGATAGTCTTCTACAAAGGTCAGTAGCCCATCGGTGCGCTTTTGGATGGTGCGTAAGGAGTAAGCCAGGTCTTCGGGATAATCAGGATCTACCTCCTGCAGGGACTTCACTTCCCCCCTTTCATTTTCCAGCATCATCAGCAGCGTTTCGGTCAGCGAGGAAATGGGCGTCACCGAGTTCATGATCTCGTGGGTCAGGATGCGGATGAGCTTATCGTAGGCTTCCATCTCGCTCCGGTTAATCTCCTGCTCTATATCGTGCAGGGTAATGATTTTATAGGACTCCTGCAACAGTTGCACCTGGGTCAACTGCACCGACAGTCGGCGGATTTGCCCCTGAATCGACAGTTCCAGCAACCGGCTCTCTCCGTGCTGCATCGCCTCTACGGCTTCCACGAATTGCGGACGTTTCCGCTGCACATTCTTCCAGTGGTGGTACATTCCCATCTGGAGAAAATCCAGGGCCGGGGGATTCATGAGGGCAATTTCATCGTCCCCTTTGATGGAGATAATCCCCACCTTCAGGTGCTGCACCAGCAGACGGAGGTACTGAAACTGGGCCTCTTTCTCGATCTTTACCTGCTTGTAGGCCTCCATGATCTCCTTCATAGCCGGATGTAAGGATTTAAAGGCCGAATGGCTGTGGTGGGAAAAATTTACCGTAAAGTCGGAATGCCGGATGGCGAGAAAGAGTTTGGCCAGTTCATCGTTGGTTCGCTGCACAAAGCGGATCAGGTCGTACACCTGAATCAGGATAATACCTCCCAGAATGATCTGATTGAAGAACAGGTCGGCCCGACCGAAGATTAGCGTAAACCCGGTCACGGTGACGAGCAGTAAGATTACACGCAGGATCACTAAAACGGAAAAACGCCTGAGTACCATAATAGCTAATGGAAAAAACCAGATAAAACAGGTAACCTACCGTGGGTCAGGGTGCGCCCCCCGATCTCACGGCTCCTTACTCCATACCGAGAAAGGACTGTCCGAACTTATTTTTGAGATCATACCAAACTGAGTGAATGTGATTTACCTCCCCGCTGCGGTTGTCAAACTCAATCAGAAAATCAGGACTTTGGATACGGTAGTAGATGGGTGCACCAGGGTCAGCGGGGCCAGCCCAGATAAAGTTGACACCCTCCGGCAATTCCTTTTCCCAGGCGGCCAGATACGCGTCGGCAGGTACCTGCTCGTAGGTGCGTACGTAGTGCTCAATAATCTGCCTCAGCATCTGCTGTTGCGCCTCATTCATCTCCTGTGCGGGCAGGCCTTCAACGGCCACTGTATGAGGCTCTTTCCCGCTCCGGGTCAGAATATCCGCGTATAATTCATCCGAGACAATCGCCTTTGCCTGCTGCTCACTGTCCAGCGACTGCATCAATACCCGCCCGACATTGGCCGGTATATCCAGGACTTCGAATCCCGCAAACGGCCCATCGGGCACAGTGGCGGGGTCGGCCCCCAGAAAAAGAGGCGTGGTGGCTACCTGCCCGTCGATGAAGGATACGTTGATGGATAAATGATGTCCTTCCAGTTGCCAGGCCCAGTCTTCGCTGGTGGAGGGTTCGCCGAAGACGGTCACCCAGTAGTTGTTATGTCCGTAAAATTCGGCCGTTGGGTTGTTGGCTTTTTCCCGGTCGCGTTTTCTGCGCTCATCGTTCCAGAAGATCCAGTTGACCTGCATATATCCCATATCACTGAGGGTGACCCGCAGTAGTTGCTGCACCATTTTCTTCTGCTCATCGTCCATCTCTTTCAGGGGAATGCCCTTACGGGGATAATCATTGATGGGCAGGTTATTCCACTCCAGCCGATCGGGATCGTCAAACTTCAACTGCATATCGGGCCGCCGTTCATTGTCAAACATCATCAGCAAGCGTTCGGCGGTCTGGGCCGAAGCCGCAATAAACGTGTCCATATCCCTGGCTGGAGTATCGGTCATCGCGGATTGCCCGTAAGCCGTGGGGAGCAAAAAGTAACCGCTGATCAGCGTCAGCAAACAGGCGGTCAGGAGGTTGTTCATCTTAGTCATTTTCACAAAATTAAGTACCCAAATTAGCGGTTTTCAGCCAGAATGCCCAGTATTTGTTCGGTGATACCCCGGGTAATTACATGCCGGGCTATAGTCCGTACTTCTCCAACCGGCGATAGAGCGCCGTCCGGGTGATGCCCAGTTCTTTGGCAGTTTGCGTGATATTTCCCTGATTCCGATCCAGGGCTTGTTTAATGAAGTTTCGCTCGTTCTCATCCAGGGTTTTGGGAGAATCGGCTGTTGTGACCGTTTCCGGCATCACCCCCAATGCAAAATCCTGAGATTGCAGTTCCGGCTGGTCGCTAAGAATGATGGCTCGCTCTATGGCGTGTTGAAGTTCCCGAATGTTACCCGGCCAGGGGTAACGCGTCAGATGGCGAATGGCGGCTTCGCTGAGGGTGGGTTGCGGTTTGTGGTACTTTTCCGCATACTGGGTCAGGAAGTGTTCGGCCAGCAAAGGCAGATCATCCAACCGCTCCCGCAGCGGCGGCACGGTAATTTCCACCGTATTGATGCGGTACAGCAAATCCTGGCGAAAAACTCCCTCCTGATTTACCGGCTGGTCAGAAGCCATCTCGTACAAGGGCATATTGGTGGCGCAGATGAGCCGAATGTCAACGGCGACCACCTGATTGGAGCCTACCTGGCTGATTTTCCGGTTTTGCAGGGCCGTCAGCAGTTTGGCTTGCTGGGGCAAGGACAGGTTACCGATCTCATCCAGAAAGAGCGTGCCCCCGGAGGCCAGTTCAAACTTACCGACTTTGTCCTGATAGGCATCGGTGAAAGCTCCTTTCACGTGCCCGAACAGCTCACTTTCAAACAAGGTGGAGGTCAAAGCACCCACATCTACCCGGATGAATGGATTGTTTTTCCGAATCGATCGGTAGTGCAGGGTCTGTGCAACCAGGTCTTTGCCAGTGCCGTTTTCTCCCAGAATCAGCACGTTAGCATCCGTAGCCGCCACCTTCCCGATCAATTCATACACCCGTCGTATGGGTTCAGACTGCCCGATCATTTCCGGCATCTCCTGCCCCTTCGCGATGCCTTTTTTCGGCTGACGATCTGATGCCTTCCTCCGCAGTGCTGCTTCCACCGACTCCAACAGCTTCTGGTTTTTCCAGGGCTTGAGTACAAAGTTGGCGGCCCCTAACCGCATGGCTTCTACCGCGAGATCAATATCCCCGTAGGCGGTGATGAGAATGACCCCGGTCTTCGGATCGATGGTACGGATACGTTCCAGCCAGTACAACCCTTCCCGTCCGTCGTGCTCACCCCGGCGGAAGTTCATATCCAGCAGTACCACATCGTAGTGGTTTTTGGAAATCAATGAATTGATCTGGCTGGGATCTTCCTGGGTATCAACTCGCTCGAAATACTGCTTTAGAAACATCCGGGCCGAATGCAATACATCTACATCATCATCGATGATCAGGATATGATACGGTTGTTTCGCGGGATTTCCCATCCTTCTTCTTTACTGGTTGTGCTGACGAAGATAGCATTTTGAAAAGAAACTGAGCATGTAATGACGAATGATTAGCGAAACCCATGAATCATCAGTCATTCATCACTAGTCATTTTGATTCGTACGGATTTGGATTCTCTGCCTGTTCCTCGGTTTGTCCGGCCATATAGAGCGTACGGGTAGGGTAGGCAAACTCAATTCCCTCCTTCTCAAACTCTTCAAAGATGATGAGGTTAATCGCCTGCTGCACGTCCATATACTGGTTAAAATCGGCCGTCTGCACAATATAGACAACCTCAAAGTCGAGGCTGGAGTCGCCATAGGCTTTGAAGTGGGCCCGGTCAAACTGAGCGAGTTCCTGCGTCTCTACGGCATTACGAAGAATGCTGGGTATTTCTTTCACCTGCTCCAGCGGGGTCTGGTAAATGACACTTACGCCAAAGACGATTCGCCTCCGCTGCATGCGTTTGTAGTTGTGGATGCGGGAGCCGGTCAGGTCGCTATTGGAAAAGACGAGCTGCTCCCCCGACAGGCTTTTCACCCGGGTAGTTTTAATGCCGATATACTCTACCGTGCCCAGCTTATCATCCACAATAATAAAGTCTCCTACCTCAAAGGGACGGTCAAAGAAGATGACAAAATAGTTGAATAAGTCGCCTAAGATGTTTTGGGCAGCCAGGGCAATGGCAATTCCCCCAATCCCCAAACCGGCAATCATGGCCGTCACATCATAACCAATGTTATCCAGCAGCAACAGAATGCCTATCCCCCAGATGATGATGTTAAAAATGAGCATGACACCCCCTAGTTGCTTCACTTTCTCTTCACCATTTTCCTGTCGCCGCACATAGGAACGCAGCAGCAGCAGTACCGTCGTAGACACAAACCGAATGGCGAAGAACGTGATGAACACCAGCGTCGCAATACGAAGGGTATCATTCGCCTCTTCGGGAAAAGTCAATGATTTGATGCCGATATAGACCGCGACAAAGTACAGGATCGGGATACCGAAACGGTTGATGCTCTCCACCACGTAATCATCCACCGACGTCTCCGTCGCTGCGGCAAGTTTTTTCAGTCGCTTATTGACGATGTACCGGAAGATGCGGATCAGTACTATGCCCAGCGCGATGATGCCCAGGGCTACCAGATAGTCGTGTAAGGTGTTTTGTTCAATAGTTTTTTCTAAAATCTCTAGCATGGTTTAACAGGTAGTATGGTCCTCAAAAAACACTTCAAGGGGTTAACAAAGTAAACGGAGGGAGTTGTTTGGTTTCTTGGACGACGAAGGGAAGTTTATGACTTATGCTACAACTCGTAGGTGCGTAAAGACACTCCCCCTTCAAACTCCTGAGAGGCCGTTTGTTTGAGAGAAAGCGCAGTTTTGGATGGCCCGAATAAAGGCACACCCTCTCCTAAAAGGATAGGGTTGAGTTTAATTTTCAGGATGTCGATCAGCCCTTCGTCCAGCAACCACCCGGCAAAGATACCTCCGCCACACAGGTAGATCTCAGAACCTTCTTCGGCTTTCAGTTGCTGCACTATTGCCCGATCCCGCTTGACCACCTGTACCTGCTCATGAGGATCATCCAGGATCAGGGAATCGGAGAAGATATAGTGTTTCATGTGAGGATAAGCCGGTTGCCCCGGCTGCAATCCGTATTGATAGCCGAATTCGTAGGTCCGGCGTCCCATAATGGTTGTATCAAATGCTTGTAGATCGCGCTGGTAATGCTCTACCAATGCACCTTCGCCGACAAATTTATCAACAGCATCCTGGGGGCCGGCGATGTATCCATCCAGGGAAGAGGCTACGTAGTACACAAGCTTACGCATGAGAAGAAAAAGTTTAGGTTGATCAATGTTGAGGGTGACAAAGGTAAGGCTTCTTTTCAAAAGTCCCTTTGCTCATCCAACCTATTCTTCCTCCCACGCGGTTACTTTTCCATGACCAACCCCTGATCGGGCACCCAATTGTCATATTCCATGTAGTGGACTACTTCTTCCGCAGCGGCGGCCCCTTTTAGTTTGGCCACCAGATGCAGGGCGCCGTCAATACCGGCGGAAATACCTGCGGTGGTAATGACCGTCCCATTGTCTACAAATCGCACGTCTGACCGGACATTGGCCTTGGGAAAGGATCGCTGTAAGTCGTCAATGCTATTGTGGAAGGTGGTGGCCGTTTGTCCGTCGAGCAGCCCGGCCTGCCCCAGCATAAATGCTCCGGTGCAAACGGAAAAATGCAGGTCGGTGGTACTCTTCCGGCGCTGAATCCATTGAATCAACGCTTCATCTTCGGCGGCCCGGGAAGCATTCCCACCAAAGAAGGCCAGAATGTTCGCCTCCGGGGCGTCTTCTAATGTATAATCAGGAATGATGGTGAGGATACCCTGCGAGATGATGGGGTCTTTGGTTTTAGATACGGTAAAGACTTCAAAACCGGCATAGGAGAATACTTCCATGGGTCCGGCAAAATCCAGGACTTCCACTCCGTCCTGTAGGTAAAAGGCTATTGTGACTCGATCGTTTTTCATGGCTAGGGTATGTTCTTTAGTTGTTTGTTGAACCAAGGGCATTCCGCAATGGGCACAGGTTCCCGCTTCAGCGTGACTGATCCGGTCACAGGCCCGGTTGCAGGGCGGGCAGTAGTAGGCCGTAGCTGCTGAGTTGGCAGACTGCCCCCAAACGGGGATACTCAGTAATAGTAATGATAAGAATAACATATTTTTCATAAGGGCTGGGTGTCTGAAGGGTTGAAGAAGAAAATGCACGCTGGGGGAGTATTTTTTAATCAAATACAAAGCTAACCCGCTTCCAGCACAACCACCAGGACAATCAGGCGCAGGATCAGGCCATTTCGATTACCTCATGGGGCAGGATACCCCGGTATTTCCGGAGCAGACTGCGTAATTGATTTGCGCTGCTCAAACCGCATTCTGCAGCCGCAGTCACCACTTTATGCCCGTCTCCCAGCAGCTTGACGGCTCGTTCTACCCGCAGTTTATCGGTATATTCTCCAATGGTGATGTGCGTCGCTTTTTTGAAAACCCGGGTAAGGGTACGCGGACTCACGTGTACGGCTTCGGCCAGGGTTTCAATACTGGGTTTCTGAGACAGCGACTGGGCCAGTAAATCCTGCACCTGATGCACGGTGTCATCGATATGGTTGCGGTACTGTAAAAAAATGCTCAGTTGCGGATCGGATTCCGCCCGACGCAGGTAGACCACCACCTCCCGGGCTAGGCGGGAAGCAAAGCGTGATCCCATCTTCTTCTCAACCAGATACAAGGCCAGGTCAATACCCGAAGCCACTCCGGCACTGGAAAATACGGTGCCCGCATCCACAAACAGTCGGTTTTTCTGAAACAGGGCTTGCGGGTAACGTTGCTGGAATCGCTCGGCAAATTTCCAGTGCGTTGTACACTCCCGCTGATCCAGTAGGCCTGCTTCGGCCAGTAAAAATGCTCCGGTACATACCGAACAGATCCAGGCTCCATTGGCCTGTTGCCTCCGTAGCCAGACAGAAAAGGGCTGAAGGCTCGTGAGAAAATCAGGATCGAGTAGCAGGTCCGCCGCCAGACCGGGGATAAAGATCAGATCGTGGGCCGCAAGCTCGAAATCAGCGTAGGCTTCCAGCGCAGCAAACTGCAACCCACTGCTGCTGGACAGGTTCGAAGGTCCCAGCGTAATAAAATGAGACGTAAACGGCGCTCCGTACTCAACAGCCTCGTAGAAGATATGCGCCGGACCGCCCAGATCCAGCAGATGAACGCGGGGCGGTGCCAGGAATAAGATCGTAGAGATATCGGTAGCATTTATAGGCATAGCGGCTCGTTTAACCAAGTTTGTCTCCCTTAATTAACGTAGCCGCCCGGATGGATTGTTCTTTCAGGTGCAGGTACTGCTTCCGTTCTTCATCCTGCATAAACCGTTCAAAGTCCTGTTCGGTAGGAAAGCGGACCAGATGCAGTTCGTAGGGCGGCTCAACAGTGTGCTCAATAACGGTGGAGGCATCCGGGCGCAGGCGCAGCAGCAGCTCTCCATTATATCGGGCAATGGTAGGAATCGCGATACTTTCAAATTCATCAAACACCGCTTCCTGTCCCTCCTTCAGGTAAATCAACTGGGTAATGTAGATCATATTCGGTACGCTTGTTTATGGTAAATATACCTTCATTCTCAAGCTTTTATATTCAAAAAAAATTAAAATATGCCATCACTGCGGCTTGAACGACTGCATAAGACTGAAACACAACTTATCAATGTTTTGCGAAGAAGGATGAAATGCTGACACATTAGAAAGCACTATGACGCCCTGTCGGCTACGCTCATCCAGAACCAGACACGAGCGATAGCCACCGGTGCCCCCGTTATGCCAGTACCAATTCTCTGATGCATCCCGTCGGATGTGCCACCCCAACCCCAGAGCCAGTTCATCCGACACCTCAAAAGTAATTTCTTTCTGAAGATCATAGGCGGCATTTTCCTGAAAGTTAGCCCGCACAAACCTGCTCAGATCTTCCGTAGTGGATAGTATGGCTCCGGCAGCCTGCATAGCGTTCAGCTCCCAATTAGATGTGGGGTTTCCCGATGGATCTCTGCCGCTGATTACCAATGAATTGGTAATAAATTTCAGATTAGCCGACAACTCCTCTATTCCTGCCGCTGAGTTTTGCATGTGAAGGGGCGTAAAAATTCTTTTCTGCAACAGGGCAGTGTAGGGTTGTTCCGCTACTTGCGAAAGAATATACCCCAATAATCCTGCTCCGAGGTTAGAGTAGGCATATTGCTCGCCCGGAGTCGACTGAAGCCGTAATCCATCATGCAGATAAGCCTCCAGCTCATGCGGGCCGTAGTTTTTGTACGGATTAGACTGATCGGTTACAGTATTGTTGAAGTTTCCGGGCAACCGGGGCAAACCGGCAGTATGGTTAGCCAGTTGCTTCAGGGTGATCCTCGAGGCATTAGCCTCTTTAGGGTTTAAAGGAAACGAGAGATACTGCTGTATCGGGTCGTCCAGATTCACTTTCCCTTCAAGTACCAACTGACTGAGCAGAGCAGAGGTAAACACTTTGGTGATGGAACCGATCTCAAAGGCCGCCTGCCGGTTTTCAACCGTAAGCAGCGTATCATTCTCCCGGACTACTCCCCAAAACACTGTGCTGGTATCCTGAATGATAGCAATAGCCACTTGCGTCTGTTCGGGAAATGGGGTTAGATAACTGAACACACTATCCGCCTGAGCCGGAGTGATTGATTCCGGTATAGAAAGTGCATCGGACGACTCCGGTTGACTTTTTCCCTGACAATTCAGCAGAAAAAGAGCGCTTAAGCCTATAAGACAGTTTCTCATGAGGACTAATGAACAAATACTCCTAAAGGATGCTTACGCTAACTAATCTGAAAATACTCTTTCTCTGGCTTGTTCGGAAGAGATGACCGGGATAATATCGAAAGTGGCAAATTCGCCTCACCTACTCACCCATTCCAACAGTGGCTCCTGAGACTCGTTTTCTATCAACTGATAGCAGGCTTCCACCTTTTCGTCCACCCAGCTATTGATAAAGCGCACTCCGGGCGGTAGCAGCCGACCTTCTTCAAATCGCTGGTAGAGGGCCTTCACTCGGTGGGGGTAAAACCTTTCGATGATCAGGCAGGTCATACTTTTATAGTTTAGCAAGTGTCGGCCCGAAAGTTTTGTAGTCTGAATGCTCAACACATCGGTTATTGAGACTGGTACTTGGTCGGCACCGAATGCTCCTCTGCTATAGAATGCAGCAATGATTCAACCACTGCCCGTATGCTACGCGCCGTAGTCGGGTCATGAATCACACCTTCGGGCTGCACTTTTCCTTTCACTCCCCGGATCAATAGTCTGGCACCTTCGGCAATCCGGGCCTCAATGGTCGTCATGATCAGATCGAGCGATTCAAATGCCTTCTCGCCGGAAGCAGCCGCCACAATGATGGCGACCGGCTTGTTGGAAAATAAGGTAGTAGAAACTGTCCATTCAATCGCATTTTTCAAACTGCCCGGCAGGCTAAACACGTATTCCGGCGTACAGATGATCACCCCGTCGGCTGCTTCAATCTGCCGCCGAAAGTCCTGCACCACAACCGGAGGGTCTTCCCGGTCTACATCAGGATTGAAATGTGGTAACTGCTCGATGCCCGGGTATATTTCCACCTCCAACTGATCCTGAAAAGAACCTGCAATGAACTTCAGTATAGATTCATTGGACGAAGGCCGCTTGGTGCTGCCGGAAATGGCCAGTATTTTGTTCCTCTTTTCCATCGGATTGTATTACGGTAAAAGTACAAAACAAACCGGGAGATCGGGAGAATACTTCCCCTGAAAACATTTTCTTCCACAAACCACTAGCGGATGACTGGCATAGTGCAAGACACATACCTCCTAAGTGACAGGCTTGCACCGTTACATAAGCGTTTCTGGGCTCGAAGAAACGTACTTGCACCGTTACATAAAGGTTTCTGGGCTCGCAGCAATGTGTTTGCACCGTTACATGGTGGCTGCTCAAAAAGCAGAGAACATCCGGACCAACCGAGGCATCGTAAATTCGGCCAACATTGGCGCAGGTTGGTGTCTATATTACTGAACCCAAGGATTCACCCCCTATGATTATACCCCAAAACAGCCGGTGTAGCTACCCGGCTGTTTTACCTGTCTGGATGGAAAGACTGATTAAATAATGGCGAAACCGGGATATTTTCAGGCCCAGGCTGTAGTTAAGCAACTGCTTAGTTTTCCGCTTCCTGATACATATCGATATACTTCTGATCCAGTTCTTTAGAGTCTTTGTACTTGACGCGAAGCTCCGACAATTCTTCCTTAAGTTTTGTTAGGATGTCCGCATACTCGGGATCATCGTACACATTGTGCATCTCTTGGGGGTCGTTCTTCCGGTCGTAAAGCTCCCATTCGTCTACATCGTAGTAAAAATGCGCCAGTTTGTACTCTTCGGTCACAATGCCGTAGTGTCGTTTGACCATATGCACGGCCGGGTACTCGTAGTAATGGTAGTACACCGCATCCCGGAAATTTGCCGTATCGCCCTTGAACAAGGGCACCAGGCTTTCGCCCTGCATGTCGGAGGGGGCCTCAATACCGGCGGCATCCAGGAAGGTCTGGGCAAAATCAAGGTTCTGCACCATCTGGGTATTGACCGAGCCCGGTTCTATCACTCCCGGCCAGCGCACCAGCAGGGGTGTTTTGAAAGATTCGTCGTAGATAAAGCGTTTATCGAACCAGCCATGCTCACCCAGGTAGAACCCCTGATCGGAAGTATACACCACAATGGTATTTTCGGCCAGCCCGTGCTCGTTCAGGTAATCCAGCACCCGACCCACGCCTTCGTCTACGGCCGCAATACTGCCCAGGTAATCCTGCATATAGCGTTGGTAGCGCCAGCGCATCAGGTCTTTCTGACTCATATCCGGATAGTCCTCCTTGAATTTTTCGTTGATCGGATCGTACACCGCATCCCACTCGGCCCGTTGCTCCGGGGTTTGACGACCTACCTCCCGGGCATAGGCCGCTTTGTCCCAATCCGCTGTTTCGGGAATCCCCAGTTCGTCCATCACTTCGGGACGGATCTTGGAATCTCCCGCCCAGTTCATGTGCTTCAGCAGGTTCATTTCAGCCGTTTTGGCCGCTGTGCCCCGGCCTTCGTAATCGTCAAACAGGGTTTCCGGCTCGGGAAAAGTCTTTTGGGTATATTCCTTATAGTACCGGGGCGCGGGCAGCCACTCCCGGTGGGGTGCCTTGTGCAGATACATCAGCATAAAGGGCTGGGTAGTGTCCCGCTCGGCATCCATCCAGTTCAGGGTCATATCAGTAATGATATCAGTAGTATACCCTTCTACCTGAATATTGCCTTCGTTTTTGGTGATAAAATCCGGGTTGTAATAAGTACCCTGTCCGGGTAAGATCTTAAACTGATCAAAACCTTTGGGACTGTTGCCAAAATGCAGCTTGCCGAACATGGCCGTCTGGTAGCCCGCCTGCTGGAAGATCTGCGGGAACGTCACCTGGGTGGTATCAAAAGGAAAGCGATTGTCAATCTTCCCGTTCAGGTGGCTGTGCTTTCCGGTCAGGATGACGGCCCGGGAAGGGGCGCAGATAGAATTGGTCACGCAGGCATTGGTAAACAACATCCCTCCCTGGGCAATGCGGTCGATGTGCGGAGTTTCAGTCAACCGGTCAGAATACGCACTGATTGCCTGGTAGGCATGATCGTCTGACATGATAAACAGAATATTAGGCCGCTGGGGAGTGGTTTCGGCAGTTTCCGGGGAAGATGACTGGCAGGACCACAGGCTTCCGGCCAGCAAAATAAACAAAAGGAGTTTCGTTAGGTTGTTCATAAAGATCGTTTTTAACACTTGAAATTACCAGGCCTGAAGACTCAGTAAACGAGTAAAATTACATCAGAATGGCAAGCGCAGGTACATACCCGGGAACCAGGTATTCATTCGCTCCATTCCTGCTATTGTACTTCTGACCGCAATAGTACACAGAATCCTCCGTTTTTGGTAAACTTTAGTGCAGAGAATGCCTGGATGAAAAATGAGTAAATAAAGACAGGAACAGCCCTGTTGGCCGGGAGAATGACCGGTGATAATAAATTGACGGCAGAAAGGATAATCGAATTAAAAGCATCAGGT
The DNA here is from genome assembly GCA_040222715.1 of Cyclobacteriaceae bacterium. Lineage (GTDB taxonomy): Bacteria > Bacteroidota > Bacteroidia > Cytophagales > Cyclobacteriaceae > Tunicatimonas. The sequence continues at coordinate 38,644 of JAVKCN010000044.1, read as the reverse complement.
TTTCTGCGGAGAATTGTTACCTTACAGCCAAACTTTTTAATATATTTTTAACCATGAATATAGCGGTACTTTCGCGTAACCCGAATTTATATTCTACCCGCCGACTGGTAGAAGCAGCCAAAACCAGAGGACATCACGTTCAGGTGATTGATCACCTGAGATGCAATATTGAAATTGAGAAGAAAAAACCCCGGATTTTTTACAAGGGTGAGTATCTGGACAATTTTGAGGCCGTGATTCCCCGCATCGGTGCTTCGGTTACGTTTTACGGCACGGCAGTAGTGCGGCAGTTTGAGATGATGAAAGTGTTCTCTACGGTAGAATCCGTCGCGCTGGTTCGTTCCCGCGATAAACTACGCAGCCTGCAAATCCTGGCCCGGGCCGGACTGGGGTTACCCAAAACAGCCTTTACCAACGATACCAAGAATGTAGATCAGGTAATTAATTCAGTAGGTGGCGCTCCCTGTGTCATCAAACTGCTGGAAGGTACCCAGGGACTGGGCGTCGTGCTGGCTGAAACGCAAAAGGCCGCCGAATCAGTGCTGGAAGCCTTTAATGGTTTGAAAGCCCGGGTGATCGTTCAGGAATACATCAAAGAATCTAAAGGCGCTGATATCCGGGCCTTTGTGGTGGGCGATCAGGTGGTGGGAGCGATGAAGCGGCAGGCCAAAGAAGGGGAATTTCGCTCCAACCTGCACCGGGGTGGCTCCGCCGAAGTAGTCAACCTGTCTGATAAAGAAGAATATGCCGCCCTCCGGGCTGCCAAGGCCATGAACCTGAGTGTGGCGGGGGTCGACATGCTGCAATCCTCCCGGGGCCCACTCATCCTGGAAGTGAACTCCTCTCCCGGCCTGGAAGGTATTGAAGCCGCTACCGGAGACGACATCGCCGGAAAAATCATCCGCCACGTCGAGCGAAATGTAGACGAAGACTGATTTTTTAATGATTGAAGCAGAGTAATACTACTCAATAGTTCGTGTGAAATTAAGCGGCAATAAGCCCCATAGTTTCAAAACGAAGCATAATTGAGGGGGTCAGATACCTCAAGATACTTTACATCAGAGTTTCTTTAAACTACTGCAGGCTTGATCCAAATGGCTAAAGTCAAGCTTAAGATTAAAGGCTCGCAAGCATTTTTAACCAATCAATACGATTTTATAAGTAAGCGTACAGTTGGGCCATCAGTCCCATGCCCATTTGGGAAATCACACGGTAGTCGCTGCGTTGCAGGGCTTCTCCGCCCCGGTTGCTCTGAGCCACTCCATCCAGCAGCCCGTCAGGCGTAAGGTAGGGGAGTAGGCCTTGCCAGGTTTTTTCTACACGAGGTTTCAGGGTTTCTGGTAAAAAGCCAGTGTGGATGCCGGTGGCAATGGCCGCGGCCATGCCCGCCGAGCCGGAGGTATCCACATCGGTAGCCGCGGCATCCAGAAAGCACCTCCACAGCCCGTTTTCCTGCTGGTAGCTCAGTACAAAGTCTGTAACGCGCTCCAGTTCCTCTACCAGGTCGCGGGTATCTTCGATGTCATGCAGCAGTGGCAGGGTGCGGGCCAGGCCCAGCATGTACCAGGCGAGGCCTCGAGCCCAGTTGCGGAAGGTTCGGTTGCCCTGCTGGTGGTAGCGCAGGTACTGGGCACCGTCGTGGTGCAGTACCATCCGGTGCCGGAGCTGTTGCAGGGCCAGCCTGGCCAGATCATCGCGTTGCCATTCCTTCGCCAGCACGGCCATCGGGTAGGCAATGGTGTAGCTTCCTTCGGCAGTAATAGAGGAGTGCGCTACCGCCCCATCATCCCGAAGGGTTTCCTGCCAGAAGGCTTCCACAATCTTCAGCACCGGATGTTCGGGGTACAGGCGGGCGACCACCGCGAAGGCCAGGGTAGACTCAATGCTGTGGATGTGGTTATCGGCAATCTCGCTTTTAGGGTTCTCCTGAACGAGGTTGTCCTGTTTATCAAAGAACATGCTGAGATAGGTATCCAGCGCCTTCCTGGCCTGCTTCATCCCCTTTTGCTGGTAGAGTTGCCAAAGCCCGTCCAGCACGCAGCCACCCATCCAATCGAAGGGTTGCAGGGAGCCGGATGACATGAACTGATCGATGAACTGTGAGGTAGGATCAGGTAGCGGTGGACTCACCGTGAGGAGGTGCGGAAATAGTACGCCGTTGTGGTCTGCCTTATCTCGGACATCCGCAAAGAAGTAAATGGGCGTTTCCCCTTTCACCAGCCGCAGTTCCAGTCCTTTTTCATGGATAAGTGGCAAATGCTCTGGGGAAATTGCCAGTTCTATAATTTGCAGCAACGGACTATACTTACAATCCAGTATACCCAAGGGAGCGTCTTCTCCCGGAATGCGTACCTCTACCACTTTCTCTTCCCGGCTGTCCAGGGCGGTGGTCAGTCGTAACCGAGCATCCGAGGCGGAGGTATCAAGCCTTTTTAGGCCCGTCAATCTTACCGGTTCCTCTCCCTTGGCGACGGAAAAGTACTGCCACTGAAAGGGCACCCGCAGGTTGTCGGGCAATGCGGTGGGGTAGGGAGAGCTCACTTTCGGATACACATAGTTTAATGGTCCTTTCCGGGCAGGTGAGGCACTGATCAGGCCAGTTGGAGCAAGAGTCAAAGCTCCGCCCAGGCAGAGGTAGTGCAGTGAAGTACGGCGATTCATAGGCAACAGGCTCGTAGTGTGGAAGGTGTCATAGAATGAGTAGCAGGAGGGATCATCGTTTCTTTATCGGTTGTTGGGTACTGATTCTCTTCGTCCGGGAATGCCCAGGGAAGAAGTCCTACGATGATAGGGATAAATAATGAACCTGCCAAGCAGATGGCCTCGTATTGAGGCCGGTGTTGATGTATGCTATCTAACGACAAACCCAAGAAGCCGTTCGACCCCAAGTCCCAAACTCTCTACTCCGTTCTAGCAGCAATAGGGTTCGCCTCCACTCCCTCAAAGGTCATCTTCACGGGCTTAATCGTACCGTCCTCGTTGAACAGTAACCTATCGATACAGATGACCCGATGGTCGCGGCCCTCATTAGGAATGGGGCGGCGGTGGTAGACCATATACCAGTCGTCAGTGCCGGGGGTGTTAATCGCTGAGTTATGACCGGCCCCGGTGGCAATGGTGGTGTCTGATTCCAGAATGGTACCAATCCGCTCGAAGGGCCCGGTTGCCTGATCGGCCATTGCGTAAGCTACCTTATAGGTATCATTCCCCCAGCCGCCTTCCGACCACATAAAATAGTATTTCCCCTGCCGCTGAAACAGGAAGGGGCCTTCTACGTAGCCTTCCGGAGTGATCTCGTGGAACAGTTCTCCATCCTCCCAGGGCACAAAGCCAGTGAAGTCTTCGTTGAGCTTTCCCATATTACAGTGGCTCCAGCCGCCGTACATCATATAATAAGTGCCGTCCGTATCCTCAAATACAAACTGGTCGATGGGCTGGGCATCGTTATAGAAATTGGAGATCAGCGGTTCGCCCAGGTAGTCTATAAAGGGGCCGCCCGGGGCATTCGCAATGGCTACTCCGATGCCACCGAAGTGGTTAAGGGTATTGTTCTCATCCCACATCGGTCCGCCCGGGCGTTGCACATCATTGGCTCCGAAAAACAGGTAGTACTGTCCGTCCTTCTCAATGGCGGCCGGTGCCCAGAGCGCCTGTTTGGCCCATTTAATGATAGTAGTGTCGATGATGTGGGAGTGTTTCTCCCAGTGTACCAGGTCTTTGGATGAAAATGCATCCATGAATACCTGCTTCTCAAAGGCATCCGAATAGGTGGGGTAAATCCAGTATTCGTCACCGAAAACAATTCCTTCCGGATCAGCGTACCAGCCTTTGGCAATGGGGTTGCCCGAGGTCGGCGGGGCGGATGCCGCCTGCGATTGCTTGTTTTCTTCGGGGGAAGTGGTGCAGGCGGCCAGTATACTCAGGGTGATGCAGTAAATCAGTCGTGCTTTTGTCATGGTAATTTGGGAGGTGGATGAGATCAGAGCGTAAAATACTTTTCTTCCAGTATGCGCAGGTGGTGGTACTGGTGCCCGATCAGCATAAAGCCCAGGGCCAGGGCTGATATTTCAACATCGGAACAGGTGCCGGTGCTTAACAGCATCTCGTCGGTGCTGTGTCGGAACAGCCGTATGCTGGCCTGCCGTACTATTGTAAATTCCTCTAGCAAAGCCTCGAGGGGCAACTGGGCGGCCTGGGTATGCCTGGCCCAGGGCTCCTGATCGTAGCCGGGCAGGGGAGTGGGGTCGTTCCGCATGATCCGCAGCGCACGGTACGACTGTACCCGCTCATTGTCGGTCATGTGCTGCACAATGTCTTTGGGAGTCCATTTACCGGGAGCGTAGCGTTGGTCCTGCACCCGCTCGAGCTGCGCCTGATGCGCATCGAGCAAGGGAAGCGTATCTTCCAGGCCCGATACGAGCTCGATATCCTCTACCAGGCGGATGTATCGATCAAAAAACTGGGGCATCACGGCAATATCCGATCGTTTCATAGGGCGGGCTGGTTAAGCAAAAGCGAGATTAGCTAAAAAAATAAGAATTACCAACCCATTTAAGTACAAGAGGCTTCCTAAAGTAGTTGGTCAATGGATGGGTACGCAGGTTGACGTTACTTGACGTGCCTGGTAGAGAATCATCAGGCCGTTGGGAAGGGGGCTACTTTACACATCCAATGTCTTGTAAAGAACAATTACTTTAAAGTTACCCAACGAAAATCAGTTTTCTATGGTTGCCAACGATGCGAAAGGGCATGATGAACCAGCGAGGTGAGCCATTAATGGTCCCACCCCTGAAGCCTGTCCAGATATAAGTAGGATTCTACGAAGGCCCGGTGATTCTTATCTGTCAGTTTTTCTAATAATTCCAATGAGGAGATATAACTCGCCAGATTTCCGTTGGATGAGAGAAATTTACCATCTTCTACATAGCTCACCAGGGAATCGTCCTGGACAATCAGCTTTGGGTACGTCTTTTGAAGCTCCGCTCCTCCGCCTATCCAGGTAACTATTTTCTTTCCATCGGCAATACCGGATTCTCCGATCAGTTGTGCCCCGGCGCAATTGCTTACCGTATAGTCCGTGTTCTCATTCTGTACGCGGATAAATTCCACAATATCAGGGTTGTGTACCTGGGTGTACATATCGTATGCACTGGGAACGAAAAGAATATCCAGGGCGGGGGCATTGTCAAAGGTATAGTCTGGCACCATCGTTAGCCCTTCTTCGCTGACAATCGGGCGGGCTGACTGAGCAATGGTGATGACATTGAAAAGTTGCTCTCCCGCTTCCGTATGCTTGGAAAAAACATCCAGAGGGGCGGTGACTTCGGTGGTAAGCACCCCATCATACATGAGCAGGCCAATGATGGGTAAGTCGGCGTTTAAGGGCTTAAGGGGTTCTGTGATCGATGTGTCCTGCGCAGCCTGGGTATGGCTGGCTGGTTCAGTATTGCAACTGCAAAAAACGATGACTATTAAAATGATCGTGCTATGGATGGTTTTCATTGATCTTATAGGGTTAATCTGCCAGGGGTTTATGGGCGCTTATGGCAATTCTGTTCCAGGCATTGATGGTGGTTATTGCCATGATCAGCTGCGACAGATAGTTTTTGCCAAATACGGCAAGGGCTTTTTGATAGGTATCATCAGATACCCCCTCCTGATGGATCAGTGTGACTTCTTCGGTAAGCTGTAAAAGTATTCTTTCTTCATCGGTAAACAGATCCGCCTCTCGCCAGGCGTTTAATAGGAATACTCTTTGGGGTGTTTCTCCCTGTTTCAGTGCATCTTTGGTATGCATATCAATACAAAATGCGCATCCATTTATCTGCGAAGCCCTGATTTTGATCAGTTCCCGGTGCGTTTTGCTTAACTGGCTTTTTTGTAAGTAACCTTCCAGAGCATTCATCGCTTTAAATGCATCGGGTTCTGTGGCATCTATTTGAATTCTTTCTTCCATTTGTTTGCTTACTTTGATATTGAGGCAAAGGTAAGTCCCGACAACCGGAAAAAAGTTAAGCTGGTTTAAGATCGCTGTTTTCTTTTGATCTCACTCACATATTCCGGGGTAAGTCCTAAGTAGGAAGCAATTAAATACTGGGGGACGCGCTGCACGAACTCGGGGAACTGCTCACTAAAGCGCAGAAATATCTCTTCTTTGGAATAATCAAACAAGTATTTTACCCGCATGATGGAAGCTCCATAGGCAATTTGATAGACGTGCCGGAAATAGGTTTCCAGAATGGGGAAGGCAGTCAGTAATTTGTTCTGACGATCATAATCTATACAGAGTACCCGGGAGGATTCTACCGCCTGTATATAAAAATCGGTGGGCTGCCGATGATGATACGCTAAATAATCGGACAACCACCAGTTTTCAATGGCAAACTGAATGGTTTTTTCTATGCCTTTGTCATTGATGTAATACATATGGAGGCAGCCGTGCAGTACAAAAAAGCTACTATTACATAGTTTACCGGCTTCCATCAATATTTCCTTCTTGTCCAGCTCCTTTATCTGGAAATAAGAAAGCACTTCGGTGAAGTCCGCTTTATCTAATGCGATGAACTTTTGTAGGTGTTGGTAGAATGGTTCAGTCATTTTCAGTATGGCAGGCAGCTACGGTCTCACCGAGGTTGCTACTGCATTCACGGGCAATATAGTAAAGTCTTCAGTATACAGCGGCTCGTCTGACTGATCCATTGCGATGGTGTCCTTTCCGGAAGAGAGGGGAGTAGAACCGGGAGGTGTTTGACTGATTATTGGGGAAAATGAAGGGTGAATTAATGGAGGTATTGAGGACTTTTAGGAGATTACCTATAGTGCTTTTTGCTGGATAGGGAAAGAAATCAGGGTGGATAATCCTGCCCGTCAGTGGTGCGGAGTAGAAAATTTGGCTTTTTTATCATCTGTGCAAGGGGGCGGAGAGCTTGTTTGGGCTTTCCGAAGGGCACTTCGCTGTTCCTCAGGGGGCGTGTAGTCTTGCTCAACGGCTCCGTGCCATCCCTGAAGGATTGTGTAGTCTCGCGCAAGTACTCCGCACCGTTCCTGAAGGGGTATGCCGCCTCGCACAAGTACTCCGTTACGGTGATCTCCAAATATGCTTTGGTACACAACCGCTCCGTTCGGGTACTATTCCTGATTGCTACCCGAATCAGCCCAATATCCTTCGGGATGGTGGTCAGGTGTAAGAAATTTATATAACATTATTTATATTTTATATAATCAAATATTAAAATTGCACAATAAAGTTTTGAAGGTTAACCCCAGAGTATGAGGAAATGAAATAACAGGGAATGTCGGGGGAGGTTGAAAACCAATGGCTAAAACAGGTATATCATATTGCCCCAGCGTATTTCCCTTTTATCATACAAACCTTTAGACCTTCAATCTTTCAAAACACATGTTTCACCAAAAAATCTAATGAACCCATGAGAAGAGGGATTAGTGATTTTATTGAAGGGTGGCGACTGACGCTGGATGCCGCCAGAACGAATACCGACATCACCAAAGACTTAGCCAAACAGGGCTATAACGGTGAACGAATAGACGAGGGTATTGCATTGCTGACTACCGTGAAGGCGGGGCAGCAGGAGTACCAGAATGCGATAGGTGACCAGTGCAATGCTACCGATGCCCTGCAAAAGGCGCTGGAAGCAGCCAATAGCACCTATATGTACCAACTGAAGCTGGCGCGCCTGGCCATTCCCCAGGACCGCGACCTGTGGCGAACCCTGAAGCTGAACGGGCGGCGGGAGAAGTCTTTTAGCGGATGGCTGGAGCAGACGGAAGCGTTCTACGCCAACGCGCCCCAGGCCCTGCCCTTGCTCAAGCCCCATGGCATTACTGTGGCTAGTCTGGAACAGGCCAAGGCTCAGATTCAGGCGGTAATGGATGCCCGGGTGAAGCAAACCCATAGTAAGGGAACTGCCCAGGTCAGCAAGCAACAGCGCGACGAAAGTATCGCCGACCTGCGAGCGTGGATGCAAGACTTCATCCGTACGGCCAAATTTGTATACGCGAAGAATCCCCAACAACTGGAGTCGTTGGGGATTGTGGTTGCCTCTTAGCCGGGCAGCGGAACAGGAGGTTGTGAGCAGGGGATGGCTCGTGAGGTAAGCGCAAGGTTCAGCGATGAAGCCATGCCGGGGTTACTTGGAATGAATCCTAACACCAGGTGCTACCTTACCATCTACTAACTGTCTGCTTCCTCCTGATCATTACGCACAATCTCTCCTTCTACCTCATACTTTCCGTACACCGCATCCCGGAAATCTTTGTGTATTTCCCGGTTGAAAGGAAAAATCTGTACGAAGAGCAGGGCGGTGAGGTCATTGGCCGGGTCTACCCAGAAGAGGGTGCTGGCGGCTCCATCCCAGAAAAACTCTCCGACCTTCCCGTGGTTTTCTTCTGCGGATAGCGGCGGATCTTCGCGTACGGCAAAGTCAATACCGAAGCCCACATTTCCCTTGCTGGGCAGCCACGAACGCTCCGTCACGCTATCAGCCAGTTGGTTGGTGGCCATCAGTCGGATGGTTTCGGGTTTCAGAATACGGGCACCATCCAGTTCCCCTTCATTGACCAGCATACGGGCAAAGCGCATGTAATTGTCCACAGTAGATGTAAGGCCGAAGCCCCCGGGCGTCAGGGCCCACTTTTGCGTATTGAAGGCCTGGGCCTGTTCATCGGGCAGGTGGGTGAGGGTGCTGTCTTCGGCCTGCCGGTACAGAGCGGCCAGCCGATTGCGGTCGCTTTCGGGCACCAGGTAGCGCGTCTCCTCCATCTTCAGCGGATCAAAAATATGGGTTTGAATGTACTGGTCGAAGGGTTGACCGGAGATACGCTCTACCAGAAACGCCTGTACATCTACCGAAGGCCCGTAGGCCCAGCGCTCGCCCGGCTGAAACCACAGCGGCACGCTGCCCAGCTTCTCGGCCATTTGTGTCAGGGTATTTTCCCGGTTCATGGGGTCGGCCTCGCGTAGCATCTCCGCCAGTTTGGGCACGTCAGGAGTAGTCACAAAGCCCGCGGTATGGCGCGTCAGGTCGCGGATGGTCATCTCCCGGTGGGGTGGCTCAAGTATCAACTCGCCGTTGGCGTCCTCTCCGGCATACACCTGCATATCGGCAAACTCCGGAGCGTACTTCGATACCGGGTCATCCAGTTCAAAAGCCCCCTCCTCGTAGAGTGTCATCAGGGCCACTCCGGTGATGGGCTTGGTCATGGAGAAGATCTGCACAATGGTGTTGCGGTCCATGGGGCGGTTTGCTTCCCGGTCGGCCATGCCAAAGGTCTGAAAGTAAACTTCTTCCCCTTGCTCATACAGCAGGGCCGAGGCTCCGGCGACAATGCTATCATCTACGTAGGCTTGCAGGGTGGAGTCAATGCGGGCCGTGGCTGCTTCATTGATGATAGAAGGGGTGGTTTCCGCAGTTTCGGTTGGGGCCTCAGGAGTCGTGCAGGCTGTCAGGAGCCAGGCAGCACTACCGGCCAGGTAATAATAGGTTGAGTTCATGGTGGTGTTGGGTTGTGTTCGCTGCTGCGTCATGCTTTCAGGGAGACATCAGCAGGAAGAAAGATAAGTAATTCTCCCGACGGGTATCGTATGAACCGGCATATTTCCTGAGATAAGCAGGTGTTTTCCTGCCCAATGCCGGTAAATTCCGGAAAAATTACCCTTCCAGACAACCTAATGTTCCCTACAAGGGTTGGCAATACCAAACACCCTGTTATATTGTGATCTCAAAATAGATATGCAATCCATCATTCACTCCTTAAAACCTTCAATTCTTCATTCATGCATACTGACCCCAGCCAGATTCGCCTGATCGTATTGGATGTAGACGGCACCCTTACCGACGGGGGCATATACATCACCGAGCAGGGCGATGAGTTTAAGAAATTTAATGCCAAAGACGGGATGGCGATGAAGCGGCTCATCCGGAAAGGATTGCCCGTGGCTTTCATCAGTGCCAGTCACAGTTCCAGATCAGTGCAACGGCGGGCCGAGATGCTGGGAGTGGAATATTGTTATGTAGGGCAGGAACCCAAAACCCGTATACTAGAAGGGTGGATGAAGACGTTGGGCATTCATTACCAGGAAATATTATTCATGGGAGATGACATCAACGACCTGGAGGTGATGCAGCAGGTGGGGATTTCCGCCTGTCCGGCTGATGCCTCGCCGACCATCCGGGCAATGGCCGATATTGTATTGGAACGCAACGGCGGCAACGCCTGTTTTCGAGAATTAGTAGACCGTTTTTTCCCAATTAGTTAACTTGATACACCATAGGGCAGAGGATGCCTGATACACGACAAACGAGCGATATATGAGCTTTGTCTATCCGCAGTTTTTATGGGGCCTGTTGGCGTTGGCCATCCCCATTATTATCCATTTGTTTAACTTTCGCCGCACCCGGAAGATCTACTTCAGCAACACCCAGTTTCTGAAGAACGTCAAGGAAGCGACTACCTCCAAACTCAAGGTAAAGCATCTGCTGATCTTGCTGGCCCGGCTGGCATTTATCACCCTGCTGGTACTGACTTTCGCGCAACCCTATCTGCCCGGTGAGAATGATGAAGAAACCGGGCAGAGCGGCGACCCATTGGTGTATCTCTACCTGGATAACTCCCTGAGCATGTCGTCGGAGCTAGCCAACGGGGTGCGGGGCATTGACCAGGGAGTGAGCTTTGTGGATGAGATTGCCACCTACTACCCCCGCAACACGCGCTACAAACTGCTGACCAATGGTTTCGGCAGCTTCTCGCGGGTCCCCAAAAGTAGTGAAGAGCTGATGGATCTTGTTTCGGAGACAACCCTCACCGGCGTGGCCCGCAGCACCGACGAAGTATTGCAGAAGATCCAGAGCGATGTACAGGTATCGGCCTTACAGGGAGATGAGATCACGCGGGCGGATGTATACCTGATCTCTGATTTTCAGAAATCCACCACGGGGCAGATGAGTACACTGGGTGAAGATACCACATTGCAGGTGAACCTGCTGCCAATTCAGTCTTCTTACCACCGTAATGTGTTTGTAGATTCGGTATACCTGGCCAACCCCTTTATGATGGCCGAGCAGACCAACGAGCTGGCCGTGGTGATGCGGAACGAAAGCAGCGAAGCCGCCGAAGACCTGATTGTACGCCTGTTGATCAATGAGCAGCAGGTGGCCAATGCCAGTGTCAGCATTGCCCCCTTTTCTACGGGCACCATTACCTTCCCGCTCAACTTTCCGCTGAAACAGCAGAACCAGTGCCAGCTGGTGTTTGAAGACTACCCTGTTACCTTCGATAACGAGTTTTTCTTTACCCTTAATCTGGGCAATAAGATCAATATCCTGGAGATCACTCCCGACCTGGCCGGAAGCCGCCAGAATAATGCCACCAATGTGGCAAAAGTGTACGCTAATCAGGGTATTTTCAACTTCCAGTCCTTCAGCATCAATAACCTGGACTACAGCCTGCTGGAAAATACCGACCTGCTGGTACTGAATGAAGTTGAAGGGAACAACCAGAATGCCTCGGTGCTGCTGCCCTACATCCGCGAGTTTCTGGAAGACGAAGGGCACATGGTGTTCATCCTGCCTTCCAGCGGAGATGTATCTTTCCTGAGCGAGGTTACGCGCAATAGCTCCCTGGCCGTGCAGCGCCAAACCGCTTCCGATTCGGTTGGCATGCAAACGGTAGCCCTGGCCAACCCTGATCTGGCCAATCCTTTCTTTGAAAACATGTTTGAGGGGCAGGTGAGTAACTTTGATATGCCTTTCGCTGTGCCGCTGGTAGCACACAACCTGCCGGGCAATTCCCTGCTGAGCTATAAAACCGGCGATCCTTATCTGCTATCGTTGCGTACCCCTTTCACTACCGGAGATCAGCTCTTTGTGTTCAGTACCCCGCTGCGGCAGGAGTTCACCAGTCTGTATCGCCACGCTATTTTTGTGCCGGTCATGTACCGCCTGGCCTCTATCAGCAAATCACTGGATGTGCCGCTGTATTACCCTATGGATGAGAACACCCTGACGCTGGAAACTTCGCGACTGCTGGATTCAGCCAGCCGGGAGGCTGTGGGGGGGCAGCGTTATCTCTATAAGCTACGGCATAACGATCAGGAACTGATTCCTCTGCAACGGGTGGTGAACAGCCGGTTGCTGATGGAGATTCCGCAAAATGTGGTGGAAGCCGGGTTCTACAACCTGGTGCGGACTGAAGAAGCCGCCGCTGCCGGGAATTCTGCCATTGATCTGCTGTCATTATCCTTCAATAACACCAAGGCTGAGTCACTGGTGGCCCAGTATACGGTGGATGAGCTTACGCAACAGATTGAAGGGAAAGACCACGTTGCCCTGTACGAAGCGGAAGATGTAGAGGACTTTACTGCGATGATGCAATCCAGAAACGACCAGCAGGCGCTGTGGAAGTATGCGTTGCTGCTGGCACTGCTCAGTCTGCTCATCGAAATCCTGCTGATCCGGTTCTTATAAGCTGTTTACAGCTCGTTATTTAGGCGGTTCGGCGAATGATTAATTATGAACTGAAATTGTATTTGCAATTCTTGTCGGACTTACTTTACCTTTGCACGCAGCGATTGACTATCTTAGCGCCTGTATGAACGTTTGGTTAAAGTCCGTACTTCTCCTTGAGCCCTCCTCACCTTTTCATCAACAGCGAGTTCATTTAGTAATTCAAGACGGTACCATTACTCGTCTGGAAGCAGCCGGAGCTACTGCCCCGGATATCCAGGCCGATCACACCATTGAAGGGGAAGAGGTGCGGGTGTCGATGGGCTGGCTGGATATGCAGGCCCATTTCAGTGATCCGGGGATGGAGCATAAAGAAGATATACAATCGGGCTCCCGGGCGGCGGCGGCCGGAGGCTTCACTGAGGTGGCGCTGGTTCCTAATACCGATCCGGTGGTAGACACTAAGAACGATCTGCACTACCTTAACGGCCGCTCAGACAGTCTGGTGAAGATTCACCCGATGGCGGCGGCTACTCGCCGGGCAGAGGGGATGGAACTCACTGAAATGATTGATCTGCACGAGGCCGGAGCCGCTGCCTTTTCCGATGGTTTACGGGCTCTGACCCACAGCCAGGTGCTGCTGAAAGCCTTACAATACGTACAAAAGTTTGACGGACTGCTCATCAACCGGCCGGAAGATACCCAGCTTACGCAGTTTGGCGATATGCACGAAGGGGTGCAAAGCACGCTGCTGGGCATGAAAGGGATGCCCAGTCTGTCGGAAACTCTGTCGGTAGAGCAGCACATTCGGTTGCTGGAGTATGCTTCGGAGTTTGCCTACGAGCATCCGCCCCGCCTGCACCTGAGCAACATTTCTGCGGCTGGGTCCGTCGCCCTGATTCGGGAAGCCAAAATCCGGGAGCTGTCCATTACTTGCGACGTAGCCGCGCATCAGCTGGTCATGGACGATCGCCTGCTGAGTGGCTTTGACACAAATTACAAAGTGAATCCGCCGCTGCGCACTGAGCAAGACCGACAGGCCCTACTTGAAGGGCTTAAAGATGGTACCATTGATGTAATCGTTTCCAGCCATCAGCCGCAGGATACCGAAAGCAAGCGGTGCGAATTTGATCTGGCTGAGTTCGGCATGCTGGGCTTACCCACATTTCTGCCAGCTTTGGTGCAGGTGGTTTCTGATGCATTGCCCTGGTGGTCGCTGCTGGATCGCTGCACGCATTTGCCCCGGGAGCTGCTTAAACTGCCGTTGCCCAAAGTGGCAGAGGGAGAGGTGGCTAACCTCACCGTATTTGACCCTACCCGCGTCTGGGATTTTACCGAGACGAACAGTCCTTCCAAATCCGCGAACCATCCCTGGTGGCAGCAATCCCTGACTGGCAGGGTACTGGCAACATTCCATCAGCGTCAACACTATCTGGTCGATGCCTGATATTCCCCAACCAATTCGCGCAATATTACAGGTAGGGGTGAAGTATGGGCTGGTGGGGAGCGTGATCGCCATTGGGTTGTTTTTTGTGATGGAGTGGATGGGGGAGAATCCATTGATCTGGACGGCACCGAAATTGGTTACCTATTGTGTGCTGTTTGCCGCTTTTCCACTACTGGCTACGCTGGAGTTTCGTCGTTATCATCTGTTGGGTGACTGGAAGTTCTGGCAAGGACTGCTGTTATGTGTGCTCGTTTACGGCATCATCAGTCTCACTACTTTGCTGGTGGCTGTCGTGGCTATGCAGCTTGATCCTGGTATGCTCCAGTCATACCAAGACGTTGCAATGCAATCTTTGGAAACCAACCGGGAGGGATTTCTGGAACAGTTCGGTGAGGAACAATACGCCCAGACCCAGGAAATTGTACGAGCTACCACCGTCTGGGATGTAGCATTGGATGATTTGCTGAAAAAAGTACTTATTGGATTCTTTTTAGCGGCTACCATTGCCCTGGCATTGAGTATTATCTCATCTTTACAAGCGCGAAACTCCTCGAACTAGGAAGTTCTGTTATCTTTGTGTGAAATGTTTTAACCTAACGTTTTTCACGTATGAGCCATGAACTCAAATACGGCCTCTTTCTGGGAGTCATCACGGTTGCTTTTTCTGCTACACTCTTTCTGATTGATTATAAGTTATTTCAGAACCCGGTCTTTGCCTCAATTCCCTTCGTGGTGAATGTGGCGATACTGTTTGTCGCCGGATTTGAACTACGGAAAAAGAATGACGGTTATTTAACTTTCAAAAAAGCGCTTACTTCTACTTTTATCATCTATGCTATTGCTGCTACTATTACCATGATTTATACCGTGCTGCAATACAATGTATTTACCCCCGATATTGCCGAAACATTGCAAAAAGAGTCACTGAATCAGCAGGTAGCCATATGGGAAAGCATAGGCATGAGTGATGAGCAGATTGATGCCGCCGCCGCTGACGCGCAAAGCAGAAATATTTTTGGACTGACCTGGCAGTTGGTTGGGCTGGCCGGAAACCTGGTACTCGGCTTTGTGATCTCACTGATTGTGGCGGCGATTGTTAAAAAGAAAGAACCTGAATTTATTTGATGAAGAAAGACCTGTCCATAGTCATTCCGCTGTACAACGAAGAAGAGTCGCTGGTAGAGTTATGTACCTGGATTGCCCAGGTGATGAGCGAGCACGGGTTTCAGTACGAGGTGCTGTTGGTCGATGACGGTAGCCGGGATCATTCCTGGAAAGTGATTCAGGAGATGTCGCAGGTCAACCCCGCCATTCGCGGTTTGCGCCTGAACCGGAATTACGGAAAGTCCGCCGCCCTGCAAACCGGCTTTGACGCGGCCCAGGGCGAGGTCATCATCACCATGGATGCTGACTTGCAGGACAGCCCCGATGAGATTCCCGAGCTGTATTCCATGATTCATGATCAAGGCTACGACCTGGTATCCGGCTGGAAAAAGAAGCGACATGATCCGCTGAGTAAAACCATTCCTTCCAAGCTGTTCAATGCCGTTACCCGGGTAATTTCGGGAGTGAAGTTGCATGACTTCAACTGCGGATTGAAATCCTATCGGCGGGAGGTGATCAAAAATATTGAGGTATACGGGGAGATGCACCGCTACATTCCCATGATTGCCGCGCGCAGTGGTTACACCCGCATTGGTGAAAAGGTGGTGCAGCACCAGGAAAGAAAATACGGAACCACAAAATTCGGGTTGGAGCGCTTTATCTTTGGCTTCCTCGACCTGCTCTCTATCAACTTTGTCTCCAAGTTTAAGAAGCGGCCCATGCACTTCTTCGGCACCCTGGGCACCCTGTCTTTCCTGTTTGGACTGGCGGTCACGGTGGGGCTGATCGTGGATAAGATGTACCGAATACATAACTTTATGGTGGTGCGGGAAGTGACCGATCAGCCACTTTTTTACCTGGCGCTGGTGGCAGTTGTTGTAGGGGTGCAACTCTTTATGGCGGGGTTTCTGGGCGAGATGATTACGCAGCATTCGGACAAAAAGAATGATTACCTGGTGGCGGAGGAAACCCGTTATCCGGAAAGCAATGTTGTGTAGCCCATGTTTTATTCCCTGATTATCCCGGTATACAATCGTCCCGAAGATATGCGGGAAGTGCTCAAAGGACTGGCCACGCAGACCTACACTGATTTTGAAGTGATTGTCGTGGAGAGTGGTTCCACCATCAAGTCGGATGCGGTGGTAGAGGAATTTAAGGATCGCCTGTCAATCGCTTATTATCTGAAGGGAAACGATGGGCAGGGCTTCTCCCGTAACTACGGTCTGGCCCGTGCCAAAGGAGACTATCTGCTCATCCTAGACTCAGACATCATCATTCCTCCTGATTACCTGAAACACGTCCATGAGGGTATTCATCAGCATAAGCTGGATGCCTTCGGCGGACCGGATCGTGGGCATCCTTCGTTCACTCCTGTGCAAAAAGCGGTAGATTTTGCCCTGACTTCTTTTTTGACGACGGCAGGTACGCGTGGGCGTAAGCGCCAGATGGGGGAGTACCATCCCCGTAGTTTCAATATGGGGCTTTCCCGGCAGGTGTACGAAGCCACCGGAGGTTATCGACTGCCCAATTGCGGAGAAGATATTGATCTGAGCATTCGCATTCACCAATTAGGTTTTCGAGTGGGGTTGATACCGAAAGCCTACGTATATCATAAACGTAAGCAAAGCCTGTCGGGCTTCTGGCAGCAGATGGTCTGGTTTGGTAAATCCCGGATCAATCTGGCGCGGCTATTCCCAGGTAGCCTGAAGCTGATGTACCTGCTTCCACTGGCATTTTATGCCTATCTGCTACTGACCCTGTTGCTGTTCATCGTCACTCCTGGTATAGGAATGGGGTTTTTGGGAGCCTTGGGTCTCTACATAGTTGCGGTATTTATAGAAGGTACGTTGCGTTATCGTTCGGTACGCATAGGCTTTCTCAGCATCTTCACCGCACTGACGGTCTTTCTGGGTTACGGCTACGGGTTGGTTAAGTATTTTTTTCAGCAACGGGCGCCCTACACGCAGCCGATACAGGCGCATTCATAAACAATTGGGGAAAAAGATGGGTTAGTAGTGCTGAACTAAACCATTTTTTAGTATGATAAAGACACATTATTTTTTAGGAATAATAGCACTGAGCAGCAGTGTACTATTTTCGAGTTGTGATTCATCTCAACAAACGGCTTCGGAAGAAGACTCGGTGGCAGTGGTGGCAGAGGAAGAAATGAACAATGATCTGGAAGAGGAAACCTCTAGCGCAAGCGACCGGGTAATGTTTGCGGTGATGAGTACGCGTATGCAGACAGAATTGAGCAAAGTTGCCGAGCAGAAAGCCAGCAGTCAGGCATTGAAAGATCTGAGTATGGCGGTGATCGATACCAACGAAATGGTTATTGCCAAAATTCAGGATCTGGCCGAAGCAACCAATACACAAATTCCGGATGCGCTGAGCACGGAACAACAAACCGTGGTAGACAGTCTGATGCAGTTGCAAGCACCGGAGTTTGATCAGGCGTATCTGGAAATACTGGCCAATGACCAACAGCAGCTCATTGATAATCTGCAGGCACTTACTGCGGATGCTGAAAACCCGATTACGCGAGGTCTAATAGAAGATATTGTGGATATGCAGCAACCTCAGCTAGAGCGAGTACAAAGCATGCAGAGCGAAATGATGTAAGCATCCACAGACACGGAAATTCAAGGCTGATCGTTACTGATCAGCCTTTTTTTATGGCTGGAAATCAGGATGCCTGGCATCTTTGTCCGACACAATGGGTTGCCGGGTAGGCCACTCCACGTTAAATGTCGGATCATCCCAGCGAATGCCTCGTTCTTTTCCGGGAGCGTAAAACGCCGATACCTGGTAGAATACTTCGCATTTGTCTTCCAGGGTGATGAAAGAGTGAGCAAAATACTCCGGTACATACAGGGCACGGTAGTTTCGAGCCGAAAGTTCCACCGCAATATGCTGGCAATAAGTAGGAGAATCTTTCCGCAGGTCAATGATGACATCGAGAATACTACCCCGGATACAGCGAACCGTTTTGGCCTCTTCGGCGCCTTCTATCTGATAATGGAATCCGCGCAGCGTATGCTTTTTGTCGGATCGCGATAGGTTGCATTGGGCCACCGTGGGGTTCAATCCATATTCGCTAAATTCATTACCACAGAAGGCGCGGGAGAAGAAACCCCGGTCGTCTTCAATTTTCTGTAGATCAATGATATAGGCTCCCGCCAGTTTGGTTTCGGTGAAAATCATGGTGCGTGATGTATATTAATGGTGCGTATGTATCCAATCCTCTTCTAAGATAGCATATTCGTAATTGTCAACCCAGTGCCCCCGGATGGGGAGCACCTTTCTTTTGCTGCCTTCCCGTTGCATACCAACTTTTTCCAGTACCCGGGCAGAAGCGATGTTTTCCGTCGCACAGCCTGCCTCAATCCGATGCAGAGCTAGTGTTTCAAAGCTAAACCGGAGAACCTCTTCAAGCGCTTCGGTAGCATAGCCCTGCCGCCAA
The DNA here is from genome assembly GCA_040222715.1 of Cyclobacteriaceae bacterium. Taxonomy (GTDB): domain Bacteria; phylum Bacteroidota; class Bacteroidia; order Cytophagales; family Cyclobacteriaceae; genus Tunicatimonas. Next base: position 20,169 of record JAVKCN010000044.1, on the reverse strand, counting down.
TGGTCGGGTAGTAATTTATACCAAACTTCACCCCGGCGAAATCGCTCTTCTCCAACGTGTAAGGCAATTAACCCAATGAACGTTTGGTCACTTTTATCGGTGATCGTCCAGGTAAAATGGCGGCGCGGTACGGCCTGCAGTTGGTTAAGCCAGTGTTGCACAATGGATTGAGTAACCGCTTTGTTTTTGGGGATTCCCAGGGTGTTGTACTGATCGGTCTCCGGCAGGGAATGCAGGTGGTGGACCTCATCCAGGTCTCCGGGTGCGAGTTCGCGCAGTCGGAGTCGGTCTGTTGCCAGGCTCTTCGATAAGTGCTGAGCAGAAGCGGAGGTCATGGCTATTGGTTTGCTATTGAATGCGTTCAAGTCGTTGTTTGAGGGTGCGTAGCCGGACGAACTGCTCGCCTTCAAAATCCTGTGCGTTAAACTGATGGGCTATCAGTTTCTGGTGAAGCTCCTGCATGCCCTTCTGGATATTATACTCCAGTTGAAAATCAGGCAGTACTGTGTTAAGCAGGTCGAAGTTGACTTTATAATTCCGGGGATCTTCTCCTACCTCTCCGGTATACACGATATCCGCTTCCGGGATAAGTTTCTTCACTTCATCGGCGACATCCTTTACCTGGTAATTTTCCGAATTTCCTCCCACATTCACAATCAGGTTATGCACTTTTTCCTGAGGAGCCTCGGCCAGTGCTACGAACGCCCGGGCAATATCTTTGCAGTGGATCAGCGGACGCCAGGGTGAGCCGTCGCTCATGATCGCGATGTTCCCTTTTGCCACGGCGCAGGCGAGCAAATTGTTCACCACCAGGTCAATGCGGAGCATGGGCGAGTGACCGTAGGCCGTCGCATTCCGCAGGAAAACGGGCGAGAAGTTTTCATCGGCCATCGCCGAAATACGCTTTTCCGATTCAATCTTAGACTTGGCATAGGCTGTCAGCGGATTCACCGGATCACGTTCGTCCATATCCAGCTTGGCACCTTTTCCGTAGATGGAGCAACTACTGGCAAACAGGAAACGCTGTACTCCCGCCTGTTTGGCCAGTTCCGCCAGTTTCACCGACCCTTCCAGGTTAATCTGATACGTAAGCTCGGGGTTTAAATCGCCCATGGGATCATTGGACAGCGCTGCCAGATGCATCACGGCATCGTAGCCTTTAAGGTCGTCTACCGTCAGCTCCCGAATATCCTGAATCAGTTCTTCGTGGGGTTGCATGACCTCTTCCCAGGCGGTTCCCTCGTAGAGGTTGATATCACAGCCAGTAACGGCATAGCCTTTTTCTATCAGTAGGGGTACCAAATGTGCCCCAATGTATCCTTTATGGCCGGTGACCAATACTTTCATAGTTAGTTCTTTAGCATGTGAAAAATAGCAGCGGCTTCTTCTTGAAAACGCTGAGTCAGTGAATGACTGATCACAGATTTCAGTTTCTCGGCACTTACCTGCAAATCGTCCGGATACTGGTTGGTATCCTGCTCATTTACCGAAACTGGTAGTTGTTTACCGTATGAATCCTGATAAGCAGCCTGCACTGCGCGGGCGACATCCAGCATAGAAAACGTCTGCTCACCACAGATATTGAACGTGTCGTTAGGTATCTGCGACAACCGAAGCACCTTATGCACGATCTGGCAGACATCGCCCATCCAGATAAAATCACGGGTAGCTTTCCCATTGGATTTTAGTACGATTTTTTCTTCGGTAGCGGCCATTCGAGCCAGATCATTGAGCACCAGGTACCACTTGGAGGAGTCATGGTCTTTGGGACAGCCGTAGCTGTTGGTGAGCCGGAAAATGGTGTAAGGCAGCTGATGATTGGCATGAAACTGCTTAACGTAGTATTCAGCAAACAGGTGGGTGGTGCCGTAATCGTTTTTTGGCTCCGTTGGAGTGGACTCGGTAATCAGTCCGTTCCGCTGCCCGTATACCTGGAAGGTAGAGAAATAGACAAAGTGGGCCGGAGGTTGTTTGACGAAATGTTCCAGTAAATTGCGGGTTCCCAGCGCATTGACCAGTAGGGCATCCCGGGCAAAGTTGGGTTTAAAATAATCATTCACACTGGCCGTATGAATCACCAGATCGTACTGATGCGGGGATAAAGCCTTAGTAACCTGCTCAGCATCGGCAATATCGCAGGCGATGAACTGGAACTTGGCTTCCGGTAAAATAGGACGTTTCCGACTGGCCAGCACGTGTACCTCATATTCGGGCTGCTGCGTAAAATAATCGGTAAGCCAGCTGCCAAGGTTTCCTAGTCCGCCAGTGATCAAAAGTTTTTTCATAGATTACCAGATTTTCCATTTGGGCTGTCCATCGTCCCACATTGCTTCCAGCATACGTTTATCGCGCACGGTATCCATACATTGCCAGAAGCGATGATGCTTATAGGCAGCCAATTGTCCATCCTGTACTAACCGGTGCATTGGCTCACGTTCAAACATGATATCATCTCCGCTGATGTAATCCAGGGCTTCGGGTTGGCAGATGAAAAAGCCTCCGTTGATCCAGCCGCCTTCGCCTTCGGGCTTCTCTTCGAAGCTTTGCACCAGGGAGTTCTCACCGAACTTCATGGCTCCGAATCTTCCTTCGGGTTGCACGGCTGTCATGGTCGCTAGTTTCCCGTGACTTTGGTGGAATTTAACCAGGGAGGGGATATCAACATTGGATACACCGTCGCCGTAGGTAAACATGAACGGTTCGTCGTTCAGGTAGGGTTTCGCTCTTTTGAGTCGTCCGCCCGTCATGGTATTTAAGCCGGTATTAATCAGTGTGACCTTCCAGGGTTCGGCATCATGTCGGCTGTGGGATTCAATGTGGTTGTGGGCAATATCGATGGTCACATCGTTCTGATGCAGGAAGTAGTTGGCAAAGTATTCTTTGATTACATAACCTTTGTAGCCCAGCAGAATCACAAATTCGTTGTAGCCAAAGCTGGAGTAAATCTTCATGATGTGCCATAAGATAGGCCTGCCGCCAATTTCCACCATCGGTTTGGGAATCAGATGGGTTTCTTCGCTCAGGCGGGTGCCAAATCCTCCGGCTAAAATGAGTACTTTCATGGGTGATTGTTGAATTGCTGACTGCTAAATTATTTTTAGTTTTCCGCTTCTTCTGACTTCCATCCCTCTTTTTCGTTCACTCCTTTGGTTTTCGGCAGAAATACATGATTTCGTCCACCAGCAGGGCGTAGCGTTTTATTTGTTCGGGAGTGAAGTGGGTTACATAATCATCTTCCGTTACTTCAAAGCCTCCTTTCCGAAGACGATTGCCATAGTCGTGGCCGTACCTTCGTACGTGATCAGATTGGCCGTAAAGGCGTTCCCGCTCTTTTGGGTCGGTTACCGAAGGGTCTTCCTGCGTTTCGGGTAGGTCGTAGGTAGGAGACTGGATGATCGCCCAGCCACCAGGCTTGAGTACCCGGCAGAGCTCGCTCATACAGCGGATGTCATCATCTACGTGCTCCATCACGTGGTTGCAGATGGCGACGTCAAAGGTGTTATCAGGAAAGGGGATATCGTGCAGGTCCATTTTGATATCCGCCCAGGGCGAATCTAAATCGGCGGTAGTATAGTCCAGTGACTTCATCTCGGAGAATTTTGGGATAAAGCAGATTTCCGGAGCCACATGTAATACCTTTTTTGGTTGGTTAAAAAAATCTGTTTTATCCTGCAAATACAACCAAAGCAGCCGGTGGCGTTCCAGTGTTAATGAGCCGGGACACAAAGCATTCTCGCGCGTTTCGATACGTCCGTAGGGCAAAAATTTACGATAACTTCGATTATCCACCGGACAAAACACCTGGTTTCCCCGGTAGAAAAAAGCTACGGCCTGCAGGGCTGGCTTGCTTATTAACTGCAAATACTTACGCGGCACATACCGTATCATCCAGCGGATCAACCATTTCATAGCGCAAAGATAGTAGATCGTTGGAGATCACCTAATATAATTATTTTTATAAAAAATTGTGTATAATTATTTTTATATAGAATTTTTCTATTATTGGGGAAGGAGTAAATAAATTCTTTTTTCGTTACAAAAATGTAAATAGTACATACTCATATACTACCTATTTTCACTTAGGAACTTTCTTTGTATAAAGGAAATTAATAAGATTGTCATTCAAATTCTCGCTTATTATTATGAGGACATTGAAATTCAAAACCAATATCCAGGAGATGAGCTGCGTGGATCGTATCTCTTCTTATCTGGACAATTTCAAAGATATTGTCAATTGGAATGTAGATACTGAGGCAGAAGATCACCTGTTGACGGTAGAGGGGTACGAAGGGTTGCATGCGCGTGATGTGGTGGCGGTCATCAATCTGGCTGGTTTTTATGCCAAGCCTGTCAAAAATAATCTGTTGGCCCGTTTGCTTCGCGCTTAGCAACAGTTTATGTAAAATACGCTTCCCCCAACGCTTTTTTAAGATCTGATTTGAGCAAATCCTGCGATTTGGGGCTATCATCCGTACGGCATAGCTGTTTGAGCAGGTCCAGATCGCTGTTCCAGCGCATACCATCATAGAACTCAGCACCTTTATGATCCCGCACTTTATAAAGCGACTTCTCACGGTAGCAGGTGCCAATATAGACGTAGTCTAGTTTTTGGGCTTGGGCCCAGTCAATCACTTTCCACATCATCCATTTACCAAGCGAATGGGAGCGCATAAATTCGGTATCGTAAAACGAATACCAGTAGTGCAGCATGTTGCCGGAAATGATGGCGAATACGTAACCCAGCGTTTGTTCGGCATTACGAAAGGTGAAAATATGGCTGATCAGATTACGGCTGAGCACGTATTGTAAGCGCTGGGCATCCATACTGCCCCCGGCAAAGCGTTCTTCGGCATAGTTGGTGCAGAAGGAGAGAAAACCCGGCTCTGTGATGTCCATTTCCTCTTTGGATTGCACTTGCATTTCGGCTTGCAGGGGTTCCATTTTCCGGTCTACTCGTCGGTTTTCCGAAAGGGTTTTAAACTCAGCCAGGTTTACCCGCAGGCTGCGCGCCAGATAAAATACATCTTCTTTCCATTCCGGATCACCGGTATAAGGTAAAAAGCCCCGCTCGTAAATTTCCGGCAACTCTTCCTGGTTTTCTTTCACACAATATACCGCGTAGGAGAAAGTGTAGGAGGAATAGTCTGTTTGGTATTCAGAGAAAAGGATTTTCATAAAAAAAGCTTGACGGTCTGGAGGTTTAAATGATTGAGGGGTGAAGATAAATATTATTGCTTGGGAAGCAACTCCCCTGGATCAATTCCTTCATTCGATCATTCAGCCCTTACTAATCTTCATTCCTTACATAAAAAATATAATCCATGCCCTGCGGTGTGAGGCCCTGCTGGCGAATGGCGGTGCTGATCTGGGCTCGATGGTGGGTGGAGTGGTTCAGTATGTGCCAGAGGATGTCATCCATCCGATTCTGGAATGAGAGACCTTTACTGTTTTGGTAGCTAATAGGTTGCGATAAATCTTCGGTGTCCGATAAGAACTGTCGGGTAGTATCCCCAGCCTGTTGGTTGAGTGCCACCCAGGCTTGCCGGGGATGCTCCTGCCACACGGTACAAGGCGAAACCTCTCCCCGAAGCCTGGCAAGCCAGATATGATGGGCATTCAGCAGATGACTAAACCAGGTATCAATCTGCGCGTTTTTTACGTGCTGTTCGTCCAGGTAATGGATGAGTTGCTGGTTCGTGTCATAATTGTACTGGTACAGTCGGCGGAAGTAGTGTTGCATAGCAAGAGTGAATTATTGAATGATAGACCTTATTCTGATTGTCTTTTAAAGCGTAATAGGAAGCAGGCAGCGGGAGGCAGGGACTACTCGAATGGGCCCCCGCTGACCGCCTACGGAAACACTTCCCTACCCGGTCAGATAAGACTTTCGATAGAAAATTGCTTCATATATGATTATCGGAGTACACTTTAATAGAATAAGTAAAATAGAGCAAGAATGTCCAACCTTGTTGTTATTAATCAAATTGCTACCTCCCAGATACTCATTGAACGCTTTAGTAAGCCAATGTAACTACCTGCGTTCACTCAGTCAATCATTCTGTAACTCATTCTTTCGTTTCCCGCCAAAAATGGCATGCCCGGCATACATCCAGAAGACATCCACTGATTGAAATCCGGCTTTTTGCAGCCAATGAAGCTGGTCGGGCAGGGTAGAGGGTTTATCGATCGGGTCTTCGTCCGGATAGGCAAAGTAGTTCCAGTGGTCCTGCGTGAAACGTTGGTAGGCTTCCGGATGGTGGCGTTGCGCTACATAGTCATCCCACTGTCGAGCCGCTATGGAAAAACCTCGCTCCGTAGTAGGGCGGACAATATCAGCAATAAAAAGCGAACCGCCGGGAGCTAACGCCTGATAAAGATCCTGGTACAACTGCTCCTTACCGGCATCATCCAGATGATGAATGAGTAGCGAAGATACCACCGCATGCACCGGAAACGGAAAAGCGCGCCAGTCAGAAGCGGTCAGATCAAAGGATTGGGTGCGGAAGCGATTTTGACAGGCCTTCGTTTGTCGGGTAGCCTGTTGAAGCATGGTGGGTGAGCCATCGTAGCCATAGACGGTGGCCTGAGGGTATTGCTCCAGCAGATATTGGCTCAATAAACCGGCTCCACAACCCAGGTCAGCAATCTGGGCAGGACTGGGTAAGGGAGCAATCAGCTCCCCGATGATCCGCTGTTGCTCATCGCGAAAGGGCACGAAATCATTACCGTAGCGGATAAAATCCTGCGAGCTCTCTTCGGTCCAGGTAGTGTTCATACAGAAAGATAGCCATAAATAGGGTAGAGGTAAAAGAAGAAATGGATAATCTCTGCTACGTTTAGCCTGAGCGCAAGCACCTGAGTGCGGTAAACTGATATTTTTTTTTGATCATCCTGCATCCGCTTAGCAGGTTTTACGCAAATGGGTTTATTAGAAGGCGTACTTGAGAGAGGCCTGGTAATTTCGCCCCGTTTCATCGGCGAAGTAGCGAAGGCGGTCGGTGTAATTACGGTAAGAGGTATTTAACAGATTGGTCACTTGGAGTCCCAGCGTAAACTGATCAATCTGTCCCGACCAGGCCAGGTTAACGAGCAGGTACCCTTTCGGTGCGGGGAGCAGGTCAAAATCTGAGGTGTTCTCGGCAAATAGCGTTTCTTCATTTTGCTCAGCGGCGAGTATCGTACGAATGGGGATCACGCGGGGAGCCTGAAACTGCCGGAAGGTGTAATCGGCAGTCATTCGCCAATAGGAGTTCTCCAGTCGACCCAATTTGGGTAATTGGTGAGAAAACTGATATTGCAGATTCACCGGGGGTAATCCGACAAAGTATTCATTGTTGGTTACATCTTTGGCCCACAGATAACTTCCTTTGAGTGTAGACTCCAGCCGATTGGTATGCTGTACCGTGGTGCTGGCATCCACTCCCATCAGCAGGGCATCATCCTGTTCGTAAATGAAGTAGGGAAAAGCCCCGCGAACGGTTTGGGTGATACCCGCCGGTTTGGTGTAAATGTAGTTCTGAATGTAATTGACATACGCTGTCACCTCAGTCTGCATGTGTTCCTGGGTGATCTCATAGGTACCAATCCATTTGAGGCCCATTTCGGAAGGAACGGGGCGTTCGTGTTCGGTCAGAATATCATCAGTGTTAATTGAGCCGTCTTCCAGGCGGCTATACCGCCACAGTCCGTATTCAAAAGAAGCCTGATGCCGCCCAAAGCTGTATAGCTCCGATACGTTGGGTGGACGCCAGGCCGTGCCGATATTGGTGCGGAATAACCGCCCATCTTGCAGATGTTTCACCAGGCCTAACGTAGCCGTTACGTTCTGAAAAGAGAGCTCATTTTGATACACATCGTTGTTGAGCTTCCGGCCCCGGGCCGACATCAGCTGGTAATCGTAGCGGATGCCGCCTTCAATCCAATCTTCTCCAATCGGTAGCCGTTCAATCAGGAATACCCCTACACGATTATTGTTGTAATTGGGAATGAAGGGAATTGTATTGGTGCCCGGAATATTATTATTGTCCTGGTACAAGCCCTGCACCCCAATACTGCCTTCCCACTGCCGAAACGATGGATGCTCCCAGGTTGCATCCAGCGAGTGAGATGCTAGCTCCAGATTGATGGCCGGCAGTAGATTATTGTCTCCTCGCCGCACATCAAACTCCTGCCGCTGATTGTTCTGAAATGCATACTGCACCTCCAGCAACTGCCCTTTGCCATACCACTTCCCCAGTAATTTCACCACATCATGTTGCACCCGCTGGCGAGGGTTATTGATCTCGTAGGAAAAAGAACGGGTGAGCGGTGGCGGCTCCTGCTCAATCGCATTCACCAGGTCTTCCAGGTTACCAGTGACAGCACCGCGCAGAATACCTAATTCCTGGTCGAAGTGGCTGTAATGGGCCTGTACATCGAAGCTTTTCCAGTGCAGGCGTGTGGTAAAGGTGCCGCTTTGTTCTCGTTTTCCGGTGTTGGTGAGCTGGTAGTCCGGCGTGTGCAGGTCGCCCTGCCGGATCAGTGAAGCCTGGCCCATGAAGGCAATGCGATGAAAGCCTTTTTGTAGTTGCACGGTACCTTCTCCGGCCCGCCCGTTAGATTGCCCGACCGCCCGGATTTCTCCCTGAATCGGAGTGAAAAACTCCAGTTTGGGCGGGTTCACCAGCAGTACTCCGCCCAGTGCTTCGGGACCATATCGTACGGTGGCAGCTCCCTTCACCACTTTCAGGTCCTGGATCAGAGAGGCATCAATTTCAGGAGCATGCTCCGCGCCCCAGTTCTGAAATTCATGACGTACTCCGTTGTTTACGATTAGTACCCGGTTGCTGTGCAGGCCATGGATGATGGGTTTTACAATATTCTGCCCGGTCTTCAGTACCGAGACGCCTGTCAGATTGGCGGCCATTTCTCCAAACGATTCTGATTGGTGCTCGGCCAGATCCTGGGCAGATAGGCTGTTAACTGAGCCGGAATACAATTCGCCGGTCAGGGTTTCACCCTCCACGATCACACTTTTCAGTGTTACACTGTCAGAAGCCAGGAAAATCTGGGGGTGAGTGTGGTAGGGATCATGGTGGTGGATGACCGTTTTGTAGCCCACAAAGGAGACCTCCAGATCAAACTCCGGGACGCAAAGCTGGTCCAGGCGAAAATAGCCCTGTTCATTGGTAACGGTGCCCCGTGTACTGCCTTTCACCTGCACTGAAGCAAAGGGGAGGGGAACCTGATTGGAAATATCCAGTACCTGCCCTTCTACCTGATACTGGCAGGAATCAGCCTGAGAAGACTGAGCAGATAAGAAAACAGGAAAAGCAAGTAGCAATACAAGCACGAAAAAATACTGCTTCATTCCTGGCACAATTGGCAATGTCCTTTTACTAATAAGTCTACTTCTTCGATCCGATAGCCTTGGGGTAGCACAACTTCGGGCACCATGTGGTCGGGCAGGCATTCGGTGCGGCCACAGGCGGTGCAGGTAAAATGAACATGATCCTGGTAGTAGTGATCGGAGCAGGTGTCGGCTTCCGGAGTGCTGAGTTTTTGCCGTACCGGTTCGGAAAGACCGAAGTAGGCCAGTCCGCCGTCGTGGGGAATGAGATGAAGAATTCCTTTTTCAATAAAAGTATGCAGCGTTCGATAAAGCGTGACCCGGTCGTACTGGGGAAGTTGGTTTTCCAGGTCTTTGGCCGATAGCGCGTAGCTTGATTGCAGAAAAAAACGGATAACATCACAACGCCCCTGCGTGATGCGTAACTGGTGTTCCTGTAAAACCTCTTTGTAAGAAGAATCTTTCATATCTTACAAAAGTAGAAAATATGCAAATAAGTTGCATTACTATTCTCATTTTCCTTTCCCAAAGGGGCGTCCAACCGGAGTGGCTTTAAAAAAGAGCCGGTAAGTGGCGCTGTAGGGTAGTTCACAGCATCACTTTTACCCCAACGTTACGTCCAGCGTGAGCATGATGATCAGGCCGAGCATCAGGCCCAGAGTAGCAATACGTTCATTTCCCCGGGAGTGGGTTTCGGGGATAATTTCATCGCTGATCACGTAGAGCATGGCCCCTGCCGCAAAACCCATGGCATAGGGTACGATCGGTTGGGCGATGGCTACCGCCCAGGCACCAAAGAGAGCTAAAGGAATCTCTACCAGACCGGCCCGAATACCCGTTATAGCGGCATAGAAAAGACTGCCCAATCCGGCATTACGAGCGGCTACCGCTACAGCCAGGCCCTCCGGGATGTTCTGAATACCAATACCAAACATGAGTGACAGGGCGTTATCCAGGTTCTCTCCTCCGAAAGCTACTCCCACAGCCAGTCCCTCTGGCATGTTGTGCAGGGTAATTGCTACAATGAACAGCACCACCGACATGAGCTTATTGTTTCGGGCTCGGGCCTGTTCATCTTCGGTATTTTCTTCTTTCCGGATGCGCCCGGTAATCAGGATATGCACATGGGGTACCCAGGCATCGGCCCGATCCAGGAAAAAGGTTCCGAGTACGATGCCGATCAGTACGGCGAGAATGCCTCCTTCCTCAATACCGGGGAGAATCAGGCTGGTGAAACTGGCGGCCAGCATGACCCCGGCGGCGAATCCCAATGCTCCATCTAGCAATTTTTCGGAGGGCTTCCGAACCAACAGAATGGCCAGAGCCCCCAGCATATTGAGAAAAGTAATAACGACTCCACCGGCCAGTCCCTGTAGAATAGTATTATCACCAACAATGCGTAGGAAAAGATCTTTAAACATAACAGTTACTTAGGTAAAGATTGAAAATAAGGTGTATAACATGCGTGTAATTCATTTTAGATTTATACCATCAAGGCCTGCTGCTCCATGCTATTAAATAGTACTGCTAAGTACTTTCAGGGTGGCCACCAGTTCCTCTGCCCTGATAAAGCCCGTTTGCTGATAAATAATCTCATAATCTGCATTAAGATAGCATAGTGTGGGAAATGTTAGTTTGCCATCAATCTGGCCCAACACTCGAGCCAGCTCATGTTGCCCCGCATCCGGGCCGGTAGGTTGATAGCCAAAAGTCTGTCCCCCGATGGTGATATTATGTTGCGCTTCTGCATCCAGCGCAACCCAGTAAAAAGCACTATCCAGCCAGGCTTGTACCTCTTCATTCTGAAAAGTCGTATGCTCCATCGCCCGGCAGTAGCGGCACCACTGCGTATGAATGAATACCAGCACGGGTTTTTTCTCAATCTGTTGCAGACTGTCCAGTTGCTGAAACGTAAGCGTATTTCCCGATTGGGCATAACTACTTACCGCGTGCAGAATCATCATTAGAAACCAAAAGAATATCACTCGTATCATAGCCTCAGATTATTGAATGGTATAGCGTACCCCTAAAAAGCCCCGGATACCCTGGTTGGGAGCGTATACATAGGCCGGATCAAATGTTTGGGCATAAGGGTTGTTGGGGGTAGAAAGCACCTGCCCATCCTTCCCGAAAGTTACTTTTTTGTCAAAAGGATCATTGGGGCGGGCGATGCTGTTGGCCGGAGGGGTGAAATTTAGCAGGTTCTTCACTCCACCATATAATTCCCACGGACCGCCGGGCTGGCTCCAGGTGAGTTGGATATTTTGTAAACTCCACCACGGCGACATCTCATCTCGCGGATCTAACGGGCCCAGCACCGGAAGCCGCATCGGGCCATACAGGTTTCCGGTATAGTCAATACCCATATTAAGACGTGCCAGGGTATACGAAACTGCCCATACTCCCGTCCATTGCTCGGTCAATACCGGCCGGCGGCGTTCCAGGTTGCCTTCAGCGTCTTCTTCCGCAAAAAACACATTCATAAAGCTTCCCCCGGCCAGCAGCTTAATGCCATTGGAAAATTCGGTATCCAGATTAATAGAAACTCCTTGCGTAACGGCATAGGCGTCCAGATTACGGTAAATGATGAGGTTGGGATCGGTATCGTAATCCGGTAGAATCTGATTAGTGAAATAGGTGTGCCAGGCCGTGGCATCCAGACCGATGTAGGAACCGTCGTTCAGGTAAAATTTCCGGATATAATTCAGGTTTACATTGTAACTCTGCTCAGGGGCCAGTTCTTCTGCTATCACCACCTCACGTGCCCCGGTGAGCGAAGCATGCTCCTCGGTGAAGAGATTGACCACGCGGAAACCGGTTCCGGCATTCAGGCGGAGGATATTGTTGTCATTAATGGTCAGTTTATAGGCCAGGCGAGGAGTCCAGATACTGCCGTGCTCTGAGTTATAATCGTAACGCATTCCCAGTAGCAGCCTTTGCTGCTCAGTCAATGAAATATCATCCTGCACAAACAGGCCGGGTAACCAGGTGATGTCAGGCTGGTTACGATCTCCTTCGGTGGTAGCGATGGTATTATCATCGTAGTAGGTATATCGCAGGGCCGTACCCAGCAGCAGGTCATGATTGCTCAGTGTTTTGTCCCAGGTGAGTTGGCCGAAGGCGATCTTCTGATCTGCCATAAAAGGGGTAGTGCCGTAATAAGAGTTCTGCTCATGAGCATTGTATGAAAAAGCCAGCAGCATCTTTTCCTCAATTGGTAGTTGATAGTTCCCCAGCAGCTCCCATCGCTTGGTGTAGATGCTCTCTCCGTACAAGCTGTCGCCACCCCGGAACTCCGGTGTCCACGCCATCTCACCACCCCAGCGGTCTTCGTACAGGTAGCGGCCCGCCAGCGAGAACAAGCGGTTGTCGCGTCGGGAAATATTCCACTTCTGGAAGACCGAAATCCGGTTCTGGAGGGTGACATCGGTAAACCCGTCTTCGTTGTTATCGACAGGGTTGTTATAGGTATAGTAGTTGACTCCGGTCAGTACCGAGGCTTTGTCGCCCAGTTTGATTGTATGTCCCAGATCAACATTATAATCCTGCCAGGTAGTTGTCATCACATCCACCGATAGCGGAGAAGCATTTTGAGGATCTTTGGTGATGATATTGATCAGCCCACCGACCGCCTCTGAACCATAGAGAGAAGATGCCGGGCCTTTGACAATTTCGACACGCCGGATCATAGAATTAGGAATACCGAACAGCCCGTAAACCGTGGATAACCCACTGACAATGGGCATGCCATCAATCAGAATCATGGTGTAAGGACCTTCCAGTCCATTGATATGAATGTCGCCGGTATTGCAGACGTTGCAGTTTAACTGAGGGCGAACCCCATTCACATTCTGTAGGGCATCGTACACCGAAGGGGTCGGGTTTTTTTTGAAGAACGTAGGATTATACACCTCTACCGGCACCGGGCTTTCCAGACGGTTTACCTCCTTAAGGGTTCCGGTAACCACCACCTCATCCAAGGCACCAGCGCCTTCCGTCATGGTAATGTCAACGGTCAACTGTTCTCCTTCATTTAGTAAGACCTTCTTGATGGAAGATTCATAGCCTACGCTGCTGGCCCGGAGTTCGTATGTACCCGCTTCCAGGGTATTTATTTGATAATAGCCCTCTCCATCAGCCGAAGTGCCTCGGGAGGTATTCAGCACTTCAATATTGGCAAATGGAACGGGTTCTCCAGCCGAAGTAATGTTACCTGAAATAGTAGCGGTTTGGGCTATTCCTGAAGAAGATAACAATAACCCCAGGCACAAGGATATATAAAAATTCGTAATATTTTTATTCATAGAGATATATATTTAGACACACTCAATCTCAAATATTATATAAATCTAAAAAAAATATTTAGATAAGTCTAAATTTTGAATTATAATTTCGATGTACGAATAGCAATAGTGTTTTGGATTGCTGGAGGGGTACTTATGCAAATTGCCGATAAAACGCTAAGGAGCGGAATTACATGGATACACAATGGAAAGCGTATCAAGCTAAAAAGCCATCATCAGAAGGATATTAGATTGACCGGTTCTTTCAAAAAATCAACCTGCTTTAGCATAGATAGTGCTAAAAAGGGTAGGGGGAGTGGCTTCGGGTAAACTAGCACAGGCGAGGTTAAGAACTTTACCTTAAATGTTGGGTATAGACGACATTAGGATAGGACAATCGGGTGCTGGTTTTTATACGGCTGATTAGTTAAATCTATCGCCCAGTCGCTTTAATTTCTTTTCAAATTGATGTTGATAAAACATCTTCTGCAAGTCTTTGAGGCAATGAGCGCAGAGACAATCATCAAACTGCTGACTGATGTAGGCTCTTTCGGCTTCGGTAAAAATCACGGTGGAGCATTGGCAGAGCAGTATGGAGCCTACTTTGCATTCAAAGGAACGATCACACCGAGGACACTTTTTTTCTTCGTGCTTTGCCATAACAAAAGATAAATAAACCCAGCCAACGCTAAAACGCAGGCCGGGATTTTTTGGTATCAGGCGGTCGGCTCACTCACCGATTCGCGTAGCTGTTTCGCTGCGGCTACCATTTCTTTCAGCGCTGTTTGGGTTTCCTCCCAGCCCCGGGTCTTCAATCCGCAGTCGGGGTTTACCCAAAGCTGATCCGTGGGAATTACCGTACGGGCTTTTTCCAGCAAAGTGGCTATCTCCGCCTGAGATGGTACACGAGGGGAATGAATATCATACACACCCGGCCCAATATCATTAGGGTAGGCAAAGTTAGCAAAGGCATCCAGCAACTCCATTTGCGAGCGAGAGCATTCAATGGTGATCACATCGGCATCCAGTTGGGCAATGCTCTCAATGATGTCGTTAAACTCAGAATAGCACATGTGGGTATGAATCTGGGTTTCGTCCCCAACCCCGCTGGTCGCAATCCGGAAGGCTTTCACGGCCCATGCCAGGTACTGAGGCCAGTCCGACCGTCGAAGCGGCAACCCTTCCCGGATGGCTGGTTCATCCACCTGAATGACTTTGATACCAGCCTGCTCCAGGTCAACCACTTCATCGCGGATGGCCAGGGCAATCTGGGTACAAGTTTCAGATCGGGACTGATCATTCCGTACGAAGGACCATTGCAGGATGGTTACTGGTCCGGTCAGCATCCCTTTCATGATTTTACTGGTCAGTGACTGGGCGAAAGATGACCACGCGACGGTCATGGGTTGGGGGCGGGATACGTCGCCGTAAATGATGGGAGGCTTTACACAGCGAGAGCCGTAACTTTGCACCCATCCGAATTTGGTAAACGCAAAACCGTCCAGCTTCTCGCCGAAGTATTCCACCATATCATTCCGCTCAAACTCTCCGTGTACCAGTACATCCAGACCAATCTCCTCTTGCCAGCGGATGGCTTTCTCGGTTTCCTGCCGGATCAGATCCTGGTATTGCGTTTCGGTAATTTCACCCTTCTTGAATTTTGCCCGCCACTGTCGTACTTCCCGAGTCTGGGGGAACGAGCCAATGGTGGTGGTGGGGAAGCAGGGTAGGTTCAAAGCCTGATGTTGTAACTGCTTACGTTGAGCGAAAGGAGCTTGCCGTTTTGCATCGGTGTTGGTCAGCCCTTTTACTCGCTGCTTCACTGCGTTCTGATGGATAAGCTCCGAGTTCTTCCGACTTTCGGCGATGGCCTGGTTTATCTGATGGGCCGGATGAACGGCAGGATTATCTTCTTTCACCAGTACCTTCAACGTGGCTACTTCGTCCAGTTTCTGTTTGGCAAAGGATAGCCATTGCTTGATCTCCGGCGTGAGTGCTTGCTCGTCATTTTCCAGTTCCAGGTCGCAAGGGGAGTGCAGCAGTGAGCAGGAGGGAGCGATCATGACCCGCTCGGGCCCGATGGCCTCAATCGCTTTACGAATAAAGGTCAGGGAGTGCGCAAAATCATTCTTCCAGATATTTCTGCCGTCTACAACTCCCAGCGACAGGGACGTTTGATCGGATAGCTTGCCGGAGTCCAGAATGTCATTCAGTTGTAACTGGCAACGGACCAGGTCCAGATGCAAAGTGTCTACCGGTAAAGAAAGGACGGTTTCCAGATTATCGCCGAAACAGTCAAAGTAGTTGGCCAGAATGATCTTTAATTGTGGGAATTGCCGATGTATCTCCTGATAGGCAAACTTTAGTGCGGTGCGTTCCTGGTCGCTTAAGTCCGTAGCGAGGTAAGGCTCGTCGAATTGCACGTATTCGGCTCCTAAGTCCGACAGCTGTTGCAAAATGTCCTGATACACCGGCAACAGTTTCTCCAGCAGCGTGATGCGGTGGAATCCTGCTTCTTTTTCCTTGCCCAGCAATAGATAGGAAACCGGACCAATGATCACCGGCTTGGTGAGAATGCCCTGCGCTTTGGCTTCCTGAAACTCGTCAAAAATCTTGGTAGAAGACAGGGCAAACGACTGACTCTTTTTGAATTCGGGAACGATGTAGTGGTAGTTGGTATCGAACCATTTCGTCATCTCCATGGCGGTGAGATCCAGACTATTTTCCTGGTAACTCTGCTGAAAGCCGCGAGCCATGGCAAAGTACCGATCAAGATCGGATAGGGAAGCATCCTCAAATAGCGGTTGGTAACGGTCGGGAATGGCGCCTACGGTCAGGGTCATGTCCAGCACCTGATCGTAGTACGAAAAATCATTAGAGGGAATCAGGTCAAGTCCGGCAGCTTGCTGGAGTTGCCAGTGTTGGCGGCGAAGCTGTTTACCGATGTCAAGGAGCTCCTTCAACGATTGGGTTTTGGTCCCGCGGTTCGGATCGCCGAGCGGTGCTGCCCAGCGAGATGCCGCCCAGTAGCGTTCACTGGCCTTTTTGAGTTCGCGGTGGCTACCGATTCTTGGGTAGCCCAGATTGTGGGTTTTCATGCTTAAAGCTTTTAATAAATGAAACATTTGTTAAAAGCTCCCTAGCTCAACTTCACAATGCTTTAAGAAGTACAGAGGAGAGGACAGATCAGAGTAGGGGAAAGGATATACCAATTCCCTGGGTAAACGGTGCAAAGTCCTATCCGACGATACTTCAATTCGCGAAAGCATTGTCAAATCCCACCCGAAGGCAGGACGGTACAGGCAGGTCTCCTGGCTTTTCCGGTTTTGGTTCGCCTTCTCACCCACCTGAAGCGGGCAATGGCTGGATGAACCAAAACGTACTATCCACCAATGGCAGATCGGAATGACAGTTGCGCGTCAGCTCGGGATTTTCACCCGATTCCCTATTAGCCCCTCCTTTCGTTGGGGACCTTTACCGTTTTGATAAAGAAATTAAGTAAAGAACTTAAGCGGGTAAAGGTAGGTGATCCTGAGGAATATTCGTAGTAAGTCTGCCTGAAAAGCGTGCGCACATATAAATTTATCCGAATAGTTGTGATCTATGCGATCTTCTTCTACTTTTAGATTACTCTATGCGTATTCACCTCGCCATCGGTTTTCTGATTCTATACGGCATCGCCATGCTGCGACCGATTGCGCCTATCCTGGAGTATCAACTCAATAGGGACTATATCGCCAATGTGCTGTGTATTAATAAAGACCAGCCAATCACGGTGTGTGAAGGAAGCTGCTATTTGGCTAAAAGGCTGAAGCAGCAGCAACAAAAAGAACAATCGGCACCTCAGGTGCAACTAAAAGATTACCCGATTGGGTGGATTACCTTATTGCGCGTACAGTTTTCTCCGCTTATTTCGGAGGCTACTATACATGGGTTCCATTACGATCATTATTCCTTTCTGGGAGCGATCTCCCTTTTTCACCCTCCTCAGGGGTAGGTTCACCCATCATTTTTTTCCATTCAAAGGCTGCCCTGTCTGTCAGTTCGCTGAAAGCGAGCAGGCCGTCTTTTTAATCCGCTGAAACCATTCCGACAACAAGTAAGCGAGCTGATCGTCTGTTGACGGAGATGGGCGAATTGTACCAGTAACTTATTGATCCGCCGATGACTCTCAGGCTGGCAGTGGGCTTTTAAAACATTCATAATGACCGTTGATGACATTTTATCTCCTGTTCTGAGCACGCATTGAGGCGCTGGATACCCCATATTGCCCTTGGCCTGGGTGCAGTGATGTGCCTGAATATCCTGGCCATCCCCCTGACGTACCTGGACTTCCGGTTGCGGCAGGATTACTATGCTAATGTGCTTTGCGTGAACCAGGATCAGCCCATCGCGATGTGTGGGGGGAGATGCTTTGTAGATAAGCAAATCGCTCGCATACAGAGCGAGCAACAAAACGCCCCGGATACGTCGCCAACCGCTCCCACACTTAAAATAGATATGGAAGTGTATGTAGCCACCCCGCTACTAGACTTTCAGGCTACGCGAAATACCCCTCAATGCCCACTTCATTCGGAACCAGGCCCTCCTGTTCTTTCCGATTACGTGGCAACCATTTTCCATCCTCCCCGGGGATAAAACTCCTCCTGCAGATCAGATCATCAAATACGACCTGCATCCATGAATTATGGTTGACTGCGTGTCTGTATAGAGTTGTGCCTTTTGAAAAATAGCAAATACATGAAGGCAATGGAGGAGTGCTATACCGAATTATCCCGTCAATTATTCATTATCTGACTCTTAAATCGCTAAGAGAGCAGCATTCTTACGCTTGCTTTTTTTGGGTTTAGCAGTCAGTCATATTCCATCAAAAGTTAAAATACCCCAATGAAAACTATAAAGTTTATCGTAATAAGTGTTTGTGTTCTCAGTGTATTCACGGCTTGTCAGGAGGATGAAGGCCTGACGCCTGAGGCCAATGGATCGTTCGTCGTAGAATTTGATAACTACGTAGGCGATCAGCCCATGCAACTTGACCCAGTCGGATCAACCGAATATCGTTATACTACCGGAAGGGGGCAGGAATTTAACATTTCTACGTTCCGCTACTACATCAGCAACATCAAGTTGGAAGGCCCGGATGGTGCGCTGTTTGAAGATGCCATGAATGTCAGCGCGAATGCCGATGAAATAGCAGGCTACTATCTGGTTAAGGAAAGTGAGGCCGCCTCCCACTATATTACTTTGGAAGATGTGCCTGCCGGGAAATATGATAAAATTACCTTTACCCTGGGAATACCGGAAGAAGGGGTTCAGGAAGGCGCTGCGGGCGGAATCTTAGA
The DNA here is from genome assembly GCA_040222715.1 of Cyclobacteriaceae bacterium. GTDB lineage: Bacteria > Bacteroidota > Bacteroidia > Cytophagales > Cyclobacteriaceae > Tunicatimonas. The sequence goes on along the minus strand of JAVKCN010000044.1, from coordinate 1,216 downwards.
CCCGGCCGAAGATGCCTGGTTCTGGAACTGGAACGCTGGCTATATCAATCTGGGTGTCGAGGGCACCGCGGCTGACTCACCGCAGGAGAGAATAGAAGGCGATGGCTGGGTGACGGAAGCTCATAGTTTTGGCCTGCATGTAGGAGGCTGGAAAGAAGTTGAGCCCGAAGATAACTTTGTCAACAACATTCGCACGGTGACCCTGAATCTGGGCTCAAGCGTAACCGTGAGTGCAGACCTGGAACCTGAAGCCCATATGGTATTTGACCTGCTAAAGATCCTGGACGGGGCCGGGGTGGACTTTTCCCAGACCTACTCCGTCCATTCTCCCCGTCTGGGAGCACCGCTGGCCGATCAGATTCCCAATGCCTTCACCGTGGATCATGTACATCAGTAACATCATGTTCCGGGCAAAAAGCAGTGCAGGCAATCTTCTTTTGATTGCTTGCCTACTCCTGCTGTTTTCCTGTCAGCCGGATGATGTGGACGGTACTATCGACCAGACGTACCGCTTTGTGCAGCCGGAAAACTTTCCTGAGCCGACCTACACCTTTGACAAAAATCCGGTGACCCGGGAAGGGTTTCAGTTGGGCAAAAAGCTGTTCTTCGATCCGATCCTGTCAAGGGATAGAACGGTGTCTTGCAACAACTGCCATATTCAGGCGACCGCTTTTGCCGATGGTCAGCAGCACCCGTTCAGCATTGGCGTGGATGAACAGCATGGTACCCGAAATGCGCCTTCGCTGGTCAACCTGGCCTTTATGCGGGAGTTTTTTTGGGATGGTGGAGTCACCCACCTGGACTTTGCGCCCACCAATGCCCTTGAGAATGAGCTGGAGATGGCAGAAAGCCTGGCCAATGTGATAGACAAGTTGAATCAGGACGAAGAATACCCGGACCTCTTTAAGCAAGCCTTTGGGATTGATACCATCACGTCGCCCTATATGCTACACGCTTTTTCCCAGTTCCTGGTGATGATGGTATCAGCCAACTCCCAATACGACAAGTACGTGCGGAATGAAGGCGGAACCCTGACAGAAGAGGAATTGAAAGGTTTTCAACTGTTTAGCGAGAAGTGCGCCGTTTGCCATGCGGGAATGTTGTTTTCCGATTTCAGTTACCGCAACAATGGCATCAATGCAACCTTTAGCGATGAGGGGCGTGCGCGGATCAGTGAACATCCTTCCGATCAGGGGAAGTTTCGGGTGCCCAGCCT
>JAVKCN010000043.1:0-23868 GCA_040222715.1 Cyclobacteriaceae bacterium | reverse complement strand
TTAAATCAATGCAGTAGCACCGTAAGGCCCAAACTCATGAACCCTCCGGCTATGCTACCATCAATCGTCTTCGTCGTATTCCTCATTCGGCAGAAATTCCCATATATCGTCAAAATAAGAGCTACCGTTTTTGCCTAGGGCGGCAAAAGACCTTCCATTCACTGTAAAGCCGATCAGGTCATCGCGAGAAGCTCCTTCCAGTCCGGTTTTCTGCTCCCAGGTATCAAGCTGCGGAGTGTACGCCCAAACCGTGCTCAGAATACTACCTCGGGAACCAGCGACCAGGTAACCCTTTCCATTCAAACTAAACGCGGTAGCGCTGGTACGCACCAGATCGTAATCATCGTCGGCATCCAGGTCTTCTTTCTCGGTCCAGGGAAAGGCATCTGTATTCACAAGGGAGGCATCCAGCTCCCAGAAGTCAAATTCGTAGGAGCCATTATTGGTACCCGTGCCCACGTAGGCTTTGTCGTCGATGACAAAAGCCACGGCACCCTGGCGTTTTGAGCCCCCGAGACTGGGAATCTGCGTCCAGGTATCGGTAGATGGGTTGTATTGCCAGAAGTCTTTGGTGTTGCTGCCGTCGTAGCCGGTGCCAATGTAACCTTTTCCATCCAGGCCAAAGCCGACGGCATCTCGTCGGGCCGTGCCTCCGAAATCAGCTTTCTGCGTCCAGGTATTGGCCGATGGATTATACTCCCAGAAATCTTTCACTTCATCATCACCGTCGTACCCCGTTCCAACGTATCCTTTGCCATCAATGCTGAATGCTACGGCGCTGCTGCGGACTCCACCGGGGAAAGGGGCAACGGCTTGCCAGAAGTTCAATTGCGGGTCGTATACCCAGAAATCATTATAGTATTCATCGTCGCTGCCATTATAGCCGCTGCCCACGTATACTTTTTCGCCAATAACAAAGGAAACGGCACTGGCCCGGGTGCGGCCTTCAAAATCAGATTTCTCTATCCAGTTTCCCAGGTATTCTTCTTCTTCATCGTCAGAACTACAGGCCGACTGTCCGAGCAGCAAGGCCAGCAATGTAAGCAGACACCAGGGGTTAATTCTGTTCATCATGTATCTAAGTTAAATTATTATAAAAGTATTCACTGATTTGGGGTAGCGGTTATCCTCTCATACCGCCACTATTTGGTTTACTGTCTTCGGTAGTTTTTAAGCAGGAAAAGCTCCAGTACGGAAGGGTCTTCGCTGGACTCTCCGCCTACCACCATGCGGTCTACGGTGGAATAATACGTTTCTTCCGGCAGCAGAATCAACAAAGCCTGCTCACTGTCTTGGTTAGTGCTTAACTGGGTGTTGAGAAAGGCCGAAATGGGTAATGAGTAGTAGGTATCCTCTTTAAACTCCTGATCAATATACAGCGTGAAGGTAGCGTCGTAGGTATCTACAATACGATTCAGGCCATCTACCTGGTACACTGCTAAATCGGTAGGCAAGGGGGTATCTCCGCCAAAAGTGCTTTTTATCGGATTAAGCCGAAGGAAAGCCTCGGTGATGAACACGCCATTACCCAGTGCCAGTAACGACTTGAGGTGGGGGAATTCTATTCGTATGGCCGTCCCGACACCGCCCTGCAAATAGGCCTGATCATCGGTTTCTTCGATAGCCAGCTCCCGGCTTTGCTGCTGTAGCGGGGCAAACAGCGTCTGGCTTCGGTCATGTACCAACTGGGTATAATAGATGTGGTTGGCCACCGGAAATACAAGCTCCTCTTCCTCACTGCCTTCCTGGTAATATATTTTGATGTGGGTTGTATTACCAAACCCTACCACTGTTGTATTGGCTGGGTCGGGCACCAGGACAAATCCGGGATACTGCTCCAGAAAATCACTTTCGGAGCTCAGCAGGTCGGCCTGTTCCCGGGCCAGTTCAAACAGCTCATTGCCCAGCGAATCGTCTAGCGGCATTTCTACCGAGCCATCTTTGTGGGGTCTGAGGTGCAGGCTTAACATGCCGATATACTGGGTGGTGTCGTACGCAAACCGGCTGGAGTTGTACAAGCTGCCATCATCCTCGTACTCCATCTCTTCGGTAACCCGGTACAGGTAGTAGGTTTGCAACTGGGTAGTATCGTAATAGGCATAGTCATCGTACGGCAGTACCAGTGAGGTGCGGCTATAGGTGGCTTTATCTTCGTCGGGATAGTCGCCCAGCGAATCGAGGCCTACCTGAAAAAAAAATTGAGCGGTGGTGGTCCCATAAGTTTCATCGGCATGGTAACCCACCAGCGTTCGACCGGTGCCGCTGGTGGGCAGGGAGTCAAACAGTACCGTAGAAATTTTTACGGTAGCGGTATCCAGGAAAATCATATCAAATTGCTCTTCTTCTACCAATCCTAAGCCAATAGAATCAGAATATTCACAGGCCATGCAAAGAAGAAGCGAAGCACCGCATAACATTATTTTTCTATACATTCGTATCACGATCACACCCAATAAATTCCTTACAGTCACGATTAGTCAGCAAAAAAGAGATACCTGGGACCTCAGACCGGAACCTTCGGGAGGTATCTCTTATAGATGCACAACTCTCTGGTGGCAAAAGTGGCGATAAAGCAGAAAATCAGAAAAAATTCTCTACCAACCCGCCTGCTTTACCTGCCAAACCAAGAAGTTTGTCCATGAACAGATCGCCGGGTATTCCTACTCTGGTTATCGGTAAAAAGAGGGCGCCGGTCACCATACTCCCCTGGTTCATCCACTTTTGTTGAGAAGGCCCTGATAATCCTTTTTCTTCGTCCATAGCATTTTACAGAAGAGGCCCGGGAGAAGGGGCCATCGTTATGATGAGAATTTACAGGATATTTTTATTATGGGTTTGTTGTACCGCCGGGAGTGAAGCTCTTGCGCAAACGTTATCAGCTTCACCCTACTCTTACTATGGCATTGGCAGTATTTATCAGCGAGGTAACAGCCACGCCCGTTCCCTGGGTGGTACAGGTATTGGCCTTCGGGATGGGTATTCCATCAATATGCTGAACCCGGCTTCGTACACGGCCATCGCCTACCCGTTTAGCCAACTGACTGAGATTTCACTGATGGTCACTACGGGAGTGCGACAGGAGAATTCCAGTACCGGCCGGGAAACCGACCTGGATTTTCCGGGGATGGCCCTGTGGTTTCGCCTGAACGACCACTGGGCCAGCACGGTAGGGTTGACTCCGTACAGCAATGTAGATTACCATATTGAAGACGAAGCCAGCTTTGTAGGCCTGAGCAGCCAATACACTACCGAATACGTGGGCTCGGGTGGGTTGAGTCAGTTTTATTTTGGTTTAGCGCGTACGGTATTCAAGAATTTGTCGCTGGGAGCTAATGTTTCTTATGTCTTCGGGCCATTAACGGCCGAGCAATATATAACCTCCAGTAGTACGGATAACTGGCAGATCAGTCAAAATACCTATCTGCACGCCTTTACGCTGGATATGGGCTTACAATACGTATTACAGTGGGAAAAATCTTCGGTGACGCTAGGATCTACGCTCAACCTGGGCAGTAAGCTGCGGGGTATCTATACGTACGAAGTGTGGCAGGCGGATGCCGTAGTAGAGGAAGAGGAGGCGGATGCCGAAGATTATAGGCTGCCCGCCAGCGCCGGGTTCGGAATATCCTGGACTCGAAACCAGCGCTGGCGGTTGAGTGCGGATGTCTCGGCAGATCAGTGGTCAAAAGCCCGGTTTGAGCAGGGATATCAACTGCGGGATGCCCAGCGGGTTTCCCTGGGAGCGGAGCATTTACCCAATCTCAGAGCTTTATCGTATCTGAAAAGAATCGGATATAGTGTAGGGGTTTTTCACGAGGAAAATTATCTGACTCTTTCCGGACGAGAGATCACGACCAGTGGTATTTCGGCTGGCCTTAAATTGCCGACTCCCGGATCGTCTCTGCTACAGCTATCGGTGGAGCATTATGTCAACGGACACCAGGAACTTATTTTACAAAACTATACTCAGGTGAGTTGCACCCTTTCTTTCTTCGATACCTGGTTTGTCAGACGGAAACTGGAATGATAAAAATCTACCCAAGCCGGTCGATGCACGATGCTCTGGTCATGTTATGTGGCGGGAGTGCCCCCATCGGCCGCACAAACTAAAAACGTAGTATAAACTTAACGGAAACCCACAAATGAGTTATGAAAAGAAGAGTAAACACGTATTTCTTAATCATTAGCATCCTGATGCTGTCCTTCTTCTCTGCCTGCCAGCAGGAGGAAGATGAAGTGGTAGAACCAGTGGTAACAGAAGAAACTGCCGATACCAATGACACCTCAGAGCGTGATCTGGTCAACAGCTGGGTATATGATGTGATGAGCATGTACTATTACTGGAACGATGAGGTCGTTGCACCTACTTCGGCCGAGCAGGACCCGGAGGATTACTTCTATGGGCAGCTTAACAGTGCTGATGAGTTTTCTTACATCACGGATGATTACGAAGGTCTGGTTGAGGAATTTAGCGGAGTATATACCAGCATGGGGTATTCTCCGGCTTTTGGATTGCTCTCGAGTAGTAGTGAGGTATTTATCGTGGTAGAATACGTGTATCCCGGTTCACCAGCCGAACGAGCCGGCTTGCAACGGGGTGATATTATTCTGGCCATTGACGGGCAAACGCTGAATACAGAGAACTACTACGAGTTATACAGTCAATCCCAATATACCGTGACGCTGGGGGCGTATGACGAAACACAGGGTTTCTCGGCTACGGATACCAGTCTTTCATTGTCGGCGGAGGTGATTGAGACCGATCCGGTACTGTACAAGGAAGTGAAAACTTATGCCAGTAAGACCATTGGCTATCTGGTATATGCCGAGTTTATTTCCGGAGATAATGAGGAGTGGCTATCCAGTCTGGGCGCTACGCTGGATGAATTTGCACAGGCAGGGGTGACCGATCTGGTGGTAGATTTGCGGTATAACCCCGGCGGTGAGATTGATGCCGCGCAGTACCTGGCAAGTGCGCTGGCCCCGGCCGCCACGGTGAGCAGTGAAGAGGTGCTGGTCCGATACGATTATAACGAACTGCTGGAATCCTCTATTCTGTTCTACGAAGGCAATGATTCTGAGAACCTAGTGAGCACCCTGGTATCTAATGGCCATAACCTCAACTTGAACCGCGTCTATTTCTTAACCGCCAGTGGTACCGCCTCGGCCAGTGAATTGCTCATCAGCGGGCTTGATCCTTATATGGATGTGATCATTATCGGAGAATCCACAGTAGGGAAATTCTACGGTTCCTGGGTAATTCCCGATACGGAGGAACCTGCCCGCCATAACTGGGCCGTCATGCCGATTGTGCTCCGGTATACCAATGCCGTGGGAGTAACTGATTTTAGCGAGGGGCTTACCCCGGATTATCCGGTAGAAGATGATCTGCTACATGCCAAGGCCTTTGGCGATGCCAGCGACCCCATGTTGGGCACCGCACTGGACCTGATTTCCGGCGCATTCAATGCCCGGATGGTGTCCCATGATAAGCCGTATACCAATCTTTCTAACCCAAGAAAAAGTAAAAAGAGCAACTTGCTGCTGAACGATACGGACTGGATTGAAAGGGAGCAAGCGCCTATAACTTATTGAGTAAAAGCAGTAGTATATCCAGGCATGTGTGTAACCACAGCGTTGCACATATGCCTGTTTTGCTGGATAAAAAGTCTAATAGAGAACTTCTCTCGACATATGCATACCATCCATGCGTTACAATTTTCTGTTAGGGCATAAGTAAGCACTATAACGAAAAAAATTATAACGTCATTGCCACGAGGCACGAGGAAGCAATATACTGCTAATGAGCCGACGTGGCGCGGGGAAATAGTTTCTCGCTATGACGCTAAAAATATAAGCTGATTCTGTCACAGTGCTTATCCGACCAGATTAAAGTATCATTTTTCCAGACGTCACCGCGAGGCTCTGCGAAGCGGTCTGCCGGGGCGTAAGATCGCCTCACATTCGTTCGCTATGACGTATTTATTATACTTATTTCTGTTAGGGCATAGCTTTTATAAAAGGATAATTAAACTGCTAAAAATCAAGGGCTTTTGATCTGCTTTTTTAGTTGCCCCATTTGTCTTGTCGCTTACCTTTGTATATGAGCGTAGCTGCTATCTTTCTATCTAAGAAAGTAGTGTATGAAAAGTGTTTCCAACATGCAATGCCCTCTTCTGATTTTGGTAGTCGTTATTGGTTTCCAATTATTGACTGGCTGTATTGGGACAGACGTGGTAGATGATCTGGCTAACGGGAGTTTTACGGTAGCTATCCAGCCGCCAGCCCGAACTTCTTTGCTGGTAGGTGAGACGGTGATGCTGACTGCCGAGCGCAGGACGATGAGTGGCGAAGTGATTTCCACCGAATCTTTTCTGTGGATCAGCTCAAACCCGGAGGTGGCTGACGTGAACGCTGCGGGAATGGTGCAGGCGGTAGCGACCGGCCAGACCCAGATTACGGTGGCATCGGGTGATGCGGTGAGTGAACCGGTGCTGATGACAGTGGTAGAAGATGAAAACCAAATTGCCCGAATTTCGCTAAGCGCCGACCGAATGAGCCTTGCTATAGGAGATAAGCTGCAAATTATGGCCTCGGCTACTAACGTGGCGGGCGAGGACCTGATGGTAGAGGAGTATATATGGGAAAGCTCAGATGAAGCCATCGCCACCGTGACTGCCTCGGGGCTGGTAACCGCCGTTGGTCGGGGTTCGGCCGAGATTGTAGCAAGTGCCGGGGGAGTGGAGAGTGAACCGCTTCGAGTAATGGTTGGCACCACAGCCCGTTCAGGCACATTTATGGGGAGTGGTAACTACAGTGCCCAAGGTACGGCTACCCTGGAAATGGATAATGCCGGTGATGTGGTGCTGGTCACCAGCGAGGATTTTGAAGCCGATCTGGCCTTGGGGACTTTTATTTATCTTTCCAACAGCACTGCCGGGACGGAAACGTCCAACAATGGTATTGAGATTGCTGATATTTCGGATAACCCGAAAGGAGCAAAGACTTTTAACATCAGCGATATCAATGAGGAGGTGGAGCTGACCACCTATCGGTATGTCGTGATTCTGTGTAAGCCGGCCCGTATTACGTTCGGTTTTGCTGATTTAAACGAATGATTCCCATGAAAGCAGCGCGTACATTCTTAGTGATTTATTTGGTGGCCACTTTCTGGGTTTCTGCTTTTGCCGGAGGTGGATGGACCCAATCCAAACGGAGCGGGTATTTCAAACTGGGGCAAAATTTTATCATTGCCAACCGCTATTATCAGCCCAACGGCGAAATTGCCGAGATTACCACCATCAGCTTTTTTACTACCAGCGCGTACCTGGAATATGGCTTTAGCGATCGGCTTACGGGTGTATTATATTTTCCCTTCTTCGTCCGTAGTACGCTCAACCAGGTGGAGTACACCTCCGGGCGCACGCCCATTCCCGGCGATGCAGTGAATAGCCTGGGAGATACGAATATCGGCCTGAAGTACGGAATTCTACCGGATGGGCCTGTCGTCGTTGCGGTCGGACTTACGCTGGGAGTGCCCTTGGGAGCAACCGCGGGGGGAGAAACCCGCATTTTGCAAACCGGCGATGGAGAATTCAATCAGCTCATTACTTTAGAGGCCAGCCGCTCGTTTGGGTCGGCCTATGCCACGGCGTTGCTGGGGTTCAACAACCGCACCCAGGATTTCTCAGATGAGTTTCGCTACGGACTGGAGATCGGATATACCTGGAATGGTAAGTTGCTCACCCAATTGCGTCTGTCTGGCGTGGAATCGTTGATGAATGGTGAGGCTGAAGGAGGGGGCGGAAACAGTATTTTTGCCAACAATACTGAATATCTGGCCATTACTCCCGAAATTGCCTATAACATTCGCGATAATATGGGAGTTAGTGTAAATGCCGGCTTTGCTGCCTTCGGGCGGAAAATCCTGGCCTCGCCCAACTTCGGGATGGGTTTGTTTTACACCTTTTGACGACACCTCTATGAAGCTTCTTTTTACGATTGTTTTTTTGGGTTTATCCCTACAAATGGCCCTGGCCCAGGAAGGTATTACCATGTGTGCTTCTCCCACCGCCAGCAACACCGAACAATTCGCTGCCCTGGCCAGTGATCCGGCATTCCGGGTGAAGCATGATTTAGTAAATTATACCCACACCGATGCGCTCGGAGAAGAAATTACCTTTTCTACCCCTGATGGGCAGCAGAGCACGGCCTACTACCTCCCGGCCAAAGGGAGTTCTGACAAATATTTGTTTGTTATCCACGAGTGGTGGGGGCTGAATGATCAGATTAAGCGGGAAGCGGAAAAGCTATCCAAAGATCTGGGTCAGGTCAATGTGATGGCGCTGGACCTGTACGACGGAAAAGTCGCCACTAACCGGCAGCAGGCGCAGCAATACGTGCAATCCGTTTCTACCGGCCGGGCGAAAGCCATCATTGAAGGAGCCATTCAGCAGGCCGGAGCAGAGGCGGATATTGCCACCATTGGCTGGTGCTTTGGCGGCGGTTGGTCTTTACAGGCAACAATTCTGGCCGGGGAACAAGCGGCGGGTTGCGTGATGTACTACGGCATGCCCGTGCAGGATATGAAAGAAATTCAAAAGATTGATACGGAAGTATTAGGCATCTTTGCCGAGTACGACGGGCACATTACCCCAGATGTAGTAGAACAATTTGAACAAAATATGGAAAAAGCTAATAAGGAAATTGAAGTCCATATGTACGAAGCTGACCATGCCTTTGCCAACCCCAGCGGATCCAGCTACGACGAAGAGGCTGCCCGAGATGCCTACAGTAAGACGTTAGTGTTTTTGAAAGCGCATTTATAGCACTCCCTCGTCTGCAAAACTAAAATAGCTTTGATCAGTGAAGATGATGTGATCGAGTACGGGTAAATCCAGATGTTTGCCGGCTTCTTTGAGTTTACGAGTGAGGTGAAGATCGGCTTCGCTGGGCTTTAAATTGCCTGAGGGGTGGTTGTGCACCAGCACAATAGAGCTGGCCAGTTTCTCCAACGCTTCTTTGAAAATAGTTTTTGGGTCGGCCACCGTACCACTTACTCCACCCTGGCTCACACAATGGGCTTTGATGACCATATTCGCCCGGTTAAGCAAAATAATCCAGAATTGCTCTACGGGTTGATCCAGCAGGTAAGGCTGCATAATCCGGTAGGCATCTTCCGAGCTGAGAATCTTTTCCCGCTTCAGGGGTTCACCGGCTTTTCGTCTTCGCCCTAGTTCCAGCGCACTTACAATGCTAATGGCTTTTGCCTCTCCGATACCCTCAAATTTCTTTAAATCCTGCACGGTCAGCTTCGCCAGTTCGTGCAGGTTGTGGTCTACGCTCCGTAAAATTTCTTTGCTGACATCCACCGCACTTTTATCCCGCGTTCCCGACCCAATGAGGATGGCAATCAGCTCCGCATCCGATAAGGCGGCCCTTCCTTTCAGTAATAGCTTTTCCCGCGGACGATCTTCTTCGGCCCAGCTTAAAATACCTCGTTCTCGCAACACAATGGGTTGTAATTATTTCGTTATTTCCTTCCGCCGACTTAGTGCATCAAATCCGAATGAAAAGTCGAGCCGTACTTCAGGGTAAGACAGTTGTTCGTTATTGAATTTTTGCGCATGAGAGCTTACGTCCAGCTTCACCGCTACCTGGTTAATCGGGCGATATACCATGCCCAATGAAACTTTAGAGAAGCGCCCATCATCCGTAATACCGGCTTCATTATCGCCTCCGTACGTTTTATCGGCTATCACTTCCGGGCTCGATAATACGTCGTAGAATACATAGGGGACAAATTGACCAATGCTGGATTTGATGTTGTAGCTCACTCGCGCATAGAAGGTATAGAGGGAGTAGTCCACCTCAGTGATCACATCATCGGGAGTTAATTCAGCGTCAGGAGTTTGGGCGTTTGCTCCCAAAAAACGATCGCGCTGGGCTTGGTTAATGCCTGCCTGGTTGATGATGGTCAACACATGATCCGCATTCCGGATAGCCTGATGGTGGGCCGACCAATAAGCGGTCTGTATTAATAATTTGTTGATTCTCTTCTCTAAGAAACCGCCCAGCACGGTGAACTGATCAGCATCCATCCAGGGCAGAATACCCCCGCGAGGCGATCCTTCGCCAAAAGCTACTGTAGCGGTAGTTGGCTGCCCATTTGCACTCGAGGTGTACCCGGAGGTGCCCACCAAAATACCTGACCTATCGGATTGATAGCGAAAATCCCATCCCAGGGGGATGACATCATGAGTGCTGCTCCCCTCGGGGCTGCCTGTACTCAGGGTGTAAGAAAACTTGCCCTGCCTCAATTCCCGGTAACCATGCAGCATGAGGTTGGTAGTTCGGGTCAAAAAAAGATGATCCTGATCAAAAAGCTCGGGGGGTTCTATTCCTGCAAAAGTGGGAATCTGATCCAGTTTTTCGTTATATAAACCAAACCGACGGTAAATTTTACCTACTCGAAGCTGCCAGAAATTGGAAAGCTTAAAGTTTCCGTAAGCATTGCGCACTTCAATACGGTTATCGCTATAAGCCAGATTGAAGAATACACTGATTTTTTGAGAAAGATTTCCCGAACCGTAAATATGGAAGTTTTGTACCGGCGACCAGGCGATAGGTTCTGATTCGGTGATGGTTCGCTCTTCGTTATTGGTAGCAGGGATATTAAATACTTTTTCTACATTGGCATTGACAAATCCATATAACTTGAACTGGTCGTCGTACAATTTGATATTCAACAGCTCTTCCAGCGAAAGATCAAAAGCATCGAACTCCTCCTCATCCTGTTCTTTTTCCTGTGAAAATGCATAGCTGCCTGGCAAAAAAGACACCACTATTAGTAATACGTACTTCCACATTGCTTGCTGATTTTTGTTTTTTCAACAAAAGAAGGTGGTATTACTGATTGTGCAAAATACACGTGCTGTCACTTAAGTAAGAATACTGATGATAACCGAAGAGAATAGCAGGGGAGTTTTTTTTGCACTTAAAAAGTGCAAGCAATAACCTAAAGTTTACTGCTGCGCGCTAAATTTTGTTTTATACAATCTTACAAAAACAAAAAAGCCTTATGCTTTTGGAGCATAAGGCTTAGAAAATAAAGTATGTACTATTTTATGATAATTGGTTCACGAGCTTCGCCAACTGCGATTTCCGGTGTGCCGCTTTATTCTTATGAATAATATTTTTCTTAGCAAGCTTGTCCAGCATACCTGATACTTCCTTATAAAGCTTTTCGGCCTCCGACTTGTCGGTAGTGTCGCGAAGCTGCTTCATGTAGGTACGCGTGGTTTTAAGTTGATAGCGGTTTCGAAGCCGCTTGGTTTCGCTGGAGCGAATTCGCTTTAATGCTGACTTATGATTTGCCATAATTTAGTACGTATATTCTTCTGTTCGCCTGATGCAACAGAATTTTTTCTGCTTTAGTTTAAAAGGACTGCAAATTTAGATACATTTCTCAAATATGCCAAACTTTTCCCTAATTGATTATTGAATTGCTGATGGTTACGTTGTTGATGCTGCTGCGTTTGGCATTTTACGTATCTGTTTACTACGGAATAATAGCGGACACTGTTACCTGACTTCGGCTTTCAATCTCGAAATCCTAATTCCCAAACCCCTCCGTGAACGCTGGTATTTTCTGGCGAGTTGTCGTACATTGCGTAGCTAAATCGGATTGCGAATGGATTACTTAGAAAGCCTGAACGGACCACAGCGGGAAGCAGTCATTAATACCGAAGGACCCAGCCTCATCATTGCCGGAGCAGGGTCTGGGAAAACACGGGTGCTGACTTTTCGCATGGCATTTCTGATGCAGCAAAAGGGGATAGACCCGTTCAGTATTTTAGCATTAACATTTACCAATAAGGCCGCCCGGGAAATGCGGGAGCGTATTGAGAAAGTAGTGGGTTCTGATGCCCGTAACCTATGGATGGGCACCTTTCACTCAATTTTTGCCCGGATTCTGCGGGCTGAAGCCAGCAAACTGGGCTACCATAGTAATTTTACGATCTACGATACCGATGATTCTAAAACGCTGATTAAAACCATTGTCAAGGAGTTTGGGCTGGATGATAAGGTGTATAAACCTAATGTGGTATTCAACCGTATTTCCAGCGCCAAAAATCGCTTGATCTCCTGGCGATCATATCAGGATAATTCGTCGATCCGGGCCGAAGATGAAGCGGCTGCCAAACCAATGATGGCAAGAATCTACCGGGCCTATGTGGAGCGCTGCTTCAAATCCGATGCCATGGATTTTGACGATCTGCTATTCAACACCAATGTGTTGTTTCGCGAGCACCTGGACGTACTCAATAAGTATCAGCAGCGGTTTCACTATGTGCTGGTTGATGAGTTTCAGGATACCAATGTGTCCCAGTATCTGATTACCAAAAAACTGGCCGCGGTGCGCCGTAATATCTGCGTAGTGGGCGATGATGCCCAGAGTATCTATGCCTTCCGGGGGGCGGATATTCAGAATATTCTCAACTATCAGAAAGATTTTCCGGAAACGCAGGTATTTAAGCTGGAACAGAACTATCGTTCTACCCAGAATATCATCAACGCCGCAAACTCGGTCATTGCCCGCAACAAAGCCCAGCTCAAAAAACACATCTGGACGGCCAACGAAGAGGGCGAACTGGTGGAAGTGATCAAAGCTACTTCTGATCAGGAGGAAGGGCGTCTGGTAGCTTACTCGATTTTTGAGGCCAAGAGTAACCAAAATGCCCGCTACCGCGATTTTGTTATTTTGTACCGTACCAACAGCCAGTCGCGGGCGATGGAAGAAGCCTTGCGCAAGCGGAATATCAAGTACAAAGTAGTCGGAGGACTTTCCTTTTACCAACGTAAGGAGATTAAGGACCTCATTGCTTACATGCGCTATGCCATTAACCCCAACGACGAGCAGGCTTTCCGCCGTATTGTGAACCTGCCTAAGCGGGGTATCGGATCTACCTCGGTGGATAAAATAGTTGTGGCAGCCTATGAGCACGATTTTTCCATTTGGGATGTACTGCAAAAAGCTGAGAAATTATTTCCCGGTCGCCTTGGAAGTTCGCTGTCGAAGTTCGCCGATATGGTCAAAAGCTTTCAGTTGGAAGTGGCCCGCAAAGATGCTTTTGATGCGGCTTCGCATATTGCCAAAGGATCGGGACTGCTACGGGAGCTGTACGAAGATAAAACCATAGAGGGACTGAGCCGCTACGAAAACGTGCAGGAATTGCTCAATGCCATCAAGGAGTTTGTAGACGACCCCGAAGTAGAAGATAAAAGCCTGAGTGCCTTCTTGCAGGAAGTTGCCTTGCTCACCTCTTCCGACCAGGATAAAGACGATGACCCCGATAAGGTGACCCTGATGACTATCCATATGGCCAAGGGACTGGAATTTCCTTACGTGTATGTGGTGGGAATGGAGGAAGATTTATTCCCCTCGCAGATGATGCTGGCCAGTCGGCAGGATTTGGAAGAAGAGCGTCGTCTGTTCTATGTGGCGATTACCCGCTCCATGAAAAAGTTAATCTTATCGTATGCCCTGACCCGTTATCGGTTCGGGCGGTTGAAAAACTGCGAACCCAGCCGCTTTCTGGAGGAAATTGATCCGGCCTATGTGATGGTGAATAAAGAAATGGGCTCTCGCTCGCCCGTAGGAGACACCAACCATGCCCGCGTATTGCTTAAAAGTATTCAGCGAGATCGCTCGCGCATTCCGAGCAATCGTAGTACTTACAAAGCACCCTCAGATTTTGCTCCCAGCGATACCAGTCAGCTTGAGGCTGGCATGAAAGTGGAGCACCCTAAATTCGGGTTTGGTCGGGTAGATGGTATTGACAATGAAGGATCAAATCGGAAAGCCAAGGTTACTTTCGATGATTTTGGAGAAAAAACGCTATTGCTTAGCTTTGCAAAGCTAAAAATACACGAAGAGTAAACCCACTGTCTGCACAAAAGCCTATCTTTCGGATTATTAAGAATTCTGCCCTATTCGTGCTGGAATGAAAGAATTTCGTATTTTGCTGGAAATCAATTATTTGATTTGTGCGTTCTACTACGGTAGGCCTATTTTTTATTAACTCGATATTAAATTTACCAACGATCATATGCTTGAATACAATGCTAGTCGTCCGGACGTTATCCTAAAAGAATACGGACGCAATATTCAGAAACTTGCCAATCATTTATCTACCATTGAAGACCGGGAGCAGCGTACCCGCTATGCCTATACGCTCATTGAGCTTATGCGGCAGTTGAATCCGAATGTGAAGGATAATAATGAAACCACGCAAAAGCTGTGGGACGATCTTTTTATCATGACCAATTTTACTTTAGATGTGGAGGCACCTTATCCACCACCCGAAGTAGACATATTGACTAAAAAGCCCGGGCGAGTTCCCTACAGCACGGAGCCGGTACGGTATCGCCACTATGGAAAAAATATGGAAAGACTGGTGGAGCAAGCCAGTGAATTGGAAGATCCGGATGAGAAGCGGGGAGCTACTATTTACCTGGGTAAATTAATGAAAACTTTTTACGGGGTCTGGAATCGGGAAAATATTGACGATGAGATCATAGTTCGCGATATGAAACATATGTCTCGAGGCAAATTGGATATCTCGGTAGAGGAAGTTAAACAAGGGAATTTGTTCGATTCTAATCAACCGAAGGGCCGAAGCAATAGCAATAATAATAACAACAACAATAAAGGTAGACGAAGCAATAATCACCGAAGAAAACGATAGTCAATGGCATTTTTCAAAATAGAAGGTGGACATTCTCTGCAGGGAGAAATTGTTCCGCAGGGCGCCAAGAACGAGGCATTACAAATACTGTGTGCCGTATTGCTTACCCCTGAGCCAGTTACCATCCACAAAGTACCGAACATTCGTGATGTCAATAAGCTCATCGAGTTACTGGCTTCTCTGGGTGTGGAGGTAGAGAAACTGGGCGAAGAGTCGTACCGCTTCACGGCGAAGAATGTGGATATCTCTTATCTGAGCACGCCTGAGTACAAGAAACAGGCCGCCTCTTTACGAGGTTCTATCATGGTGATGGGGCCGTTGCTGGCTCGCTTTGGCGAAGCATCGTTGCCCAAACCGGGGGGCGATAAAATTGGTCGGCGTCGGCTGGATACCCACTTTTTGGGTTTTCAGAAGCTAGGGGCCAAGTTTAACTATGATACCCAGGATGGCTATTATACCATCGACGCTTCCAACCTAAAGGGAACATATATGCTCCTGGATGAAGCCAGCGTGACCGGAACTGCCAATATTGTGATGGCTGCCAGCATGGCCCAGGGAGAAACCACCATTTATAATGCGGCCTGCGAGCCTTACTTGCAGCAGTTATGCAGCATGCTCAACCGTATGGGAGCCAAAATCAGCGGTGTTGGGTCTAATCTACTGACGATTGAAGGTGTTTCTTCTTTGCAGGGAACAGAGCATACCATGCTGCCCGACATGATTGAAGTGGGCAGTTTCATTGGTCTGGCTGCTATGACTCAGTCGGATATTACCATCAAAGGAGCCGGAGTGCATCAGCTGGGAGTGATTCCTGAAACCTTCCGAAAGCTGGGCATTCACTTTGATATCAACGGTGATGATATCCATGTGTATGACAACGACCATTACGAGATAGAGACTTTCATCGACGGTTCCATCATGACCATTGCCGATGCGCCCTGGCCGGGCCTCACTCCGGACTTGCTGAGTATTATCCTGGTAGTGGCTACCCAGGCCAAAGGCACGGTGCTGATTCACCAGAAAATGTTTGAAAGCCGGCTGTTCTTTGTGGATAAGTTGATTGATATGGGTGCTCAGATTATTCTGTGCGATCCCCATCGGGCTACGGTGATTGGCTTGGATCGGGTACAATCCCTCCGAGGGGTATCCATGACCTCACCCGATATCCGTGCCGGGGTTTCCCTGCTGATTGCGGCACTTTCGGCCGAAGGTGGCAGCATTATTTACAATATCGAGCAGATTGATCGAGGGTATCAGAATATCCATCAGCGTTTACAAAACCTGGGCGCAGGGTTAGAACGCTACGACAGCATGGTATTTAGCGAATGAGACCAGAAGGATGTTTCATCCTGTCTCTAGCTATCTTTTTTGTGCACTGTTCTGAATGGCAGCCATAGCCTCGACGTTTGTTGTCTGCGCTTTGGTTGCCATTTTGTAATTTATGACTGATTAGTCGCTGGGTAGTTATATAAAGGCACCGGTAACCTATGAAGTATATGCATAGAATAGAAATTGAACTTGAGCAACGCATCGTAATTCTTGATGGGGCTATGGGTACCATGATCCAACGCTATGGCCTCGAAGAAAAAGATTATCGCTGTGATCGTCTACAACTGCATTCTGTTGAACTGAAAGGAAATACTGATCTGCTTAATTTATCAAGACCAGATATTATTCGGGAGATTCATGGGCAATATTTAGAAGCCGGAGCGGATATCATTTCTACAAATACCTTTGGGGCTAATTCCATCTCACAATCGGACTATGGCACCTCAGCATTGGTTGCAGAAATTAATTATCAGGGAGCCAGTATTGCCAGAGAGGCTGCTGATGAAATGTACCAGGCAGATCCTTCCAAACCCAGGTTTGTAGCTGGAGCCATGGGGCCAACTACCAAATTGGCTTCAATGTCCCCTCAGGTAAATGATCCCGGATTCCGGGCAATCCATTTTGATCAGCTAGTGGAAGCCTATACGGAGCAGGCCAACGCATTGATTGAAGGGAGAATAGATTTGTTTCTTTTGGAAACGATTACGGATACGCTGAATGCCAAAGCAGCTTTGTTTGCTTTGGAACAATTATTCGAGCAGATGGGGCGGAAATATCCTATAATGGTATCTGGCACAATCACTGATGCGAGCGGGAGAATCTTATCAGGCCAGACCATAGAAGCTTTTTTAATCTCCCTATCCCATGCCCCGCTCTTGTCTGTTGGGTTGAATTGCGCTTTAGGTGCTTCTGAACTCAAACCCTATCTGCCCGTACTGGACAAAGCTTCTTCCTGTTATGTAAGCACCCACCCTAACGCCGGGTTGCCCAACCAGTTTGGCGGCTACGACCAGACACCGGATGAATTTGCTTCACTTCTGTATGACTTTGCCCGGAATGGTTGGGTGAATATTGTGGGAGGGTGCTGTGGTACGACGCCCCAACATATTAAAGCCGCTGCCAATGCCCTTCGGGGAATTCCGCCAAGACCAAAATCAGGAAAAAAGAAAATAGCCAATGAGCATACCATGACTGACCAGGCAATCAGGGAGCTGATTGAAAAATGGTGCCACAAAGAAACGCGTGAAGGTAAACCAACATTTACCATGCAGGAATTGCTGCATATTCTTTCAGAAGTAGAAGATGAAAAAACCTTTCTGCAGCTTAAATCAACGTTTGATCAGGAAAAGAAGCTGTATCATGCGGAGCAGGCCATGCTCCTGAATGCAAATATCTTTGGGCGATATCAGTATTTACGAGCTGAAAATCGTCTGAAAATTGTAAATGTAGGGCGTTAAATGATGTTTAATCTGGAGAGTTTGCTAAAGAGAATCTTCCATAAGCTGAATATCTTTGATGGCAAGCTGAAGGGTAGTTCGGCCTTCGTAGTGGTTTTCTTCCACCGAATAGGCCATTTTAAACGGTTTACCGCTGCTGACCAACTCGTACAAATGCGGCATGCGGAAGCCAATGGCTGATACAGGGTTGCTGCCAGCCTGGCATACTTCGCATTTCAGATGCTGCTCGCGCAGCAACCGGGGCTGACCTGCCACTTGAAGATTCTCGCTGACAAAGATCGGGCACATATTGCCGGGGCCGAAAGGAGACATCTGTCTGAGAATTTTATAAAGCTTCGAAGTGATCTCAGATAGGGGAATTGTATAATCTACTGAAATTTTCGGAGTCTGCTGAGCGTCTGTAATCCGTTCGGTTACTACCTGTTCAAAGCGTTCCTGAAACAACGGTACATTTTCTACCGGCAGGGTCAGTCCCGCCGCGTAAGCGTGCCCTCCAAATTGGTCCAGCAAATCAGCGCAGGCGGCAATGGCATCGTGTACGTCAAAACCTTCTACCGAGCGAGCCGAACCAGTGGCTTTCTGATTAGATTCAGTCAGGATAATGGTAGGGCGATAGTATTTCTCAATGCAGCGCGAAGCAACGATACCAATGACGCCTTTATGCCATTCCTGGTTGAACAATACCGTTGTGTTGGCCTGCCGCAAACGCTCATCGGTCTCAATCATCTTCAGCGCTTCTTCGGTGATGCTGCTATCAAACTGTCGTCGTTCAAGGTTTTTCTGGTGCAGGGCATTCGCATAGCCGTACGCCTTTTCCAAATCTTCTTCCAGCATTAGCCGTAAAGCAGCATCCGCGTGGTCCATTCGCCCGGCAGCATTAATGCGGGGAGCAAAGCCAAATACCACTTTTTCAATGGTAAGCGGCATTTTGATACTGGCAATCTCGGTCAGCGCTCGCCAGGCGGGTCGGGGAGCGTCGTTAATCACCTGTATTCCGTAATAGGCCAGCAAACGGTTTTCGCCAGTGATAGGAACAATGTCTGAAGCTATGGCAATGGCCACCAGATCAACCAGTTTGTACAGCGAATCCATAGGGTGCTTTGCTTTCTGGCAAAAACCCTGTAAGAATTTGAAGCCGACCCCGCAGCCGCAAAGCTCTTTATAGGGATAGTGACAGCCTTCCTGCTTAGGGTTTAGTATGGCATGGGCGGGAGGTAGGTCATCTCCCGGGCGGTGGTGGTCGCAGATGATGCAGTCAATATTTTGCTTGCGGGCTGAATTGATCAGTTTATTAGCTCGAATTCCACAGTCCAGTGCGATGATCAGGCTGATCTCATGTTCGGCGGCGTAACGAATGCCCTGCTCTGAAATACCATAGCCTTCCCGGTAGCGGTCGGGAATGTAGTATTCGATATCATCGTATATCTCCCGGAGAAAATGATAGACCAGGGTAACAGAGCAAGTGCCATCTACATCGTAATCGCCATAGATGAGGATTTTTTCACCCCGACGCATGGCCAGAATCAGACGATGCACCGCATGATCCATATCCTTCATCAGGAACGGGTCATGTAACTGATTTAAGTCAGGACGGAAAAACTGTTTAGCCTCTTCAAACGAGCTTATCTTCCGTTGGGCTAAAATGGTTGCCAGAGAAGGAGTCACCCGGATATCGGTAACAAGTTGCTCGATGAGTTGTTGATCTGGCTGTTCCTGATAGACCCAACGCTTACGCATGCCGTAATTACTGTTTTGTGAAGTTAAATTTGTACTCAATCGTAAAGTCTTCTATTTCAGCAGGTAATTCGTCTATTCCCTGACTTTCCAGATTGATATCATCCCGGTCCAATACCAACAATAAGCCAATTTGTTGTTCGGTGAAGGTTTCGATAGTAAAGTTAAGCTCACTGGTGCCAATGGCAGTTTCGGATTGTACTGTAATGGTTTGTTCGTCATCGCTCAAAGACCAGGAACCATCTACCACGTCTGTCTGATCATCCACTAAATAAGTATTATCGTCATTAAACATGATAGTGGTACCAGCAGGAAAAAGTATATCAGCGCCGTCTTCCAAAGCCTTGTCTATCTCGGCCAAGTCAGCGTTGAGAGCGGCTAACCCCTGAACAGCACTACGCGTAAGAGGCACACCTGATACAGTAAGGTTGTAATCAAACAATTCTCCGGACTGAATTTCCCAGGTGCCGATCAGCATATCCCGGCGGCTGGCTTCTTCTTCATCCTGGCAGGAGGAAAAAATAAGTAATGTGACCAGCAGGCAATAATTTAGTAGATTCGTGTGTAGTTTCATAAGTTGGTTATTTGGAAAAACTGAAAACAAAATTAATCTGAGACAGTGCCCCGTTGGTGACTTCACCCATAGTAAAGCTAACATCTGTTCGGGTGTCTGACAATGATTGAATATCAAAGATAAGGCTTTCGTTAGACACGCTTAACGAAAATTGAGCTTCGTCATTATTCAGTGTCCAATCGCTAGTGATCGTTGTTTCCGAGTTGTCGGCACCATTAACTCGGTATGAGCTGTCTTCGTGAAATGTAAAAGTAGTGTTTTCCGAAAAAAGTTGGAGCTCATCTGCATCAATATCTTCACCGTTAATGGCAAGATACTGAATAAACTCTTCTTCTGTGAATTCAGGGTCATCGTCTACCGAGGAGACCGTGACTTTTTCAATGTATTGTTCGTCCAAAGACCAGGTTCCGGATAATAAGGTTTGTTGAGATATTTCTTCATCATCCTGCCCGGCAGAAAGCAGCGGGTATATAGCGGCTGCGGGCCAGAACGATTTTTTGAGAGAATCCATTATACAATAAAGTTTACTATATAATGAAAAAGTGGGCCAATTATTATAAAAAATGGAAAGCGTACGTTCAGGTAGATCTGATCATGTACGCTTCCCTTTTATTATTTCTGCTACTGCTTTTTGTTTTTTTTAGTTAGCCGAAGCAGCGCTGGACTGGTTGCTGCGCAAATCTTCCAGTACATCTTTAATCGGTACCCGGCCACCATCGCGGTAGGGAACGATCCAGGCATCTTTCACTCCCATTGCCCGCAGGTATTTCTTAAACTTATCCGCTTCCCAATAGTCACGGAAGTTGCCCAGTGTGTATCGCTGAGTACCATCGTCCGTGGTTTCTTCAGTAAAATTCTCACTGGTATCATAATTGGATAAATCCTGATTCTGGTAAGCTCCGATTTGCACCCGGAATACTAACCC
This sequence comes from Cyclobacteriaceae bacterium, assembly GCA_040222715.1. Classification (GTDB taxonomy): domain Bacteria; phylum Bacteroidota; class Bacteroidia; order Cytophagales; family Cyclobacteriaceae; genus Tunicatimonas. The sequence goes on along the minus strand of JAVKCN010000043.1, from coordinate 3,099 downwards.
CTGATTAAACGCTGCATCACTGCTGGCCATCGGAACATTTTCCTGCACCTGAGCATTACTTGCTTCCGTACGTGCCTGTTGCAAGTCTTCCTGCAGGCGACGCACCTGGTCTTTGAGTTGCTTTACTTCCGAATCTTTCTGTCCAATTTCACTTTTCATGGACGAAAGCTCGCCTTCCAGTTCACTAGCTTTGGCGGCCATCTCTTTGGCTTCATCCTGCTGTTTCTGGAAGTCAGCTTCACTCAGGCTTTTCAGCTCTTTCAGCCGCTTCTTTTTTTCTTTCTTTAAGCGTTTGCGCTCCTTTTTAGACAGCTCCTGCGCTACGGCTACTTCCGATACCACAGTAAGGCTAAACAAAAAGAGCGCGATGATGCATACGTACTTCATCGTTTTTTGGGTTTAATTGATAATTACATCTGGTTTGGTCAATCATCTGTTATCCGACGGTCTCTACTTCAATGTAGGCGACTGCATGGATTGTCGTTTCATGACCATTACCCTGATTATTCTTTCAAACTTCCCACCATACTTTCAGGTATTACCCACTCGTCGAACTGCTCATTGGTTAACAATTCCAATGCAATGGCTGCTTCTCGCAGGGTAGTACCCTCAGCGTAAGCTTTCTTTGCAATTTTTGCGGCATTTTCATAACCAATATGCGGGTTCAACGCGGTGACCAGCATGAGTGAATTATTCAGGTTTGCTTTAATTACTTCGGTGTTAGGTTCAATGCCCACGGCACAATTATCGTTGAATGATTCACAGGCATCGCCTACCAAACGAGCCGAGGTGAGCAGGTTATAGATCATCATCGGCTTAAATACATTTAGCTCAAACTGCCCGTTCATCCCGCCAATACTAATGGCTGCATCGTTTCCAATCACCTGAGCGCACACCATGGTGAGGGCTTCGCACTGCGTAGGGTTTACTTTCCCCGGCATGATGGAAGAACCTGGCTCATTTGCCGGGATCAGAAGCTCGCCTATACCACAACGGGGTCCGGAAGCCAGCATACGAATGTCATTTCCAATTTTCATCAAGCTTACTGCCAGTTGCTTTAGTGCTCCCGATGTCTCAACAATGGCATCGTGGGCTGCCAGTGCCTCAAATTTGTTTTTTGCGGTTACAAAAGGATGACCACTATACTCAGCAATCTTCTTGGCAACCTGCTCAGCGTACCCTTTGGGCGTATTCAGTCCGGTGCCCACGGCGGTGCCGCCCAATGCTAACTCAGATAGGTGGGATAGTGTGTTTTTAACGGCAGCCATTCCGTGGTCTAACTGAGCAACATATCCGCTAAATTCGTGCCCTAATTTAAGCGGAGTGGCATCCATAAAGTGTGTACGACCAATCTTCACAATATTTCCAAACGATTTTACTTTCTCGTTAAGTGTATTTCGTAGTTTTTCTACCTTAGGTAAGGTTTCTTCTACAATCATCTTGTACGCAGCAATATGCATGGCTGTGGGAAAGGTATCATTCGATGATTGTGACTTATTCACATCATCATTCGGGTGAATTTTCTTTTTTTCATCCGTCAGCACGCCTCCCATTAATACATGTGCCCGATTCGCCACTACTTCATTCACATTCATATTGCTTTGCGTGCCCGAACCAGTTTGCCACACGACCAGAGGAAACTGGTCATCTAATTGTCCGGCCAGAATCTCATCACACACCTGGGTGATGATATCCGCGTTTTTCTTATCTAATACTCCCAGGGTAGTATTCGTTTGTGCCGCGGCTTTCTTTAATACAGCAAACGCGTAAATAATTTCCTGAGGCATTTGGGTGGCAACTCCCCCAATTTTGAAATTTTCTTTCGAGCGCTGTGTTTGAGCGCCCCAGTACTTATCGGCAGGTACTTGTACCTCGCCCATTGTGTCTTTTTCAGTGCGATACTTACTCATGTCAGTGGTTGGTAGTGATTATCAATATCTTCTAAACAAAGTTAGAAAAAAAATAGAATCAGCTTAGTTCCTGTAGGTTACGATGATGTAGGATATCGTTTAAAATGAATCATTATTAATCAGGAATTATCCTGGGGAGCAATAAGGTCACATACTCAATTGATAATCATGGTATTAATTGCCACCTTTGCAGCTAAGTATTTCTGCGAACATGAGGAAAAGAAAAGAACGACCAATCGCCCCTACTCAGGATAATTCTGCACCGTCGTCTGAGCCTATACGGCTTAATCGCTATATTGCCAATGCAGGAGTTTGTTCGCGCCGCGAAGCCGATAAACTTATTGAGAGTGGGCAGGTTAGCGTGAATGGAAAGGTAGTAACCGAACTGGGTACCAAAGTGGCGCTCTCGGACCGGGTGAAATATCAGGGAAAAGTGCTCAACCCGGAAAAACTGGTATATGTGCTGCTTAACAAGCCGAAAGATTTTATTACCACTACCAATGACCCTCAAGATCGGAAAACGGTCATGAAACTGGTTGCTAATGCCACAGAGGAGCGTATCTATCCGGTAGGCCGCCTGGATCGTAATACAACGGGGTTACTGCTGCTGACCAATGATGGGGAACTGGCTGAGCGCCTGACACATCCGTCGTACAATGTGCAAAAACTCTATCAGGTAGATCTGGAAAAACCAATTACCGATGAAGACTTTCTTAAAATTGAAGCCGGACTGACGTTGGAGGATGGCCCAGCCCAGGTAGATGAAATTGGACTGGTTGACTCGAGTCGTACCAGTTTGGGAGTATCTCTGCACATTGGAAGGAATCGGATCGTTCGTCGTATTTTTGAGCATCTGGGTTACGAAGTCGTTCGGCTGGATCGGGTGATGTACGCAGGCCTGACCAAGAAAGATCTGCCTCGGGGAAAGTGGCGTTATTTATCGAAATCAGAATTGATCAAGCTAAAACATTTAGGGCGAAAAAAATAAAAGCCTACGAAGATATCGTAAGCTTACAAGTTCCTTAAAGCAAATGCTGATGGTTTGTTCTGAAGGGTAAAGGAGGGCCCATCTATCTGTGAGCCGTCTCTTTTACTACACTACACAACCTAACCTAAATTTTGAATGCTGATGGTTTGTTCTGAAGGGTAAAGGAGGGCCCATCTATCAGTGGGCCGTCTCTTTTACTAC
>JAVKCN010000042.1:0-16651 GCA_040222715.1 Cyclobacteriaceae bacterium | reverse complement strand
CCAAAAAGGAAAAGTTGATATTAGTGAGCTATCCAAAAAGTTTGGCGTAAGTGAAGTTACCATACGAAATGACTTAGCTCAACTTGAGACCAAGAACATATTGATAAGAGCTAGAGGTGGTGCTCTGAAAATTGATCCCGTTCGAGTAGACTATACCATCGGCGAGAAGGATAAAATCAACATTAAGGAAAAACAAAAAATTGGTTTAAAGGCAGCCGAGTTTGTCAATGAAGGCGATACCATCATGATCGATTCGGGAACCACCGTGATGCAGTTGGTTAGAAACCTCAATAATAAGCAGGATTTAACTGTAATTACCAATGCTCTCAACGTTGTAAACCATATTTACGACAATAGCAATATTCAAATCATTATACCTGGGGGCTTTTTACGAAAGAAGTCCTTTTCTTTGATAGGTACTCCTGCCGAAAAAAATATCAAAAGCTACTTTTGCGATAAGCTGTTTTTAGGTATCGACGGCCTTGATGTGAGCTACGGACTTTCAACACCAAATATTGAAGAAGCCCATTTAAATGGTACCATGATAGAAATGTCCAACCAGGTTATTGTCATGGCAGATTCCAGCAAAATCGGAAAAAGGAGTTTAGCTTTTATTTGCCCTGTGTCCACCATAGATGTGCTAATTACGGATAGTGGTATTACCGATCAACAAAAAGCTGACTTGGAAAATATTGGGATTAGGGTGATAATTGCTTAATCCCCAATACTCAGATTTATTCTACAATTAGAGCGCACCCAAATATCCTATAAGCTTATCGTACATGATATAGACCAAGATACTGATCAGCACAAATCCCACTACTGATACTACATTTTGGTACTTGGAATTGGTATATTCCCCCATAATATCACTGTTGTTGAGTACCAGAAATAATCCAATGGCAATCGTAGGCACTGCCATAATTGAAGATGCTTGTGCCATAATCAGCGAATAAACTGGGCTTCCAGTAGCACTGGATACATAAATGGCTATGCCCATTCCCGCTATTAAGATGATTACGGTAAATATTTTCGGCACTTTCTGTTCCATGGTCTGTCCCAAGCCCAAACTATCGGAGAGCAAACCTCCGCCAATTACAGCGTTGACCAAGAGCGAAGAAAATGCCGCAGCGCTAAACCCAATGGCAAAAACATATTTGGCATAGTTTCCCAAGAGCATTTCCAGTTGAAGGGCCATGTCGCTTGCAGAGTTCACCACGATACCCAAAGGCTTTAAAGTGGTTGCCGCAGTGGCGATCACGAAAATGGATAGTAGGCACAGTAAGAAAATACCCAAGTTGGAATCCCTGGTCGCTTTTTTCTTATCGGCTATCCCCCATCCCTTATTCTGAACCAGATACGACTGATACAGCGCACTGTTCAACACAAAAGTGGTACCAGTAATGGCTGCCAACTCACCCAAGTTATTGGTTGAAAAAGGCTTTGGAACAAAACCTTGAGCAATAGCTGATAAATCTGGCTTTATAAAAAGGAGATTGACCATAAAGGCCAATATCATGATCATTACCATGTACATCATTATTTTTTCCAACACTTTGTATAGATTCTTCCCAAAGAAAATCAATACAATGGCCAGAGCGCTAAATACTATGGGCCAAATTCCAGCACTTATTCCGGTTATGGTTTCCATACCCATTCCAATCCCAAGATTGTTTCCAAATTGAAAACTCAAAGTGGCCACAAAAGAACTGATACCAATGGTCATAGAAAACCACTTGCCATATTTCTGTGAAATTACGTTCAAAATGGACTCATCGTGCACCAGACCAAACCGGGTTCCCATGTTGGTGTACACTGCCATGGATATGCCCGCAAATAAAATGACCCATAAAAAATCATATCCGATGGTGCACCCTATTCTTGCCGAAGAGGTAAGGCTTCCTGGGCCCAAAACCACGGCAGCGATGATGAATCCTGGACCAAATGCACTGATTATTTTGTTTAATCCCACAAATTTTGAGTTGTTTCTTCTTTCGATGGTTTAATATGAAGTGGCTTAATCACAGGTCATAAACCTATAGTCCTAATTTATTCAGGAATTGTACGTTACTAAATTTCGGACTGTACTTATGAAACCGTTTTAAAATCAATTTAGACAACTGATTTTTAACTAAAACACCTAACTTTCTTTCAAAACATTGTTTTTACAAATCTATATTATTTTACTTATTATTTGTTAATATAAATATTATTTAATCTTATTTTTATGGAAATATAATATTTCATTGGCTTACTTATGGCTTATAAATCAACTTTTTTTCGTAACTCAATCCTTTTGTACACCTCGGCTATCTTGTTCTTTTTTTATGGATGTGGATACGATTCCAAGAAATTAAAAGTCACCATTGAAGAAAAAGCAGGGGTTTCAAGACCACTGGAGTATGTTCAAGTGGCGCTTCATGACTGGTCACAAAGTGTGGTGGCCCTCCGGGAGATCGGTTCAAACACCACTATTTTGGGACAGCGATTACAAAGGCCCGCCCAACAAAACGGTGATAGCTACTATCTTTTTCCCATCTCTATTGTAGCTCATGGTAAAAAGGTGTTTGCCGTAGAAGTATCAGAAAAGGAAAGTATCACCTCCGATTTAAAGATATCAGGCCAAGGCATGGATTTACTTATTGAAAACAAACATTTTAAAGCTGATTTTAGCATACCAAAAAACAATCCTGAGATTGGTTTGTATCCAGGGCAATTGTCTTCTCTGTTCCTAAAAAAGAAACAAGTACTCTTGGAAAGGGATGAAAATGACATTCACTGGTCTCCAAATTTCCAAAAAGCTACTGGGGATTATAAGACCATGGGACATTTGAATAATGAACAAGCCCAAATAGTAGAGAATAACCCATATTGCTTTACCGTGGAGAAGAAGGGACAGGTAGCCGGGTACGAAGAAATAGACTTGGTGGGGCAATACACCATCTATTCACAACAGCCTTACATCTTATATTCTTCAACAATGGAAATGAACAAAGACGTAGCGCTTCGTTTACTCCGCAATGATGAAATAACCACAAACAAAACATTTACCCACGTCATTTACCCTGATGAATTTGGAAACGAGAATTACATTCCCCTTTATGATGAAAAACAAATAGACTCCTTATCAAAATCCCCATTGAAGGACAATCTGGATTGGATGGGCTTTGTGAATAAGGACCATGGATATGGACTGATAAGTATTCGATTGGCTTATGACAACTCCAACTTAGCTGGTGGCCAATCTCCATTACTGGAACCTCATACCAAAATTTCTTTAGGGGCCAATGAGGGCCGGTATTGGAATAGGATATTGATCAATGACAGCATCACCCGGGTCCCTCAAAAAAGTAGGTACCACGAACAGAATGTTTATTTAACCATCGATGATTTAAAGGGGATTAAAGAGCAAATCGAAATGTACAAAAACAGTCTTCAACACCCATTAGAAGTTTCGCTTGAAACAGAATAGCTCCCACTCTAAAGATATCATTCCTCCAAGACGAATTTCGGAAACCCACCACTGCTCCCTGAACCATAGGTTCCGAGGCGCTCAACTACCATGCAGGTATCTAAATCAAAGCTGAATTCCAAAATTTCCTCCATCAACCGAAAGAAAACTTCACTTACCCGAACTCTTTTTAGCCGAGGTTTCCTCTAAGTGATTGATTTCACTTGAATCCACAAAATCGCTCAAGGTTTGGTTCAGCGCGTCAATTCGGTCAACAGCCAGTTGCGCCAGAGAGTCCGTACTTTGCTTATCCGTAGTGTAGAACACCAATCCATTTTTTGTTCCCATCGGCTGGTATTGATATTGAAATCGCCCTTGCCCCCATACTATCTTCGGTAAGATCAGAAGACCTAAAACAGCAATTGGCCCTGATAAGGATCACTCATCCTCGATTTCAACAATTGATCATGCCAACAGTGATTGCCAGTCCACCCTCGGCAGTTTCTTTGTACTTGGAATTCATATCCTTAGCCGTCTCCCACATTGTGGAAACCACCTTATCCAGAGACACTTTAGCTTCTTCAGGGTCAGAGTTCAGGGCCAGTTCAGTAGCAGTAATCGCTTTGATGGCTCCCATAGAATTACGCTCGATACATGGAATTTGAACAAGGCCTCCAATTGGGTCGCAAGTGAGCCCCAAATGGTGTTCCATTGCTATTTCTGAAGCCATCAACACTTGCTCTGGAGTACCTCCCATCAACTCTGTTAGGGCACCTGCCGCCATGGCCGAAGAGACCCCTATTTCGGCCTGACAACCACCCATTGCCGCGGAGATCGTAGCTCCCATCTTAAAGATACTTCCAATTACCCCAGCCACTAAAAAGAATTTTTTGATATCCTCCCAATCGGCATCGTGATTTTCTATGGTCAAATAATACATTAAAACGGCCGGTATAACACCAGCGCTTCCGTTGGTAGGAGCGGTCACCACTCTTCCAAAGGAAGCATTTTCCTCATTTACGGCCAGCGCAAAACAGCTTACCCACTGGAAGATCTGTCGAAATTTAATAGGCGTCTTCCGGATAACTGCCACCCACTCCTGAGAGGATGAATATGCCAAATCGATTTTAAGATTTTGATGCAATTTAGCTGCCCTTCTTTTAACATGAAGTCCCCCAGGAAGACTCCCTTCAGTATGACATCCTAAATAAACGCACTCCAGCATCGTTTCCCAAACCTGGCGCAGCTCCTTATCTATGTCTGCATCATTTCGTAAAGACAGCTCATTTTCAAGAACCAGTTGGGAAATAGATAAGCCATTCTCATGACAAAATTTCAACAAATCTGCACCTTGCTTTACCGGGAAAGGCAGCATTTTTAAAGCTTTAAGATTTAGAACTGGAGGTGCGCCATCTACCTCCTCCACGAATCCCCCACCTATAGAATAGTACGTTTTTGTTTTTATCTCCCCGGTGTCCAGTATTCCCTCGAACATGAGTCCATTGGCATGAAAAGGCAAAAATTCTTTATGAAAAACAATGCAGGTTGATGGATTAAAATAAATAGCCTTCATGCCACCCAAGCTTAGCTTATGGGTTTGGCTCACTGCATCTACAACGGTATGAACACTGGCTATTGGCACCGTCTTTGGGTCAGCGCCGTTAAGCCCAAGTATCACTGCTAAATCTGTCCCATGCCCCCTTCCGGTGAGGGAAAGAGAACCATACAAATGCACTTTCACTTCATTTACCCTATCCAACGCCGCCTGATCTTTCAGCCATTGTAACCAACGTCCTCCAGCCAACCAGGGGCCCAAGGTATGGGAACTTGACGGCCCAACCCCAATCTTTAGCATGTCAAACACACTGATATATTCCATTTAGCAATATTTACGAGTTGGTTAAACTCACTTTTCATAAAAAATTTAACTCAACTTGGATGAGCAATAGTCTCGCGATTATTTGACTTTAACATTCTTCATGCCCCTCCTGCAATCCATACAGAAACGGCTTTCAGCCTCCCATACTCATCAAGCATCCACCACCATTAATAACTTTATAGCTTGATTCGGATGCCAAAAAGTACGTTCACAACACCAAATAAAACTTAAATAAGCATAAAAATAAGCTTATATAAATATTTATCTTTATTTTTCTTATTATATTTAACACTGAATAAAGGTTGTGAAATTTTTATACTCTTTAATAGGATGGATTTTGTATCATAGCACATTCAACACAAGTAGTGTGTTTTTAAACTTTAAAATCCATATATAGGCTGATACCTAAACCATATTTTAAAATTTTAGTATCATGAAAAACAGGAGCCATTCAGGGAGAAGGGGTTTTATGAAGAAAACTTCCGCTGCTGCTTTTGGAAGCGTATTCTACCATCCCCTTGCCAACAACCCCGTATATTTTGAGACATCGGATGAGGTTATTAAAATTGGACTGGTAGGTTGTGGTGGTCGAGGTACTGGTGCCCTTTTTGAGGCGCTTACCGCTTCTCCGCAAGTAAGGGTTGTTGCTATTGGCGACACCTTTGATGATATGGCCAAAGGAGTTTTTACACTGCTTAAACAAAAGTTCAATAAACAATGCGACGTTTCCCCCGAAACCTGTTTTGTAGGATTTGACGCCTACGAAAAGGTCATAGCATTATGCGATGCTGTGATCCTCGCCACCCCTCCCCCTTTTAGACCGCAACATTTTGAGGCTGCCATTCATGCCAACAAGCACGTATTCATGGAAAAGCCTGTGGCCGTTGATGTACCCGGTTTCCATAAAGTCATGGAAATAGGAAAATTGGCAGATCAGAAAAAACTTAATGTTGTAGTGGGGCTTCAGTTCAGGTACGATACTAGTAATCTGGAAATGTATAAAAAAATTGAAGAGGGAGAGATTGGCGATATAACCTCGATTAGCACTTATTATAATGTAGGACCTCCCAAGGTAATTCCACTGCAACCGCAACAAACCGAAATGGAATACCAAGTCCGGAACTGGCGCTATTTTACTTGGTTATGGGGCGGGCAATTGGCAGGACAAGCCATACATCAAATAGACATGATGAACTGGGTCATGAAAGATTACCCAATAAAAGCGCTGGGCAACGGAGGCCGATTGATCTATCATGGCCGTGATAATGGGGATGCTTATGACCACTTCTTCATTGAATATGAATATAAAAACGGGGTCAAGATGTTTTCCCAAAGCCGCAATATGAACAATTGCGCTGATAGAATGGGCTGGACCCTGAAGGGAACTAAAGGTATGGCCAACGAACGTCAAGCATTATACGATCTAAGTGGCAAAAACATCTGGAGATATAGAGGTCTGGACGACTTGGGAGCCACCCAAATTGAGCAAAATGTTTTTATAGAATCCATCTTGAACAATCAGCATATCAACAATACAGAGTATGGAGCCAAAAGCACATTGACTACCATTATGGGAAGAATGGCCGCGGAAACCGGTAAGGAAATTACCATGGAGGAATTACTCAAGTCAGAAGAAAGTATTGTGCCCCGCGATATGTCGTGGGACTCAAAGACGCTAAAATTCCCGGATGAAAACGGAAATTACGCCATCTCAAAGCCTGGATTCAATAGTTAATTCCGGCCCCAAGTCGTCGATATTAAAAAATAACAAACGATTTAATAGGAAAAACAAAGAAATTAAAAGTTTTAAATAATTAAATACTTATTTTTTCTTTGTTTAAGCAGTTAACCACATATTTGGTCTGCATGTTGAATAATCCCGTCCTGTTAGATCTAAATTGATCGTAGTAAAGACATCAAAAAGTAAATATGGAGGATAAAGGAAGACAAAAAAACCGTAGATCGTTTCTACAAAAATTAGGAGTCGGAGGCCTTGGCGCATCTATGGCGCCTACTTCTTTATTCGCCCAATTGGAATCACAAGAATCTAAAGATATTCAAATTGAAAACCTCTCGGGTTTTACAAGTGAGGGCCAAAATAAATCAAGAGATTACAATGCTACCTATTCTGGTTCATTGTTGGATAGGGTTGCTTTCCCAATAGGTGGAATGGGTGCGGGGATGTTTGCCCTGGAAGGTACCGGAGCTATTTCCCATATGTCCATCAACAACCGGCCTGAGTTATTCAAGCATCCAAATATGTTTGCCGCCATTTCGGTAAAAGGACTGGACAAAGGGGCCAAAGTTCTGGAAGGGCCTGTTCCCCAGTGGAAACTTTTCGGACCACCAAAAACAAGTAATGGGTCATTTGGGGCCAATTATGGTCTTCCTCGGTTCAACGAGGCCACCTTTGAAACCAAATTCCCCTTTGCCAACATCGGCTTAAAAGATGAGGATTTACCGCTAGATGTAACCCTTCAGGGTTGGAGTCCATTTATCCCTACTGACGAAGACAGCTCAGGGCTTCCCGTAGGAGCCTTGGAATACAAATTCAAAAACACGGGAAGGACATCTGTCGAATCTGTTTTCTCCTATAATTCCTGGAATTTTGTAAAGGACTGGGAAACCGAGGGCGGTATTACGGGCATTCCCAAAGGCTTTGTGTTAAGGCAGGATGGCACAAAAGAGAATCCCCATCTGGAATCGCACTTCGCAATTTTCACAGACGATGAAAAGGCAGTGGTAGACCATTGTTGGTTCCGTGGAAATTGGTTTGATCCACTGACCATGGTGTGGAATACCATAAAAGAAGGAAAACTATTGTCTAATCCTCCAGTAGAAGAGGGTGCTCCCGGAGCTTCATTTTTTGTCCCCTTTAGTTTGCGACCCGGTGATGAAAAATCTATTCGGGTAATGATGGCCTGGTATACCCCAGAGTCGAAAATAAAGTATGGAGAAACTGGTGAAGGAGATCCTTGTGCTGCAGACGGTGTTTGTTGTTCTCCCAACGTGTTTGGTGTGGGCGAAACACCTCAATCCACCACTTACAAGCCCTGGTATAGTAATAAGTTCAAAAATATTAACGAAGTAGTGGCCTATTGGCTGGAGCATTACGATGACCTTCAGGCCAAATCCAAGATCTTCAAGGATTCCTTTTATAACAGTACCCTTCCTCCTGAAGTAATAGAAGCGGTTGCCGCCAACCTAACCATTCTGAAATCACCTACGGTGATGCGTCAATTTGATGGTCGACTATGGAGTTGGGAGGGCTGTGGTGACGAAGATGGCTGTTGTGCAGGGTCTTGTACCCATGTCTGGAATTATGCCCAAGCCATACCCCATCTTTTTCCTGCCATGGAAAGAACCCTTCGACACACCGAATTCTGTGAGAGTCAGAGTGCGCAAGGTCACCAGACCTTTAGGGCCAACATGCCCATCTCCCCTTCCAAACATGACTTCCACGCTGCTGCGGACGGTCAACTTGGAGGCATTATGAAGGTGTATCGGGAATGGCGCATAAGTGGTGACAACCGTTGGCTAAAGAAAATATATCCCCTGGTAAAAACCAGTATGGATTTCTGTATAGAAACCTGGGATCCAAAACACAAGGGTGTTACCGAAGAACCCCACCATAATACCTATGATATTGAGTTCTGGGGACCCGATGGCATGTGTTGCAGCTTTTATCTCGGTGCGCTATTGGCTATGACCAAGATGGGAGAATTTCTTAAAGAGGACATCAGCCTATACAAACAATTATATCGAAAAGGTAAAAAATATCTGGAGAATGACCTTTACGATGGCGAATACTTTAAGCAGAATATTACCTGGACAGGACTCAATGCTCCTGACCCTTTACAGGTCTCCGAAAACTCTTTGGGCACGGCTTATTCTGATGAAGCCAAAGAACTTTTGAAAAAGGAAGGTCCAAAATACCAGTATGGAAATGGGTGCCTTTCTGATGGTATTCTCGGAGGATGGATTGCCAGAATGTGCGCCTTGGAAGATCCTGTGGACAGCGATAAAATAAAGAGCCATGTGGTTGCCGTTCACAAATACAACCTGAAAAAGGACCTAACGGACCATGTGAACCCGCAACGTCCCACTTACGCCCTCGGAAACGAAGGTGGACTGCTCCTGTGTTCTTGGCCCAAAGGTGGTAAGCTCTCCCTACCCTTTGTTTACAGCAACGAGGTTTGGACGGGTATTGAATATCAGGTGGCTTCACACCTTATGTTGATGGGAGAAGTGGAAAAGGGGCTGGACATTGTGCGTATCTGCCGAGACCGCTATAATGGTCACATTCGTAACCCCTTCAACGAATACGAGTGCGGAAGCTGGTATGCCCGAGCAATGGCTAGTTATGGACTTTTACAAGGTTTAACCGGTGTTCGATATGATGCCGTGGACAAAACATTATTCATTGATTCAAAAATAGGAAGCGATTTCACGTCTTTCATTTCCACAGCCACTGGGTTTGGAAACATCGGTCTACAAGAAGGAAAGCCGGTGATAGACGTAAAGTTTGGAAATATAGAGATAGAGAACATCGTAATCTCAGGAAAACAATATAAGGCGTAGTAGGTCCAATTGGAGAAAGGAGAAATGATGGGAAAGCCAAAATTGATACTCATTGGAGGTTTCTTAGGAGCTGGCAAGACAACATTGTTGTCTATGGCCGCCCATTTCCTGCAATCCCAAGCAAAAAAAGTTGGCCTAATAACCAACGATCAGGCAGCAGGGCTCGTGGACACCCAAATTCTAGAATTTAGCGGTTTTAATGTGGAGGAGGTGTCCGGGAGCTGCTTTTGTTGTGATTTTAATGGTTTTCACAATGCCATCAATAACCTTCTTGAGGACTTTAAATGCGATGTTATCCTGGCCGAACCGGTCGGAAGCTGCACGGATTTATACGCCACTTTGATTCGTCCTTTGCAATCCATGTTTAGTGAGCAATTGGATGTGGCCCCTCTTTTTGTGCTGGTGGACCCTTTTAAGCTGTTAAAAACCATGAATGAAAATGGCACTGAGGAAGGTCCCGGGTACATCTACCTCAAACAACTGGAAGAAGCCGATCACCTCATTATTAATAAAATCGACCTTTTAAAAGCTAAAGACAAAAGAAAGATTCAGGAACTACTGGAAACCCAATTTTCGGCGCATCCTGTGCATTGGATTTCCGCTAAAAAAGGGGCGGGGGTTGAAAAATTATCCACAGAAACATTTTTGGATTCCGATACATACCGTAATGCATTGACCAAGGTTGATTACAATACCTACGCCATTGGTGAAGCGCAAATGGGGTGGTACAACGCTACCTTCATGGTTGAGAGTACGGAAAATAAACAAGTTGATTGGATGCAGTTCAACCAGATGTTCTTGACCGTATTTCAACAAGTCTTCAATTATGAAAAGATTGATTTAAACCATTTAAAAATCTTTATGAAAAATGGTTCGTCCCATGTGATGGGTAATATTATTGATGCCAGGGAAATTAGTGTAAGGGGAGAATATTTTTGTTCCAAATCAACCAGAATGGTTTTAAATATCAGGGCCGAAACCTCCCACCAATTGATCTATGAAATTGTGAGGGATGTTGTTGAAATGTTTGAGGACCACAGTCTAAAGTTTAAGGTTGTCACCGAAAAACATTTGACTCCTGGTTACCCTAATCCAACCTATCGGTTCAATGAAACAACGACCTGATAAAAAATATAAAACATTGATACTTATCGTCTTAATCCGTTTTGAGTGAATAGTTTCGTGGTGAATATTGCCGAGCCCCGACTTGGTCCGACCGTTCTCATCTAAAGAGAATCATTCTCACAAATTCAAATTAGCATTATAGACGATTTTGCAGAAAAGTTATATGCCATTACCAACCAAATAATGTTTATACATAGAAACCTTTAAGTATGATCCGAATAATTAATATTACCACCGTAATTCTATTTTTCTTCGTCCTGAATGTTAATGCACAAACTGCACCTAATACCCTTAATGGGTTGACCCAGTATCAAAAAGGGCACAAAAGCAAAAGGATAAGTAGTTACGACAGGTCGGGAAAGAATATGGACATGAAGCAAATGATTGAGCCCGGTCAGTCGGTCAACCTATGCGACATTAAAGGTTCGGGTATCATCAACCATATTTGGATCACTATTTCTCCCCGGATAGATGAATTAAGCAGAAACGATGTTGTTATCCGAATGTACTGGGATGGCAGCGATACTCCTTCCGTAGAATCGCCAATTGGTCCCTTTTTTGGCCAGGGCTGGGATGAAGCCTATAATTATGCATCCCTACCGTTAGCCGCCGGACCCGGCGATGGTGCTGCCCTGGTAAGCTATTTTCAAATGCCCTTCCGTTCGGGAGCACGGATTGAGATTGAAAATCAATCTGACGTTACGATGGATGCATTTTACTATTACATCGATTATGAAGAGGTTGAGGAACTTTCTGAAAACACCCTGTATTTTCATGCCTGGTACAATCACGAGCTTACCGAAAGCCTGGCCGATGGGGAAAATGAGTGGGGTATTCTTGGGGAGTCTAGAGCCAATCCAACTGGCGAGGACAACTATCTTATTATGGAAACCGAGGGCAAAGGACACTTTGTTGGGGTAAACTATTATGTAAACTGCCCTACGCCAATGTGGTATGGTGAAGGAGATGATATGATCTTCATAGACGGAGATACCTCCCCTACCCTGCATGGAACTGGTACCGAGGATTATTTCAACACCTCCTGGTGTCCAAAAGTCCCTTATTCACACCCATATTTCGGTTACCCACGGGTAAATGAAAATATTGGATGGTTTGGACGAACCCACGTGTATCGTTATCATATTACTGACCCAATCCGATTTGAATCTTCGTTGAAGTTTACCATTGAACATGGCCATAACAACAACTTGACATTGGATCTGGCCAGTGTTGCCTACTGGTACCAGAGCAAACCATTCCCGAAATTCCCAAAGATGCAGAGCGTCAAAGAAAGAAGCCCACTCCCCAGCCCTACCGTTCAGGACATGCATAGATGGAGAGATGCCTGGAGAAAAAGTATGGGTAACGATAGGAAATTGTGGGGCGATGAAAATAAGTAAGCCAAAACCATTCAAAGATCCGAATCTGTGGTTGAGGATTTTTATACGTTACCGCAGTCCTAGCTTCCTTGTTCATTTCATCATGTAAAGAGGTGAACAAGGAAGCTTCTGTGGCAACAAAACTACTTGCCGAAATATCAAAATTCCTTTCCAACATAGAAATCGGGAACCTTAAATGTACAGTCCGGTCAATGTTGCCCCCTAAATCCGTTTATTTGGAAGTGGATATTCCGGATGAAGCTGGACACAGTATTCCGGATGAAGCTGGACACTTGATTCCGGGCAAACTGAACACCCCTGGCTCCCTAGTGAGTAAAAAATATTCATAGTATTTTTTCAAGGTAATGGTCATGCAAAAGCCGGATTTTTCTGCTGTAAACCAACAGCAGGAACCATGGCAAACAAACGCACCCTCATGATCACGATCCGACAACTCATCCGATTAAAACGCGAAGGAAAAAGTCACAAGTATATCTCGCATCACCTGGGTATCTCCAGAACTACCGTAGTATGCTACGTGCAGCAACTATCTCGGACTGGTATTCCTTGGAGCTCCTTGCTGGAGATGAATGATGAAAGTGTAGAGATTCTGTTGCAGCCTTCTACTTCCACTGATGGCCGACATCAACGACTGTTGGCTTTCTTTCCCTATATGGAGAAGGAGTTGAAGAAAGCAGGAGTGACCCGGCAACTACTGTGGAAAGAATATCGGCAGGATGAACCAGATGCCTATGGCTACTCTCAGTTCTGTTATCATTACCGGCTCTGGATCAAACCACACTTGCTTTCCGCACCACTGCCACACAAAGCCGGAGAAAAGCTGTATGTAGATTTCACCGGTAAACTTCTGGAACTCATCAATGGTGATACCGGAGAGATCACGAAAGTACAGGTGTTTGTAGCGGTGCTTCCGGCCAGCGGCTATACGTTTGTCAAGGCCTGCCATAGCCAAAAGCAACAGGACTTTATGGATTGCCTAGCCGAATGCCTGCATTATCTGGGCGGGGTACCGGCACTGATTGTTCCGGATAACCTGAAAGCAGCCGTAGTCAAAAGCGACCGCTATGAGCCGGAAATCACCCTGGCCATGAAGCAATTCGCCCTACATTACAACACCGTGATCCTACCCACCCGCAGTTACAAACCCAAATATAAAGCGGCGGTGGAGAATGCGGTCAGCAATGTATACCGTAGCTTCTTTGCCCCTTTGCGCAACGAGCAGTTCTTCCACCTTTCTACGCTGAATCAAGCCCTCAATGAGCAACTAGTGCTATTCAATAACCGGAAATATCAGCATCGAGACTACAGCCGCGGCCAACTTTTTGAGAAGGTAGAGCAACCCGTCCTACAACCCCTTCCCCGAGAGACTTTCAGCCTGAAAAAGCAGGTCAGGGTGCAGGTACAGAAGAACGGGCATATCTGGCTCAGTGAGGACAAACACTATTATAGCGTTCCTTACCAATATATCGGCCAGCGGGTCCGGGTATTCTACACTAGCCAGCACGTGGAGATCTATGCTTCTTATCAGCGTATTGCTTTTCATCTTAGGAACCGGAAAGGGTATGGCTATACGACCGAGAAAAAGCATCTTTCTTCCGCTCACCGCTTTGTGACGGAGTGGAACCCAGAACGGTTTAAAAAGTGGGCTGCCGAGATAGGCACAGAAACTGAAGCCTTCGTTGAGAAGCTTTTTGAAACAAAACCTCACCCTGAACAAGCCTATAAATCTGCCATGGGCATCTTAGCATTAGCTCGCAAGGTAGGGAACTCACGCTTGAATAACGCCTGTGCTCGCGCCTTACACTTCCAAAGCTACTACTACAGTACGGTAAAACGTATCCTAGAGAAAGGTTTGGATACTATAGAACTTTCTCCTACCCCCATCATCCTGCCCGATCATGAAAATGTACGAGGTAGCCGCTATTATGAATAATATTTTTATCCCCTAACCCCATAATGATGAACAACCACGCAACGTTAGAGAAAATGCAACAAATGAAGTTCTACGGTATGGCTCAAGCGTTTAAAGCCAGTTTGGAAAGCAAGCTGGATGGCCCGATGCAGGCCGATGAATTACTAGCCTACTTCATTGAGCAGGAATGGCTGGATCGGGAAGCACGCAAAACGCAGCGGCTTATCCGATCGGCCCGTTTCAGGTATCAGGCCACGCTAGAAGAGATCGATTATTCTTCCGGAAGGAATCTAGATAAAAACCAGTTAATGCGGCTGGTAGACTGTAGCTTTATTAACCGACAGGAAAACCTGTTGATCACCGGTCCGACTGGTGTGGGCAAAAGCTATATCGCTTCAGCCATAGGGTACCAGGCCTGCCGATTGGGATATAAGGTTCGCTACTTTAACACGGCTAAGCTCTTTACCTGGATGACCATGTCTAAGGCGGATCACTCCTACTTGCGAGAACTCACCAAACTAGAGAAAACCGATCTGTTGATTATTGATGACTTTAGCTTGCAGCCTATTGAAGGGACAAACCGAATGATGCTGATGGAAGTTATCGAGGACCGTCATGGGAAGCAGTCTACGCTGGTCGCCTCTCAACTTCCCCAGGAAAAATGGTATGAACTTTTTGATGATAGCACCATCGCCGATGCGGTACTGGACCGGCTCACGCACAACGCGCATAAAATAGCACTGAAGGGAGAATCCATGCGGAAGCTAAAATCCAAACTCAGAAATAACTCTTAAATTATGTAGCTTATGAGAGGCTTTAGCAAGACCTGACTTGAGGGGTGTTCAGTTTGCCTGGAATAACGTGTTCACTTTTAACGGAATATATAGCTTTGCTTTGTATCGATTTGAATATACGTCATTCGCATGACGATCGCTATAGGAATAAAGCAAAAAAAATAAATCTTCATATATATTTTCAGATAACTGTTCATCAAATTACATAACCAACACTTGGCAGTAGTTGAACCTAAGATCGCGCATTGTGTACATTTGGTACTATTTTGAATCATCCTTTTGAGTGCATAATTCGGCGTTACCATGCCAGCCGTTTCGCTCCATATAGTGCCACTTTTCCATGACAAACATAAGGTTTAATTTTTAGCCTATCAGCTTTTTCTTTTTTCTCATTGAGTCGCCATTCAGCGCAATCTGGTGCGCCGCATATACGAGTCGGTCTAAAATAGCATCCGCAATGGTTCCCTCTCCGATGACATCATGCCATTGGGCTATCGGTATCTGTGAGACGACAATCGTGGAAGCCTTGCCATAGCGGTCTTCCAGGATGTCCATCAGGGCTTGCCGGGCGTGCTGATCCAACGGGCTGAGACCGAAGTCGTCCAGGATCAGCAAATGCATCTTCTGCAATCTTTTCAGCAATTTGATATAGGTGCCGTCTAATTTAGTAATCTTAACCTGTTCCATCAGGCGGGCCGTGTTGTAATACTGCACTTTATAAAGCATCTGACACGCTGTGGTACCGATGGCTTGTGCCAGGTAACTCTTGCCCACTCCGGTAGGCCCGGTGAAAATAACGTTTTCGGCCTGAGGCAAGAACTGTAGACCCAGCAGCCGTTCAAACTGATTTTTATCCAGCTTTCGCTGACTAGTGTAGTCGATATCATGAGAAGAGGCTGATAACCGGAAACCCGCCTGCCGAATGAGGTTTTTGATCTTCCGGTTTTGCCGATCTTCCCATTCTTGGTCTACCAGTAGGGCCGTAAACTGATCTTTGGTATGATCCTGATAGAGGTGTTCACTCAGGCTCTGATGATAGGTAGATGCCATGCCTAGTAAGCGCATCTGCTTCATCTTTTCAATGGTGGTTTGCTGGTTCATAGTTACTCGATTTTAGTTATTGATAAGCTTTTGCCCCTCGGATATTGGTGTGTTGGGGAATATGAGGACTTTCTGTGATCTCATCGGCTGGCTGTTCATCCATCCGGTTCTTCAAGATATTGGCAATGATCTGATAGCTGTACCGGCTCGCCATCAATCCCATCTGACAAGCTTGGATGAGCCGCTCTCTTCCGTAGGCTTTCACGAGCGAAAGAATACCCTGGGCTTGTTTGTATCCTAGTTCGGGGTAGGCATATTGGGCAATAAGCGTATCCGTCCGGTGAACCTGCCTATTAATTTTAAATCCCAGTATTTACTTTTTAGGTATCCAGTTTGGAGGCAGTAGTTCATGGAGCCGATTGACGGGATGCTCAGGTAACCTTTCCAGCACGTCCTTGAGGTAATCAT
>JAVKCN010000041.1:0-12745 GCA_040222715.1 Cyclobacteriaceae bacterium | reverse complement strand
GGTGACTCTTGCCCGTTTTATATCCCCTCTCTAATGAATGCTTCTGGGCTTCAGTTAAGCTAATAAATCTTTTCTTACGGCTCATCACGCAAAAATAGTGAAAAACTACTATTTATAAGCTATTTTTGTCTTAGTGCTTATGCGGATGATATTTGTGTATCAGACAATAAAAGTTTGGTGAATCACAAAGCTAATATTGTACAAATTATTGAAGCTTCTGGATTTATAATTAATGAAAATAAAACCAGAATGATTGACGGTTTTGGAAAGAAGAAAATAGTTACTGGAATTAGTATAGGTTCTGGGCAATTAAGACTTCCAAGAAAGAAAAAAAGAAAGTGGAGGTTAGAAATTTATCATATTATAACTAAAGGAATTGAAAACCATATGAAAGTCAACGGCATTTCTGATCCTATTTACTTATACAGATGTATTGGAAAACTATTGTATTGGAAAAATATAGAACCAGATAATCAGTTTGTTCAGAATAGTTTGAAAAAGCTGTTAGAAATAAAAGCGAGCAATGAGTGATATAATTAGGTCTTAATTGACTCTTTAGAAACAAGATATATAAGAAATACGATGTATTAAAGCTTTTTACCCATGTGGGTAGGCCCGAAAACTCTGCGGGGTGTGCGTAAGCTGGTGGGCGGAAGTCATTGAGTTTTCTAGACTTTTTTCGTCCTTTTTGTGGGGGCCACCCCGTGGCAATGACGGGGACGCCTAGTCAAAAAGGACAAACCTGCGATGAGAGATGGTATTACTTTCAAGTAAAAGGAGTTAGCGAGCCTTCCCACAAAGAAGGAAAGTTAGGAAGCCTTCTCTCAATAGAAACAGTGTGATAAAATTATTAACTGAACCCTCCCTTATCTTATCTTCGTTAAACTTATCATTGAAAACGAAACACATTTCCAGTATCTTCCTTTAAAAAGAACGATGAAAGCAAACTTAGTCCGAGAATATACCATAGAAGAATACAGCCAAATAGAAGAAGAAACGGGAATTAAACACGAATACCATCAGGGAGAAGTTTACGCCATGTCTGGCGGTACCATCGCCCACGGCATGCTTTGTGGCAATAGCTACGCCATCCTAAGAAGCAGTCTGAGAGGAAAAGAGCAAAACTGTACCGCCCTCAACAGCGAAATCAAACTGCACATCACAGCCGTAGACTCCTTCGTTTATCCCGACGCCATGGTTGTTTGCGGCCCCATAGAACGGTCCGATAAAGACAAGAATGCGGTGACCAATCCCATCGTCATCATAGAAGTCCTCTCCAAAACCACCAGCGACTATGATCCCGTGTCCACGGCGGGAGGTGATAAATTCTACCAATATCGGCAAGTCTCTTCATTGTTAGAATATGTATTAATTTCACAAGAAAAAGCCGTAGTAGAAGTGTATAGCAAGCAGCCTAATACTGAGTTCTGGAAGATTAGTCACTACGAAGGTTGGAATGAGAATATCATGCTATCCTCTATTACGCTGGAAGTAAGTATGAGCGATTTGTACGAAGGGATTGAGGAAATTCCATCATGATATAAGCCCTGGTAAAACCACCAAAGCCCGCAAAATAAGCAAAATCACCCAAGTACTATCAAACCAATCTTTCATCAGCATCAAAAGTACCCATGCTATAATTTTGCCATTGTTGTCTTAATTTAACAAACCAGAGAGTACCATGAAATATTCGTTTGATGATCAGTTAGAGCAGCACCGCCTCATGTTATTCAACGCCAAAAACACCCCGGCCATCTCCAGGCGACTAAATACGCTGGGATATAATGGGAACAAGCTGCTGAAGGGCATTGCCCTCATGGACGACGTGCTACACTGGCAGTCGGTGAAGAATACGCACTACGGTGCCCAGAAAACTGCCACCGATGCGTTGAAGGAAGATGGTCAGGTATTTAAGAAGCAGTATATGGAACATGTGGGCCTGGCCCGTATTGCGTTTAAAGAAGATCGCGGAGCCAGCAGCACCCTGGAGATCGACAATCCCCGGCAAAAAACATTGGGAGGCTGGCTCACGCAGGCTACCACTTTTTACGGGCAACTCGCCCAGTATACCGAAACGATGGGAAAGTATGGAGTGAGCCCGGAAGCCATATCCGCCGCGCAGGAGCAGCTTCAGGCCCTGAAGACCCGCCGGGATGCGCAATTGCAGCGGAAAGGGGAGGCGCAGGATGCCACCGAGAAGCGCAACCACGCCATGAAAGCCCTGAACACCTGGATGAAAGAATTCCGGCAGGTGGCCCGCATCGCCATGAAAGATGATCCCCAACTGCTGGAAACCCTGGGCATTGTGGTGAAAGCCTAGGCAATAATCTGACTCCAGCGCAGTTAGATTAATACAAAATGAATAGATGATCGAGAGCCTTTTACTACGGTAAGGGGCTTTTTTTATGTACGAAAGCGATGCAGCGGGTTTGCCAACCACTTAATTCATTCCGGCAAGGCACCTATTTCGTAAACCATTGGTGAAATACCCGGTTTACCACACTGGAAGAAGGATCACAATGAACACAGGCATTGAAGCTACTTTATGGGGACTGGTATCCGGGTTGGCCCTGGTCATCGGGGCCCTGGGCGGTTATTATATCAGGTTTAGCGAACGGGTGATTGCGGGCATCATGGCCTTTGGCAGTGGGGTGCTCATTTCCATGCTCTGTTTTGATCTGATGGATGAAGCCTTTAGAACCGCCGGGATCAAGGCCAGCACCATCGGCTTTTTGCTGGGAGCGCTGATCTACACCGGAGCGAACGAACTGCTGGCCACCCAGGGGGCCCGGCACCGCAAGCGCGCCGACGGGGATTTGCACGAGGATAATAACGGATTGGCCATTGCCATGGGCGCTTTGCTGGACGGTATTCCCGAGTCTATTGTGATTGGGCTGAGTTTGATCAGTGGCACCGGTGTCAGCCTGGTTGCCGTGATTGGCATCTTTATTTCCAATCTTCCCGAAGGGCTATCCAGTACCACCGGCATGAAGCAAAGCGGAAAAAGCAAGAGTTATATCTTTGGACTGTGGAGTGGAATCGCACTGGTTTCAGCCCTCTCGGCGTATCTGGGTTATGCCGTGTTCGGCAATTTCAGCGAGGATGTCACGGCAGCTTCTACCGCCCTGGCCGCCGGAGCCGTGCTCACCATGATTATCGATACCATGATTCCGGAAGCCTTTCAGAAAACCCATAAGGCTGCCGGATTAATTGCCGTTGCCGGTTTTCTGGTGGCTTTTTTTCTCAGTAAAAGCATTGGATAAGGGAAGTAAATACGTTGGGATTTTATCGGCAGTAGCGGTTAAGCGTATGGGGCAATACCATGAGCGTGCTCAGAATATTTATTGAGTAGTAGGTGGATTTTAAAAATAATCTACTGGGTATTTCCTTGAATATCTATATATTCAGCCGCCAATCTATAAAACCCTGATCCATGCTACAGACCCGCTTTACCAATCGTGGTAATTTTATCACCATCTCAAACTATTGCCTGAAAGCCGAAAACTTATCGTTGTTTAATTCATTTTCCTATCTCCTGGTATGTGCTGTGTTACTATCGTGGTTCGTATTGCCTGCTCAGGCGCAAAACGCCACCATCCCCCCGCCCGAAGAAATCATCGGTTTCGAAGTGGGATCAGATTTTCATCTGGCTACTTATGAGCAATCCATCAGCTACTTTGAGAAACTGGCGGAAGTCAGTCCGCTGGTAGAAATGCGCTATGCGGGTAAAACCTCCGAAGGCCGCGACTGGCAATATGTGCTCATCTCTTCCCCAGAAAACCTGGCCAATCTGGATCGTTACGTAGCGATCTCCCAGCAACTGGCCCATCCCGACAGCCTCAGCCGGGAAGAAGCCCGACAACTGGCCGAGGAAGGAAAAGCCATTGTGGATATCAGTGGCGGGCTGCATGCCTCGGAGGTAGCCGGTGCCCAGCACATCATCACCCTGGCCTACGAGTTGCTCAGTCGGGCCGAGGAGAAGAAATACCAGAACATCCTGGATAATGTCGTTCTGCTACTGTGGCCCTCCCTTAATCCCGATGGGCAGGATATTATTGCCAACTGGTACCTCAGTAATGTAGGTACGCCTTATGAAACGGCTCCCACACCCTGGCTCTACCAGAAATACGTGGGGCACGACAACAACCGCGATGCCTATATGCTCAACATGCTGGAATCCCGGGTGGTGGGCCGCACCTGGCGGGAATGGGAACCCAGTATCATCCACGTACACCATCAGTCTTCTCCCTTTCCTACCCGCATCTGGCTGCCCCCCTTTGCCGAACCCATTGCCTCCCAAACGCCGCCGATTGTGGCGCGGGAGGTCAATATGATCGGGATGGCCATGGCGCAGGAACTGGAAAGTGAAGGAATGCCCGGAGCCGTACACATGGGCAAAGGCTTTGACGCCTGGTACCCTGGCTATATAGATTACCTGCCTGCCATGCAAAACATCCCTTCCTTCTGGACCGAAACTGCGCTCTATCGCTACGCCACGCCTCATTTTTATACCATCCGGGATTTCCCGGAAGAGCGGGCTGGGTTTCAGGTAGAATCCCTGTACTCCAGTCCCTGGAAAGGGGGGTGGTGGCGGATCGGAGATGCCATGCGGTACATGCAAACGGCCTCCATTGCGGTGCTGGATTACGCGGCCAAGTATAAGGAGACTTTACTCTTCAATAAGTTTCAATCGGGAGTCAACACCATTGAAAAATATAAGCAGGAGCCTCCCTACGCGTATATCATTCCTCAGAAACAACGCGACCCGGTGCGGCCGGTAGAACTGCTCCGACGGCTCGCCTTCAATGGCATTGAAATATCCCAAATGAATCAGACCATGACCTTTGAAGGAATCTCCTATCCTGAAGGAACCTGGGTGATACCGATGGACCAGGAATTTGCCGAGCTGGCCCGGCAGGTGCTGGACGTACAGGAATATCCCGATCTTCGGGAATCGCCGGACGGCCCGCTGGAGCAGCCCTATGATGCCGCCGGATGGACGCTTCCTTTTCAGATGGAAGTCAACGTCATTGCTGCTTCCAGTCCCCTCACGGAAGAATTTCGGTCGGCCCTTGTGCCGGTGGCAGGAACTCCCCTAGACCCTGAGGAAGACGGAGATACTGATCTGAGTAAGGTGGATTTTGTGCCCGGCGCCGGTTTCAATACCAATGCGGTGGCGGTGGGTATTCAGCCTTTACCCGGTACCCTACGCGGCAGTGGAAATACGCTTATGCTGGACCCCAAAGAGAATAATACCTTCCGGGTGCTGGCTGAGGCCTTAAAGCAGGGGCTGGAAGTAGTTTATCTGGAGCAGACAAAAATGTATGGGATACAAGGAGCCAGTCGCAGTAGTATGCAACAATGGGTAAACGACTATGCCGTAAATGGCACGCTGACTTCGCAAACTTCAGAAACTAAGGTAAGCGCGAGAATCGCTGTATACCGTCCCTGGACGGCCAGCATGGATATGGGCTGGACCCGCTGGCTGCTGGATCACTTTGGCCTGGAGTACACTTCTATCCGAAACTCGGATTTCATGGCGGGCAATCTGAATGAACGCTTTGATGTAATCCTGATGGCCTCGGAAAGACCGGGTACCATTGAAAACGGCCTGCAAAAAGGCATGGCCCCACCCCGCTATGCGGGAGGACTGGGTGCGCAGGGAAGCCGCAATCTGGATACATTCGTCAAACAGGGCGGCACGCTGGTATGCTTAAACCAAAGCAGCGATTTTGCCATCAATGCCCTGCACCTGCCGGTGAAGGATGGGGTGAAAGAGTTAGATCGGGCCAAATTCTTTACCGGAGGTTCTATTATGGAAGTGGAAAGCAATATCAATCATCCGGTGATGGCCGGTATGCCGGAATCCTCAAGTGTATTCGTATTTCGCAGTCCGGTGTTTAGTACCCTGCAAGGATTTCAGGGAGAGGTGCTGGCTCGCTATCAGGCGCAGGGTTCTCCGTTGCGTTCCGGTTTTCTGGTAGGGGAGGAATATCTGAATGGGCAGGCAGCGGCCCTGGATGTCGTGCATGGCGAAGGTCACGTGCTGCTGTTTGGTTACCAGCCCCAATGGCGGGGACAGCCCATGGGCACTTACCGCACCTTGTTCAACGCTCTGCTGTATGCGAAAGACATCTCCCGGAACCACGATGTTTCGGAGGAATGGTTATCGGTGCCGCTTGCCCGAGAAAGCGAAAATACCGAGGAGACAAAAGAATAGCTGGTGCCGAGGGAAGCTTTGTCGCCACTGCACGCGTATGCCATTTCATCTATCCGGAATGTGCGCTACTCGCACTACTTGGGAAGTGGGATAGACTGCTGGTCCAAACTGATTGTACACGGCTACATCCGCCGCATCACGGCCAAAGCCCAATGCTACATATCCCCCTTTGGGACCCGTCGGTACGGCATCGAAGGTATACCAGCGTCCTCCGACGAAAGCCTCAAACCACGCGTGCAAATCCATAGGCTCCAAATTGTACAGGTAGCCCACCACCATGCGGGCGGGAATACTGAGACTGCGGCATAAGGCTATCCCCAGGTGGGCCAGGTCCCGGCATACCCCTGACTGTCGTTGATTGATCTCCACGGCAGACACCGGGAAATCGCTGCTGCCCGGTATATAGCGAATGGTATCGCGCAGCCAGTTTTCAATGGTTGCAACCTGATCATACCCCGGCTGCTGGCCCGCTGTGATTGAGAACGCCATTTCATTAAAACGATCTGACTCGCAGTAACGACTGGGTAGTAAGTAGCGAAGGACCGCATCGGGTAAATTCTGAATTTCCCCAAACGAGGCGCCGGGCGCCTGGTCTACCAAATCCGCAGTCCTGACATCGGCAGACGTATACACCGAGAAGAACCCGGGAGTGGCCAGTAGTCGTTGGCAAAGATTACCGTAATCGTCGGTAAACTCGAACACCGGAACGCTGGGTGAGATTTTGTATTCCTCTCGCGCTATCCACTGCTGGGCACCGCTCCGGGGTCGTAACATTAGGATAAAGGGAGTTGGAGTCGAAATATTAAATGTCAGTTCGCAGCTGGTTTGTAACCACATGTTTCCGGTTCTTTAATAGATTTGATATAATTGTCGCATATACGATGAGCTACGGCCAATATCGGTATTATATCGAAGGTAAAAGCGAATTATCCGGAAAAGAAGAAATATAATAAATAGCAATTTCCCATCAGGAGCCTGGGGTAGTTGGTTGCGTTAAAAAGTATTGAGTCAGCCGGACTGAAACAGGAATGAACTGTAAAGGTAGTTTGAGGGTAAATCAAAAAAACGAAGATAGCAGTATGCCTCAGAATGTTGAAGGTGCTAGTTGAAAAAGGAGCCCAAAGGAATCTTTGAGAAAATACAGGACCAGAGGCGACTTTAGGGCGAACTTGTGAGGGAGAATAACAAAAAATTTGTAGTATTAGCGATACAACTTAAATCATCTATACTCATGAAGGAACGAAAGACAAAGCAACCTACTACCTCCCGCCGATCGTTTATTAAAAATGGGACGATCGCTTCCTCCATTTTTTTTGTACCCAGACATGTACTGGGCGGAGTCGGCTATACCGCTCCCAGTGATCAGTTAAATTTAGCCGCTATTGGAGCGGGAGGGAAGGGTGCAAGTGATATTCGGAATGCTTCGGTGAAGGGGCGGGAGCGCGTCGTCGCCCTGTGTGATGTGGACTTCTCAGGATCAGCCTCGGCTTCGGTTAAAGCATTTCCTAAAGCAACCCTGTATGCTGATTACCGGGAGATGCTGGATAAAGAAAAAGATATTGATGCAGTCACGATTTCCACCCCGGATCATGTGCATGGGCCAGCCGCTACTTATGCCATGGAACGGGGAAAGCATGTATATGTGCAGAAACCCATGACCCATAATATCCGGGAGGCCCGTATGCTTACCGAGATGGCCCGGGAAAATAAGATTGTTTCTCAGATGGGTAACCAGGGAGGTTCCAATCCTCTGCTGGATATGGTGCAAAAATGGGTAGACTCCGGGGTGCTGGGCGATATATCCAAAGTGCAGATCTGGACCAACCGTCCGGTGTGGCCGCAGGGCGGAGCCATGCCCAAACCCGATGAAAGCCAGAAGCCCAAAGATCTGCATTGGGACCTCTGGTTAGGACCAGCCGCTTATATGCCTTATACTCCTAATTTGCATCCCTTCAACTGGCGAGGATGGTGGGACTACGGCACCGGAGCCCTGGGCGATGTCGGTTGCCACCTGATTGATATCCCCTTTAGAACATTAGGACTGAAATACCCTACCGATGCCGAATGTAGTGTGAGCTCGGTATACTCTCAGATGTGGACGGCTGATTATCATCCCGAAGGGTGCCCTCCTTCTTCATTCATTACCCTGCATTTTGGGGCTACGGACAAAACCAAAGCGCCTATAGAAATGACCTGGAGCGATGGAGGCCTACGACCTTCCCACCCGGACATCATCCCGGCCAATAATGACATTGGCGGAGAGAACAGCAACAACGGGGTGTTGATCATTGGGGAAAAGGGGCTGATCTCTACCAATATCAACGACAGCTCACCGTTGATGCCCAAGCTTTACCTGAACGACGGAACCACGGAGTTTGGTCCGGAGACAGAAGACAATGATGAGCCGGAATACGGACATCAGCGTAAGTGGGTAGATGCCTGCAAAGCAGGTTTCAACAGCCCGGAACACAAAGGCTTAACATCTTCTTTTGATTATGCCGGGCCTATGACAGAAACTGTGCTGATGGGCAACCTGGCCATCCGTAGTTACATGCTGGGGAAAAAGAACAGCAAAGGACAAATGGATTTCTTCGCCCGTAAGAAATTATTATGGGACGGTGAAAACATGCGAATCACCAACCTGGAAGAAGCGAACCAGTTTGTAGGCCGAACCTACCGCGATGGGTGGGAGGTGTAATACCAACTGATAAAAAAAAAGACCATCACCATCAAATATCTACGTAGATAACTGATGGTGATGGTCATACATGAGCGAGCCGGTAAGCCTTAAGGGTTTGAACCGGGTTTGGGCAGCACATTGTTCGCCTGTGCCCAGTCCTGCCATAAACTATCTAACTCCTGAACCACCTCCGGGTACTGATCGGCCACATTGGTGGTTTCCGTTCGATCTTCATTGATGCGGTACAATTCCCAGGGGCTTTCGCCATTCAGTGCCACCTGTTTCCAGTCAGCCGTGCGTACATAACGTCCGCCCATGTGTTCATTGAACAGCGTTGGGTGCCCGGTACGTCTTTCTCCCTGGAAGATCGGAGCCAGGCTCATGCCTTGTAATGGAGTGATTGAGTGATCCTGATACTGAGTAGGGTAGTTTGCCTGGGCCAAATCTACGAACGTGGCCATGAAATCCATGACGTGGCCTACCTGATCGGTCACACTGCCTTTTTCGGCGGTAATGCCCTTAGGCCAGTGGACAATCATGGGAGTATGTACTCCACCTTCGAAAGACTGCATTTTCCAGTAGCGGAAGGGAGTGTTAGCCACATTGGCCCAACGCTCTCCAATAGAAGTAAAGGTCGTCTGAGGCCCCGGCATCACGTCCTTCTCTACCGGGTAAGCAATCGTTTCTCCATCTCTTGTCTGGCCAGGTCGGTCAAAGCCGGGGCCGTAGCGCATACAGTCTTCCGGGCTGGCGCCATTGTCACTCAGAAACAGAATTAAAGTATTATCCAGCTCACCGGTTTCCCGCAGGGTTTCAATGATCCGGCCAATGCCCTGATCCATGCGGTCGATCATGGCAGCATGTACGGCCATGGCGCGGGCATCCCAGTCGCGGTCCGGGTTGTTTTCCCAGGCCAGATCATTTTCCCATCGGGCCGTTAGCGGATACAGGGTAGAGTCGATCAGCCCCTGCTGTACCATGCGCTGGTAGCGATTTTCTCGGATAGCGTCCCAGCCCTCTGTGTAAGTGTTGGCGTATTTCTCAATGTCTTCGGGTAAGGCGTGGAGCGGCCAGTGCGGAGCGGTGTGCGCTACGTACAGGAAGAAAGGAGTTTCGTCCTGGCTAAAGGCCCGGATGTAGGCCGAGGTACTGTCATTAATGGCATCAGTATGGTAATAGTTTTCCGGAACGGTTTCTACGGCTTCTGTGCCATCGACCAGGCTGAAGGGATCAAAGAAATCAACCACGCCCCAGATGTTACCGTAGTACTTCTCAAACCCCCGGTTAACCGGATACTGCTCCAGAGGAGAAAATTCGGGATAAGAAGCCTGATGGTTCAGCCAGTTTAACTGCTCCTCGGGATCTTCCTGCACAATGGTATTGGATACGTGCCACTTGCCCACCATGCCGGTATGATAACCCGCTTCCTTCAGCACTTCTGCCAGCGTGACGGAACTCTCCACCAAATGCCCCCGGTACCCATCCTGCCCGGTTTCGGTGGTCATTCCTCCGATGCCCGCCTGGTGGTTGTATAACCCTGTTAATAATGACGCTCGGGTTGGGCAGCAACGGGAGGTATTGTAAAACTGGGTGAAGCGAAGTCCATTGTTGGCCAGATAATCTAAGTTGGGAGTTTTGATCTCTCCGCCGTAGCAGCCTGCGTCAGAAAAACCCATGTCGTCCGCCATTATTAAGATAATATTGGGCCGGGAGTCTTCTGTTTGTGTCTCCGGTTCTTCCTGAGAGGAACATCCACTAAGCGCACTGCCAGCTACTAATAGGTACAGTAAAAAGTCTTTTAACATTTTTGATATCGGTAAATAAGGATTGAATGAGTTGGTGAATAAATATTTTGAGAATCAGCTACTAGAATGTGATCTTGTTTTAAAGTAATCGTTTCTTTCATTAACCCGATACATAATGGGTGCGAATGGGCTGTTTCTTTTCTTTCCAGGGGGTGGGAAATACCTGTGCCTGTTTGGCCCAGTCGTTCCATAGTTTTATTAACTCCTGCACTTTCTCCGGGTATTGCCCCGACAGGTCTTTCAGTTCGCTACGGTCCTGTTCCATATCATACAGTTCCCAAGCACCATTCTGATAGTATTGCCAGGTGCCGTATCCCCCATCGGATAACTCACCCGTAGAGACCAGTTTCCACCTTCCCTGCCGAACTGCTCGGTTCTGCTCATGCTCCCAAAAAATTGCCCGGTCCGATAATGGTTGGTCCGAAAATGTCGTGGTTAGGCTTACGCCCGGGGCTGGAGTGATCTCATGGCTGTTGTACTGCTTCGGATAAGTTGCTCCGGCCAGTTCTACCAGGGTTGGCATAATATCAATAATGTGGCTGATTTGCATACGAATTTCGCCTTGGGCCTGAATGCCAGCGGGCCAGTGTACGACCAACGGCGTGGCAATACCGCCTTCGTGTACGAAGTGCTTGTACTTGCGGAATGGAGTGTTGGAAACCTGCGCCCAGGGTTTCAGATAAGACAAATACGTATCTGCCGGACCCGCCATGACTTTCATTCCCTGCATGACCAAACGTCCATCACGGGTGATGGAGGGGATGTTATCAAGCTGAATTTCGCCCGGGGCCAGAGGCTTGAGGCCGGTGGTATCCCACGCGATGGGGATGGTCTGTCCTTCCGGGCCACCGTAACCTATTTCTTCGGCATTGCCCCCGTTATCTTCCAGAAATAAGATGATGGTGTTCTCATACATCTCCTGCTCTTTCAGTTCCTGCACAATACGGCCGATGCCCTGGTCCATGATATCTACCATGGCGGCATACGTCTCCATCCGGCGGCTCATGGCCTTTTTCTCGGTTTCCTCTGCCCAGGGGTGGGTATCCAGTGGAGTTAACGGGGCACCGGAGGGCAGCATTCCCAACTGTTTCATTTTCTCGTGTCGGACGGCTCGCACCTTTTCCCACCCGTCATCATACTTTCCGGCATATTTGGCGATGGCTTCTTCGGGAGCCTGCATGGGCCAATGGGCGGCCGTGTAGGCAATATACATGAAAAAAGGGTTGTCTTGCTGGTGCTGATCGATGTACTGAACGGCATTGTCAGAAACGGCATCGGTAAAATAGTAGGAGTCAGGCTGGTACTCCGGGTCAGTGGTAGGGGTGATGAACTCATTGCCGCGGCAAAGTGTGCCGGGATCGTAGAAACTGGAAGCCCCTTTGATGATTCCGTAGTACTTGTCAAACCCTCGTTGCAAAGGCCAGTTATGTTTGGGGCCGTCATCCAGTTTGTTTTTGGCGACGTGCCATTTTCCGGTCATATAGGTAGCATAGCCCGCACTTTTCAGCACCTGGGCGAGCGTAACAGATTGCTGGTTGAGTTCTCCGTCGTAGCCGGGCAGGTCGTGATCAACGGCCGTCATCCAGCCTAGTCCTGCCTGATGGGCGTACAAACCCGTTAACAGTGATGCGCGAGTGGGGCAGCAGCGGGCACCATTGTAAAACTGCGTGTATCGTAATCCTTCATTAGCCAGTTGATCCAGGTTAGGAGTTTGTATTTCGCTGCCGTAGCACCCGATGTCAGAATACCCCATATCATCAGACATAATCAGAATAATGTTGGGGCGTTTGGCTTGCTGAGCCAAGCTCTGGGTTTGAAACAAAAAGGCAAAAGCGGTAACGAATAGTGAGCCGTACTGGAGTAGGCGATAAAAAATAATCATGGACGATCGGATGTTTTTGTCTGGATAGTTTCAGGAATCCATTTTGAAAGCTTTTGCTTCACCTGATCATAGGTATGATTACCGGCTAAGTTATTAAATATTATGATGGTGCCGAAGAACTATATGATGAGAAAAAGGATCCAAAAGAATTTAATAAC
>JAVKCN010000040.1:0-19098 GCA_040222715.1 Cyclobacteriaceae bacterium | reverse complement strand
AGGAGTAGGTCACCTCAAAGAGATTATCCGTTAACGCGATCCAGGATCAATTTTACCGCTTCGGGCAGGTTTGACACTGTGAACTGACCGATCGTTTCGATATCTGAGTCTGCAATACGAATGGTTTGTAATCCTAATTTTGTGGCGGGAATCAAATCCCGTTCAGCATCTCCGACCATCCAGGAACGAGAAATATCAACATTAAACCGAGCAATAGCCTTCTCCAGCATTAAACTATCCGGCTTGCGGGTTAGCGACTCGGTTACACGCTGGTGATGGGGAGCATAATAAATTTTTTCAATCAGGTGGCCGGTCGTCATCTGCAAAAAATCATGGCAGCGGTGCATTTGCTCCCGTGTATAAACGCCCTTGGCAATACCTGACTGATTGGTAATAACTACTCTTCGGAAGCCAGCATCCCGTAATGCGCGCAGTGCGGCAGGCACATTCGGCAGTATTTTAAAGGTTTCCAACTCGTAGGCATAGTTTACCCGGTCGCGGTTAAGCACCCCATCCCGATCCAGAAATACACAAGCAACCCCACCCTTCGGCATAAACATGTTATTTTTTGTTAAAAATTTTAGGGAGCAATACGATTGCGTTTTCAATATTGTTTTTATTATGCAAACAAGCCACTAGTTTTACAACCTTTTGCAAATAGTCCGTTGAGTTTTGAGTAAGAATCTGGTTATTATCCCTACATATAATGAAAAGGAGAACATTCAACTTCTTCTGAGTAGTATTTTAGTGCTGGCTGTCCATTTTGAGGTACTGGTGGTTGATGATAATTCGCCCGACGGAACCGCCTCTTTGGTGCGTGATATGCAGCAAGGCTATCCCAACCGAGTTCATTTGCTGGAACGGCCCGGTAAATTAGGGCTGGGCACCGCCTATATTCAGGGTTTTAAATATGCTCTGGAGCACGGCTATGATTATATTTTCGAGATGGATGCCGATTTTTCTCACGACCCCAACGACCTGGTGCGGCTGTATCGGGCCTGCATGGACGAAGGGTACGATGTGGCCATCGGGTCACGCTATGTTACCGGGGTAAATGTGGTTAACTGGCCAATCCGGCGGGTGCTGGTGTCCTATTTTGCCAGCCAGTACGTTCGCTTCATCACCGGTATGCCATTCAATGATGCCACTGCGGGTTTTAAATGCTACCATAAAAGTGTATTACAGGCCATTAACCCGGATCAACTTCAGTTTGTCGGCTACGCTTTTCAGATTTCCATGAAGTTTCACGCGTGGATGTATGGATTTAAGATTAAAGAAGTTCCTATCATCTTCACTGACCGGACCCGGGGCGTATCCAAGATGTCGTCTAAAATCTTCTGGGAGGCTTTTGTCGGAGTGATGTATATGAAAATCCGCAGTTTCTTTAAGAAATATCACCGCCCTGCACTGGCTAGTCAAAGCGAATAGCCCGGATGGGTTGAATGCGCAGAATGACTGCTGTGGGAACACTTAACACCAACCCGATAATGCCAAAGGTGAGGGCATTTACCAGAATAATGGATAGAAAATCCCACTGAATTGGCACGAACTCCATATAATAATTCTCCGGGTCGAGCGGAATAATTTTGAAATAATACTGTATTACCCCAAAACCAATTCCGAGGATATTTCCCAGAATCATACCGCGCATAATAAGCCGCATGCCGTTGTAGGTAAAAATCCGCCTTATTTGCCTGTTCTGCGCTCCAATGGCCTTTAAAAGGCCGATCATCTGGGTACGTTCCATGATGAGGATGAGTAGAATACTGACGATGTTAAAGCAGGCTACGAAAAGAATAAGCACCAGAAAAATGATCACATTATTATTGATCAGCTCCAGCCACTCAAACATTTGCACGTATTTATCACTGATTTTCTCTACAAATAAACTGTAGTCCAGATCATCTTGCAGGGTAGTCTCAGCTTGATCGAGGTCTTCGGCATCTTTCAGGTACACTTCAAACCCACCCACCAGCGTATCAGGCCAGTTATTCAGTCGCTGGATCAGCCCAATATCACCAATAATGACCTGCTCATCAAATTCTTCCAGTCCGGTATAGTAAATCCCTCGAACATTCAGCTTGCGCACCCGGTAGTTGGGTGGCTCGACAAAATACATGCGCAGAGCATCTCCTGTGTCTACTTGCAGAATATTGGCAATATGGCGGCTGATTAATATATCCGTAGAGTAATCGTTTGCCTCTTCGGTAGCCGATTCGTTGAACCGGATAAAGTGCCCTTTCTCCAGATTTCGTTTGAAGCGGGTACTGTCAAAGTTGGGGCTGACCCCTTTCATAAATACGCCAAACCAATCATTTTCCGATTTCAGAATACCGGCTTTATGGCTGAACACCTGCACATGGTCTATGAAATCGTACTGTTCAGGGTTTTGGTAGAGGGCATTGTTCACCGAGATCGGTTCCTCCTGCATGGAGTTGTTCAGGCTGTACTTTGTTACCTGAATATGCCCACTAAAGGTATAAATCTTATCCTTTACTTCTTTTCTGAACCCGCTTAAGATCAGAAAAGAAATAATCATCAGCGCCAGCCCAATGGCAATACTCGCCACCGCGATCTGGTTGATCGTAGCTGAAAACGAGCGATTCTCCGTTTTACTAATGCGCTTAGCGATGAAATAGGGAAGATTCAATGAAAAAGTATGTTACTTTATTGGCTTAACATTGCTACTACTCATGCGCAAACTTGTTAGTTTACCGCCACAAATACTACCTTGCACAAATATTTCCGTTGCAAAAATACACGAAGTTTTGACTGGATTGCAAAATAATCAAGATACCTGCGCAACTCTCAACCGGCACTGGTATACTAACATGTTCTTAAGCGTACTTATTGTACTTACCCTTACCTCGGTAGCAGGTTGTCAGTCGTCTGGTACGACAACCACTGAAACGCCAGAGGTTACTGCTGAGCCAGATCTTCCTATCCTGCCTGCTGCGTATCAGTTAGAAGAATACTTACCTCTCTTGCAAGGACAGCGCGTAACCCTGGTGGTTAATCAGACTTCTTTGATTGGAACAACCCACCTGGTTGATTCTTTGCTGGCCCGCGATGTAAACATCACCCAGATTTTTGCGCCCGAGCACGGGTTCCGGGGCGAAGCAGCCAATGGGGAACTGGTGCAGAATGCCACCGATGTAAAGACCGGCCTGCCCATTATCTCACTATATGGAAAAAACAGAAAACCTACTTCAGAGCAACTAAGCGATGTAGATGTAGTGGTTTTTGATATTCAGGATGTAGGCGCGCGCTTCTATACCTACATCAGCACCATGCATTACATCATGGAGGCTTGTGCGGAGCAGAATAAAAAAATGGTGATTCTGGATCGCCCGAACCCCAATGGGTTTTATGTAGGCGGCCCGGTGCGCAGTCCCAACCAACAATCTTTCCTGGGTATGCACCCCATTCCCATTGCCCACGGCCTTACGGTAGGGGAACTGGCCCGGATGATCAACGGGGAAGGCTGGCTGACCGACAGTCTGCAATGTTCGGTTGACATTATCCCGGTGAAAAATTACACCCACTCCGACCGCTACGCACTTCCGATACGCCCATCGCCAAATTTACCCAATGATCAGGCCATCAATTTATATCCATCCATTTGCCTGTTTGAAGCCACCAATATCAGCTTAGGGCGAGGCACCGATTTTCCTTTTCAGGTCTTGGGTAATCCCAGCAAGGCACTCATTGAGGGAGTCATCAGCACCAATCCTACTTTAGATACGACCACCTTTACTCCGGAAGATATTCCCGGGGTAGCTTTTGACACCAAACACCGGGGACAGCTTTGCTACGCCATCGATCTACGCAATACACCGCCGCTGGAGAAATTTACCCTGAAATATGTGCTGGATTTTTACCAACAGGCTCTCGCGGTTGGCATGACCTCAAAAGAATTTTTCGATCGCCCCAGTGCCTTTGCCAGACTGGCTGGCACAAAAGAACTTCAGCAACAGATAGAAGATGGCCTGGACGAAGAAGCCATCAAAGAGAGCTGGGAACCAGCGCTATCCCAGTATAAAGCCATACGCAAAAAATACCTGCTCTACGAAGACTATGAGTAGGTATTTCTATAAACAATCCTGAATCCGAACCGATTAATTGAATATGAGTGACCAGCCATTACGGATTATTTTTATGGGTACTCCCGAATTTGCCGTTCCTTCGTTGCGAATTCTGGTAGAACATCAGTTTTCAGTGGTTGCGGTCATCACGGCTCCTGATAAACCCCAGGGGCGTGGCCGTAAAATTGCGTATTCTCCGGTGAAGGAGTATGCACTGGAACAGCAGATCCCGGTTTTGCAACCCACTAATTTAAAAAGTCCGGAGTTTATAGACTCGCTGAAAAGCTACGAAGCTGACCTGCAGGTGGTGGTGGCTTTTCGTATGTTGCCCGAAGTGGTGTGGAGTATGCCCACTCAAGGCACTTTCAACCTGCATGCGTCTTATCTACCCCAATACCGGGGGGCCGCACCCATTAATTGGGCGGTGATCAATGGCGAAACCGAAACCGGCATGACGACCTTCATGATTCGCCATGAAATAGATACCGGAAACATTCTCTTTCAGACAAAAGAACCAATTCATGCTGATGATACGGCTGGAACGCTATACGAACGCCTCATGCAGAAAGGAGCCAAACTGGTACTCCAAACTGTAGAAGCCATCAGCCAGAATAACTATACCCTGACTCCCCAGGAAGTTATAGCTGATCTGAGACCTGCCCCAAAAATTCATCGGGAGACCTGCCAGATTAACTGGCACCAACCCGCTGAGCAAATTCGCAACTTCGTTCGGGGGCTTTCTCCCTATCCGGCTGCCTGGACCATGCTTTCCACTCCATCGGGAAAAAAAATATGCAAGATTTTCTCCGTGACCCATACGCCGGAAACAAACGATTCACTGGCACCGGGTGAATTTACTACGGATAATAAATCATTTCTGCATATACAAACTCAGGACACATTGCTGGCGGTAGAGGAACTCCAGCTGGAAGGGAAACGCCGCATGCCCATTGACGAACTTTTACGAGGGACCACATTATGATTACATCCATTATGGTGGCCCGATCCGATAATCGTGTGATCGGGAAGGAAAACGATCTAGTCTGGCATATGCCGGCTGATCTGAAATATTTTAAAAAAACGACGATGGGCCATCACGCCATCATGGGACGTAAAACATTTGAGTCTATGGGCAAACCCCTACCGGGGCGGACTAACATTATTATCACCCGTAATCCAGATTACCAGGTTGAAGGTTGCCTGGCAGTGTCTAGTCTGGAAGAAGCATTTCAACTGAGTAAAGAACAACAGCAGGAAGAAGTTTTTGTGCTAGGCGGAGGAGAGATTTACCAGCAGGCCATGGATTTGGTAGACCGTATTTATCTTACTGAGATCCACGGAGAGTTTGAGGGAGATACTTTTTTCCCCGAAATTAACACTGCTATATGGAAGGAAGTAAAACGAGATGAACACGGAGCTGACGAGAAAAACCCCTATTCTTACGCTTTTGTGGTGCTGGAACGGCGTTAAACCCCTTCCATCGCTTCAAATAAGATCGCTTCCATTGTATCAAACAGGCCAATCACTTTGGCTAAAAAATCTTCGTTCACCATTTTTTGCACGTCACCTTCTCCGGTAATTTCTAATTCCGGCACTTTATAGGTTTGCTCTACCCAACCCCGCTCCAGCTTGATCAGGTATTTATTGTTCCAGTAAAAAATGGTGATTTTACATTGTGGATGTGGAATTTCCCCGACTACACGCATAGCTTCTTTTTCCTCCCAAAATAGGAATTAATTCCCACTTACAGACAGCGGATTCTCTTTTTCCAGATAAAAGTAAATTCTTTGGCAATTCCTTACATATAGCACGGTTTTGGATTATACTATTTTTATATATAAATAAATTAATCCTATTTTGCGTATGGCTAAAGCATATAAAATATTATTATTTACTTGTTTTATTACAATAACGGGTTTTACCTGCCGGGCCCAGTCGCTGCTGGCGTATGGTGAGCCGGGAGTTAAATTACTGATGAAACACGTTCCAGCACAACCTGATACCCAAAAATCAACATTATCTTCCTCAACCGTAAATTTTACCCACGCAACCTATAAAATCACTCAGGAAACCAAAAAAATTAATACCACACTGGTGCAGAAAGACGCCGTGTTGCTGCTACACCTCACTTCCCCAAACAACCAGATTTACGTTCAGGCATCGGATGCCATAGGGCAGAAAGTATTATCAGCCCACTATCCGGCCATGGAAGCAGGCTTCTACGAAATACCTGTGCTTCCTACTACTTCCCGCACGCAATTGTACTCTATTTCGCTGGTGGTCAACCGCGAAACTTACTCGTTCCAAATATCTCCTACACCATAATAAGCCGCTCATGGATACTGCTAAAATACTAATTGCTGAAGACGACGAAGCCTTACTGAATATGATTGCCTTTAAGTTGCGTAGTGAGGGGTTCTCCGAAATATTTTGCGCATACGATGGCAAGCGGGCCAAACGTTTGGCCAAAGAAAAAAAACCGGATGTCATTATCACCGACATACTGATGCCTTTCGCTTCTGGGTTAGAGGTCATCAACTATGTGAAGCTTGAGCTTGCGTATGATCCGTTCATCATTGCGCTATCTGCTTTGGGCACCACCCAAACCGAAACCGAAGCCTACGATTTAGGAGCAAATTTCTATTTGGCCAAACCCTTCAATTTGCAGGAATTGGTGGATCAGGTGAAACAAGTCATTCCTACAATATCGTGAGAAAGGTCATTTTTTTTATACTGTGCATCCTTAGCCCTTTCATGCTCCCGGCAGCACTCTCTGCACAGGATATAAATGAAGATAGTTTATACGTAACCGCCCGTACCCAGGCCCATTCCCGACAATACGATTCAGCCATCATAACCCTACGTGCGCTTCTGGCAAACCACCCGGAACGTTACGATGCACACCTCCTGTTATGTTCGATCTACGGATGGCAGGAAGACTACGACTTAGCCCGTACCGCCTATCAGGTGTTATTCAGCCGATACCCTACTGTAGAAGTATACCAGGGAGGAGTACGCGTAGAAATGTGGGACAAGTCTTGGGAAGATGCGTTGATTCTGGCGGATGAAGGGCTTGGGCAATACCCGGCTGATGCTACCCTCACTTTACTAAAAGCTCAGATTCTGGCCCGGCTGGGGCGTAATGAAGAAGCCATTGCTCTCCTGAAGGAATTAACTCCTACTCCCCAAACTGATAGCCTACTGGCCGATATTCGCCGGCTAAACACCAAACATGCAATCCGGATCGGATACTATCAAGCCAATTTTGACCAATTGTTCACTCCCTGGCAGGTTGGCAGCCTCGAGTATCAGCGTCGCACCAACCTGGGCCCCATCATCGGGCGGGTTAATGTAGCCCGCATGTTTGATCAGACAGGCCGACAGGCAGAAATAGATGCCTACCCGAAGTTGGCGGCTCAAACGTATGCATACCTAAATTTTGGAGTATCAGATCGTACGATCTTTCCTAAGACTCGATGGGGAGCCGAAGTATTTCAAGGCATTGGCTCGGGAATAGAAATCTCTGGCGGATTACGCGCCCTGTACTTTGATCCAACCGCGGTATATATCTATACCGCTCAGATCTCCCACCATGCTTCATCCCACTGGATTTCAGGACGCGTATTCTTAACCAGCTTACAAGCTTCCCGTGCTGCTTCCGGCTCTTTCACGTACCGAAAATATTTGCAACACAGCGATCATTATTTCAGTCTGTACGCTGATTATGGAAACACGCCCCTTCAGGTGGTCAGTTTACCGGAAATGCTTCGGTTAACCACGCGCCGGGCCGCGGTAGATTATGTACACTCTTTTATGCAGCGCACCTTACTAATTCGCTTACTGGCCGAGTATCAATACGAAACCTACGATGAACAGCGGAAAATCAACCGGTGGGGTTTTGGAGTGCGGCTTGAAAAAAGATTTTAAACCAGGATTTATGACATCTATTCCATACATCTCTGATCTTCCGTTTCCCTATTGGCTGTTAGCCGCTGCCATAGCGCTACTAGCCTTTGGTTGTTTGACATTGATCCTGATTGTATACAGCCGCCGGACATTTTCCCTCATGCAGGAGCGCAAAAAGAACGACCTTCGGTTCAGATACCAGTATTTTCTGTACGATGCCTTGGTAGAGAGTCAGAAGAATAGTATCGATTTTCAGCATGTTGTGTTAACACTTTTTCAGGAAGAGAACAAAAAACACAAACTGGATAAGCAAGTGCTTATGAAGCTGCTTATTGACCTCAAGCGAAGCTTTACGGGCTCTTCCGAGGCCCAGTTGCTGCAACTGGCAAAAGATCTCCAGCTTCCCGAATACGCCTACCAGAAGCTTCAGAATCGGCGCTGGAGCACCCAGGCCCAAGGAATACGCGAGCTCAGTGCCATCCACGTTTCTGATAAGGCTTATCAATCAGAGATTGCAGAATTACGCACGTCTTCCAATCTGATGCTGTCTCAGGAAGCACAAATTTCGCTCGTTAAACTCAGTAATCCACCCGATCTCTCTTTTTTAAATGACCTTCGTACACCATTAAGCCACTGGCATCAGATTCATTTATACCATCATCTACGCACGGTGAACAAAGAATTTCTACCGGACTTTGGCCGGTGGTTATCCTCTGAAAATGAAAGCATTGTGATTTTTTCTTTGCGCATGATGGCTGAATTTGAGCAGCGCTATCATACTGAAGTTGTGTTACAGCAGCTTGGCCATAACTCAGGCGCCATTACTCTTGAGGCCATTCGCACTGTTAAGCAACTACGATTGACTCAGGCGGTAGACGCACTGGTTTCGCTGCTTCAGCATAACAACCCAAAAGTTCAATTGGCCAGCCTGCAAGCCATTGGTCAGTTGGGAAGCATTCAACACCTTAGCTACCTGAATCCGCTGTTGACACATCAGGACTACTGGATTCGCCGCACAGCTCAGGATGCCATCTTGCAACTCCAACAGACTGCTGCTACACCGTCCTCCTCTCCGGAATCATCACTGCAACCCTCAGACTGAATTTATGAAGGAAATATTTATCCATAGCATCTCATACACGGCCGAGCATCTGATTTTCATGTATACCCTGGTGCTCGCAGGTTTTTCTGCCTTTTTGGCCTTGTTTGGCTTAATTGAGGTACGAAATTACCTGAAAAGAAGCCGGTTTGAAGACCATCAGGCTATTTTATCTTCTCCTTTTACTCCACGCATCTCTTTGATTGTACCGATGTACAACGAAGGGCAGACCATTATTGATAGTGTTCGTTCCCTCTTGTCTCTGCAATACAATAACTATGAGGTGCTGGTGATAAACGATGGCAGTTCGGATGAATCGTTAAATAAGTTAATTCAGCACTTCCAGCTCGTACCGACCTATCTGGAAAGTAATTATCAGTTGCCTACCAAAAAAGTAGGAAATATCTATAAGTCTCGCCATAAAGTCTTCAACAAACTCGTCGTTATTGACAAAGCCAATGGTGGGAAAGCGGATGCGCTGAACGCCGGCCTGAACCACGCCCAGGGAGATTTGGTAGCCACTATGGATGCTGATTCTATTATTTCTCCGGATGCTTTACTCAAAATGGTGAAACCCTTTCTGCAAAGTCAGGAGCGGGTAATTGCCACAGGCAGTATTGTCCGCATTGCCAACTCTTGTACCATCGAAGATGGAAGTTTGGTGGATGTGCAACTTCCCACCAGTCTTTTGGCTCGATTCCAGGCACTGGAATATATTCGTGTATTCTTATTGAGTCGCCTGGGTTGGAGCCGACTGAATGGGTTACTGATTATTTCTGGAGCATTCGGGTTATTCGACCGGGAAATTGCCATGAAAGCGGGTGGGTATTATACTAAAACTGTGGGAGAAGACATGGAGCTG
This sequence comes from Cyclobacteriaceae bacterium, assembly GCA_040222715.1. Taxonomy (GTDB): domain Bacteria; phylum Bacteroidota; class Bacteroidia; order Cytophagales; family Cyclobacteriaceae; genus Tunicatimonas. The sequence continues at coordinate 9,146 of JAVKCN010000040.1, read as the reverse complement.
ACCATTCGTATGCGTCGATACATGCATGATCATGATCTACCATATAAGGTGGTCTATATTCCTGACCCTTTATGCTGGACAGAGGCTCCTACCAGTTTGTCGCAACTCAGTAGGCAGCGAAACCGGTGGGCCCGGGGCACTGCAGAAACTTTGATCAAACATCGCGGCCTCTTTTTCAACCCTAAATACAAGCTCATGGGGCTGTTAAGCTATCCTTACTGGTTATGCTTTGAATACCTGGCCCCCTTTGTCGAGACAATCGGATTGGCGTACTTTGTGGTCCTGGCCATTACCGGGCAGGTACAATGGGCGCATTTTATTTTCTTTCTGGTTATTGTTTATCTTTTTGCGGTATTATTATCTTTGGTCGCACTCATCGCAGAAGAATTTTCTTATCATAAATACCGGAACAAATCCGATATCGCAAAATTAATTATTACTGCTTTTTTAGAGCCTGTTATCTACCATCCTATTGTTTTAGTCAATGCCCTTAAAGGAAATGTGGACTTATTCATTGGCAAAAAAAGTTGGGGCGAGATGAAGCGGAAAGGTTTCACAAAAGACCACCAAACTTTACCGAAAAAAGTTCGTGGATAATCACGAAGTACAAAGGGTGATTTCAAAACTATAACCATCAGGCTACTATGTCAGAATCATTATCTTATCGCAATAGTATTGATAAACAACTCTCTATGCTGGCTGAGGATGATAAGGAGTTTAAAGCTGAGTTGATCGGTATCTATACCGAATACATGGATGAGATTCAATACGAATTTGCGCTGCTTTTGCGCAAGAAAGACCAGGAAGGACTAGCACTACTACACCATAAACACAAAACCACCTGCCATGTGCTAGCTCTTCAGGCACTTAACGATGCTTTTGAGCGGGCCAGAAGTCTACTAACCACACCCCCTTCTGATTCAGGTACTCAAGAAGTGCTCATCAGTCAGGTGAATACTATTTGTCGTGACGCGCTGGCCCAGCTCCAAGATATTTAGTTACTGCTCTTCTCTGATCTCCTCAATCTTTTCATTAGCAAGTTCTTTCTCCTCCTGATCTGCTTTCGGTTTTTCCTGCTCTTTCTTAGCATCATCTTCGTAATTCACTTTAACAAAAATAGGCAGGTGATCCGACCCGTATGAGGATAATCGTTTTAACTCGACCAACTTGAAATGCTGAGATATAAATACGTGATCCAACGGCCAGCGCATAAGCGGGTATTTTGCATGAAATGTGCTAAAAAACCCTCTTCCCATCCGGGGGTCAAGCAAGCCGCTAATTTTAATAAAGAGGCGGGTAGTATACGACCAGGCCACATCATTAAGATCTCCGGCCACCAAAGTGGGCTCATCCGAATTCACAATGTTTTTACCGACAATTAGCAGTTCTGCATCTCGCTCGGTAGAAGTTTCACTTTCGGTAGGGCTGGGTGGCTCAGGGTGAATACAATGCAAATTAATCCGCTTCCCGGAGCGAAGTACCACCTTCCCGTGAAACGATGGAATCTGGGGCTTGACCAGAAACTTTATATCATAATTCTCCAGGGGTAGTTTCGAGTATAGTAACATCCCATAGGTATTTTCCAGAGGATATTCTATGAAGTTTGGGTACTTCTCGCGCACGGGAGCCATTTGCACACACCACCACTCGTCTGTTTCTACCATCAGTAACAAATCAGGATTTTCTTCCCACACTCGTTCCAGGCAGCCTTCGGCATTCCGGTTATACATCAGCACATTGGTTACCATTAGGCTTATGGCATTTTTACCTGCCTGCCGCTCGGTTTTTTGCACCATTGTCTGCGCCAGGGGAGTATACGGATAAATAATAAACCCCTGATAGATCAGACACCCGACGAGGGCCACGATGAAAAGTATGTTGAACCAGCCCAGCACTGGAAAGAAGATAAGCAGGCTGAGCAATATCAATAGATTGATGATTGTAATCTGCACATGGGGGAAATCAAAATCGCGGATAACCCAGTGATCGTGTCTTATTAAAGGCAAGAGGGTAGCCACCATAAAAAACCCACCTAATACATAAAGGCTGATCTTCATGGCAAAACGGTAATTTGGTTTCGGTGATTAGTCAATGACATCAAATCCTGTATATGGAATAAGTACTTCAGGAACCCTAACGCCCCCCTCCTGTTGATTGTTTTCTAAAATAGCAGCTACAATACGGGGTAATGCCAGGGCACTGCCGTTGAGGGTATGAAGCAGTTGCGTTTTATTTTCCTGGTTCTTAAAGCGCAACTTCAGGCGATTGGCCTGGTAGGTTTCAAAATTACTGACCGAGCTTACCTCTAACCATTGTTGCTGAGCCGCTGAGTACACTTCCATATCGTAGGTTAATGCTGAGGTGAAGCCCAAATCCCCGGCACACAGTTTCAGCACCCGGTAGGGCAATCCCAGTTGCTCCAGCAGTTGGCGAATGTGCACGGCCATTTCTTCCAAAGCAGCATACGATTTGTCAGGATGCTGGATCTGCACAATCTCTACCTTATCAAACTGATGAAGCCGGTTAAGCCCACGAACGTGGGCACCCCAGGAACCAGCTTCCCGCCGGAAGCAGGGGGTGTATCCGGTATTTTTAACGGGTAGATCTTCTTCTTTAAGAATAACATCGCGGTACAAATTGGTGATTGGTACTTCGGCTGTAGGAATCAGAAATAACTTTTGATCTACGATTTCATACATCTGTCCCTCCTTGTCCGGCAATTGTCCGGTGCCGTACCCGGAGGCTTCATTCACCAGCAAAGGCGGTTGCACTTCGGTGTACCCGGCCTTACGGGCCTCATCTAAAAAGAAATTGACCAGCGCCCGCTGAAGCCGGGCACCCTTTCCTTTATATACCGGAAAACCCGCACCCGAAATTTTATTTCCCAAGGTAAAGTCTATGATATCGTATTTTTCTATCAACTCCCAGTGCGGCAATGCGTTCTCGGGCAATTCAGGAAGCACCCCGTATTCGTAGATTACTTCATTGTCTTCCGCTTTGGCACCTTCCGGCACACTGGGGTGCGGAATATTAGGAATGTTATAAAGCATTTCCTGAAGCTTTCCCTCATGCTCCCGCAATGCATCGGAAAGCATTTTGGAACTATTCTTGAGTTCTGCTGTTTGCTTCTTAACGGTCTCCGCCTCTTCACGCCTTCCCTCTTTCATGAGTTGGCCAATTTGCCGAGACAGGTTGTTTGATGTGGATAGTGTATTATCTAACTTTGCCTGAGTTTCTCTTCGGAGCTGATCCAATTCCAAAACTTCTTCAATAAGGCTTTGAGCATTGGAAACACCTCTTTTGGTAAGGCCTTTTACTGTATATTCCTGATTATTTGCGATCGCTGATACCTGTAACATTTTTGTCTGATTACTTCGTTGGAGCGAAGTAAGATAAAATGCAGCAGAAATGAAAAAAGGGAAGAAGGATAAGTAAAAGGGGATTGTACAAAAATCACTTTAAATTGCTTGACAAATAGAGGCCGATCGTATATTATTGCAACAGCAAACCATGATAAGAGAAGCAGCTTTGCATCATACTTCATATCAGTGCGCTGCATTATCTTCTTATAATCCATTTTATTCGTTTAACATTCTTACCTTTCAGCGATACCGCTGAATATCCAAATTTTTAGCATTACGTATTCTTTTCTATGTACAACATTGATGAATTACAGGTCCGCCTGCTCTCCGAATTACGTGAGATAGCGGAACAGATGGGATTGTCCAATTACAAAAAACTGAACAAGAAAGATCTTATTTACAAAATTCTCGATCAGCAAGCAATCCTTCCCGAAGATCAACTTCCCGAAAAAAAAGAAACCCAAGCCCAAACTGCCGAAACGCCCCCTCCTGCTCCTGCTCCTCCTAAAAAAGAAAGTAAGCCAAAAAGGCGTCGGCCCAAAAAGCAGAAGGAAAAAGACCCTACCGCTGCCTCAACTGATCAGTCTGATGATAAAAAGGATTCAAAAGAAAAGCCTTCCCCTTCGGCCAAACCCTCCCCGGATCAGAAAAGACAAAGTCAAGATGACGACCGCCCTCAGCGGCAGCGCAAAAGGGTAAATGTGACTGACACGGGAGATAGCGACCCTGATGCTCCGGAAAATGCCACTGATCTGTTAGATTCTTTTGACATTGAAGTAGAAGAAGAGGGTTCGAAGCCAAAGCAGGAAGATCGTTCTACAGATTCTAACGCTTCACAGGCAAGTGAACCTCCTCAGAAAAGCCGAGATCATCGCGACAAGCGTGGTCCGCGCGACAATAAAGACAATCGAGATACCTCAGATAATAAAGACAGTCGGGATAACCGCGATAACAAGGATAACCGGGATTCGCGCGACAATAAAGACGGTCGGGATAACCGTAACAAAAAGCGCAGCGAAGAGAAGAAGCAGCCTCAAATGGTGCCAATCAAAGAATTTGATGGGGCTATTGAGAACGAAGGTGTCCTGGAAATCATGCAGGATGGCTACGGGTTTCTGCGTTCCTCAGATTACCACTATCTGGCCAGCCCGGATGATATTTATGTCTCTCCTTCCCAGATTAAGCTATTTGGCCTGAAAACCGGTGACACTGTCCATGGGCAGATTCGTCCTCCGAAAGAAGGTGAAAAATACTTTGCACTGCTGCGCGTGGTATCCGTTAATGGGAAAACGACCGAGGATATTCGCGACCGCGTTCCTTTTGAGTATCTCACTCCCCTATTCCCCAATGAGCGGCTTAACCTTGCTACCAAAGCCGGATATTACTCAACCCGTATTTTAGATCTGTTTGCCCCGATTGGAAAAGGGCAACGCGGCATGATCGTTTCCCAGCCTAAGTCTGGTAAAACGGTACTGTTAAAAGAAATTGCCAATGCCATTGCCGAAAATCATCCGGAAGTCTATCTGATTATTCTGCTTATTGATGAGCGACCGGAAGAGGTGACTGATATGGCGCGCTCGGTAAATGCCGAGGTGGTAGCTTCTACCTTTGATGAACAGGCTGAGAAGCACGTAAAAGTGGCCAGCATTGTGCTGGAGAAAGCAAAACGCATGGTTGAGTCTGGTCACGATGTGGTGATCTTACTGGATTCTATCACCCGTCTGGCCCGGGCCTATAACACCACAGTGCCTTCTTCCGGTAAGATTCTATCGGGTGGGGTAGATGCCAACGCGCTGCATAAACCCAAGCGTTTCTTTGGAGCCGCCCGTAATGTAGAAAATGGTGGGTCTCTCACCATCATCGCTACCGCACTGATTGAAACCGGTTCTAAAATGGACGAAGTGATCTTTGAAGAATTCAAAGGTACGGGTAACATGGAACTACAACTGGATCGTAAACTATCCAACCGACGTATCTACCCGGCCATCGATGTTCCGGCCTCCGGTACCCGTCGCGAAGAGTTGCTGATGGACAAGGAAGAATTGTCTCGCGTCTGGATTTTACGCAAGCTCATGTCGGACATGACATCCAACGAAGCCATCGAGTTCCTGCTAAGTCGCATGAAGGGCACGCAGAACAACGAAGAGTTTTTAATCTCGATGAACGGATAACGTTCTTTTCGCAAATGAATGAAGAAGCCGGCCAAAAGCCGGCTTTTTTTATGTCACCTCCATGCCATCCACATAATCCTGCAAATAGCGATAATCCTCCGTCAGTTTTCCGTTTTCCGTGATGGTCGCCCGCTTGATCATGCCACCACGGTCATTTCCCAGCAAATGAGGTAATACCTGCTGCACCAAAGCCTCCCCAAACGCCCGTGACGCATCGCGCGGTAGTTCTGAGGGTAAATTATCAACTGCCATCACCGAAATTAAACCCTGATTCTGAAAAGGATCGTCTTCTACCTGATCGTTCCAGGGATCATAATCGTAGATCGGGTGCTCGATAGTAGCAGGTTTCTTGGTGGAAGGAATAGAGCCTTCAATATCGCAGGTGATATCGGCAATTACTTTGATGTTGAAAGCTTCTGTCAACATGTCTTCCTGATGAAATAACACCGGCGAGTTAGCGTCCCAGTAAGCCCCGGCAATCAGTATATCTGTTTTGTGAGCATAGGGCAGAAACCCCGGTAAAAACTGTTCGGGATGATCGTAAAACTCCTGCTTATGAAAGGTGCCTCCATCTTTTTTACGATTATACTGGGTCACTTCCAGTTGGGTATACACCGGCTCTTTGTACTGATGTTTGAGATATTCACTTGCTTTCACCCGACGAATTCCGACTCCTTCTAATACTTCAGCCGCTCCTTTAGCTACCCTTCCCGTGCCTGTAATGGCAATCCTGATGGGAGGTAATTTGATCCTGGCATATTCTGTTCGTAAATCCGCCAGATCAAAACAATCTTTGGCGCGCCGGATATCATAAAGCCCAAATTTTTTACCGTAGGTATACAAACTGTTGTACGCTCCCACGATGCCCGCAAACCGCCCAAAAGCCACAACTCGCTGATGTTGGCGATCTGTCAACCGTTCGTAGTCAATCAGGCGAATGTTTTTATCCATAATGGCCCGCAGCAGATCACGATTATACGCCTGTTTTTTGATGGTGTGCGAAAAAAATAAATAGGTTTTCCCAGGAATTAAATCATCAATTGGTACCTCTTTCACTCCCATCATAATATCGGCATCTGCTACCGATTTCACCAATGGTATTCCTGCCGACTGGTATTCTGCATCAGAAAAACAACGAAGCTGGCTGGTCTGGCAAATCACACTGGCTTCAAACTTGTTTTCTATCAGCACCGCCTGGTCAGGAGTAAGCGGCACCCGGTGATCTACCGGAATTTTCCCTTCGCGAATCAACGCAATTGTTTTTTTCTTCATATCGTCAATCTAAAAAATGAATTAGTAAATTCTTTCTAAGAAACTGATTTACAATAAAATACAATTTCTCACCTCTAGAAAAATGGTAAATAATCACATCTTTCTTTGAATAAATTCAATACTATAACGTTGAAACTAGCATAATTCTGATATGATCATTTATGGCTTCTTCCGGTCAACCATTATACGAGCGCCTGAATCTTTGGATGCGCAATTCGGTTACCCTTCGACTTATTTCTATTGGCATACTGGTACTGCTGTTGCTCATCCCGACCGCCATGATCGAGAGCCTCATTCATGAAAGGTCACGTTATCGACAGCAAGCTATTTCAAATGTGAGTGGCCTCTGGAGTCACGCCCAGACTTTGGGTGGACCAATTTTAACGGTTCCTTACCGAGTTTCCTTTCTTAACAAGGACAATCGCCGTGAAGAAACGACCCAGTACCTTCACATTTTGCCCGACATGCTGGTTATAGAAGCTGATGTTTCTCCTGAAAAACGTTCCCGGGGTATTTATCAGGCAGTGGTATACCAGACCCAACTGGAAATTCACGGAACGTTCACACTGCCTGATTGGGGTAGCTTTGGTATTGACAGCAGCCAGTTACTTCAGGAGGAGGCGGCTCTTTCGGTAGGTATTCCTGATATGCGAGGCATCAACCAGGCCATTACCGTGCAATGGGGAACTTCATCGCATACCTTTGAGCCCGGCATTGCCGCCGTTGATGTGCTACCTTCAGGTATTCAGACCCGCGTTCCCATCTCCGCCGAGCCTGACGTTATTCCTTTTCGCCTCACCCTGGATTTGAATGGTAGTCAATCTTTGCAGTTTCTGCCATTGGGGAAGACTACCCGGGTGAGGGTCACTTCTTCCTGGCCGCATCCCAGCTTTACGGGAGCGTTTCTGCCAGATGAACGGGTGATCAGTGAAGCGGGTTTTTCTGCTTCCTGGGAGGTTTTGCACCTGAACCGCAATTTTCCGCAGGTGTGGAAAAATAATCAGTATTACTTTGGTTTGTCCTCTCCTTCGGCGAATGAACCATATCTTGACCAATACGCAATGCCCCAAGACATTGCTGCCAATACGAACAATGAATATACCTTTGGGGTCAATCTGCTTCAGGCAGTAGATACTTATCAGAAGTCACTGCGCACGATAAAGTACGCGATTATGTTCATCGCATTGACTTACCTGATTTTCTTTTTTACCGAGGTGCGGCATCGCAACCGCATTCACCCCATCCAGTATATTTTAGTAGGATTGGCTTTATGTTTATTTTTTGCGTTACTGCTGGCCATTTCTGAACACCTTCCGTTTGCCCTTTCCTATATTATCGCCAGCGTTGCCACTACCGGATTGATTGGCATTTATGTACGAGGAGTATTAAAAAGTGACCGTATCACGGGCTTGGTTGTGCTGTTACTACTGTTAATGTATGGTTTTATTTTTATTCTGCTTCAATTAGAGGACTACGCGCTGTTGGTCGGCAGCATTGCATTATTTGTGATCCTTGCCATTGTCATGTACATATCCCGCCGTATTGACTGGTACGCTTCCGAAGATGAAAACATCGCCGATCACTAGCTAATCTATTCCAGGGATAAATCGTACATTGGGATATACGGACTTCCTGATTCGGCGTTATTGTTGTAGTAGTTGATGATATATGAAACACATAACCATTTTTGGAGCGGGTCGCTCTTCTGCGGCCTTACTTCAGTATTTATCCGAACAATGTACCCGGCATGACTGGCACATATCCGTGGCTGATGCCTCGAAAGATGCTGTGGCTTTGCTTCAACAACAATATCCTCAAATACGGGTACAACAACTGGATGTGCTCAATGATACCAACCGCAATGCCTTCATTGGCTCCGCTGATTTAGTGATCTCTATGCTACCGGCCCGCTTTCATATCCATGTGGTGCATTCCTGCCTTCGTCTTCGAAAGCATCTTATTACAGCTTCTTACGCCAGCGATGAGGTAAATACGTTGCGCACTGAGATTGAACAGGCAGGACTGATTTTCCTTTACGAATGCGGCCTGGACCCCGGTTTGGACCATATGTCAGCCATGCAAATTATTGATCAGGTGAAAACTGAGGGGGGTAAGATTACTTCTTTTCAATCTTTTTGCGGGGGACTGATGGCACCCGGTTCAGACAACAATCCCTGGCGCTATAAATTTACCTGGAACCCTCGCAATGTCGTATTGGCCGGGAAGTTTGGTACGGCTCAGTACCTGTACAAAGGCCGTTACAAAAATATCCCCCACCACCATGTGTTTAAGCGCCTTACTGCGGTTGAGGTCCCTGATTACGGTCGTTTCGAGTCTTATC
>JAVKCN010000039.1:0-12048 GCA_040222715.1 Cyclobacteriaceae bacterium | reverse complement strand
TCAGCTTGATAATATTTTGGGAATGCGAAGGCAAAATCAGCGTCGTATAGCAGGAAATAGAGCTTGCCGTTTAGAAAAACGCCTTTTACATTATTATGAGGCCAGTCGCTATTGCTTACGAAGGTTTGTATGGCGAGGTAGTCTATAAAATTGGGCAGATCCATCAAATGGGCGAGACTGTCGTACTGTTCAGGCTCATGCAAATCTGTCTGTTCCATAAAGTCCATCAAATGCCCCATCTGGTAATCAAAGCCGTTGCTAGTGACCAATACTTTGTTCTCATGCAGTTCCCCCAATCGTATTTGATCGCGATCCAGGTCCGGGTATTTTTCTCTCAGGTTTTCCTCGCTAATGTGTTCCCTTAGGTATTGTATTCCCCAGAATTCTCCATTGATGAAAACCGCTACAGGTTGAAAGTGTAGGCCATTGGCTTGGGTAGGCTCACTTAGGGCACTGACTACGGCATCGCGCATATAGGCCAGTAAAAAATCGTTTCCGGCATTTCTCAGCCTCAGCGAGTGCATAGGAGTTTGCAGTGTGCCTCCAAACACCAGGCTGCTGGATAAAGGCGTTATCAACTCCAGGTCCAATGATTTCATGGGGAGTTTTTTGCTACTGTAACCAGCCACTGTGGCTTCTGCGGATGTATTGATATAAGTACCTCTGCTGCGGTCGATCAGTTCCAGGTGGATGTTGTGGGGTATCTCCCGGGAGTTTTCGCTTTCTACTGCGTAAAACCCTTTTTCTCCGAAGAAATACTCGGGTGGGCCACTGAGTGAGAGCACCGGAAGGGGCATACTGTCTAGCAAAACTGTAGTGTATTGCGCCTGTTGCACATCAGGTGTGGGAGACCAGGGGTAGGTGAGTGCCATGACGAGGGCTTTCGGAAATGTTGTGTCGGTTTTGGGAAATGGATAATAGGGTAGGCTCTTAACTTGCTCAGGATAGAACGTTTGGTGGTTGCCCCCAATAACCTGGGTATGTCTGATCACATCTTGCGGGCCAAACAGGGTATAATCCAGTTTTGTGATGGCATCGGTTTTTATTCTGAGCATAACCGAGGCGGCACTGTCCGAAGTTTTAGCGATAACGGTGGCCGTCGGTTTATTTTGCAAAAGCAAACCGTATCCTCCGACCAGACTCATCAAAACGATAGTACCGTAACTAAGGTAAGTGGTAAACGGTCTTTTCTGCTTAATGAGCATAGCCGAAGAAGGTTCGTTCCATGCCCAACTGATACTTTGAGAATTTCGTCATTCGGAAAGGAAACATGCTTCCAATTTGCTGTCCGTGTGCATCGTGTGGGGTATCGTATTTGAGTTCCAGAATATCCGGGGTGTTATAAGAAAATCCTGCCTTCGTATTGAAGGTGCCAAATCTACGGAAGGAAATATCAGTATCTAATGTGATACGCACCTGTCCCTCCAGTGATTCAAAATATCTTCGTTTGTAACGATTAATCAACACGGGTTGGCGAGTTTTCATATCATGAAGAACATCAGCCGGTAAGGCGGTAGAAACCAAATTGTCGTAGATTGACTTTTTATTCAGCAGGGCTTCCCGTTGTGCCACGGCAAGCAATGCGTATACTTTTTTGGTTCCCAGTAGTGCCCGCTTGATCTTGAACTCTAATTTGGGATAATACTGCTTACCCTGAATCAGTTCATCGTACCACCGCATGCGCACTTTCATCCGGTTAGCCTTTCCATGAACGTTTTCAGTATAAGACTGGAAATCTGCCGTATCAAAATACACATTATTGATAATCCGAGGGGGGTAGACCTCGCGGAAGGGTACTTTCAGCGTTTTCAGGAAAAGTGATAACGGATAGTGTTTGGTGGGAATGATAAACTTTCGCTCGTAGCGGTAGTCAGTAGAGGATCGATTCATAGGATACAGTAGAAATAGATAAAAAAATGCTTCTAAGTGGAGCTTAAGCCGGACTGGAGTTAGTAATTCTCCATCTCAACGTAATTCAGATTGCAGCCGGGGTACCGAGTAAGAATCGTATTTTTACAATTACTCAGGCTTTTAACGTTGGGAAATACGGCGTTAAACGTAGCTTCAAATTGCTCTCCGGATTCTTCAAAGCGTTTCAGCTTTAGCGTAGACGTATGTTTTTCCAATACATTAATCAGTTCTTCCGTATTAAACTCCCCCTCTTTCAGCGTGGCAAAATTGATAAACAGGTTATGTTGATCGTCGCGTTGACTCATCAGGTGCTTGATAAAAATTACCAGTAGGATCAACAATACTGCAATGATGGTGAGCAATACATAACCAGCACCAAATCCCAGCCCGATACCTACGGTAAGAAAAAGGTACGCTAATTCCTCCGGTTCTTTAATGGCCGTTCGGAAGCGAATGATAGACAATGCTCCCACCAACCCCAGCGAAAGTGCCAGGGAGCCTTTAATAAAGGTGATAACCAGCATGGTGGTCACCGAAATTAGAAAGAAGTTTTTGGCAAAAGACTTTTTATTAGAAACCGTACTACTGAACCGGATGTACGCGAAAGCAACGATCTCAGCAAAAATGGCGGTGAGTATTAAGTTTCTGATAAGCCTGCCTTCTTCGGTAGAGGACACACTCCGATAAAGCTCGTAAATAGATTCGATCATAGATAATTTTCACAATGGGCGCTTTACTATTCAACGCATTGGGGACAATCTTACTAATTTACAAAAGAACTACTCTTTTGTATTATTTAATCAATTTGTGAATTGATGTTGAATTTTAGCATGGTGGTTTAACATAAGCGCATAAAAATATGTTCAAGGTGTTATCATAAGTATTGTTTCATAGACAATAGCATTTGTGCGTGCACTTATTTTGCTTTGCTTGTCCAGGGATTATCCCGGATACGGAAGCGCCACGGGAGCAAGGCATCCTCACCGGCATAATTAATCCCCACCCGGGCACTGGCCCATATATGCTGTTTCTCAACCTCGATCCCCCGGTCTTCAATCCAGATAGCCTCCCCTCTGGTAATGGGGAGTTTCGAATGGGCAGAAGTAATCCCCAGGGCCTGGGTAAGCATTCCGGGGCCAGCGGTCAGGCGGGGAATAACCCCCGACAGGTTTCGGCGTTGCTGCATGATCTCTACATTGAGCGTAGGTTCAATGGCCCGGACCAGCACCGCATCCGGTTTGCCCTGCTCGTTGGTAATAATGTTGAACAGGTGATGAATTCGGTAAACCCGATAGACATACGCCACCCCGCCCGGTCGGAACATCACTTCGGTACGGTTCTTTCGCCGTTGTAAATGGGCTTGCGTGGCCAGATCTCCCTGGTGGGAATAGGCCTCCGTTTCTACGATCATACCTCCGGCTACCTTTCCCTCAATCTCGGTAAACAAATATTTCCCAAGCAGATCACGACTAATTTGCAGCACATTGGGGCGCTGGTAGAAGGAAGGGGGCAACGTACTCATGAAAAAGACTTTCCTGGTGATGAAAACATCCGGCAGGGCGGCTTTCTTTCGGGATAGATCACTGCTATATTACCGGTTCCAACCGATTTTGTTTTGAACCAGGGAAGCTCTAATTTGGGCGGTAAACCAACAAACCCATCTCTATATGAAACGAAAACTTTGTCTAATGGTAATTACCCTGCTGATCGTCTGGCAGGTAGAGGCTCAGATTGCTACTCCTCAACCGAGTCCGCTGGGAGAAGTATCCCAAACGGTGGGGCTGGCCGAGGTAACCATCACCTATTCCCGCCCCGGCACCAAGGGAAGAAAGATATTCGGAGGACTGGAGGCGTACGATAAACTGTGGCGCACCGGAGCCAATATGGCTACCAAATTTACCGTGAGCGATGAAGTTACGGTAGAAGGTAATACGTTGCCGAAGGGCGAGTATGCGCTGTTTACCATTCCGGGGAAAAAGGAGTGGACCGTCATCTTTAATAAAGAAGTAAACCAGTCGGGGGTGAATAACTACGACGAGAGCCAGGATGCCGCTCGCTTTACGGTGCCGGTCCAGAAGCCGGGTATGCCCTTCGAAACACTCACCTTTATGTTCTCTGACCTGAACAGCACCGGAGCCGATGTGCACCTGGTGTGGGAAAACACCATGATCACCTTCCGGGTAGAAGACCCCAGGGTAGACCAGAAGGTAATGGCCCAGATTGACGAGCAGATGGGCGATGCCGGAGATGACCCGAACCTGTACTTTGCCTCGGCTAACTATTATTATACGACTGACAAAGATATCAATCAGGCGCAGGAGTGGATTGATAAAGCCGTATCCCTGGATGACAGCCGCTACTGGGTGATGCACCTGCAAGCTAAAATCCATGAGAAAAACGGGAAGTACGAAAGTGCCCTGGCCGCCGCCAAGAAATCTAAGGAGTTGGCTCAGGAGAATGGTAATGATGCTTACGTAAAGATGAACGACGAACTGATCACGGCTATCAATAAAGAGATGTAGCACCTGCTGCTCTTTTCCTCTCTGGGGGCAATTCGTAACAAGCGGATTGCCCCTTTTTTGTGGGACCACAGTATATGGAGCAGGAGAAGTCTCCCCGAAGGTTTCTCGCTCCTCAGCGCCTCTCTCAGCAACGCACCTATTTCCTCCGACCTAAGGAAACGCACCGCGTCTACGTATAAGATAAAGATTGACCGGCGAGAGCCTCCCCGGCGGTGCACTGCCGCCGTACCCGAGCATCACCCGATGCCGTACCCGAACGTCACCCGACGCCGTACCCGAGCGTCACCCGACGCCGTACTCGAGCGTCACCTGCCGCCGCTCCCGGCGGTGCACTACCGCCAGAGTCACCGGCAGTGCACCGCCGTCACTCGCCGACGCCTGAGAGCTACTGGACAACGAAGGGAACCGGGCCGCTTAGAAGAAGGAAGAGCAGAAGTGCAAACATCAGTCGGGCTTTCGTTGTTGGGTTAAAAAAACGAACCTGCCCCTATGAAGCCAGAAGAAAAACACCAACTAGGCCCCCGGGATATTGACCGAGTCGTAGAGATGGCCTGGGAAGATCGCACTCCTTTCGGAGCTATTGAGGCGCAATTTGGCCTGACGGAACAGGAGGTGATACAGTTGATGCGGCGGGAGATGAAACCCAGTTCATGGCGTATGTGGCGAAAGCGGGTACAGGGCCGGGCTACCAAACACCGCCATAAGCGTGATTTTGACGAAGGCCCGTTTAAAAGTAGCCGTCAGAGAAGCATCACCGGCAACAAGATATCCAAGCGCTGACTGCTAAAATATGTTAAATTATCGCCCCTAACGAAATTTATCTTAGCTTACAGTCGTAATTACTACGGTAGTTGCATAAATCATTTCAATCCTGCTTGGTTTCCATTAGTTTTGCAACCCTAAATGTAACGTAGTTGTAGGTACATGCTGACATACAAAAAGCTTAATAATTATATGGGGTGGGGCATCTTTGCGCTATCCCTGCTGGTATATATGCTCACGGTGGAAGAAACCGCCAGTTTTTGGGACTGCGGTGAGTTTATTGCCGTATCGTACAAACTGGAAGTGCCGCACCCACCCGGAGCGCCCTTGTTCCTGCTCATTGGCCGCCTGTTCTCTTTCCTCGCGCTGGGCGATGAACAGATGGTCGCCTACTGGGTCAATATCGTGAGTGTCGTCAGCACGGCCGCGGCCATCATGTTCCTGTTCTGGACAATCACCCTGCTGGGACACAAGGTGCTGAAAGTGAAGATGGGAGAAGAAACCTCCGCTCAGAAAGTCTGGTTACTGGCCAGCGGCCTGATCGGTGCCCTTGCCGGATTATTTGCTGATTCTATCTGGTTTTCGGCCACCGAGGCCGAAGTGTACGGGCTTTCCCAGTTCTTCACCGCTTTCGTCTTTTGGGCGATCCTGAAGTGGGAGCATATTCACGACGAAGCGGCGGCCAACCGCTGGCTGATCCTGATTGCCTACACCATGGGGCTTTCTATTGGGGTACACCTGCTGAACCTGGTGACCATTCCGGCCCTTGGTCTCATATACTATTTTCATAAACATCCAACAACCACGCGGGGAGTGGTAACGACAGTACTCATCAGTGGCGGGCTCATCTTACTGATCCTGATCGGAATAATTCCCGGCCTGCCCACCATTGCCGGGAAAATAGAAGTGTTCTCCGTCAATAGCCTGGGGCTGCCGTTTGGTTCCGGCTTTATCATTTTCGGGATACTGATGCTCGGCGGGTTGGTTTACGGACTACGCTATTCCATTCAGCATAAGATGCCGCTGTTGAATACCTTTCTTCTGTCACTCACTTTCATCCTGATTGGGTATTCTTCCTATTCGGTGGTCATCATTCGCTCGCGCTACAATCCTCCGATTGACGAGAACAATCCCGAAACGTTCATCAGCTTTACTTCTTACCTGAAGCGGGAGCAGTACGGTAGCCGTCCACTGGCCTACGGTCAGTACTTTACCGCTGATCTGGTAGACCAGCAGGAAGGAGCACCAGTTTACGAAAAAGGAGAAGAGAAGTACGTGATCACCGATTATAAGCTGGAAAACACTTACGACCCCAAGAAAAGCACTCCCTTTCCGCGGGCGTATAGTACCCAGGGCAACCACCCGGAACTGTACCGGCAGTGGATGAACCTGCGGGCGAATGAAGAGCCTAACTTTGCCGATAATCTTTACTTCTTCTTTCGCTACCAGCTGGGCCACATGTACATGCGCTACTTCATGTGGAATTTTGCCGGCCGCGAAAGCGACATTAAAGAAGCAGCGTGGCTCCGCCCCTGGGAGGGAGACCAAGGCATCCCCGACATACTGGCGAGTAATAAAGGGCGCAACCAGTTCTATATGCTGCCACTCATCCTCGGCTTGGTCGGCCTTATTTATCAGTACCGTAAAGACGTCAAGAGCTTCTCGGTAGTCGGCGTGCTGTTTCTGCTGACTGGCATCGGACTGGTCGTATACCTGAACTCACCTCCGGTAGAGCCGCGGGAGCGGGATTATATCTATGCCGGGTCATTCTATACCTTCGCCATCTGGATCGGCTTCGGAGTGCTGGCCCTCAGTCAGTTTATCAGCCAGTTTGTGAAGAACCACCGCACCGCCGGACTGGTGGCGGGAGTGGTCTGCCTGATCGTGCCGGGCATTATGGCCGCCGATGGCTGGGACGACCACGATCGTTCCAACCGCTACTTCTCGGTCGACTCAGCGAAGAACTTTCTGGCTTCCTGCGCTCCCAACGCCATTCTGTTCACGGGCGGAGATAATGATACTTTCCCGCTATGGTATGCCCAGGAGGTGGAAGGCTTCCGTACCGATGTGCGCGTGATTGTACTGAGCTACTTTAATACTGACTGGTACATTGAGCAAATGACCCGTCCGGCCTACGAGTCGGAGCCGCTGCCGTTTTCGCTGACCAAGGAGCAGTACAAACAGGGCGGACCGAATGATTATCTGCCGTATGTACAGAACCCGCAGGTAAAAGGAGCCATCAACCTGGAGCAATACCTGGCACTGATCCAGAAGAACTCTCCGGCGCTTAAGCTACAGAACGCCCGGGCAGACTATAATACAGTGCCCGCCAAAACATTCTATCTCAATGTTGATACTTACGATACCAGTGAGGGAAGCCAGGCGGCTGCCGGAGATGATAGCGTGCGTGTACAACAGGAGTTGCCCAAGCAGTTACTGGACATCGTACCCGTAGTGATGCGTAATCTGGTCACCGACCGGCTGTTTATGAACCTGAAAGGACGGGCACTGGAGAAGAAAGACCTGATGATCCTGGACCTGATCGCCACCAACAAATGGGAACGTCCGATCTACTTTAACAATACCTCCCTGATGGGAGTGAACCTGGACCTGAAGAACAATGTGGTGCAGGAAGGCAATGCTTACCGACTGCTACCCATAGTCAACCCGGAGACGGCAGAAGAACTGGTGAATCTGGATGTGATGTATACCAACATGATGGAAAACTTCCACTGGCGGGAACTGGATAACCCGGAGGTATATTATAATGAGGATTACCGCAATTTTGCCCTGAACCATCGTTCTAGTTTCAACAGCCTGGCCCGCGCATTGATGGATGCCGGACGCACCGATCAGGCCCGAGAGGTACTGAACCGCAGTCTGGAGCTGATTCCCGATGCCGCCATTCCGTATGATTATGTTTCGGCCCAGTCTCTGCCATTACTGTTTGAGGTAGGTGAAGATGAGAAGGGATCGGAAATAGCCCAGGTGATTGGCGACCGGGCCGATGCCATGCTGTCGTACCTGATTGAAAAGAACCGCACGGGCGGGTATGAACGCCAGCGGCAATGGATTATGCTGAACCAGGTAGCCCAGGCACTACAGGCATCGGGGAAAACCGAGCTATTGCAAAAATACCAGGAGGCTGTGCAGCGCTATTATAACCAGATAAACTTCTAGTAGATCCGTAGCTGGCGCAGCCCCATTGATTGACACAACCGCTATGAAACAGACCATCTGTTATCTGATTAACTCGAGCATCTGCTGTTTGATCACAACGTTGGGGTGGGCGCAGCCAGGGCAGGCCGATCTATCGAAGACCAATGTAGGTCATGTGTATGACCTGGAGGCCCCTGTGGTAATAAACTCTCGGGTGGCGATGGGCGAGAATGAAGCCATTGTGTTTCTTCAGGCCGTTAACCAGACGGGGAGCGAACTGCCGCCACTGCAATACGAAGTGCGGGCTGACTACCAAACGGAAACCGTGCTGACCACCCAGTCACTGACCGAAGATCAACTGATCAAGCAGGAAGAGCGTGTCTCTTACTACCGCTTTCCGGTTTCCTTACAGGACAATGCCAACTACGTATTCATTTACCTGACGGTGAGCATCGCCGGAGCTGAGTTACCGCTGCGCTATGACATATCACTGAACACCGACCGGGATTTTCCGCTCTCCCACTTGCTGCTGATGCGGGCTACGGAAGACATTCCAATCTTTGAGAACTTCATCCCCCAGAACGAACTGGTACGGGTGGTATCCATCAGCGAGCCGGACTCGGCGGCTTATGCTTATTATTACGATCACGACTTTGAGCTGAATCCTCCGCCTATGGGCAGCACTGGTAGTGAGGTGCAATCCAACCTGACGGTAGACTCTTTATTCCAGTTCCCCCTCAACAGCCCCTTCAGCTTTGACCGTGAAGGACTGTATTTTGCCCAGCTCGATACGACTTCCCTCTCGGGTATCTCGTTTCGGGTAGAGAACCATTACTATCCGAGGCTGGTGAGCATCGCCGATGTAGCCGGGCCGCTGCGTTATATCAGCACCGCTGAGGAAATTGAGGAGCTCAGGAATGGCAACGAGCCTAAACTGGCCATGGACAACTACTGGATGAAGATGACCCGTTCGCAGAGCCGGGCCAAAATCATCATACGCGACTACTTCCGGCAGGTGACGCAGGCCAATCAGTTGTTCACCACCTACAAAGAGGGCTGGAAAACCGGGATGGGCATGATCTATACCCTCTACGGGAAACCCAACGATGTGTACCGCGACGACGATAAAGAAGTCTGGATCTATGCGGCTGACAACAACCTGGTAAACATGTCATTCACCTTCATGAAGGTAAGGAATATCTTCACCGATCAGCACTACAACCTGATGCGGGATGAGGAGTATAAACGTTTTTGGTACCGAAATATAGACCTGTGGAGAAAAGGCAGAAAAACCCTGTAAACCCCTATCCTAAATCAGAGATTGCCTTTGGCACCCGGGCCGTGATGGAAGCCATACAGTCCGGGCGGGAAATTGAGCGCATTCTGTTGCAGAAGGGGGAGCAGAGCGATATGATACATGAACTGGTAACGGAGGCCCGGCGGCAACACGTGCCGGTCAGCCAGGTACCGATTGAGAAGCTGAACCGGGTGACCCGCAAAAACCACCAGGGCGTGATCGCCTTCCTGTCTTCGGTGGTGTATGCCTCCCTGGACCATATCATCAACGAGTGCTACCAACGCGGACAGGAACCCTTTCTGGTAATGGTAGACCGGGTGACGGACGTACGTAATTTCGGGGCCATTGCCCGCACCGCCGAGTGTCTGGGCGTGCATGCCCTCATCATTCCCGACAAGGGTAACGCCCGGCTGGGGGGAGATGCCATGAAAGCCTCCGCCGGGGCGCTGAACCACATCCCCATTTGCCGGCAGGAAAACCTCAAGCAGACCATCCACTACCTGAAAAGCAGTGGTGTTCGCGTGGTGGCCTGTACCGAAAAAGCCGAAGGCTCCTTACCCCAGCAGGATTTACTGGGTCCTATCGCCTTACTCATGGGCTCTGAGGAAGACGGTATCTCAGAAGCCTACCTCAAACTGACGGATGCCGCGGTCAAGATTCCCATGACTGGCAAGATCGCCTCCCTCAATGTATCGGTAGCTGCGGCCATTGGCCTGTACGAGATCGTTCGGCAGCGCGGAGCAGCCGATGCCTGATGGCTGCCGGTGATTTAACAATTATGTAATCTCTGTCGGGTTTTCGCTTACGCCTAATTCCACTATCTTTGCCGTATGCATACCCGACCTATCCTACTACTGACCCTTGCTTTGCTCCTCCTTGTCTCTGCCCAGACCTACGCGCAGGAAGATTATGTGCGTCCTCAGTTGCCGGTAAAGTGGCGATTACCTTCCGAGCAACCCGACCATATCGTACTGAACTTCTCCGACGACCCCGCCACCACCCAGAGTGTGACCTGGCGTACAGATACCCGCACCCAGCAGGCCTACGGTGAGATTGCCATCGCCACCGCAGCTCCCCGCTTCTGGCGCAATGCCAAGCGGGTGGAAGGAACCACCGTGACAATGGATGCTTCCCGGGTGAAGAGTGCCGAGAGCAAAGCCAATTACCACTCCGTTACCTTCACCGGGCTGGCCCCCGATACACTTTACGCCTACCGCGTAGGGGATGGGCAGCACTGGAGCGAGTGGATTCAGTTTCGTACTGCCAGTCAGGAGGCGGAGCCTTTTTCCTTCCTGTACGTGGGCGATGCCCAGAATAATCTGCTGGACTTATGGTCGCGGCTGATCCGGGAGGGCTACCGTACTGCCCCGGATGCCCGCTTTATCATCCATGCGGGAGATTTGGTGAACGATGCCCATAGCGAACTGGAGTGGCACGAGTGGTTTACCGCCGGAGGGTGGATTCACCGCACGCTGCCCAGTCTGCCATTGCCGGGTAACCACGAGTACGAAGGCTATACCGAACTGGAAGAGGAAAACGATATTGAACACCTGGCGGTGCAATGGCATCCGCAGTTCACCCTGCCCCAAAACGGGCCGGACAGCCTGAAGGAAACGGCTTACTACGTAGATTATCAGGGCACCCGCATTGTGGTGCTGAACTCTAATGAACGACACGAGGAGCAGGCCGCTTGGGCTGATCAGGTACTGGCCGACAACCCCCACCCCTGGTCGGTAGTTACCTTTCACCACCCGCTGTTCTCTGCTTCCGGCGACCGGGACAACGAGGAGTTACGCAACCTGTGGAAACCCATCTTTGATAAGCATCAGGTGGATATTGTGCTACAGGGCCACGACCACAGCTACGCCCGCGGACGGGTAGAGCCTTTGGCCGAGAATGTGCCGGATGGGGTGAATATGCGGGATGTTACCGGAACGGTCTACGTGGTCTCGGTCAGTGGCGGGAAGATGTACGATGTGAAAGGGGATTGGGATAACTACGACGCCGTCCGCGACCGTGCGGCGGAGAACACCCAGTTGTTTCAACTGATCAACATTGATGGAGATACCCTGCGTTACGAGGCATACACTGCCATTGGCGAACTATATGATGCCTTCGAGCTCATTAAGGATGGAGACAAGCCCAACCAGTTTGTAGAACATCAGAACGAAGCTGTTCCTCCCTTCACCCATGATAACACCGTACCCTACGACCTGAAAAAGACCCAGGGCAACGAATAAGGGGGATATTCATGGAGTTGGGGCTTGGCAGGCAGGAGCAAACCATTTAAATTTGCACCCAGCACCCAGCACCCAGCACCCAGCACCCAGCACCCAGCACCCAGCACCCAGCACCCAGCACCCAGCACCCAGCACCCAGCACCCAGCACCCAGCACC
>JAVKCN010000038.1:0-3806 GCA_040222715.1 Cyclobacteriaceae bacterium | reverse complement strand
GGCGGCCGCCGCCTTTAGGTTTGTAGCGTAGTAAAATTCTAAGAAACCAATTGTTGCTATTAGGTTGTGAATATGTGGGTAACTTGCAAAGTTATCCACATATTCACAGCTTGACTACCCACCTAAGTGCACTCCGACCGTCGCTAGGAAAGACCTACACCGTGATTCAGACTTAGGCGGGTTTTATCAAGACAAGCTTCAAATAGAAATTCAGGTTTTTAGACCTATTATTAAGGTTTTGCAAGTGTCTTGATTATTGATTAGCCTCTAAACATCAAGGTATGAATTATTCGTTTTTCATTGGCATCGACATTAGTAAAAAGACGTTGGACTTTGCTGTCCGGGATTGGAAAGGGCTTCTTTTCCATATTAAGGTGGACAACTCGCTAGCGGGACTGAAACAGTTCCAAAAGCAATGCTTGGCTAGAAATATCGTTCTCTCTCGATGCCTGATATGCTGCGAGCACACTGGAATCTACAGCCAGAATATCCTGGCATTGGCCAGCGAGAATAATCTTTCTCTCTGGTTGGAGTCTTCTTTGAGAATCAAACGATCACTAGGCTTACAGCGTGGCAAAAGTGATAAGATTGATTCAGTGAGGATCAGTGAATACGCTTTCCGGTATGCTGATCAAGCCATTATCTGGCAGCCTGAACGGCAGGTCATTCTCAAACTACGCCAAATGGTTGCCCTGCGCAAAAGATTACTCAATGCTAAGAATACCCTGCGAGTCCCTCTGAATGAAGTATCTGCTTTTCAGGATAAGAGTCTTCAAAAAGAGATGGAAAAACTCAATAAGAAGCCTATTGAAGCACTGGAAAAGCAACTTACTGATCTAGAGAAGAGAATCAAAAGGCTAATCAAAGAGGACGATTCACTCAAACATCTCTTTGGATTAGTAACCTCAGTGGATGGCGTGGGGGAAGTGGTTTTCTGTGAGATGGTAGTTGCCACCAATGAATTCAAGCTTTTTAGCTGCCCTAGAAAGTTCGCATGCTATTCAGGAGTAGCTCCCTTTGAGCACACCTCAGGAACTAGCATTCGCGGCGGTACTAGGGTAAGTCATCTAGCCAACAAGCAAATGAAGAAATTACTGCACATGGCTGCCTTATCGGTGGTATCTGGGAAGGGCGAAATGGCTAATTACTATCACCGAAAAGTAGAACAGGGAAAAAACAAAATGCTCGTCTTAAATGCTGTGCGCAACAAGATTATCCACCGCGTATTTGCTTGCATCCGAGATAATCGAAAATATGAAAAAAACTATACTGCTACCCTTGCTTAAACCATAGAAATCGCGGTTGAATAAAAAATGCTTCTATCTTTGAAGTATAGCTGCTCAGCATTTTGTAATTCAATAATGAACTTCTCGCCAGTCTTATTCTCACAGTATAAATCAAAGATGGCTTTTCTATCTGCTTCTGTATTTCCCAAATTCTCAGTATTCAGATAAGTTAAATCCTGAATCCATTCTTTACCTCCAAGTACTTGGTTCAAAAAGTCAATTAATATTTCTTTGTTAAACTCCGTACCGAAGAGTTTTTTGAATCCAAAATCTGTAAATGGGTTGATATATTTTTCGTTTCTATCCATATCTCAAAGATATCTATTTCTATTTTTTCTTTTGTCTTTTTCCCATACGGCATAACGAGTGGGTATACGCCATATGGCGTGGGACGGGGCCACCGTGGCGCGGTCCCCCGGACGCCCCGCGTATATGTTCACTATAGCAGTGGCGGGTTTAGGTGATCAAAAGCTGTTCACTCAACAAGGTAAAGCTTTTGCGGCACTTTTGCCATGTCGGCACGGGTCGTTATCGTAGGTGAGCGGTGCCGGATGCCTGGAATTGGTAAGAGCAGCAAAATATGGTTACTTCCGTGATGAAGTGATCGGAGCTTTCTTAAGCCTTCCCCAGGCAATAAAAGCGGCAAGAAGAGCAAAAACGATGTTCGCTCCTATTGCTGAGGCTTCTCCTCGCATAATATGGAAAATACTGGCAGCGAGCATTAGTGCGATAATGCCAATTGCGGCCATGGGGGTGAGTTTGGGTTGAATGCGAAGCAGGGATGGTAATAGCAAGCCCAGTGCCCCCAGTAAATCTACTATTCCGGTCAGTTTCAGCAGGGCTACCGGAACCTGCCCGGCCCAGGGCCACAGGGCAGCTAAGGCTTCAACTGGTTGAAATAATTTCATTCCGGCGCCCCAGATGAGACTGCCTGCCAAAACTACCTGGGCTACCCAAAGGGCAATGGGCAGGGCTTGTGAAGATCTTTGTTGCGTTGTCATAATCATGTTTTACGAAAGTACGGTACGACATAATGACACAAAAGTAGGTATATTCGCTTTCCGATTGATAGCACTATCCGGTTGGATAGCGCTTTCCAACCGGATAGTAATGTGAAAAAAAAACAACTTACAAGCCATGTTGACAAGAGAAGGATGCCCTAAAAATGTACTGGCCATTAAAGATGCATTAGAAGCCCTGGAAGGCCGATGGAAATTGCTCATTCTGCTTTCTTTATCTACCGGGAAGAAGCGCTTTAAACAAATTTCAAGAGAGATTGGGATTACTGATAAAACGCTGTCTAAGGAGCTGAAGCTTTTGGAAATGAATAAACTGGTCACCAGAACGGTGTATGATACATTTCCGCCCACGGTGGAGTACGCCATTACGGCCCACGGAACATCGCTGCAAAAAGTGCTGGATGAATTATACCAGTGGGGATTAAAACACCGAAAAGAGGTGATTGGCAAGTAATGCCTGTCTATGATTGGCCTGATCAGGGCATTTGCCAGCAGGACTTATCCGCCGTCGTGGGTGACCGGCGTTATGTTGTTTATACCGATATCAGATTTTATTGAGATCAACTCTCCCAGTAACTTTGTCTTAGGCGTTAAGTCGGGTTTGCCCATGTTGTCGGCCAACCTGGCTATTTCTAAGTTTAAACTATCAATTTCAGTTCTTCTGTTTTTTCTAATATCCTCATAGGTTGAAATTAACTGCCCGTCTGCTTTCTGACTGATGAATAACAGTTTTTCTTCAATGTCGCTTTTATCCAAGCTGATCCCGTATTCTTTGGCCAATGACACACACTCAAGAATAATTTCTCTTGCCAACCTCATTGCATCTTTATTTCGCTGAAATACTCCATTATCTGTTTCCAGTAATGGACAGATGGAGTTAAACGCGCAGTTAACAATTACTTTATCCCAGACAAACTTTTCAATATTGGCTTCGCTCCTGAATCCGAATTGGGCAGTGTTTATCTGCCCCACAATTTCTTCGGTTTGCGTTTTGTTATTGGCAATGCGACCCACGGGTGAAGCGGTCACGGTTTTGAATGAGATATTGTTCTCCGGCAATACCTGACTGGTTGAAAACAATACACATCGGTATACTTCTTTGAAATCCTGAAAGGGAGCTTCAATATTTAATCCGTTTTGCAGCAGGACGATTGAAAACTTCCCTTTCTTGCCGCTTAACTTTTGGGCAATTTCAGTATTTGAAAACGTTTTGGTTGCAATTAAAACGATCCCATCAATGCTACTCAGATTGCTAAACGTCGTTGTAATGACTTCTTGTTGAAATAGCTGACCATCCTGATTTCTGACTGATATTCTACTTTTTTCTGCTGGTTCGTCGTCTACGCTTCCTCTGATGAGCAGCACTTTTTTATTTTCCTCCTTCATAAAGACCGCCAGGGCTTTTCCAATGGCTCCGGCACCCACGATATATATATTTTGATTCATCTTTTTGCATTTTGCCTGCGACTGGACTGTTTAAACGCAATATAACAGATTGATC
>JAVKCN010000037.1:0-128300 GCA_040222715.1 Cyclobacteriaceae bacterium | reverse complement strand
ATCCGCCATCCGCCACCAATTTTCCCCCCACTCCCTACAAGCCATCGTTATTTTTGTATCTTCGTGCATTAACTGAAATAGCATGGATTCGCTTCATTTTTATAAGTATCAGGGCACCGGGAACGACTTTGTAATGTTCGATAATCGCAAAGCTACATTTCCGGCTCAGGACACGGCATTGATCTCCCGCTTATGCGACCGGAAGTTTGGTGTTGGAGCCGACGGGCTCATCCTGCTGAACACCCATCCCGACTATGATTTTGAAATGGTCTACCACAATGCTGACGGGTCGGTGGCCATGTGCGGAAACGGGAGCCGCTGTGCGGTGCACCTGGCGCACCACCTGGGCATTATCGGTGAGAAAACGATCTTTCGGGCGCACGACGGAGTGCATACCGCCTGCCTGGAAGGAGAGCAGGTTTCCGTAAACCTGTCGGATGTTTCTCAGGTAGATACGCACGACGACGGCTACTTTCTCAATACCGGAACCCGTCATTTTGTCAGGATTTTGCCCGAAGATCGGATGTTGTCAGGCTGGGATGTGGTGGGAGAAGGAAAAAAGATTCGCTACGACGAGCGTTTTATGCCCGAAGGCACCAATGCCAGCTTTGCCCAGACCATGAACGGGCAGGTGCATATGCGGATTTATGAGCGAGGCGTTGAAAATGAGACATTATCGTCCGGTACAGGCGTTACAGCCGTGGCATTGGCCCTGGCCTACGCCCAAAACCGCGAAAGCCCCGTGACGGTGCAGACCCAGGGCGGGCGGCTGACCATCTCATTTGAACGGACGCAAAACGGAGGGTTTACGCAGGTCTTCATGGAAGGACCTGCCGTCATGGTATTTGAGGGCACTGTTTTTGTCTAAATAAAGTTTATAAATTGGCATTGTTTATCCTTTGTCATTTGTTAGGATAAAAGGAGAGCTTATGTTTACCCTCCTAACCCCCCTCGTTCCACGGTGTACGTCAGGCGGGATATATTTCCCTCTTTATGTAAGCCACCGTGGAATGAGACTTGAGAGGATTTCCTTAGGAAAGGAAACCGATGGCAAAGGATCCAATCAGGAAGAAGAATTCCTGACCAATGCTTCGAAGAAGTTATAGTTTTGTAAACAATAGAATTGATTGAGTTCATGATTAATGCGCTTACCAAAGGATTAGCTAAAATGTTTGGGTCCAAATCGGATCGTGATATTAAATTATTATCGCCACTGGTTGAGCAGATCAAAGAGGAATACGCCCAACTGGAATCTATCAGTGATGATGCCCTGCGGGGCAAGTCGGATGAATTGCGGCAGCGAATCAGTGAAGGACTGGCTGATATTGACCGGCAGATCAGCGAACTGAACCAGCAGGTGAAAGATCAGCCGAAGATGGATATGCAGGAGAAAGAAAGCGTCTTCGCCCGTATTGACCAGCTCGAAGAAGATCGGAACAAGCGCTTGGAGGAAGTGCTGATGGAGGTGTTGCCCCTGTCTTTTGCAGTGGTGAAAGAGACCGCCCGCCGCCTGAAAGAGCACCATAAGCTGGAAGTGACCGCCACCCTCTACGACAAGCAACTGGCCGCCAAATACCCGAACATCACCATTGAGGGGGAGAAAGCCACCTGGCACCACCAGTGGGATGCTGCCGGCACACCCATCACCTGGGATATGCTGCACTACGATGTGCAGTTGATCGGGGGCATCGTGCTGCACGAGGGTAAGATTGCCGAGATGGCAACCGGGGAAGGTAAAACCCTGGTGGCAACCCTGCCGGCCTTTCTGAATGCCCTGGCCAAACGCGGTGTACACATCGTTACGGTAAACGATTACCTCGCCAAGCGAGATGCTGAGTGGATGGCTCCGCTGTTCCGCTTTCACCAGATATCAGTGGATTGTATTGATCGGTACCAGCCCAACTCCGACGAACGCCGGGCGGCCTATACCTGCGACATTACGTATGGTACTAATAATGAGTTTGGCTTCGATTACCTGCGCGACAACATGGCGCGTGACCCTGAAGATATGGTGCAGCCTGGCCACCACTTTGCCATGGTGGATGAGGTTGACTCGGTATTGATTGATGAAGCCCGTACCCCGCTGATCATCTCAGGGCCCATTCCTAAAGGCGGCGAACATGAGTTTTACGAGTTTAAGCCGCGGATCGGTAAGCTGTATGAGATGCAGAAAAAGATCGTCAATGAGTTTTTGCAGGATGCCAAGCGGAAGATCAAAGAAGGGAATTCCAAAGAAGGCGGGATATCGCTCTTCCGGGCCTACCGAGGGCTTCCCAAGCATAAGCCCGTTATTCGCTACCTCAGCGAAACCGGGGTGCGGCAGGTGTTGCAAAAAACAGAAAACTACTATTTGCAGGACAATCAGAAGATGATGCCTGAGGCGGATGAACCGCTGTTCTTCACCATTGAAGAAAAAACCAATAACATCAACCTCACCGAAAAAGGACTGGAGCAAATCACCAAGCAGGGGGAAGATCCGCAGTTCTTCATCATGCCCGACATCGGAACGGAGATTGCCCATCTTGAGAAAGACGAGTCCCTGCCCGATGAAGAGAAAGTGCAGAAGAAAGACGAATTGATCAAGGACTATTCGGTCAAGTCGCAGCGTATTCATACGGTGAACCAGTTGCTGAAGGCTTACGCCATGTTTGAGCTGGACCAGGAATACATCATTGCCGATGGTAAGGTGAAGATTGTAGACGAACAGACCGGGCGGGTGATGGACGGTCGTCGTTACTCCGACGGGCTGCACCAGGCCATTGAAGCCAAAGAAAATGTGAAGGTAGAAGATGCTACCCAAACCTACGCTACCATTACCTTACAGAACTACTTCCGCATGTACCACAAGCTGGCCGGGATGACCGGTACGGCCGAAACCGAAGCGGGTGAGTTCTGGGATATCTACAAACTGGATGTGGTGGTGATTCCCACCAACAAACCCATTGTGCGGGATGACCGGCAGGACAAGGTCTTCAAGACAGTGCGCGAGAAATTCAATGCCGTAGTGCAGGAGATCAATGAGATGACCGAACAGGGACGACCCGTACTGGTGGGTACTACCTCGGTAGAGATTTCGGAGATCCTGAGCCGCATGCTGAAGATGAAAGGCATAGAGCACCAGGTATTGAACGCCAAGCAGCACCAGCGAGAAGCCGAAGTGGTAGCCAATGCTGGTAAACCGGGTACGGTGACCATTGCCACCAACATGGCCGGGCGGGGTACGGATATTAAGCTTACTCCCGAGTCCAAAGCAGCGGGGGGGCTGGCCATTGTGGGTACCGAGCGGCATGAGTCGCGGCGGGTAGACCGGCAGTTACGCGGACGTTCCGGTCGGCAGGGTGACCCTGGTTCCTCCCAGTTCTTCGTATCGCTGGAAGATAGCCTGATGCGGATGTTCATGGCCGAGCGTATTGCCAAGCTGATGGACCGCATGGGACTGGAAGAAGGAGAGGTGATTCAGCATTCTATGGTCACCAGCTCTATTGAACGGGCGCAGAAGAAAGTGGAAGAAAATAACTTTGCCATCCGAAAGCGATTGCTGGAATACGATAACGTGATGAACCAGCAGCGGGAGGTAATCTACAAACGCCGGCACCACGCCCTGTTCGGAGAACGCCTGCAGCTCGATATCATGAACATGCTCTACGACACCTGCGAAGACATTGTGATGAGCACCAAAGGAGTGGGCAACTACGAGAGCTATAAACTGACCGTGCTGGGCACGCTGGGGGTAGACCACCCGATCGACCACGATCATTTTGTGAGCATTAGTGAGGCAAACCTGACCGAAGAATTGTACGAATACGCTTATCAGCAGTATACCCGTAAAAACGAGCAGGTAGCCAAACGTGCCATGCCTGTGATTCGCAATGTGTACGAAACCAAGGGAGCTACTGTAGAAAATATTCTGGTCCCCTTCACCGATGGCAAGATGCAACTCACCGTATCGGCCAACCTGAAGAAGAGCGTGGATACCGAATGCGAAGACATGGTGCAGTCGATGGAGAAATCTATTGTGCTGGCCCTGATTGACCAAAACTGGAAAGAGCACCTGCGGGAGATGGACGATCTGAAGCAATCGGTGCAGAACGCAGTGTACGAACAGAAAGATCCACTGTTGATTTATAAGTTTGAGGCGTTTGAACTCTTTAAACAGTTTCTGGCTAAGGTCAACGAAGAAACCATTTCCTTCCTGACAAAGGCCAATCTGCCGGTGCAGCAACCCGACGAAGTGCGGGAAGCCCGCCGTCCGGCCCGTCGAACTCAGGAAAAAGGAGTAACGGCCTCTAAAGAAGATTCCGGCTCCCTGCTGAACCGCGGAAGTGGACGGTCAGGAGAGTCTCAGGGAAGACCCCCCGCTGCCAATCGCCCCCCTGCTGAACCGGTACAACCGGCTAAATCCGAAAAGATTGTAGGACGTAATCAGCGGGTGAGTGTACAATATAATGATGGTCGGGTCGTAAAAGATGTAAAATTCAAAACCGTAGAAGACGATATTCGCAACAACCGTTGTGTGATCGTAGAAAATGACTAAGTACATACTGCCTAAATTAATGAATGCTCATCAAGGATACTGCCTGTTTACCATGCTATCCTTATCTCTAGCCCTGCTGCGATGCACTCCCATACAGCAGTCAGACCGCTTTGTGACCGATGGGTTGATTTCAGGGGAGATGGGTTCCTTTCATGGGTACACCATGTATTCGTTTCTGTTTGACGAACGGCAGTGCCGCATTGTGGTGCCTAAAAAACCGGCGAAGGGAAACCCTTGGCTATGGCGCGCCCGCTTTTTCGGACATCGCCCCGAAGCAGATCTGGCCTTATTGGATCGGGGATTTTATATTGCCTATATTGATGTGGCCGACTTATACGGGAGTCCTCAGGCCGTGAAACTCTGGAATGATTTCTACGAGCTTCTCAACTCCCGCTATCTGTTTGCCGATAAAGCAGCGTTGGAAGGTATGAGCCGGGGTGGGTTGTCGGTATTCAATTGGGCTGCCGAAAATCCCGAAAAGGTGGCTTGTATTTACGTAGATGCTCCCGTATGCGATATCAAAAGCTGGCCGGGAGGGTTAATGGATGGCATGGGGAGTGTCGAAGATTGGCAAAAGTGCTTAAAGGCCTATAACTTTACCGAAGAAGAAGCTAAGGAGTACGCGCAAAATCCTGTTGATAAAGTGCAAATCCTGATCGATCATCAGATTCCCCTGTTGGTGGTATCCGGAGATCAGGATCAGATTGTGCCTTATTCGGAAAATGCCGAGCCAATGGTTGAGCAGTACCAGGCGCAGGGTGGAAAAGTAAAAGTAATTATTAAAAAGGGTGAAGGGCACGTACATGGGTTACCCAATGCGCGCCCCATTATTCAGTTTATTCTCAAATATACTCGGGAGCATATTCCTTCGTAATTAGCCGGTTTATGGCAAAGCCTGATCAAAGTCGCTTTAATAAAAGTAGTCTTGCCCCTCTCATTACGCTACTCGTAGTCGTTGGGCTCATTTTGTTATTATTGTACCTGAAACGGCAAAACCAGCCGGTTCCCCAGGATCTTACGGGGTTTAATTATCTGCCTTCTGCAAATAAAGGGCAGGTAGTGCAGCATCAGTTTTATACCTTATCTTATGTGGAGGAGCACGAACAGGCGGAGTGGGTGGCCTACGAGCTTACCCAGGCGGAAGTGCTTGCCAATACAGATCGCACCGATGATTTTCGGGAGGATCCGCTGGTGATCACCGGGTCAGCATCTTTAGAAGATTATTATCGTTCGGGCTATGACCGTGGCCATCTGGCTCCCGCCGGAGATATGGGCTTTTCGGATGAGGCCATGAGCGAAAGCTTCTTTCTATCGAATATGAGCCCCCAGGACCCCGCATTTAACCGGGGAGTGTGGAAAGACCTGGAAGAAGATGTGCGGGATTGGGCCGTGGCCAACGGGAGCTTATATGTGATAACCGGGCCGGTGTTTGGCACCAATAATCCTAAGAAAATCGGGCCTAACGGAGTAACTGTGCCTGCTTACTTTTACAAGGTATTGCTGGACTATCAGGAACCGGATATCAAGGCGATTGCTTTTTTGCTGCCGAATGAATCCACTTCCCAACTTCCCATATCGTTTGTGGAATCTATCGATAACGTAGAAGCTTACACCGGTATCGATTTCTTTCCCGAGTTACCGGATGATCTGGAAGCACGACTGGAGCAGGAAGTGCAGCCGGAGCGCTGGTTTGGAAGATAGCACGCAGTGTTTCAATTAGAGGGGGTCATATCTGCCTTCTGATTCCAGTAGATTTTAAGGTTTTGAGTGGCACGTCCGGCGGCAATAATATCCAGGTCACCATCCTGGTCCAGGTCAGCTACTTTCAGGTCTTCGCAGGCCATGTCGTTGTCGTCAATCCAATAGTGCATCCATCCGTCTCCCTCCTCGTCTACGGGCACAAACAGCTTGATACCCACTTTATCCTGGTTATTAGGCTCCCTCCAGCCCATCACAATCTGATCGCGTCCCAAACCCAGCAGGTCAGCACAGGCCAGCGCATGCCCCTGGTTCAGGTCATCAAATAACAGCGAGCGCTCGCTGTAGTTTTTTCCCTGGTACAAAACCAACTGAGTGCCGTGCATGGGCTCAATCGTAGCCAGAAACGGAGCGTTCTCAGACAAGAAACCTTGCCGAACCTCTCCGGCACTTTGGTTAAGCTTGGGTAACGCTTCAGCCTGCCAACTCGCTTGTTGATGTGTATAGCGTTTGATACCTTCTTTCCCGCCAACAATCATGGTCGATGCGCCAATGATGTCAAAGTTATGAGTAAGGTGCATGGTAGTGTCAATAGCCGTTGTTGTCCAGGGTTGATATGGGTTTTGCGGGGGCTGGTAAGCCAGCACATTGACCCCTCGCCCCTGTCCGTTCTGGTTACCACGCCCGTGGAGGGGTAAAACCACCAACCGATAGCCATCCTCTGTATTCACCCAATGCATGCGGTGTACGGTTGGCTCATGCGGAAGTTGTATGGGAGTCCAGGGTTGGGTTGGGTCGGCGGGACGTATTAAATAATGAACAGACCCGGAAGAAGCATCATCCGTAGTTTCGCCGGGGTTCCACTGCGCACCAACGGCTAGTTCTACCTGACCGTCATCGTTGATATCAGCCGCGGCCAGACATACATTGTCATGATCGGTCAGGTTCTCAGTAATGACAAACCGCTGCCAGTCGCCATTACGGTACCAGACAAACTGTTTTTTGTCGGCCAGCAGGATGTCAGGGCGCTCATCCCCATCCACATCCCCAATGGCAAGCCCGTAGCCAATGTCAATGGTATCCAGGGTTTGGGTTTTGAATTCGGGCTGAATGGATTGGCCGAATGCCAGAAAGGGTACAGCCAGGTAAAGTAGGAAAAAATGGAGTCTACCTATGTGCATTGTGCTTACAAGTTTTCCGGTGTGTAAAAATAGCAGCTTACTAACAATTTAATGAAAAATGTGAGATTCCGGGTCGGAAAGCACGCTTTTTTGCCTGTTTTAACTGTTTTGCAGCAGGCTAAGTTCATGATCAGACTCAAAAAACATAAAGATGACAGATATATCACACTGTCTTGTAGACCCTGTTAAAATGCCCTAGATTTAACTGTAAATAGAACATAATACATAAACCGCAAAACGAAAACAACATGGAAAACACAAAATGGGATTTGTACGAAGATCTTTACTACAGTGACCCCTACTTTGAAGGAGAAGCATTTGATGATATAGATCAGGACGATACTATTGTAGATGAACTGGATCTTTCTGAAATGGGTAGCGAGTTTGAAGGTATGCATGATCCAGGCGATTTTGGGCATACTTTCTGATTTTTACATCTTACTTTCATAAAGGAGGCTGACAATGAATATTGTTAGCCTTTTTTGTTGTCATTCGCTTAAATGTTTTGGTTATCTCGTGAGTTGTTTTACTAATTTTTAAAAAAAATGGTAACTTAAATCAGTTTTTATAATACTGACCTACCTGTATGATCATACAACCTTTTCCTAAAACAGCACGCCCTTTTTTTCTCGTTTGCCTCATGACTTTTATGGGAATGGGCCTTTGGCAATGCTCCTCTCAGGAGCAGGAACCTGCCGTTGATTACGAATCGCTATCGGATGAAGAAAAACGCTCCGTTGAGTATGCGCTGGCAGGCTTAGACGTTGTGGATGACTTACAAGCCACCCTCTTTGCTTCCGAACCCATGGTGGTAAATCCAACCAACATGGATATTGACCATCGGGGCCGGGTCTGGGTATGCGAAGGCTATAATTATCGTCCCGCACTGAATCCAGACAATCCTACCAAAGCCGAAGGCGATCGTATCCTGATTCTGGAGGATGAGGATGGCGATGGGAAAGCGGATAAAAGCACAGTCTTTTACCAGGGCAATGATGTGAACGCCGCTTTGGGTATCTGGGTAATGGATAATCAGGCTATCGTGTCGTGCAGCCCCAATGTATTTATCCTGACTGATACAGACGGAGATGATAAAGCAGATAAAAAAGAAGTGCTGTTTACCGGTTTGGAAGGCGAGCAGCACGATCATGCGATCCATGCGGTGGTATTTGGCCCGGATGGAAAACTCTATTTTAATTTTGGCAATGCCGGAGAAAAAATTCTGGACAAAGATGGTAATCCCATTACTGAGCAGGCGGGTATTCCGGTATCGGCGGAGGGGAAACCTTATCGCGATGGTATGGTGTTTCGCTGCGATCCCGACGGAAGCAACTTTGAGGTATTGGGAAATAACTTTCGGAACAACTACGAAGTAGCCGTGGACTCCTACGGTACACTCTGGCAGTCGGATAACGATGATGATGGCAATAAAGGTGTGCGTATTAACTACGTGATGGAGTACGGCAACTATGGGTATCGGGATGAGATGACCGGGGAGAACTGGCGTACCTACCGTACAGGCATGGATGAAGAGATTCCCAAGCGCCACTGGCATCAGAATGATCCGGGAGTAGTGCCTAACCTGCTGCAAACCGGAGCGGGTTCGCCTACGGGTATTTTGGTATACGAGGGCGATCTGCTGCCTGAACGGTTTCACAACCAGATGATTCACGCTGATGCCGGTCCGAATGTGGTGCGGGCTTATCCGGTAGAGGCAGATGGAGCCGGGTACGCCGCGGCTATGGATAGCATCGTTACCGGAAAAGATCAGTGGTTCCGCCCATCCGACGTATGTATTGCCCCCGACGGCTCGCTGTTCATTGCCGACTGGTATGATCCGGGAGTAGGTGGACACCAGATGGGAGATTTGCAGCAAGGGCGCATTTACCGGGTTGCCCCCAAGAAAGGGAACTCCATGTTCTCTTCAAACAAAGAATATGAGGTGCCTGAGATTGACTTGTCCTCAGTAGATGGAGCTATTGCGGGGTTGAAAAATCCAAATATCTCCATGCGGTACCAAGCCTGGAAACAGCTTCATGAAATGGGAGTAGAAGCTGAGCCCGCCCTGGTTGAGTTAGCCAAATCCGAAAATCCGAGATATCAGTCCCGTGCCCTTTGGTTGTTATCCAAGCTTGATGGAAAAGGGGCACAGTATATGAAAGAAGCACTTCAGGATGAAAACCCCGACCTCAGAATTGCGGGTATCCGCATGGCACGCCAACAATCGGAGGATATTTTGCCGGTATTGCAGCAAATGGTAGAGGACGAATCTCCCCAGGTGCGGCGGGAAGTTGCACTGGCACTTCGGTATCTGGATTCTCCCGAAGCGGATGAATTATGGGCCACCTTGGCTACCCAACATGACGGGAAAGATCGCTGGTATCTGGAGGCGTTGGGGATTGGTGCCGATTTACACTCCGAGTCTCGTTTTAAAGCCTGGATGAATAAAATCGGTGAAGAATGGGACACCCCGGCGGGGCGTGACCTGATCTGGCGTATGCGCAACAAAGAAACCATTTCGCTCTTATCCGAACTGATCCAGGAATCTGAAGCCAATACTTATCAGGACCGCCTGCGCTACTTTCGGGCATTTGATTTTCATCTTGATGAATCCAAGCAGGAAACCCTGGCGAATCTGGCGGTACAACAGCATCCTAACCAGGAGGAAATTACGTTGCTGGCCCTGAACCATATCGCTACGGAACGCGTGAAACACTCTCCTCAGTTGAAAAGCGCATTGCAGACCTCGCTTAACAAAGTAAAAGGAAGTGAAGCCTACATTGAATTAGTGAAACGGTACGAGCTGAAAGACCATCAGCCGGAGCTGCTGGCACTGGCCATAGAAAAATCGGATGAAGCGGTAGGAGCAGAAGCGGCAAAACTGCTGTTAGATTTTGATGGAGAGGCATTGGCTCAAAATGTATTAAAGCAAGGCGATGCGGAAGAAAGAACTGCTTTGATTCAGGCCCTGAAACGAGTGAATGATGAGAAGTCCACGGATGTGCTACAGAATGTTATTGTAGATCGTGATCAGCCTCTGACGGTTCGGCAAGAAGCGGTCATGGCCTTTGCTGGTAGTTGGAGGGGAGAAAACCGCCTGCTGGACATCGTGAAAAACGGTGACCTGAATGCGGACCTGGACTCAATCGCAGCCAAAGTATTCTCTATGTCTGTACGTAATGCTATTTACGAAGAAGGCCCGCTTTTGCTGGGCTTAGACCAGGAATCTTCTGATCTGCCTCCCATCAAAGAACTGGTGACGATGGAGGGTGATCCGGCACATGGGCAGACGGTATTTGCCCAGTACTGTCAGAACTGCCACGTGGTGAAAGGAGAAGGGGTGGATTACGGTCCGGCTTTATCGGAAATTGGAGATAAACTTACCAAGGATGCAATGTATGTCTCCATTCTGGAACCCTCCCGGGGAGTAAGTTTCGGTTACGAAGGATACACGATCAAACTTACCGATGGTAACGAAGTAACAGGATATATCTTAAGTAAAACCGAAGATGAAGTGCAGCTTCGCATGTACGGAGGCCGTACCGAGACCTATCCGAATGAACAGATTGCCTCCATAGAGGAGATGGGGCAGTCGTTGATGTTTGATAACCTGGAGCGCAGCATGAGTCAGGATGATTTGGTGTCTTTGGTAACATATTTAACCACATTGAAGAAAGAGGGGGCATCCATTAGCATGAACAAATAATTTTTAGCAGTAACATTTAGGGTAAACAGTAGTTGTAATATTACGACTGCTCAAAACCCTTGGGCAAGTATTTTTTTACAGCATCATTTTTTCATATTTCTAACCAAACTTAATTACACAGCTATGAGTATTTTAGCATGGATTGTTATTGGCCTGCTGGCCGGAGCTATTGCCAAGTGGCTTATGCCAGGAGATGATCCGGGAGGGTTTATTGTTACCATCTTAATTGGTATTGCCGGAGCCGTGATCGGTGGATATATTGCGCAATCTTTACTGGGAGTGGCCTCAGGAGGATTTAATTTTACTACCTTACTGGTAGCCATTGGTGGGGCAGTTCTACTATTATTTCTGTACCGGCTTATTAAAAGGTAAATCCCATTTTTAGACAATGTTTTAAAAGCCAGCCTTTGGGCTGGCTTTTTCTTTTCGAAATTGCTACAAGAAAATTGCGGCCTTTGGTTGCTCTCCCCCTTTCAACGATTGTTGAGGCATATTTGGTCTGAGAGTGTTCATGAGTATACTTTTTTGGCAAGAATGTGGGCCAATACTGCTTATTCATAGCTATTTCTTCACAGGTAATCTCCCAATTTGGGAATAACCGCCTTGTTTTTTCCTATTTAGGGATAGCACGCAGTAACTATCAAAAACGAGGCATTTTTAATGATCTCATTATCAGTAAGTTATGAGTTTATCTTTAGTTTTGATACGAGTTGTATATTTTATGCTATTTAATATGTAAATAGTTATATTTTAAAAACTCGGGATATGAATAAGCAAATTAGTTTCAACGCGATCAAAGGATTATTACTTGGAGTTAGTCTTTTTAGTTTTCTTTCTCTGCAAGCCGGGCCATCGGCTCAGTGGGACGGAGAGACTCCGTTGGCCGTAGTATCTCAATTTCAGGCAGCTACCCAGGATAATCAAATTTTTATCACCTGGACATCATTTACGCAAGAAGATCATCGTGTTTTCACAATAGAGCGTGCCGGTATGAATATGCAATTTGAGGAAATATCCAAAGTGAATAGTAAAGATTCTCAGGAGGCAATTAACTACCGCATATTGGATACTGAGCCTGCATCAGGGCCCGTATTTTATCGTTTAGTATCAACAGATGCTCAGGGAGTTAAGTATTACCATGGCATCATTACAAAATAGTGAGCCAATACCCACTTTCTATCCAGACACAGAAAGCAAACCAATAAAAGACGAATCTGCCATAGTGAGCGTCATAACAGAAATGATAGGTGTGGCTAACTCAATAAGCGAATTTGATCGAGCCATCGTGCGATTCTTACTAAAAAGGGGCCTAAGCCAATAAGGAAGTAAATAAGCACTGTTTAGCACATCGTTAAATCAAGACTTCATCCAGTTTTTCAGCACAGATACTTTCCTCCAATAATCCTGCTTTGTCTTATAGGCTGGCAACGGCAGAATTTTTTATTCCGTTAATTGCCCGCGGTTATCATTTTGCTCTTTTGCCTGCCTTTATCGGAACAGTAATGATAAAAAAAGTAGTATTCCCCTGTTTATCTACCGTAGCAATACCCGCAGTGTAAATATCCGGTACTAATTGTGCATGATCCTTCACAACTAATTTTCCCTGAGGAGTAAGCTCAGAACCAGGCGGTAAGGTACCCATTACCTGTAACGCAGCTACAATTTCGCCATCCGGGTCCAGGGCACTGGCCAATACATCACCATCAGCCAAAAGCGTTACCTCCTGAGTAGAAGTCATTTTATAAATAGCATCCCGATTCGGCTGATCAGCCGCTGCCTTTATGGTAATTGTTAGCTTTGTTTTAGTGCTATTGTCTGCATTATCTATGGTTTCAATCATGCAAACGTAGGTATTGGCTTCGAGCAATGTTTCGTCAACTACGGTTACCAAACCATTGGCATGCAGCAGTGTGCCGGGAGGCAGTTCGCCTGATATTACCTGCGCAGAAACAATTTGATCAGCTATTAAGAAAGGCAGCGCCAGAATTTCTCCGGTGGTAAAATGATTGATGGGAGTAGGAAGTATTTGATAGTAAAACCGATTCTCACTGAGCATACTTGCCTTACCATCTGAAAACGGTATATTTTTGCTGTTGAAAGAAGGTGGAGTAAGACATTCAGCATAGGTCGGAATACTAAGAAAATGCTCATTGAGCAGTAGCAGAAATCCAAAAGCCAGTACTTTATGTGTGGTCATAATATATTTTAGAGAAACCATAGCGTAAATATTCCTTTAAAAGCGTACCAAAAAACATCACCTTTAGTAAGTTATCCGGATAAGATTTTGGGCAAAAATGGTGCAATTAGCAGGGGATTAAGAAGGGAGTAATTGCATAAGCTTACAGATAAAATTACGCATGGGAATATAGCATATATGCCTACTAAATTAAGTATATATACCTTTTTTTTGAACATACAATGGCGGAAAATACTTATTTCCCCAACAAGGTAGGCCCAAGTAGGCCGGAATAAAGGCTAAACCAGCTTAATTCTATTGCATAAAAGCCAGTTTCTTACACAGACAGCTGTCTTTTTTTGATCGATAATAAGCAAAATGTAGAAATCAAGCCCTCTGGCGAGCAGTGGGTGCCCGGATAGGCTCTGAAGGAATAAAGTACTGCCTGACTTAAGCGTTCAGTACTGAGCCCAGCTTCCTCAGCATTATATTGCTAAAGAAATTAAGGTGGTTTACTGCAGCCTTATCGGGTAGTGACGGTATAGGGCGTATCAAAGGTACCGCTGATGATGATATCTTCCACCTCCGGGTCGCGGGGCACATTGCAGGGCATCACCAGATAAAACCATCCTTTCACCCGGTCAGGAGCGATATACTCAAATTCCACCTGCCCCCTGTCCACGTAATTCCATCCAAAAGAACCATTGAACTCATCATTCTCAAAGTTTCCCGTTACCGATTCGCCAAGGTCTACCTCCTCTCCCGGTTCGTAGGGGTAGATCAGGTACAACTTAGACGCCACGGTATCGCCGTCGTTCCAGATACTAAACCCAAACTCTCGCCATTGTCCGTCCGGGGCGTCAAACCATAGGGATAGTCGGGTTGCATTGCCGGTACAGCCGGTGCAGGTACGATTTGTTTCGTGTACGAGTTGGGCCTCCATGGTGCCACTGGTCTCAAACCGGGCCGCTCCGGCGCATTCCAGTGCAAAGGTACCCATCCCCTCGGGTACTTCGTCAGGTTCATCTTCTTCGGAACAAGCGGTAAGCGTGAGAGAAAAGGCGAAGCAAAGCAGCATCAGCAAGGGGTAGTATATACGCTTCCTGATCGTTTCCATATGTAAGTAGTTGTTGATACTGCTTAATGGAAAAAATAGCCAGCAGGTAAGCTGGTGTGGAAGGATTTATTTCAGGATACGTTGCCCATGGTGTAGTTGTACCAGCTTTTGCCCAGAGTACCTACGGAGGTCATTAATTATCGGCAAGGGATGAGCGCATTGGTAGGTCATTTACCAATGGTTGAGGAAGCTCAGGAGGTGATCTGCTGGCAAAACTCAAGCAGGGATTGGAGGTCTTCCAGCTGGTTGAAGTTTATCCGCTGTTCTTCTATGAAGGCATTGATCTCTTTTTTATCCTGCGCAAACAATCGTAGGATTCCGGATCGGTTAGCCCGTCGGACACGCTGGTTCTTATCGATCAGCAGGTACGTCACCTTTTTGGTGATCAATAAGTCACCTTTTAGCTCCAGTTGATGGGTTGCACCGGTGCCCGTATTGATTGAACCGTATTCGCGGATAGAAGATACGCCTGATGACTGTTCATAAGCCCCCATTTTTTCCTTGCTCAGGGGCAAAAGCTTCTGTTGGATAGCCAGCGTAGCCAGGGGGTAGGTCTGCACCACTTCTATATATCCGTGTCGGGCATCGTAATAGAAGGTATCACCACCCAGGCGAATTTGCCTGATGGTTTGTTCATTGGCCAGTGAGAGCGTATCTCGGGCAGGGTTGACAAACTGCATGTCGCCCAGCAGCAAATTATAATTCAGCTTCCCGCTGGATGTTTTGCCATTGTAGAAAGAGATGGTGCCATGCTGGAATGTTTCGTAGCGGTATTTTACTTGCATCGGAAGGGCCTGCTGTGCCTCCTGCCCGGACTTAATACGGAAGATGGTTTCCTCCTGAGCGAGTAGCACCGGGAAGTAACCCACACCGCATAGTATCAATATCAGTATTTGGGGTAAGCGGTTGCGCATGAGATATGGTCACAAGAAGGATATTACTCTTTAAGATACTGTTTTTGCTGGCCATAGTCAATAGAGATGCCATCAGCACCCTCTTTTCATCTCCCGCTCCTCAAGTAGCGCAGGAGTAGAGGCTGCCCGATGTATCATTAATTTTTCTGGCAGGTCTATGGAAGGGGGCATTTTGCAGGATCCTTTCACTTGCATTAGTGACAGATCATTACTTTCCTTATCAGCAGATCGCTCGATTGGGTCATAGTTGAATGTTTTCCCTATGGTTATGCCATCTGATTTACTAACAGGTCAGTGCTTTATCTGTAATCTCTCCATCTGGTTTAGTACCGGGTCAGTACTTTACTCATAGGTGCGCCTTTCGGTTTGGTAACAAGTCAGTGCTTTCCCGGTAGTCACGCCACTTGGTTTGATAATAGGTTATTGCTTTCCTTATAGCCGCGTCACTCGATTTGTACACAGATGAGTGCTTTCCCCATAGCCGTGCCGCTCGATTTGGTAATGAGTCAGGGCTTGCCCCCGGCGCAAACTGCGCGATTCACCTATGAATAATGAGGGAAAGTATTGCGTATCAGTGAGACGCGAATAGCTATCACCGGATAGAACCATGCTAATCCGGGAAAATGCTGGACTCTAAACTCGTTGTTTCTTACTTTTGCCTCCATACTACACACCGAAATAAGCCATACAGACAAACGTGATGGGCTGATTTACTGACGGGGGATGGTCGGTGTAATTCGTTGACGTAAAATTTTATCCTGTGCTGTCGCATTTTTTACTGGCTTTGGCGCTTGCTTTCTTTGGTTATCTCCCATTTGGTACGGTCAATATGGTGGTGCTGAACACGGCCATGCTGCGGACCTTGCGTTCGGCGTTGCTAATTGCCACCGGGGCAGCCATTGTTGAAATCTTCTATACCTTTCTGGCCATTGTCCTGAACCAATGGGTGGGCCGCCGCCTGATGGATAATATCTACGTAGATTGTGCCGCGCTGATCATTCTGTTTGGAGTTGGACTGTACTTCTGGTTTTCTGCTCCCGGCATGCAGCAAAAATCCCGGTCTGCCAAAGGCATCTGGGGCTACCTGGGCACCGGACTAGCCTTTGGACTGATCAATCCGCAGGGGCTGCCCTTCATTACGCTGTCGCTGGCGTATGTGCAATCGCAGGGCTGGGTATTTTTGCAGGAGGCCAGCAACTGTCTGGGGCTGATGCTGGGTGTGGCCAGTGGTCGATTCCTGTCTTTGCTGATCTATGCCTACGCCGGTCAGTGGCTGTCATCCCGCTTGCAGCAGTTCTCTCAGTGGGCCAATAAGGTTACCGGAGGCATCCTGCTACTATTAGGCAGCTATCAGGCCATCCGGGTACTGCTGGAGCTATACTAATGGTTTACAAATAATGACTGATGCCTGATAAGGCATGTATGAGGAATGAATATTGAGTTTATGAAATTCATCATTATTCACTAATCATCACGCATTCTTTTCTGATGAGCCGTGCGTAATAAGGTATTTTCTAGTAGATTAGGCCGCTAACGTATTAAGAATACAACCTAAAACCAATTCTTTTATGCATCGAAGAAATGCTCTCAAGGGTATGGGCCTGGCCGGTCTGTTTGGCATGGCTGCTCCTACACTCCCTGCTGCCGCCACTTCTCATCATTTAAATCGGGGAATGAAACCCGTAACCATTACCAAAGTAAAGGCCATACCTACCTGTCCGCACAATCTGGAACTGATTGTGGTTAAAGTAGAAACCAGCGAGCCTGGCCTCTACGGGATCGGGTGTGCCACCTTCCGCCAGCGTGCTCACTCCGTCATCTCGGCCATCGACGATTATCTGGATGATTTTTGCCGGGGAAAAGATGTGGACAACATTGAAGACATCTGGCAGACGGCCTACGTGAGCTCGTACTGGCGCAATGGCCCGGTGCTCAATAATGCGCTAAGTGGGCTGGATCAGGCCCTCTGGGACATTAAAGGCAAACGGGCGGGCTTACCCGTATACCAGTTGTTTGGTGGCAAGTGCCGTTTCTCAGTAGACTGCTACGCCCACGGCGGAGGACGCACTCTGGAGGAAACAGTAGAAAATGTACAGCGCTTTATGGAAGAGGGCTACCGGCACGTTCGAATTCAACTGGGCGGCTACGGAGCCGCGCAGATGCTGGGCGGCTACGGTAATACCGAAGATCAGACTCCTGATTTTAAGAAAGCCAACTTTGGTACGCCCGATGACAATTACATGAACCCCCATGTGTACATGAAGTCGGTGCCGAAACTGTTTGAAGAAGTGCGGAAAGCCTGTGGAGATGAAGTAGAACTGTTGCACGACGTGCATGAGCGTTTGCAACCGCTGGATGCCATCAATATGGTGAAGTCACTGGAAGAGTACCGGCCATTCTTTATAGAAGACCCGTTCTCGCCCGAGAACATCGGCTACTTCCCCATGCTACGGCAGCAGACGACGGTGCCGCTGGCCATGGGAGAACTCTTCAACAGTCCGCACGAATGGCTTAACCCCATGACCGAGCGGATGTTTGACTTTATCCGTATCCATATTTCACAGGTGGGAGGCATCACGCCAGCCATGAAGGTGGCTCGCTTAGGAGAATGGTTTAATGTGCGTACAGCCTGGCACGGCCCGGGAGATGTTTCACCGGTAGGCCATGCCGCCAACGCCCATATTGATTTGTCGGTCTGGAACTTCGGGATTCAGGAGGCAGTACACTTTTCCGATGAGTTGCGGGAGATATTCCCCGGAGCGCCGGTGATGAAGAACGGCTATATGGAAATTAATGATGCGCCCGGTCTTGGGGTAGAGATCAACGAAGAACTTGCGTTGAAGTATCCGTTACCTGAGAAGAATGATTACAACTGGACGCAACTGCGCAAAGGAGATGGCACACCGGTAAGGCCTTAAGCATCCATGTTGAGGGGTAGTCGATTAGCGTTTTTGCGAAGCGACTACCTTCAGTTCTTCTACCAGGTTCCGTTCAGTTTGCAGTTCGCGGCGTAGTCGGCGCTCTTTTTCCAGGGAGGTTTTGCGAAACTCCTCTATCTCGTGTTGCAGTTTACGGTAATCCTGCCGGGTGCGGGAGGTCACCCGCTGGCTGTTACGGTACTGATAAATGGCCCCACCCAGTAATAAAGCCAGAATGAGGACGGCGATCCAGAAGAAATTCAGAAAGCCTTCTTTGGGAACATCCATACCCAGCACGGAGATGTGGGTGGCATCGTGCTCGCTTGCCGCTACGATCGCATCTTTTTCCCGGATACTGGAGTTCAGCGATTTTAATTCGGTGTCCTGGGTAGCTACCTGATCAAGGGTTTGTCGAAGGTCTTGCCGGACATTGACCAGCGAGTCACTGGTATTTTGCCAAAAGCGGTTAAGGCGAGTGAGACTGACGACTTTATACTCGAAGCCTGAGGGTGATTTAACAGAATTGGACTCCTGTACCATTTCCTGAAACTGCTGGGATAGTTCTTGAGGAGCGTTTTCCGCCTCCTCAGTTTGCTGAGCAAACGCCAGGCTGGTGCAAAACAAAAAAGTGCCGAGCAGGACATTACGTAGGTTGATCGTTTTCATATTCAAGGTACTAGCGGTTACATAATATACCGACAGTAGGGCCACAAAGGTAGCGCAAGTCTTATCAATTTCAAAAAACAGCCCACAGCGCAAGTAGGTTCAGTTGGGCGCGGTAAAGTTAATAAAAATCGTGCAATTCAGGTGGCTAACCGTAGGGTATCCCAATAGCTTAACAGTGCAAATAACAAAAAAAATCCTGTACGGGAAAGCGAAATGCAGTACCATCAGTTTGTTTACCCATTGAGGTTCACCGGAAGGTTACCAATCCGGCGGCTATTGTCGCCCCGGCACCAATCAAAATCTTTGGCGAGATACC
The DNA here is from genome assembly GCA_040222715.1 of Cyclobacteriaceae bacterium. Classification (GTDB taxonomy): domain Bacteria; phylum Bacteroidota; class Bacteroidia; order Cytophagales; family Cyclobacteriaceae; genus Tunicatimonas. The sequence goes on along the minus strand of JAVKCN010000037.1, from coordinate 109,074 downwards.
CGTCTTTCGTCTCAGGAGCGTATTACGTACTTTCAGGGGACTGGCCCGAAGTGGTTTATCCGCTGGTAATAAGCTTCCGCGTGAGGACCGGGCGTACCACTTCGAAACGGGAAATAAATCGTAAGATGATACAACCATACGCAGACGGTGGGTGTCATCATTAAAAGAACAGAAATACGATGCGCACTCTCATGTATTCTATCCTGATGCCCGGCTTATGCCTGCTTTTTGCCCAATGCCAGTCCGATGACACGGTATCGGCTGAATCCTTTTTAGCGAATGCCGTGGATATTACGGTAATGGGCGAAACCCTGATTATTGACAATCAATCTGGTCACTCCATTTCTTATTTTGCGGTAGAAGCGGAGTACGCCGCCCGTATCGACTGGGCACCCATTTCGCAAGACAGTCATACCATTGCTGACGGACAATTAAAAGATATTCCCTGGAGCGAGATTGTACCGGCAGCGACTGTTAAATCAGGAGACGAGATCATTGTATACTGGTGGCCTACCCAACCTGGTATTGCAAAATCGGAAGAACTACAGTATCGGAACATCAAGTTGTAATGAATATGGTATAAGTCTCCGCAGAATTACCTTTTTACCGAATCAATAAAGGAGGTAATATCTTTCTCCAGTTCCTTGCTTTCAGACAATGTTTTAATGAACGCACTGCCGATGATCGCCCCCTGGGCATACTGGCAGGCCTGGGCAAAGGTCTCCTGGTTGGAGATGCCAAAGCCAATCAACTGCGGATGGTGTAGCTGCATGGCCTGAATACGGTTGAAATAGGCAATCTGTTGCTCAGTAATGTTTCCTTTGGCCCCGGTCACACTGGCCGAAGATACCATGTAGATGAAACCATGCGAATGTTCATCGATAAGTTGGATACGCTCCTCGGAGGTTTGGGGAGTAATCAGAAAGATGTTGTACAGTCCGTAAGACTCAAACATCGCTTTGTACTCGTCCAGGTACGCCTGCATGGGCAAATCAGGGATAATCAGGGCATCAATCCCAATCTGCTGGCACTGCTGGCAGAAGCGTTCCACCCCATACTGAATGACCGGGTTCAGATAGCCCATCAGGATCAGCGGAATATCCACCGTATCGCGGATGCTTTGCAATTGCTCCAGCAGCACCTTGATGCTCATACCATTCTCCAATGCCTGCTGGCTGCTATCCTGAATGGTAGGGCCATCGGCCAGAGGGTCAGAGTAAGGCATGCCGATCTCAATCAGATCTGCCCCGGCTTTTTCCAGATACTGGGCAATGCGTACGGTGTCATCCCGCTGAGGGAATCCGGCAGTATAGTAGACGGACAGGATATGCTCTTTTTTCTGCTGGAAAAGGTGGTCGATGCGGTGAGTTGTCTGAATCATGATGGGTAAAGGTTAGCGAAAGTATGCGTCAATCGCCCGAGAGAATCGAGCCGGAGATTGGGCGCTGGTGCGAAAATACAACGAAGGTTCGATCAATTCTACTTCCATCAACGCAAATTCTCCTTCCGGCATCCGAACCAGGTCAATTCGGGCGTACAAAGGAGTGGGTTGAACCGCCTCGTGAATCTGCTGGGCCGTTCGCAGCAGGGCGGCAGTCGGTTGGGTGGGGCGAATGAGGCCGCCATGCTCTTCCTGCACCCGGAAGTCCTGGGGTTTGGGAGTCTTCACAATGGCGTGGCTATAGGCTCCCCCAAAGAAGAAGAGCGAATATTCACCTTCCTCCAGAATGGCGGGCAGGAAGGGCTGCACCATCAGCGGACGCTGGCGGAAAGTCTGGGCAATGGTTTCCCACACTGTTTCGGGGGTTGGGCGAGATAGCCAAAAGGTATCATCGGCATTGGCACTAATGGTGGGTTTGATGATCAGTTCCGGCGTGCTCCAGTCTTGCCACCATTGTTCAACCGTTTCCCGCTGAAATTGCTTCAGCCATTGCGTCGGGACAATGCGAATATCTTGCTGTTCCAGATCGCGCAGGTAGGTTTTGTCAATGTTCCAGCGAACGAGGTCTAATTTATTGGCCAGGGGAGTGCCCGAGGCTTCAATGGCCTGCAAAGTTTCCAGGAACGTTGACGGATCTTGCTGGTAGTCCCAGGGAGTACGAATGATGACCGCATCGTATGCACCCCAGTCTACATTTGGTTTGCGCCAGGAAACGGAATGCACCTGCCAGCCAAGTCGGGCCAGCGGTTCGTGGGTTAGTGCATCATCACTGACAAAGCCTTCCAGGCTGTCCATCGTGAGAAAAACACAGTGTCGCATGTCATTATTTGGATTTTTCGGTAAGATGACGGAGAGCCACGGACAGGCGTTTTTCAGCAATGGAGATGTACTCCGCCTGCTGCTCAAAACCGATAAAGTTGCGGTGCTCGCTGACACAGGCCACCCCCGTGCTACCACTACCCATGAAAGGGTCTAGCACCAACGCGTTCTTATGAGTCACCAATCTGACCAGATGCTCCATGAGTTTGACCGGTTTCTTCGTAGGGTGGTTGTTGTATGTATCAGCATGTTGCCGCACTTTGGGCACCAGAAAAAATTTATCGTAGCCATCTTCCAGTGGATCAGTCCGCAGCACATTGCCGGTGATCCGGCCTTTGGGGTGGGGGTTATGGCCCACCTTGCCTTCCTCACCCGCTTCGTAAGGTATGCGGGTGTCTTCCAGATTGATGGCCCCGGTGCCGTATTCGAGCAGGTTCCTGGCGGTACTGCTCCCTTCCGGCAACGGTTTTTGTACCATGATAATGGGCTCGTAGCAGGGTTTCATGCCCAACCCCCAGCCCTGGAAGTGTTTGCCCTCTTCGCTGGCTGGCGCATAACGGGATTTTTCTTTTTCAGCGTAGTAATTGTCAGCACCTCCCTTTTTGTAACCCTGTACGTAAGTATAGGTGCCAACTTTGGTGCTTTCTACTCCCAGTTCCTTGTCAATATCCAGCCCCACGTCACGGCTTTTCGGCATGCCGTTCAGGAAGACCCACATCAGTACATCTTTAATGCGAAAACCGCTTTCTTCGACAGATAACATCAGGTGATGCATGAGCCGAATGCTGGAAAATACTAACAGGTAGCCTCCTGGCTTTAATACCCGGTAGCAATCCTTCCAAATCTGACCATCTGGCAATGCTTTGTCCCACTCATGCGCCTGAAACCCAATTCCATAAGGAGGATCGGTAATTACCGCATCTACACTTCCTTGTTCAATGCCCGCAAGGCCGTAACATTCCTGATGGAAGACCTGGTACGGTAGCATGTCATTGCTGTCTTCGGACATAAATGAGTGGATGATTGTTAATGGCTCGATGGTTCAACTGTACGATTGTTAAATGGCTGATTGCGGTGGCCTCTAAAGTACTTCGGACTTCCGGCTTCCGTTCTCCCTTTTCTAATATTTCCCCCAACGAATATACGTCTCTAGATCCTTATCTCCCCGTCCTGACAGGTTGATGATGACCACATCCTCGGGTTTCAGTTCCATCTGGTGCAGTACGCTGATGGCGTGGGCACTCTCAATGGCGGGAATGATACCTTCCAGTCGGCTGAGCTGTATTCCGGCCTTCATGGCATCGTCGTCGGTCACGCTGTAAAACTTGGCCCGACCGCTGTCGAACAAATACGCGTGCAGGGGACCGATACCGGGATAATCCAGTCCGGCCGATATGGAATGCGGTTCCACAACCTGTCCGTCTTCGGTCTGCATCACCAGCGACTTACTGCCATGCAGAATCCCTGGTTTACCTAAAGCAGTTGTAGCCGCTGATTTCCCGGAAGTAATGCCCAGTCCGGCCGCTTCTACGGCGATCAGTTTTACTTCTGGGCGATCCAGATAGTGGTAATAGGCACCAGCGGCATTGCTGCCTCCGCCTACGCAGGCCACCACGTAATCCGGGTTTTCTGAGCCCGTTTCTTCATTCAACTGCCATTTCATTTCCTCACTGATGACCGATTGGAAGCGGGCTACCATGTCGGGATAAGGGTGTGGCCCAACTACTGAGCCAATAATGTAGTGGCTGTCCACCGGATTGTTGATCCAGTGGCGCATGGCTTCGTTGGTGGCATCCTTCAGCGTTTTGCTACCGCTGTGGGCCGCAATAACCTCCGCGCCGAGGATGCGCATGCGTTCCACGTTAGGTTTTTGCCGTTCGGTATCCAGTGCGCCCATAAAGACCTTGCAATCCATACCCATCAGGGCGCAAACCGTAGCGGTAGCCACACCGTGTTGACCGGCCCCGGTTTCGGCAATGATGTATTTTTTGTTCAGCCGCCGGGCCAGCAAAATCTGTCCGACGGTATTATTTACTTTATGGGCTCCGGTATGACAGAGATCTTCCCTTTTTAAATATACCTTTGCCCCGAATTCATTTGATAACCGTTCGGCAAAATACAGTGGAGTGGGACGACCCACATAATCTTTTAGCAACTTGCGGAAATCTCGCTGGAAATCGGCATCATGGATGATCGCCAAATATTGCTCGCGTAATTCCTGAATATTGGGATGCAGCATCTCAGGAATGAAAGCCCCCCCAAACGGGCCGTAATAGCCGTTTTCATTTACCTGAAACGATATCTTCGCTTTTTCTTGTACCTCGTTCATAAGTCCTCCGGATTAAGTGGGAAAATTACAAAAATGTGAGCGGAAGAAGAAGAAATATTAAACGGAGAATGGAGTCAGGCGGTCAAACACCGGAAGCGGGAAGACAGAAGACCGGAGTCTGGATTGGGGAGCGGTGACCGTCGAGCACCATCTGACCATTGAACAATTGACAATTAAAAACCAACCATCAAACAATTCAGCCCTTTAACCATTTAGCCATTGAACAATCGAACAATTATAACAATCAACAAGATGCAACAAGTCGTATTCAATAAGGCGGGTGAGCCACAGGACGTTCTTACGATAAAAGAAGTGCCGATACCGGAACCGAAAGCGGGAGAGGTTCGGATCAAGGTGAAAGCCTCTCCAGTAAATCCTTCGGATGTGGTGTTTATTCAGGGGGTATACGGCATTCAGCCTAAGTTTCCTGACAGTCCGGCGGGGTTCGAGGGAGCGGGAGAGATCGATGTCATCGGCACAGGTATTGGTCCGGATTTGAAAATTGCCCAGGGGCAGCGCGTGGCCTTTTCTACGCAGGGAGCCTGGAGTGAGTACGTAGTGGTACCTGTGACCAGCGTATTGCCTATTCCTGATAATCTGTCGTTTGAAGAAGGGGCGCAGTTTTTCGTAAATCCCTTCACGGCCGTCACCATGCTGGATGAGGTGAATCTTAAAAAAGGCGACTGGTTGCTGCTGACGGCAGCTTTTTCCGCGGTGAACAAAATCGTGACCCAACTGGCAGCAGCGCAGGGCATCCGGGTCATCGGGACGGTGCGCCGGGCAGAACAGGTACAACCATTGCTTGACCTGGGAGCCGAAGCGGTAATCAACACTGAGCAGGATTCGCTGGAGGAACGCGTAAAAAGCCTGACTGAAAAGCGGGGAGTACAAGCCTGCTTTGAGTCGGTAGGTGGAGAAATCGGCTCCCAGGCCATGGGCAGTCTGGGTAAAAATGGCATCATGCTGATATACGGGCTGATGAGCGGCGAAGATGTACATTTTAGCTATGGTCCCACCATCTTTCGCACCCCTACGGTGAAAGGGTTCTGGCTCAGTCGGTGGATGAATGAGTCGAGTGTGACCGAAAAAGCAAAAGTGGCTAAGCAGGTATATGATCTCATGAAGAAAGGAGCCATTGGGTTGGATGTAGAAAAAGTATTTCCCTTCGCACAAACTACGGATGCGGTGGTTTATAGCACGCAGCCCGGAAGGACGGGTAAAGTAATCATCCGATGTGAAGTATGACCTTTACCGTTCACTGATGCAAACAAAAGGCATAGAAAAGTTGCTTACTTACTAGTAAGTCAATATGTTTGCAGGAGTATGGAAACCCAGGAGAAACTTGTAGCACTTGCTGATCGGATGATCCGGATGCAAGGGTATAATGCCTTTAGCTATAAGGATTTATCAGGCCCGATGCATATCAAAAACGCGGCGGTTCATTACTATTATCCTACAAAAGCCAACTTAGGAGTGGCGGTGATTGACCAGACAATCCGGGAAATTAATCAAAGCAAACAACGATGGGCTGATCTGCCGGTAGACCAGCAGTTAGAACAGTTTGCCCAGCTATACGCCCGTGATCATGAAGCGGAGCTTGTTTGTTTAATGGGCTCTTTGGCTCCTGACTACCGAACATTGCCGGAAACTATGCAGGCTAAAGTACAACAGATGGGAGAGGAGATACTGGACTGGCTTACTGACTGTATAACAAAAGGTCGTGAGCAGGGGCTTTTTCATTTTAAGGGCGACCCCTATGATCGGGCATTGTTAGTCATTTCCACATTGTTATCCGCCCTGCTATTGGCGCGCGTGTTGGGTGGCGATACTTTCCAACGTATGTACCGACAGCTGCTGGCCGATATCATGGTTTAGCATTTTATATAACCAACTTACCTACCGAATAAAACAATCATGAAAAGAGTAGTTATTACAGGCCTGGGGGCAATGACTCCCGTAGGACATAATGTATCATCTTTCTGGAAGAGTCTGTTATCCGGGCAGAGTGGGGCCGCCCGAATCAGCCATTTTGATCCGGCCCTGTTCCGCACCCAGATCGCCTGTGAGGTGAAAGACTTTAAGCCAGAGGAATATCTGGATCGAGCCACCATTAAACGGACGGACAGGTTTACCCAGTTTGCCCTGGTAGCCGCGCAGGAAGCCATGCAGGATGCCGGATTGCCATTAGACCAAATGGACCCGCTGGATACCGGAGTGATCTGGGGAAGCGGACAGGGAGGCATGGAAGTTTTCGAAGAGCAGGTGAAAGAATATACCTTGGGAGAGTACAAGCCTCGATTTAGCCCGTTCTTCGTTCCCAAACTCATCTCCAACATGGCTTCCGGCATGATTTCCATGCAATATGGCCTGATGGGCATTAACTACACCACAGTTTCGGCCTGCGCCACTTCTAACACCGCCCTGATGGATGCTTTCAACTACATTCGTTGGGGAAAAGCCAAAGCCTTTGTCGCGGGTGGATCCGAAGCACCCATTACTGAAGCCTCCATAGGTGGTTTTAGCGCCATGAAAGCCATGTCTACCCGGAATGATGATCCGGCGACAGCCTCCCGTCCTTTTGATGTAGATCGCGACGGTTTTGTGATGGGCGAAGGAGCTGGCGCACTCATACTGGAAGAATACGAGCATGCCAAAGCCCGGGGAGCAACCATTTACGCTGAACTGGCCGGAGCCGCCATGACCGCTGATGCTTACCACATGACGGCTACCCATCCCGAAGGCTTGGGGGCTTATCATGCCATGCGTCTGGCACTGGAGGATGCCAGCCTTCAGCCAGCAGAGGTAGACTACCTGAATGTGCATGCTACTTCTACTCCAGTGGGAGATTTGAGCGAGTTGGTGGCTGTTACCAAGATGTTTGGCGAACAGCCCGATCACCTGCACATTAGTGCGACCAAGAGCATGACGGGGCATTTGCTGGGGGCTGCCGGGGCAATTGAGGCCATCGCCAGCATCCGAGCCCTTCAGGAAGGTATCATCCCTCCGACCATCAATACCCAACAGTTGGATGACGCTGTTCCCGAAGCCTTGAATATTGTATTGGGAGAAGCCATGCCCAAAAAGATGGAAGTTGCCATGAGCAATACCTTTGGTTTCGGCGGGCACAATAGTATTGTAGTGTTTAAAAAAGTATAACGCTTTGGGGTAGGAAGCAGGGTTCAGTTAATCTGTACCCTGTACCCTGCTACGGAATCCATTTAATATCCTTGAAGTCAGGTTTTCGCTTTTCCAGAAAGGCGTTGCGGCCTTCTTTGGCTTCGTCGGTCATGTAGGCCAGGCGGGTGGCTTCTCCGGCAAATACCTGTTGCCCTACCATACCGTCGTCGGTGAGGTTGAAGGCAAACTTCAGCATTTTAATGGAAGTAGGAGATTTCTCTAAAATTTCCTGAGCCCACTGGTAGGCAGTATCTTCCAGTTCGTCGTGTGGCACCACCGCATTGACCATCCCCATATCGTAGGCTTCCTGAGCCGAATAGTTTCTTCCGAGAAAGAAGATTTCGCGAGCTCGTTTTTGTCCTACCATCTTCGCCAGGTAAGCAGAGCCGTAGCCCCCGTCGAAGCTGGTCACGTCGGCATCGGTTTGTTTGAAGATGGCGTGTTCTTTACTGGCCAGCGTCAGGTCGCAGATCACGTGCAGGCTGTGGCCGCCGCCCACCGCCCAGCCGGGTACCACGGCAATCACCACCTTGGGCATGAAGCGGATGAGGCGCTGCACTTCCAGAATGTTGAGGCGGGGCATGCCGTCGTCGTCCACGTAACCCTGATGGCCCCGGGCGCGCTGATCGCCCCCACTGCAAAACGAGTAAATGCCATCTTTGGTGGATGGACCTTCGGCAGAGAGCAGCACCACACCGATAGAAGTATCTTCCCGGGCATCCAGAAAGGCTTCGAACAACTCCCTCACCGTCTTGGGACGGAAAGCGTTGCGCACGTTGGGCCGGTTAAACGCAATGCGGGCCACACTGCCCGACTTCCGGTAGGTAATATCTTCGTATTCTTTAACAGTCTTCCAGTTCGCTTGACTCATACAATCGTAATTTTTAGTGCAAACATACCACTTTTCCCAATGGGCCGCTGGTAGAATATAAAAAGGTTTACTCGGGAGTTTGTTTGGGAAGCTAGGCATCCACTTCCAGCACGTAGCCTTTGCCATGTACATTGGTTAGGCGTACTGAAGTATCGTTTTGAAGTTTCTTGCGAAGCTTGGAGATGAACACATCCAGGCTGCGGCCAGTGAAAACCCCCTCGTCTTCCCATACTTCTTTCAATAAACGATCTCGTTCGATCAACTGATTGGGTTTAACCGCAAAAATTGTCAGCAGCTTCGTTTCTTTCTCTGAAAGTGAAATGGTGTCATGGTTATTTTTCAGCACTCCCTGAGTTGGGTAAAAGGCATAGCTGCCCACAGATATTGGCTGTTCCTGTTCCTCAGAGGGGGGCGTAGTGGGCGGTTTGACCCAGGCTTTTCCCACAAATACAAACGCCGCCAAACTGGCCAGTGCCAGGGTAAACAGCAGATAAGTTCGGGTTGGAGACGCTGCCTGGTCAAAGTCAGTAAAAGCGATTTGTATGGTGTAGCAACCCTGCGGTTGCACCCTTCCCTGGCAGGACAGGATATCCGCCTGCCCCGGACCAATGGCGAAGCCGTACACTACTTCATGCGAGGAGCAGTCAAACACGTTGACCAGGTAATCTGCTGGTAAATTGTAGCTAGCCAGTTGGGTGCGAACAATATGCACCAGGGTATCGGGCATAAAAGAAAAAGGACTTTGGAACGCCAGCTCAAATGTAGCTTTATCCGTTTGCCGGACGGGCATCACGCGAGAGGTAGAATCTCCGGCATGAAGGAGCAGCGTGTGGCCGATCTTTCGAACTACCAGGGCAGCCCGGTTTTCTACAAAACCAGCCGGGCCGGTGGTGTCATACAAAGCCACCGCCGAAAGAAGCAGGATGGCTAGAGAAAGAACGCTGGTGATGATCAGAATAGACTTCATAACAGTAATATAAAGTACCGGGTGTTTCTACTGCTTTCCAAAGATTTACCTTCAATTTACACTTTTTTTACAGTCATTTTACAATTGAGGCATCGGTCCGAAAGTAGCTTTGGGGCAATTCGCTGACTAATAACTCCGGCATGATGAAGTGTATCAGTTTGTTGTTCTTATTTCTTCCGCTTACCATCCGGGCTCAGGAAAAAGAAACCTGGATCAATCAACCCCAGGAAGACTGGCCGCCCATCGCCCTGGTCAATGAAGTGCTGTATAAAAATGGAGATAGCTACGATGACCCAAGCCTGAAAGAGATCGGGTATGCCGGTACCGCTTTCCTGATCGATACCGGAACCGATACCTTGGCTGCCACTGCCAAACATGTGCTCTGGACTGCCCAGAATCATAAGCAGCATGGTGTAAGCATCAACAAAGACCTGAAACAGTGGGTGATGCATCCTAAAGGTAATGCAGAAGACCAGGTTGTGATCGGAAAACTGATTAACGAAGATACGACAGAAGTACTGATGGGCCCTGAATCCAGTATCCTGGAGCGGGATTGGCTGGTCTTCTCCACCAAAGAAGCCTCCCCGGCAATGCATCCTCTGAAACCTCGTTATACTCCGTTACAGCCCGGCGAAACAGTGTACCGAATCAGCAACCCCTACGCCTCGGAAGAGACAGTTATTTACGAATCGAGGGTTATCCGTACTGAGGGGAGGGATATTTTTCTGGAAACCGATACGACCCGCCTGAAGCCGGGAGCCAGCGGATCTCCCATTATCGACGCCCAAGGCTATCTGGTGGGTATATTCTCTTCAGCATTCGGAGATGCCAGAACCGGCCAGAATGTAGAGATCGCCGTTTCAACCGGGTATCTGCACGACGTATTGCAGGGAAAGGAAAACCTCAATAAGCCCAAAAAGTCAGTGTACGATACACTCTACACAATTGCGCAGCAAGCCGGAGTGGAGGAGGCTCTGGCGGTGTTCCGACAGATCAGTGCTGACCAAGACAGTTATTTTACCTACAACCTGCGGATGGCCGCGCAGGAGCTGAGTCGTTTAGGCAACCAGTTCCTGGAGACTGGTCAACTGACGGATGCCGTACGCATCTTTGAGTTCAATGCGGCGCGTTATCAGAGCTGGTTCTCCTGGAATGATGTGGGGCGAAGCTACCAGCGACTGGGAAACCCAGTGAAGGCCCGGGAAGCGTACGAAAAATCACTGAACCTCTACCAGAATGAAGAAGCCCATAGCGCCTTAGAAGCGCTCACCCATGCCACGAAGTAAGTAGGCTAGCCGGTCAGAAGTAATCAAAAAACCAGTTAATAAATGATCATGAAACAGAAAGTAGTATACCATTATCTCTTCAACGTCGTATTCCTGGGGGGCATCGTGGCTCTTTTTTATCTTAAGGCCAACGGGCAGGAAGCTGTTTCTTTAACAGCCGCGGAAAGAGCGAAGCGGGTGATGCAGGATAATGAGTTTGAGCGAAGTGAGGAAGGCCGAGATCTGATAATTCATTGTAACCCGATCCGGCTGGATGGCCACTCCCTGGATTACACCCAGTTCAGCATCCACAGCCAGGGAGAACTGACCCTGATGGTGGGCGATCCGGATGATGACGATGCCCGGGCGATTCCTTTTCAGGTGTATATCCGAAGAGACGAGAAGATTGTAGAGGATTTTGCCTCCGGCTTTGTCGGTGGTCGAATGAAAATGGAGATGAGCCAGGTGCTGGCCAAAAGCCAGCCCGGCGATCAGCTGATCATCAACCCCCTCATGGAAAAACACTGGAAAGCCAAACGGATTTTAAAGATACTGGAGTAGACTTTGATCGTTTGATGTTTGGTCAACGATGCAATGACCAATCCTGATTGCACAAAAGGTGTTTTTGTAAAGTGTTGCCATACTTTCTATATATTAGGGTATATTTTGATGGGTATACTCAGACAGTATGGCGCGCACTTTCAAAAAACTCGGCAACATATTCGGAAAAATCAGTTTTGAGTTGATTCCGGTGATCATAGGCATTCTGGCAGCCTTACTGATTAATGATTACCGGGAAAGTTTGGCAGAGAGAAAACGTCAGGAAGTGTTGCTCCAGAATTTAATGAATGAATTTTCTGATCGGCGGGATGAACTGGACAGCATAATTATAAAACGACATTTCCCGTTATTGGACACCCTTCGTGCTTATTCAGATAATTCGGATATTTCCTTGCAAGAAGTGCTGTATAAGGCAGGAGGAATTGGGGAGCCAGAAGTTTATGTAACTTCATGGGAGTCTGCATTAAATAGCCAGGACGTGAGGAACCTGGATTTTGAATTTCTCACATTACTCTCAAAAATCAGCTCTAGCCAAAGATTTATCCAGGCTCGTATCGAAGCGACAAGTAGATTTGTGTATTCTCCTGAATTGGTATTGCACGATACCCGATCAACGGTAAAAAAACAGATGTACACTATAATTGATGATTTTGTAGCGGTTGAACTCGACCTTATCGACCGATACGACGAGTACATTGCGGTAGTAGATAGTTTACAGGGAAAGCCAGTTCACCCAACAGATAGTTTGAAAGTAGACAGTCTTAAGTTAGAGTAAAGCCAAAAAGACCAATTTCGTTTACTTTTCTACTCACTCCGCAAGCTATCTATCGGGTTGGCCGTGGCGGCTTTGGCCGATTGGTAGCCCACCGTCAGCAGGGTAATGGCGATGGAGAAGACGATGGCCAGCACAAACACCAGTGGGCTGATACGGGTGCGGTAGGCGAAATCCTCCAGCCAGGTATGCATCAGGAAGTAGGCTACCGGGGTGGCAATCAGGAAGGCGATGAGTACCAGCTTGATGTAGTCGCGGGAAAAGAGAACGAGGATGCTGCCCACCGAGGCACCTAGCACTTTGCGCACTCCTACTTCTTTGGTGCGTAGCTCGGCGGTGTAGGCGGCCAGCCCGAACAACCCGAGGCAGGAGATGAAAATAGCGATGAATGCGAAATAGTCAAACAACGTACCGGTGCGGAGTTCGGCTTTGTACAGGGCATTGAAGCTTTCGTCTAAAAACCGGTACTCAAATGGGTAGGCCGGGTTCAGTTGTTTCCAGTTGGATTCGGCCATGGCCAGGGTTTCCGGAATCGCTTCGTGATCGATCTTCATGTACAGATTGCTGCGCCAGTCGGGGGAGACAAACAGCACCAGCGGGGCGATGGCTTGGTGTATCGACTGAAAGTTAAAATCCTCAGCCACTCCGATGACGGTCCCCTGGACTCCGTGCAGACTGAAGGGCATGCCCACCGGGTCGGTGAGGCCCATTTGCTTGACGGCTTCTTCGTTCAGGATAAAAGCGCTGCTGTCGGTGCCTCGTTCTTTGGAGAAAGCGCGGCCTTCGGCCATGCTGATATTGAAGGTCTCTATAAAATCCAGGTCTACCGAAAGCTGGTTCAGCAGGATCGTCTGTTCAGCGGTCTTGCCCTCCCAGTCGGCACCGGAGGTGGAACTGGCCACGTTGGTAAGGTTCTGGCTGGCCGTGGTGATATGATGCACGGCCGGATGCGCAAGCAACTGGTTTTTAAAGGACTCGGGGTTTTGGTAGATGGTTCCCGTCAGGGGCACTACGACCACATTCTCCTTATCATACCCCAGCTTTTTATTTCGGATGTAGGTGAGCTGATCGTCAATAATGAGCGTGCCTACGATCAGGATGATGGACAGGGCAAATTGCAGGACGACCAGTCCCTTTCGCAATAAAATCCCCCGGATTCCGGCCTTGAATGCACCTTTCAGGACCCGGGCCGGATCAAATGAGGAGAGAAACAAAGCGGGGTAGAGCCCGGCTGCAATACCCGTAAACAGGGTGATAAACAATAGCATCCCGATAAATCGGGGATCCAACAAATGCAGGCTGATCTGCTTTTGCGCCAGTTCGTTATACACTGGCAGCGCGAGTTCGACCAGCAGCACCGCCAGCCCCACCGCGATCAACGCAAACAGGATGGCTTCCCCCAGAAACTGCCCGATCAGTTGGTACTTAACCGCCCCAATGGTCTTCCTCAACCCGATTTCCTTGGCGCGTTTGATGGAACGGGCCGTGGCCAGATTGGTGAAATTGATACAGGCAATCAGCAGGATAAATACCGCAATGACCAGAAAAATATATACGTACTGTATATCCCCATTGCCGCTGATGTCCAGGTCGAAGTTAGAGTACAGGTGGATCTTCGTAAGGGGTTGCAGGTAAATACCGACCAGGGTAGTTTCTTCGGGAAAGCGCTTCCTGAATAACTGTACAATCTTATCGCCAACTGCCTGATTGGAAGCGCTCTCATCCAACTGCACGTAGGTGTAGTAGTTGAAATCGTTCCAGTTGTCTTCGCCAATGTTGTGGTTTTGCAGAAACAGTTCAAAGGGCAGCAGATACGAAAAGCGCAGATGCGAATTTTCCGGCATGTCCTCGTACACTCCCGTCACCAGCAGCTCGTATTGGTTATCGAACCGGATGGTTTTGCCCACGGCGGCTTCCTCGCCGAAATACTTCTGGGCCAGCGTTTGCGATAATAGTATTGATTTCGGGTCATTCAGGGCCGTGGCCGGGTTGCCTTCCAGAAAATCAAAACTGAACATCTCCAGCGTGGCCGGATCGGTATACGCTCCTTCGCTCTCCTGATACGGCTGATCCTGGTAGGTAAACAAGGATTCACCCATGATATTGAAGCGGGAAGTGTTTTGTATTTCGGGAATTCCACTTTGAATGAACGCCCCGAAGGGGGCCGGGGTAGCGGTATAAGATACCTGCTGCCCGCCTACATCCCAATGTACGATGGAGCGGTACAGCTGATCGGCATTGGTATGGTAGCGGTCGTAGCTGATTTCATCGGCCACCCAGAGCAGGATCAGCAGGGCCGTGGCAATGCCGATGGCCAGGCCGCCGATGTTGAGGAGGGAATACACCTTGTTACTGACCAGGTTTCTGAGCGCGACTTTGATGTAGTTTCGGAACATGAGCTTTGGTGTTGTGCGTAGAAAAGTAAAAAATATATATACCAGACATGATGCTGATGATCTTTTCAAGACGTAATTGGAAGCGAGCGGCAGGAGGCTGGGCGGGTAAGTCCCAGCCTCCTGCCGCCCACTAACGGCCTCCGTCAACGCTTATTAGCCCCTCGATAGCATGTTGCTTCTTACCTGATGATCGGAATAAACGCTAACATCCCATTAAAAAAAAGCGTGCCACTTCAGTAAAGCAGTACTACGCTCAAGATAAGGCATTTGTCGTAATAAAACTGTTCGTTTTCGTACAATTATTGTTAGCAATCGGACACAGCAGATGGGCCAGAGAAGAGACCATCGGGTGGTTGCGGGAAAATGCGTTACGCTGCCAGGGCGCAGTGAGACTTTTCAACTCAAAAAGGTGATGATGGAAAGCTGCGCCGCCCCTGTTCCGACCAAAAAAATGACGGCGCGGGGTTGCATTACCATCTTTTCACCCGGAAAAGTGATGATACCGTGTTGCAAGCAGGCTTTGCTGAATAAAAATACCCCGCTGCCAGGCTCCCCGAGACTTCTTTCGCCAGGGAGACGGTGGGGCAGTGCTCACTGATTGAGCCCCTTCCCTCATCGTTGTCGCTCAGACTTACTGCTACGATATTCCGTTGTCGAATCCCTGAAACCCAATACCCAAATCCTATTCCCCAGCCCGCAATACCTGACCGTCCTGAGTAAGCTGGGCCTGAAGCTGTTCGTAATCAACGTCCTGCACCGAGGTGCCATTGTCGATGGCCTGCACGGCGGCGGTGGCGGCACTCTGGCCGAGGATCATGAAGACGGGTTCCATGCGGATGGAGCCGAAGGCAATGTGGGAGCTGGAGACGCAGACCGGCACTAAAAGATTTTGACATTCCTCTTTCTTGGGAGTGAGGGCATCGTAGGAGATGCTGTAGGGCTGGTCGGGGTGTACTCCGATGTCGCCTTCGTTCTGCACGTAGCCGTCGGGTTTCACGTAGCGCTGGATGTTGTGGGAGTCCATGGTATAAGAACCCATGCCGACGGGTTTGGGCACCTCGCGTTTGCCCAGCACCTCATGTTCGGTCATCACCACGGGGCCGATCATGCGGCGGGCCTCCCGCACGTAGATCTGGTGGGGCCAGTTGTCATTATCAGTAAACTCATCGGCGGCCAGTCCCCACTGGCTCATTTCTTCCCGTACCTCCTCGGGCACCTGCGGGTCGTTGGCCAGGAAGTACATCAGCCCCTTCTGGTAGTCTTCGTGTTGTTGGATAATCTCCCGGCGACGTTGGTAACTGGCTTCGGGGTAGTCGTAGTTCATCCCGATGTTGTCGGTGCTCACCGGCCCGTGGTTGTTGGTATCCGTCTTGCGGTTGGGGATGGGATCAAACTTGTTAAACGTTTCCCGCCATCCGGCATCAAAGACGCGGGCCAGTAGGGTATACTGCTTCGGATCATAACCCTCAGGCTTGGGAAAAGCGATCCGGTTATCGGGATGGTTGGAGAGGCACATGCGGAAGCAATACGCCTGAATTTTATCATCACCCTCCCCGTATTCCCCCGGATCATCCCCAGAAATAAGGGGTAATAATCCACTGCTAGCATCACCGGGGGTAACGTAGGGGCTGATGTCGCTGGTGAAGTGGTGCCCGTGGTGCAGCACACCCACCTGTATGCCGTTCCACTCCTCATCGTACACGCTATTGGCTTCCCGCCCCACATGGTAACTGACGCCCGCAGCCGCCATCAGATCGCCTTCGTAAGTAGCATCAATGAACATCTTTCCTTCGTAGCGCTGCCCGTCCAGCGTTTCAATAGCAGTGATCCGGCCTTCTTCCATCGTCACCCCGCCATCCCGGTTCAGCCAGGCATTGCGGTAGACGGTAATGTCATGGTCGCGGATAAAGTCTTCAAACACCTGCTCGGCGGCGTGGGGCTCAAATATCCACATGGTACCTGCCTCACCGTCCATGGCCGGGTTGCCCTGCCCGGTGTTGCCGTATTCAGCCTTTTTCTGCCACTTCCAGGAGGAATCCTGCTGGTAGTGATGGTAGAGGCCCTGGTAAAACTCATGCGCCAGTCCACCAATCACCGATTTGTTACCGGTATCGGTCCAGCCCAGTCCGCCCGAGGTCAGTCCTCCCAGATGCTGGTCAGGCGATACCATGATGACGGATTTTCCCATCTCAGCGACCTGCACCGCCGCAGTGACGGCCGCAGAGGTGCCTCCGTAGACAATCACATCTGCCGTGCGGGCTTCATTTTGGGCTGTTTCGGTGCTGGTTTCTGGGGAGTTGCTACAGGCGTGGATAAAAAAGAGAAGTAATAAGCTATAAATAGGGTGTTTGAGTAGTCTTTTCATAGATATCGTTACTGAATTAAGCGAGAGTGAATATAAAAAAAACATAGTTGATTGAAGGTACACGAATAATGACTAACTTTTACGTTCCTTCTTCCAGTTTTTTGAGGATGAAGGGAGCAATGATCATATTTTCACTCTCATCACTGGGGTGAATACCATCGGGGATATACTTAAGAAAAGCTTCTTCACTCTTGGCCAGAATCTCCTTCCAATGCGGATCAGGTATGGCTACTGGCGTATTTTTACACTATTAAAATGGGAGGGTTGGCCGGAAAATCATAAGCGTGTCGGCCAGGGTGGCCTCACCACGCCGCTGTAGTTTACCGCATTTATAAAGAGGAAGAGTTGAATTTATGCAGTAAGAGGCCTAGACGGAGCAGAACAGCAGCTCACCGCATAGCGCGAATAGAGTTCTCTACAATTAATCAGTGTTAGAGCATGGCGGCCACCGAGTGCTGATCAGCGCTCGGTGGCCGATTATTTGATGGCAGAAAATCCAGTAAAGGCTCACGACGAATACCCCCATTTAAACACCCTATACCTTTTTGTCCTGTACTTAGAAAGTTCAATCCGAAGGATTATTCTGCACCTGCCACGGCAACCCCAACCATACTATCAGCCGTACCATAATATAGAAACCATTTCTCACGGAAATATACCAGGCCTTCGACAAATGTGGTACCATCCTTATACTGTCCTGATTTTTCGAACGGGAGCTCTGGCTTAATATAGGGTTTATCACTGCGGTCTAGCAATTTCCAGGGTTCATCGGCAGAATAAAGCGCTTGCCCACTTGAATAAACACGATTGCCCAAGTTCTTAACCCCGATATTAGCAGAATTACCCGCATTATATAAAACTACAATACCGTTTTCAGTAAGCACGGGTGGTGGTCCCGCCTCAACCAGCCAGGAGTCAAAATATCCGGGACGAGGGTTTAGAACCGGGGTTAAAGTGCCTTGATAGTTCTCCAGAGGTTCCCAGTTAAGTAAATCTTCGGAAGTGGCCAGCCAGATATGGGACACGCCAAAATACATATAATACTTTCCCTTAATTTTAGCGGCAACCAATTTACCATCTTTTAACTGGGTGACGATCGCACCCGACTTTGTTTCTTTATTATTGTATTTTCCATCCTTATATTTTTCAAATATAGGACCATGCTTGGTCCATTTCTTCAAATCGTAGGAAGTAGCGACGGCCAAACGAGGAATATCTCGATTCCATTGGGTATAGGTGAGGACATACATTCCATCTTCCGTCTCAACGATGCGGGGATCTTCCGTTCCACCGGGCCATTCATATTTCTTCTGCGCATCATTATCGGGATAAAAAATGGGCTCGACCTCAGTATTATACACGATTCCGTCATTGGACGTAGCTAAACCGATCCTGGAAGTATGGCTTCCGATTTTTTCGGTAAGAAGGTCTTGTTCGGCCCGGTAAAGTACCTGAATCTGATTGTTCCTTACAATGGCGGCAGGATTGAAGGTGGCCTTGGATTGCCACCTTACCTCCTTACCACTCATCGGATCAAGAAACAATGAATTTGTATCACTGCTTATAATCGGTTTTTCACTTGCGGGACGGACGAAAGGTCCCAGCATCCAGGGCTTTTCAACCCCGTTAACATGTTGCTCCGAACTGATGGAATCAGACTGTGAGAAACACGGATAGTTGCAAAGTGCTGAAACAAATAAAACAGCTATAATCTTTTGAAATCTCATAGAAGAATGATCTTGGTTCTTTGAATTCGTTATTGTTAACCTGTAAGATGAGTATTTCCGGCCTAAATGAGTTGATTAATAACCAGAGTTCTGGACAATCGTTCCACCAGATTTATCTAGTTCAGGTTGCGGGATGGGGTATAGCATATTGTGACTCTCAAAGTTGACTCCCAGGGACCGTAGAAACTCTTGCGCTATACCCCATCTCTTTAAATCGTTAAACCTTTGAGCCTCAAAGCCTAATTCTACCCTTCTTTCGGAAATAAGCCATTCTTTGATCAGTGCTTTGTCGGTAGATTGAGGTCGGTCAGCTAGTGTTTCCGGTGGCGCCATTGAGCCATCCACCATGGGAGTTGTCCGGGCTCTTTGCCTGATCGAGTTGATTATTGCAATAGCACCGCTATAGTCTCCGGTTTCATTGAGCGCTTCGGCCTTCCACAGAAGAACATCCGCATAACGAATATAAATTTTGTTACCGGGTCCGTCATCATTGCCTTTGAAATCACTGGTCGAACCTAAAAGTTTAGAAGAACGCTGATTGACAACATCAGTGGTATACAAAAATCTGGGGTCATTGGGCTCGAAGGCGTTGAGAAAGTTTTCGGTGGGAGCAAAAAAGCCCCAACCCATCACCCGACCCAACCCATTTCCATCCCGGGGAACTTCATTTGACTGATGGTCGTAGGTAAATATTACCTCATTCTCGGCAAATTCCTTTTCAGCATTGAAACTATCAAAATAATTTTCATTGAGTGCGTAGAAACCGAAACCTTCCAGTTCCTGTATGTAGTTTAAAACTTCAACCCAATTTTGGTTATACAATGCGACTTTAGCCTGCAGTGCGATAATAGCTCCCTTGGATATCCGCCATGGGTCGTCAGCATCCGGAAATTTTTCATTTACAGCAAGTGACTTGGCCGCCGATAAATCGGTATTTATTTGGTTACGTACTTCCTCTGACGGAGATTTGACTGACAGATCCAACGCCTCCTCAAAAGAATCGGGAGGGGTCAATATTAGTGGTACATCACCAAAATTATTAAGTAGATCAAAATAGTAATAAGCTCGCAGAAAATATACCTCGGAGAGAAGCTGGTTTTTTCTGGCAGCATTAATGCCGGTGGCATTAACTACTTCATCATCCGTTAAAAACTGAATAGCTAGATTCGCTCTACTTATACCTTCGTAATCATAAGTCCAGATGCCATTAAAAGCTTGATTGTCAGGTGTAAAACTAAAATCTGCAACTCTATCCATCCATGCCTGGTCTCCGTCAGGGTTCCACTTCTTGTTCATATCATGAGACGCTATATCCTGTAGAATTATATCATTTCGGAAGATGGTGCCCAAATCCCAACTTGAGTTTGGAACGCCCCCCCACAAAGTACTTCTTAAAGGAAAATAGGTCGAAGTCACCGAAGATTCTAAAGTAGTTAAGGTTGGATTGTTATCTACCTGGTCTTCAGTAAGAAGCCCGATAGGTTCGTTGTCAAGTTCATCGCAACTAACAGCTATTGTAACTATTAAGTATATCGTTAAATAATATAAAGCTCTTTTCATGACGTAATTTTTTAGTATTAAAATTTGGCATTGATCCCTAGCAAAATCGAGGTAGAGGACGGATAGGTGCCAAAATCCATTAAATTAGTAGATTCAGGGTCAAAACCTGAATAGTTGGTAACCGTGAACAGGTTTTGTCCTGAAATATAAATTCTTACTTGCTGTAGTTCCTTGATGGATGGTAAGGTGTACCCCAGTTCTATATTTTTTAGACGCAGGTATGAGGCATCCTCAACAAAAATACTGGAAACCCGGCTACTTCCATTGTCTTCGAATGCCACCCGAGGAATGGAATTGGTACTTCCCTCGCCGTCCCAGGCCCCCAGTATATTAGTCGTGTAATTAAACGGTCGGGTATCGTAATCCACTATTTGTTTCCCCTGGTTATATCGGTCAACTCCTTCCACTCCCTGAAAAAGGAAGGAAAAATCGAAGCCGACGTAGGAGGCCGAAAAAGCAAGTCCATAGGTAAGATCGGGTATGGGGCTCCCAATATGCTGGCGATCATCAGAATTGATAATTCCATCATCATTGATATCAGCGAATTTTATATCTCCTGGCTTAAGATCAGAATTCCCCGGTAAATGGCTTTCAATCTCCGCTTGATTCTGATAAATACCGGTCATTTTGTACCCAAAATAGGAGTTCAAGGGATGGCCGGGTTCCGTTCGGGTCACCGTTCCCACGATGTTCGGCACGTTAGGGGCCAACTTTTCCACATTGTTGTTTAAGGTCGCAAAATTCGCGTTTATACTGTATTTGAATTCACGGTCTATATTTCTATAGTTGAGCGAGAACTCAAACCCACTATTGCTGACTTCGCCCGCATTTACAATGGTAGGAGATACATCCCCAACGACTGAAGGCAGACCTATGGGCAAAAGGATATCCGTGGTGTTTTTCTGAAAATATTCAGAGCTTACGCTAAACTTGTTGCCAAAAAGCCCCAGGTCCAAACCGATGTTGGATTGGGTAGAGCTCTCCCATTTCAGATCAGGGTTTCCATAACGGTCTACCTTGACAATGCCATCCACCTGGCTTACCAAGGTCAAATAAGCGTAATTGGCTATTTCCTGATTGCCCAACTCTCCCCAACTTGCTCGAAGTTTTAGATCTGAAATAAAGTCTATATCCTTCAGAAAATTTTCGTTCGCAAGTTCCCAGCCAATAGAAACCGAGGGAAAGTAACCCCAGCGATTGTTTTCCGAAAACCGGGAGGAGGCATCCGCTCTAAGGTTACCGGTAATCATGTACTTTTGGTCCAGAACATAGGTAGCCGAACCAAAAACAGAAAACAAAGCCCATTCGGACGCGCTTCCGCTGTTGTTGACATCCAGTTCATTATTACCGTAGTCTAAATACCTAAACTCATTGGCAGTATAGGGAAATCGTAATCTGCTCCCACCAATGGAAGAAGCATAATTCTCTATGTATTCCGTTCCTACCAGGGCACTAACATCATGTCTTTGCGCAAATGTTTTTTCATAATTCAATGTGTTGTTAAAGGTAACAGTAAGGGCTTCTCCTCTTGACTCATTTAGGCTACTGGGGCGATTCTGTCGGCCTAGGCCTTGATCAATTGCATTGCCACCTCCATCATCATCGCCATAATTCTCACCAAATGCCTTATTATGAAAATAATTAAGATCAATACCCACGTTAGTCCTAAACTTTAAGGACTTATCCTTTAAAAAAGCATATTCGCCGTATATATTTCCAAAAGTGGTAAAGGAATTTTGCACATTGTCTGTAAAATAGGCCTGGGCAATAGGATTGCCCACCACTTCGTACAAAGACCGCTGCAACGCAACGTCATAGTCGGTAGGAGTGTAAAAGGGCAGGTCGGTGAAAGGATCACGTTCACTGTAAGTAGGGTCATTCTCGTCTTTATAAACCGGAATAACTGGAGCCCTTAACAATGCATATCGGACCAAACTTTCACCGGTAGAGGCAATTCTATCCTGTTTTTCAAAAGAGAGCTGAAGGTTAAACCCCATCTTTAGGCGATCGGTAAGGTCCGTATCGATATTTGTTCTGAAATTCGTCCTTTTATACCGGTCATTGTCGTAAATCATGATTCCATCCTGTCCAAAATAGCTTAGAGAGGTCAGGAAGCGGATCTTTTCATTTCCTCCACTGATATTTAATTGCGCACTTTGTGTCTTTCCCTGGGTGAGTAGTTCATCCAGCCAGTCGGTATCGGCAAAATCAGCTCGCGCCCGGTCGGCCGTGTATGGGTTCGGTTCATCCCTATCAGAATTGTTCCAAGCTTTCTCCAGGGTATTTATATATTGTTCCGCATTCAACATTTGGGGTAGGTTAGAAGCTTTTTGAATCCCGGTAAAATAATCCAGGCCGACGCTGATCTTTCCTTCAGATCCCCCTTTGGTCGTTATGAGTATTACACCTCCCGATGCTCGCGAACCATATATGGCCGAAGCCGCTGCATCTTTCAAAACTGTCATGTTCATAATATCGCCTTGATTCAAAAAGGTAATATCTCTGGTAGGAATACCGTCCACCACGTAGAGCGGATTGTTATTGCCAATGGTTCCCTCCCCACGAATTCGCACCTGAATCGGGTCGCCCGGTGCTCCGGAACTTGAAGTAACCTGTACTCCAGCCACCTGCCCCTGCAAGGCCTGAGAAACATTGGAGACTCTGGTTTTTTCCAGATTTTCAACCTCGACCTGGGAAACGGCTCCCGTAAGATTGGCTTTCTTTCGGGAAGAGTATCCCACAAAAACCAATTCTTCGAGCGCATCACTACTCGCATTCAATACTACATTCACTGTGGATTGCCCATTTAATGGAACTTCCTTGGTTTCGAACCCTATATAGCTGAAAACCAAAACGGACTCCGGACCGGAAACATTAATAGTAAATGATCCGTCAATGTCTGCAGCAACCCCATTGTTGGTTCCTTTTTCGATAATAGTGGCACCGGGTAAGGGTGATCCTTCATTGTCGGTCACTTGCCCACGAACGGTCTGATCCACGCTCCGGGCAGTTTTTATCATGCGACTTGAGATCTTTTGTATATTTTTCTCATACGCTTGTTTTTCGGTTTCTTCTGAAGTATTGATATCGATTTTGTTAAGTATTTTTCTGTCTTGGTTCTCCTCACCCTTCTTTTGAATCACATAATAATTACTGTATACCCGCTCAAAGGTAAGCAGGTGGGGCTCCAGTACTTCGATAAGTATTTTTTCCAGGCTTTTCCGCTTCAGGTCATTTTTCATCGATGTGGCTTCCAGCATGGTAGCATTGATGACCTTGCCATCAATCAGTCCGCTTTCGTAAACAAATTTGATTTGAAATGCCTGACCTACTCGATCAAGAAAGTCAGAAAGATTTTGGGAGTCTTGGGTGTTGGTGGCTCCCTGGCTAGTAGAGTTTAATGCCAGGCTTTGCGCTACACTAGTTTGCCAGACTAAAATTAATAATAAGAATGAGCCAATGAGGCCACACCTAATACCAACCCATTTGTTTTTTGGTTGTAAATGCATAGTTTTAGAATTTAATAAACACAATAAAATTTCATTCTGCCAATCTGACTATTGGCCAGTATCTAGTGAACAGTACCTGGATTTTAGATCAGATTGGTAGTTTCTTTTAATTCAAATAAATAGTATCTCCTTTCTGAGTTAGTTTAATATCAAAAGTTTTCTGTAATAGCATCAGCATCATTTCCAGGTTATCAGCTACCTCACCGTTAAACTCTCTATTCAGTAGTGATGGGTTCTGTACTTCTATTCTGACTCCGTAAGTATCTTCGATATGTTGAAAAATGTGCTTTAATGGTGTGTGGTCAAAAATCACTGTCCCCTTTACCCAGGATGAGTAGTTCGTTGGTTGAACAACTTTTCTTTCCAAGACATTTTCCGGTGAAGAGTACGTGACTTTATCTCCCGGCTGCATGAGCAGACTTTCTTTCTTCAGATTTCGCTCAATCTCTAGCTTTACCCGTCCATTACTAAGTACCACATCCGTTTTTTTATGACGGGTATTCACGTTAAATTCAGTACCTAATACATTGACTGTCAGGTCAGAAGTGTGCACCTTGAAAAGGTCGTCATCCTGCGTATGAGAGACCGTAAAGAACGCTTCGCCGGTTAGCCATACCTCTCGGGGATGATTCTTTTTATAGCTAAAACTGGAGTTAGCATTCAGTATCACCTGGGTGCCATCTTCCAGCGTAATATTCCGGGTTTCCCCGTAGGCAGTCTTTACGGTCTGCTCAATAGATTGCAAACTATACCAGATAACCCAACTGCTCAGCAGCAATAGAACAACAGCTGCGGCTCTTAGAGACCATGCACGAGCTTTTGTAGGCCTGGTATTTTCTCGCTGATGAATCCGGGCATAAATGCCTTTCAGCGCTTTTTCTTCGTTCATTGGGAGCGAAGAGGCCGGAAAGGCGCCTTCTTGAATGCGTCGGTTAAGGTACATTTCGTAAAATGCCTGCCCTTCGCTGGTGGCTAACCATGAGAGCACAAGCTCAGCCTCTTCAGGAGTGCACTGATTAATAAAGTAGCGTTCAATAACTTCCGGTTTAGGCTTGCGCATAGATGGCCAGATGATTTTATAAGTACTACACCGCTCAAGCGCAAACGTATATCAGAGACCGAAAATTTTTTCAAAAAAATGAATGAGAGATAAGTACTGACGAGGAATGAGTTGTGCAAAACGGACAGTGATATATCTATCTTAGGCTGTTTAAAATAAATACCGCTTCATTAAAGAAGTAGGTACAGCGAGAAGAAGATAAAAATTTTCACTCCATGCATCTCAATACGGTAGCGAAGCTGGCGGGAAGTCTGGCTCAAATACATCTTCACAGTGTTGATAGATACGTTGAGTTCGTCGGCGATCCGTTCATGGGACCATCCTTGGTAGAGACTTAGCTGGACTATCCTTCTTTTTACTTCCGGCAGATGGTTGATAAGTTGATGTACCTCCCGCTGAATCTCGTGAGTGAGCACATCCTGTTCGGTATCATTACACGGCTGCGACTGCCCGTAGGCAAAACGATAGTTTTTCAGGATTTCATTTTTGCGGGTGCGGATCACGTTTAGAATATGATTCTTTAAGCAAGTAAACAGGAAGCCCCGTACTGAACGTCGGGGGTCCAGCTTATGACGATGGAGCCATAGTTTACAGAAAATCTCCTGTACGGCATCTTCAGCCAGCTCTTCACTTTTTAGTTCCTCGATAGCAAAGGCTTTCAGGGGGCGGCAGTACAGGCGAAAAAGTTCTTCGAAGGCCGAATGATTGTCCTGCCGGAGGCTGGTAACCAAGCGGTAATTTTCAAGCATAATCTGTTCACCTTCGGCCATTCTTGCGATGATTATAGATTTTATACTATAAGATTCGTAATCTTAAAAAATTAATAGTATAGTTTCAACTTAATTTTTTAAAGTAATAATTTTCCAACAAATATATTCTATGAAGTTGAAAGATAGTTTACACTGCAGATGCTTTTATAGCAAAAGATACTCTTCATTACTCCCAAGCTACATACGGCACTGATCAAGCTTGCCCAGCCATATTTAATATATTGGCAGATGTTACTTAGATTAGCAGATTAAGCATTTAGCAAGAATGCATGTGTGCCACCAACCCTACAATATGAAGACAATTAAAATAGGCATTATCAACGTATCCGACCGCGCCAGTCAGGGTATTTACGAAGATATTCCGGGCAAGGCCATTGTGGAAACCCTGAATGAGTACCTCACTTCTT
Source organism: Cyclobacteriaceae bacterium (assembly GCA_040222715.1). GTDB lineage: Bacteria > Bacteroidota > Bacteroidia > Cytophagales > Cyclobacteriaceae > Tunicatimonas. Next base: position 83,078 of record JAVKCN010000037.1, on the reverse strand, counting down.
CCTGGGAGAAAGTATACGCCGTGATTCCCGATGAGCAGGACCAACTGGAGGCTACCATGAAAAAGATGGCCGACGAAGACGACTGCTGCCTGATTGTGACCTCAGGAGGTACCGGACCCGCCCCGCGTGACGTAACCCCGGAGGCCACCGAGGCGATCTGCCACAAGATGATGCCCGGCTTTGGAGAGCTGATGCGGCAGACCAGTCTGCAATATGTGCCCACCGCCATTCTGTCCCGGCAAACCGCGGGTATCCGTAATCAAACGCTTATTATAAACCTACCCGGGAAACCGCGGGCCATCCGGCAGTGCCTGGATGCCGTATTCCCGGCCGTGCCCTACTGCATCGACCTGATCGGCGGCCCCTATCTGGAATGCGACGAAGCGGTGATGAAACCTTTTCGTCCGAAAAGTGCTTAGGTAGCAATAATAGCACTGCGGGCACAGTTAGTATCAACGATGAAGATTGTCTTACGTACCCTGATCCGGCGTATGCCTTACCTGATAGGCGGTTTCGTACTGGTCGTCATCCCGTTTTTGCCCATCTGGCAATCATCAGAACAAGCACCGCTGCCGACTTCAGACCCTTATAATCCCTACCAGCAACAGTTTATTGAAGCACTGGAAGACACCTTGCAGTACTTATTTGATGACAGCGGCGCCCCCGGTGCCGGTATTGTGGTGGTAAAAGACAGTATGCCTATTCTGATGCGAGGCTACGGGCTGCGATCGGTGAAGGAACCGGACTCGGTGGATATGCACACCGTATTTCGACTGGCTTCGGTATCTAAAGGGTTTGCTTCTGCTCTGGCGGGAGTGCTGGTGTCTGATAGCCTGATGAACTGGAGCGATCCGGTGACCGACTATGTGCCTGCCTTTGCGCTCATATCACCGGAGCAGACCAGAGAAGTAACCATCAAGCATGTGCTCTCCCACACCACAGGCCTGCCGTACCATGCTTACACCAACCTGGTAGAAGCCGGAATGCTGCGGGATGATATGATCAAGTCCCTTGCAGATGTGAATCTGATTGGGGCAGTGGGGCAGTGGTACAGCTACCAGAATGTAGCCTACGGGGTGATTGAACCCGTCGTAGAAGCGGCGGCGATTGAATCTTACCAGACGTTGTTGCAGGAGCGCATCTTTGAGCCGCTGCACATGAACGATGCTTCGGTTTGGTACGATGATATGATGGAAGTATCTAACAAGGCCCTGCCGCATTTGCGAGGCAGGGGCGGTTGGGTCACGATCCCCATTTCAAAAAGCTACTACAATGTGCCCTCGGCCGGAGGAGTGAACGCCAGTACGATGGATATGGCCCAGTGGCTGATTGCCCTGTTAGGGAACCGACCTGAAGTGCTTTCCAAACAAGCCCTCGATAGCATTTTTACCCCCCAGATTGCTACTCCCATCGAGAACCGATACTTCCGGCACTGGAAACATTTGGAAGGTACCTACTACGGGTTAGGGTGGCGTATCTTACACCATGCAGGAGATACGATCGCCTACCACGGAGGCTATGCCAATGGCTATCGGAGTGTAGCGGCGGTAGATCGGGGCAACCAGATCGGGATTTGTGTCTTATCCAATGCGCCTTCCTCGCTGGTGAGCCGGGCGGTACCCATATTCATGGCCCTGTATAAGCAATACGCTCCTTACATCCGAGCCTGGGAAGCCCAAATGAAAGAAGAGCCGCTGGAGTTTGAAATGACAGATTGACCCTGGCCAAAAGCAGGTAGCTTTTTTACCCCTTTGTTGAAATACTTTCTTCATACCCGATCATGGGTCCTGCCTTCCTCTGTAAAAACTAACGCAGATGCATCTCTTATACCACGAAGTTATCTCCTTTTCAGTCGGCCTGAAAACCGCAACGGCTGCAATTATCTCACTGTTAATCAGGACGTAATCGCTGGTTAAAGCCCACAACCATAAAAAGCCAAAAGTGATTGATTAGTAATAATTTCGGGGTAAAATTAGCTTATGACTAATAATCACGCATCAATCATAAGAGATTAATAAAAAATTAATGTAATTATTAAAACCTAAATTTTAAACAGTCGTTTGATTTAAACGATCGTTTAACTACTTTTGCTCGATCTGATTTTCACCGTCCATACTAATACATGTCTAAAGAAAAAATTCTGATTGCTGCCGAAAAGCTATTTGTAGAAAAAGGCTTTGACGGAGCCTCGGTTCGTGATCTGTCAAAAGAAGCCGGAGTTAATCTGGCTATGATCAACTATTACTTTGGGGGCAAGGAAAAGCTGTTGGAAGCTTTGGTAGAAAAGAAAGTAAACGACACCCGATCGCGGTTGGAAGAATTCAACACCAGGCAGGAACTAACCTCTGTAGAGAGGCTAGATCAGATCATAGAATATTATGTGGATCTAATAACTAATAATAGCCGGTTCTACCAGATGATACACCGGGAGTTAGGGCTTGAATCCAGGAAAAATCTGCACGAGAATCTGCTGGAGCTGATCAGCCGAAATTGGGAGGAAGTTAGAAAGGCTCTGGTCAAAGGGCAGCAGGAAAAGGTATTCCGCCCAGACCTGGATACGGAAATGGTGATTATGACCATTTTTGGTTTGGTAAATCAGAGCAGTCAGTCTAAAATTTTAAAGCTACTAACCAAAACAAGCGGCTCTAACTCGAGGGAGAATATTAAAATCCGAGTGAAAAATTATTTGAAAACTCTATTACATGATCATCTCATTATCAAATGAAAAGAAGTAAACCATTTAAAGTTTTAGTAATACCGATACTTGCCTTGCTGTCTTTCTCAGCCGTGGCACAAGATCAGGATACGGTACAAATCAGTTTGGATAAAGCGGTTCAGTTGAGTATGGAAAACAGCAAGCAGCTGAAGATCGCTCAGTCTAAAATTCTGGAAGCCGAAGCTCGCTTAGTACAGTCCCGGCATCAGCAATTGCCCCAGGTAGGGTTAAGTGGGGCGTACCTTCGGGTAAACTCACCGGATATCAATTTGCATTTCAATCCAGCCGCTTCCAGTTCTGGCGAGGGAGGTGGCGAAAGCTCCTCTTCGGTTCCTGAAGTTTCTCAGGCCATGTACGGCACCGTAAATCTGACGCAACCCATTTTCACCGGGTTGAAAATCAAGAATTCCATAGAAGCCGCCGGTTACCTGAAACGGGCTTCCGAGTTGAATGCGGAAAGCCAGAAGGATGAAGTGCTGTTAAACACCATTGCCGCTTATTATAACTACTACAAGCTAAGTGCTACCCGCCAACTGGTAGAACAAAGTCTGGAACAGGCCCGGCAACGAGTTACCATCTTCACTAATCTGGAGAAAAATGGCGTCATCACCCGGAATGATCTGCTGAAAGCGCAGTTGCAAGAATCCAATCTGGAGCTAACAGCACTGGACGTAGACAACAACCTGGCCGTAGCCAATTTTGAGCTGGATATTTTATTAGGCTTGCCCGAAGAAACCCAGTTGGAGATTGATACGCTTCAGTTTCAGAATAGGCCTGAGCAGCTTCAGGCACTAGCTTACTACCTGGAAGAAGCCCCGGCGAATCGTCCCGACCTGGAGGCTTCTCAAAACCTGGAAAAAGCGGCCGAAAGCCGGATTAAGGTCACCCAGGGAGATTATTACCCTTCCCTGGCCCTGACAGGCGGTTATATTGATGCGTACATCCCAAACCTGGTCACCGTGACCAATGCGGTCAATGTTGGGGTAGGGGTGCAGTACAATCTATCTGGTATTTTTACTACCCACCAGAAAGTGCAGGAAGCACGGGCGCAGCAACAACAGCAAACGCTCCAGACCGAATTACAACTGGATGAAGTCAAAAAAGAAATTTTCCGGGATTACGCTGCTTTTCAGAAAAGTCTGAAAAAGATTGAGACGCTGAAAGTCGCCAGCGAGCAGGCCAAAGAAAACTACCGGATTACCCAGAACAATTACAATAATAACCTGGCATTGATTACCGATCTGCTGGACGCCGAAGTGGCGCAGTTGCAGGCGCAGGTCAATGCCTTACAGGCGCAGGCCGATGCCCAGCTTAGTTATTACCAACTCGAAAAAGCAGCAGGTTTGCTGAACACCGACTTTTCTAACCAAAATTAATCTATAGCAGCATTATACATGGAAACGCAAACTGAAATAGAACAAAAAGCAGATAAAAAAAGCAACAAGCTTTTCCCAATCATCTTTGGGGCCATCATCATTTTGGGGGCAACCTTCGGGATTATCAAATACATTCATAGCCTTCATTATCAGGATACCGACGATGCCCAGATTGAGAGTGATATCAGCCCGATAATTCCCAAAGTATCCGGCTATGTAGACGCCATCCGGATTACCGATAACCAAACGGTGAAAAAGGGTGATACCCTGGTAATTCTGGATGCCCGGGATTATGAGCTTAGGGTAGAGCAGGCGGAAGCCGCCTATGAAAATGCGCTGGCCAATCTGGAAGTAGTAAAAGCCGGAGTCAATGCTTCGCAAGCCGGAGTCACCACGGCCCAGGCCAATATTGGTACAGTAGAAGCGAATATTGAAGCAGCGAAGGTAAAACTGTGGCAGGCCGATCAGGATTTTAAGCGGTACTCTAACCTGATTGAAGATCATTCCATCACCCAGCAGCAGTTTGAGCAGGCCAAAGCGGCCAAGGAATCTGCCGAAAAGCAACTGGAAGTGTGGCAGCGACAGAAGACCGTGGCTTCTGAACAGCGAAAAGCCAATGTATCCCAAACGGCAGTTTCTTCCGGCAATGTATCGGTAGCCGAAACCAATGTGAAAATGCGCAAATCGGAACTGGATATGGCCAAGCTGCAACGCTCCTATACCGTACTCACTGCCCCAATTGACGGAGTGGTTTCCCGGAAGAATATTGAAGTAGGACAACTGGTGCAGGCGGGTCAGTCACTGTTTGCCATTGTGGAACAGAGTGACCTATGGGTAGTCGCTAATTTTAAGGAAACCGAGCTGAATAAAATGAAGGCCGGGCAGGAAGTGGAAATATCAGTGGATGCCTATCCTGGCGTGGAATACCGAGGCAAGGTAGAATCGTTCTCCGCGGCCACCGGAGCTAAATTTTCCTTATTACCTCCTGATAACGCCACCGGTAACTTTGTGAAAGTAGTGCAGCGCGTGCCCGTTAAAATTGTTTTTAATGATGGACAGCAAGATCTGGAGCGCCTGCGGGCCGGAATGAATGTTGAGGTTGAGGTACATTTGAATTAAGTATTGATGTTGGAAAATTCCACCGTAGAATACGGCTTCCGTAGGGTCATTGTAACGGTTACGGCCATTATGTGCGCCCTGCTGGAGATCGTAGATACGACCATTGTAAATGTGGCCCTCAACGAAATGAAGGGAAACCTGGGGGCTACCCTGAGCGACGTGGGTTGGGTGATTACCGCCTATGCCATTGCTAACGTCATTATGATTCCGCTGACGAGCTGGCTTTCGCAGCAGTTTGGTCGGCGCAACTATTTTGCGGCCTCCATTATCTTATTTACCGTAGCTTCCTTCCTCTGTGGCAATGCCACCAATATCTGGGAACTGGTAGGCTTTCGCTTCATCCAGGGATTAGGCGGAGGAGCGTTGCTGGTAACGGCGCAGACGATTATCACCGAAGCCTATCCACCGGAAAAAAGAGGGATGGCCCAGGCACTGTATGGGATGGGTATTATCGTGGGCCCTACCTTAGGCCCGCCTTTGGGAGGATACTTTGTGGATAATTATTCCTGGCCCTATATCTTTTACATCAACATTCCGATCGGTATTATCGCCACCATGCTTACGTTGCGGTACGTTAAAAGCCCTAACTACGGCGGGAAACGAAAAGCTTCGGAAATTGACTGGTGGGGTATTGCGTTTCTGGTGATTGCCGTGGGATCGTTGCAGTATGTACTGGAAAAAGGGCAGGAGCACGACTGGTTCGCCGATACATCTATTATCGTACTGACAGTTTCTGCCGTACTGGGTTTTTACCTGCTGATTTGGCGGGAGCTTACCGCAAAAAAACCGGTTATCGATCTTCGAGTATTGAAAGACAAAAATCTGGCGGTTGGAACGGTGTTTACCTTTATTCTGGGCTTTGGGCTGTTTGGTTCTACCTTTATTATCCCACTGTTTACCCAATCTATTTTAGGCTGGACGGCCCTACAGTCCGGGTTGATGCTGGTTCCCAGCTCCATTGCCACCGGTCTGATGATGCCCGTGGTGGGCAATCTGATTCAGCGGGGAGTGCCTCAGAAGTACCTGGTATCGGGAGGATTTCTGCTATTTTTCCTGTACAGCCTGTTTTCCTACAAGATCCTGACTCCTATGACGAGCGAAGGAGATTTCTTCTGGCTGCTCATTGTGCGGGGAGCGGGGTTGGGCTTGTTGTTCGTTCCGATTACTACCCTGGCGTTATCCACGCTGAAAGGAAAGGAAATTGGGGAAGGCGCATCGTTTACCTCTATGGTGCGGCAGTTAGGTGGTTCTTTCGGAATTGCCCTCATCAGTACGTTTATTAGCCGAAGAACGTTTGAGCATCGGTTTGATCTGATTAAATATATCAATCCGTACGATCCGGGGGTGCAGCAGCGCATTGAAGGGCTAACCCGTAATTTTATGAGTCAGGGAGCAACCGCGAACCATGCCCAGGATCAGGCCTATCAGTTACTGGAGTTCAATGTGATGAAGCAGGCTTCCCTGCTTACCTACATGGATGTGTTTCTCTACATTGGTGTTTTCTTTTTGTTGTGTATTCCCTTTGTGTTAATAATTAAATCAGCGAAGAAAGGGGAGGCGCCCAAGGCGATGGCTCACTAATGATTGAATAGAGGTATGAAAAATGGCGTAAGCAACTTTGGATTCCCGGGATGCTTACGCCATTTATTTAATAGATATTATTCTGATTCTCTTATAAAACCAAACAGGAAGCGGGAGGCAGGAGGCCGGGAATACCGCCTCCCGCTGACCGCCTCCGATAACGCTTACCTACCTGGTCAGACAAGGATTTCGGTAGAAAAATGCTTGTGATAATCGGAATAACCTCTGATGATCGACGATCAATTAGTCTAACAGGCCTGAGTCTGAATCGTATATCTGTACTTTTTTCCAGAGGTGCTGGCAGTCTTCTACAAATTGCAAATGGACTGGATCAACCTGGTAGGTATTTTGGTCTTCCAGGTTATCAAATGCCAACATCAGGTGATAAGAATAGGTGGTATCGATGACGGGCCGGTTGGTGGAAGATGGTTTTCCGATGTGAATATCTCGCACTGTCTCAATTTGCTCTAGCGTGCGGAGCCCCTTCTCCAAGGCAGCACCATCTTCCGATTGCGCGGGGTTCGCCAGCCAAAAATATACGTTGTGAATAAAACGAGTTTTCATGATAACAAATTGTTGAATGAGTGAATGATAGAATATAATGTAGTGATGGTAAAATTAGGTAAAGGGAATGAAGGGAAAAACTTCTCCCTGGATGAAATGCGAACGATCAGCTGGTAACTCCAGAAAACCATTGCATTGCAATAGATTGGCAAAGTCGCCGGAGCCGTGTCCTTCCAGGGGAGTTGCTACAAAATGTCCTTCTTCATTGGGGTAAGCCTTCACCTGCATAAAGTAGGTAAGCTCCGGTTCAAATTTTACGTGATCGTTTAAAGCAGCTAGTAGGGGAGGATTTGGTGTCAGGCCTATACTTTTTTCTAACCAGGGTTTCAGGTAGCGGTGGAAGCACATAAACGTAGATACCGGATTTCCCGGCAAGGCAAACACCACATTCTGATCTTCTTTCGCCCCAAACCAAAATGGTTTTCCCGGGCGTTGCTTTACTTTGTGAAATAACTTCTGCACACCCAGAGACTCCAGGGCTTCCGGCACATAATCTTTTTTCCCTCGAGACACTCCCCCACTGAGCACAATAACCGGATGCTGCTCCAGTATCTGCGCCAACCCCTGCTTGGTTTTTTCCAGAGAATCAGGAAGGTGATAAAAGGTAGAAGGGATGTTCATGTCTTCCAGCGCAGCCCGCAAAGCATGGTTATTTGATTGACGGATCTGATAGGGTTCGGGCTGCTCCTGTACGGCAACCAGTTCATCGCCCGTGGACACAATGGCCACGTTGGGGGGGCGGGTGACGGATAGCTGGGCTTTACCCACCGAAGCCGCTACGGCAATCTGGGTAGCATTCATGCGGGTACCTGTCGGAATTAATTCCTCCCCCTGAGGCTGGTCGTGGCCCTGAGGATGTACATTTTGTCCTTCCCGAGTGGGCATTATCCGTAAGACAGCTATTTTTTGTCCCTGCTGCTCCTGTATATCAATATCTTCGTAAGGCGTTACGGTGTTTGCCCCTTTCGGAAGTACAGCCCCGGTCATAGCTTCCAGGCAATGCGTAGGGGCGGATAGAGTTTTCGGAGGTTCGCCTGCTAGTTGTGTGCCTTCTATTATCAGGGTGGGTTGATCTGGATTCAGGCCATGTATATCGTACGCAATGCCATCCATCGTCACTCGATCGAAGGGCGGAAAATCCCGGTCGGCCCGGATAGATTCGCGCAGTATGCGCCCGTTGGCGTTCTCTAAGGCTACTGGTTCAGCCGGAAAAGAAAATAAGTGCTCATTGATCCGTTGGGTAGCTTCCTGGGGAGTAATCATAGGATGGTAAATTGGCAGGCTGCCATTTTACAAAAGTATCATCAATAAAAAAAGGCGCATCAGCGCCTTCCAGAATGAATGCATATAATTTTAGTATACGAGATTCAGTGCCAGGAATATCTGTGCTACGGAGTTTTTAGCATCACCCAGGGCAAGTTCGGCTCCATTGGAGTCGGCAATCTGCGCCAATCCGTAGTTGTAGCGTGTTCCGACACTGATGGCATCAAAGTTCAGGGTAAATCCAGCGCTCAATCCATAATCTATCCGCTTAAAACTATCACGATTTAATTCTTCCGATCCATCAATGATATCTCCATCGGTAGAAACATTGGCACTAATCAGATAGCTGATATATGGTCCTACCTGAATATCGGCTGCTTCTCCTAATTTAAAAGTGGCCAGTACGGGTATATCTACATAGTTTAAGTTGAACTTATATTCTCCTTCCAGGTCAACAACATTCACATCGTAAGTAGCCCGGGCGCCTTTGGTAGAGTAAAGCACTTCCGGTTGGATCACGAAAAAATCACTGATCGGTAGTTGGGTAAATACGCCCAGATGAAATCCTGGCCGCAAATTTTCGTCCGATACATCATCGATATACAGATTGCTTACATTAAGTCCTCCTTTAATCCCGGTGCGGGCATCCTGTGCGATCAAACTAATTGGAATAACCAGCGCACTTAAAAGTAAAGCGATAATTCCGGCGATGATCTTTTTATATTTTGATTTCATATAGTTCAAAAAGTTGGTGAAACATTCTTTATATACCTCTTATAATGAAAAATCTATGCCATCTCCTGTTTATGAGACTTAACCATCAAAATTTCGATAAATACCCCCTTTTTAGTCATTCTGATAAGAACTGGAATGACGAAGAGTGGGGAATTTTTTTCCTCCACTGTAGAAATATCAGATAATTTTTTTATGTATTTCCAGAGTACAATTACCTGATTAGTGAATAAAAATATCCATTCAGTGCATCTTTCGAGCTGGTATTACTTTTGCGACCCTTACTAATCAGAAATTAAAACTATTTAAATGAATAAGACTATGAGAAATACAGTGAAGAAAATACCGTACTCACTCGCGCAGTGGGTAGTAATGGGTAGCATATTGGCCAGCGTACAATTTCTATCCGGTTGTGCTTCCACAAATAATACGACCAAAGGCGGAGCCATCGGGGCCGGAGCCGGAGGAGCGGTGGGAGCAGTTATTGGAAATGCATCCGGTAATACTGCGGTAGGGGCCATCATCGGAGCTTCGGTCGGTGGGGCTGCCGGAGCGGTGATCGGACGACAAATGGACAAGCAGGCCGAAGAACTTCAAAAAGACCTGGAAAACGCTACGGTAGAACGGGTAGGTGAAGGGATTAAAATTACTTTTGACTCCGGATTGCTATTTGACTTTGATTCGGACGATCTTCGGGCTACTACCGAACAAGACCTGAGCGAAATGGCGGAAACGCTGAAAAAATACGACGACACCAGTATCCTGATTGAAGGGCATACGGATGCTTCCGGAGCAGAAGATTATAACCAGGATTTATCCGAAGAGCGGGCAAATTCCGTAGCAACATACCTGCAACAACTAGGAGTAAAAGATAATCGCTTATCTATTCAGGGATACGGCGAAGACCAGCCCGTGGCCGACAATGATACGGATGCCGGACGCCAGCAGAACCGCCGGGTAGAAGTAGCCATTTTCGCCAATGATAAAATGGTGAAAGCCGCCAAGCGAGGTAACCTTGAAGTAGATGGGTAATGCCTTCTGATCATGCATAAAACACGAAAGCCCGGGAAATCGGGCTTTTTCTTTTGTATTTTTGTTGCCAAAGACTATCGGAGATGAAAGAAGAAAAACTATCGCACGTTGACGAACAGAACAACCCCACCATGGTGGATGTCAGCCATAAATCGGTCACCCAGCGAACCGCCACGGCCCGCAGTATGGTGACATTGGGGAAGGATGTATGGGCGCAGTTAAGCCCTTCCAAAGAAAACGTATCCGATATTTACACTAAGAAAGGTCCCGTATTCCAGACGGCCATTATTGCGGGCACTATGGCTGTAAAAAAAACCAGCGAACTCATTCCCTTTTGCCACCCTCTGGCCATTGAAAAATGTACTATCCGCATTACTCCTGCTGAAAACTATGAGGTGTTGATCGAATGTACGGTGGCTATTAGCGGGAAAACCGGAGTAGAAATGGAAGCCCTCACCGGAGCTACCGTAGCCGCGCTTACGTTGTATGACATGTGCAAAGCACTATCGCACCATATCGTAATTCGGGAAACCCGGCTGCTGGAAAAAAAAGGTGGTAAAAGTGATTTCAAAAACTCTTAATTCACTCCGGTTTGAGAGATACCAGCCTTATTTCGAATTCATCATGTATTTTGTGTATTTTTACTCATAAATGACTGGTAAAAAGCACTGAATGTTTTAGGAATATGATAGCGAATTCCACCCCGTCACCGGACAAACTGACCAAAGAGCAACTCGTCGCTCTGGTACGTGACCAGCAAAACCAGGCATTTTCCCTTCTGGATGCGTTACCGGATGCAAGAATGGTGGCAGACGCGGAAGGGAATATTCAATATATTAACCTGGTCGGGCACCAATGGCTGGCTACTGAAAATAAAGACTTTCCTGCGAAGATTCAGGAAGTATTTTCGTTGCTGGAGCAGGATGACCGCTGGCAATTACTTAAGGAGGGGATGCCGATGGAAATGTCCGGGCAAAGCAAGGCTTCTCTTCGTTTGCAGGCAGTCTGGCATGCACCTTATCAGGTTTACCTGTTAACAATTATGGAGGGAACCGAGGCTATAGTAGGCGATATTGCCGAAGAAGAACTGGCCGGGCTACAAATTGCTTCCCACCATACACAGGAAGGCACTCTGGTCGTAGATCCACAGGCGGAGTATCGATATATTTCTCCCTCCATGGAGCGGCTTACCGGATATAGCAATCAAGAACTTCAAACGCTTCCCTTTGAAAAACTGGTGTATCCTGATGATGTACCCTTATATCAGGACACGGTTCGGAAAATCCAGAAAAACCGACGGGGTGTACATCAGTTCACGTACCGGATTACGCAACAAAACGGACAAATTCGCTGGCATCAGACTGACATAAACCCCATCGTAAATGAGCAGGGAGAAATAATCTATACCGTTTGGGTAATACGGGACATCACCGAAGAGCGGGGTTTAATTGAGGCGTACAATACGGTAAATGAGCGATACCGCTTCATTGCTGAAAATGCCAATGATGGTTTTTTTGACTGGGACCTGGAACAGGAACAGTTGTATCGGAATAGAAAGTACGATGAATTGCTGGGATTGCCTTTCAAAGAATACATCTCCCGCAGCGATTGGGAACAACGAGTGTATGCCGCTGATCTGGAATTATTACAACAACATTTGCAGAAAAGCTTAGAAAATCGGGACAAGCGGTTTATCAAAGAGTTTCGCTTTTTAAAGCAGAATCAGGAGTATCGCTGGGTTCGGATTAGTGGCAATGTTGTTCGAAGTTTGAACGGCAAGCCAACCCGGATTGTAGGCACTATCAGCGATATTCACGACCAGAAACTGGCTGAGCAAAGGCTGTTAGAGCACACAGAAATACTTCAGGCCATGCAGGTTGCAGCGAAGATAGGTCAGTGGAGGTTCAATCCCAAGACCAGGGCGTTAACAGGGTCGGAAGAGTTTTATCGGATTTATGAGATTGACCTTGCTTCGGAGATAAGTGTCAGTGATCAGGTTATTTCCCGAATACCTGCTGCATACATGGAGGTGGCTCGGGAAATAATAAACCATGCAGTACAGGTACGCGAACCCTATCATTTAGAGTATCTGCTTACCAACCCTTCGGGTACGCAGCGGTGGGTAGAGGTTATAGGAAAAGTATTTATTGAGGACGATCAGGGAGAAGTAGAAGAAATTATTGGGTTGGCGCAGGATATTACCGAGCGAAAAGAAGGTGAACTTGCCTTACAGGAAAGTGAATCCAGGTACCGTCTGTTGGCTGAGAATGCTTCAGATGTGATCTGTTTAATGAGTCTGGGAGGAGAAAAACTATACACCACTCCCTCTATACAAAGTGGTTTGGGGTATACCCCCGAGGAGTATGTGCGGCTTTATGTTCCCGAGGAAATGATACACCCGGACGATATTCCTCTCCTTACGCACACCATTGAGCAATTGCAGCAGGGAACCTCCCGTGTAGAGGTAATAGTATTTCGGGAACGCCACCAGCAAGGTCATTATGTGTGGGTCGAGGCACTCTACAAACGCATAGAAGATAAATCGGGCAACCCGCAGATTATGGTGGTAGCGCGGGATATTACCCAAAGAAGAGAAGCCGAGTTGGCCCTTCAGGCCAGTGAAGTAAAGCATCGCCTGCTCGCTGAGAATGCCAATGATCTGATCAGTTTAATCGACTTATATGGCAACTCACACTATGCATCCCCATCCATAGAAAAACTAACGGGCTTTACTCCGCAGCAATGGGGAAGCAAAGCCCTGCACGAACGGGTACATCCGGATGATGCGGTGCTGATTCAGGAAAGATTACGAGAAAGTATAGACCAAGAGAAAGGGTATATCCGGTATCGGATCAGAACCAAGGATGGTGGCTACCGCTGGATGGATGGCAACTGGCGGTTTGTTGAGGATACTCAATTGGGGAAAAAGATCATGGTGATCTCAAGAGACGTAACGGAAGAAGTGAAGGTGCGGGAGGAATTGGAGAAACATCGCGAATACTTTCAGTCTACGTTTTTCAATAATACCACCGATGCCCTTTTTCTGGTAGATACCAAGAGCCAGCGTATTGTAAATTGCAATGATACGGCCGTAACCATGTTTGGAGCAAAGCACAAAGAAGAATTACGGGGGCAAACAGGCCATAGTTTGTGGCAGCATGAAGCAATTGATGGTCAGGCAATCCATTCTTCCGCCTATCAGGAGGGTGAAATACAGTTCCTAACAACCCAGGGAAGCCAGTTTTGGGGAACCCAGGCGGTTATCGAGTTTCGAGAAGACACCCAGCTTATTCGGATTACTGATATTACTGAGCAGAAAAAGGCTCAGATTGCCCTACAGGAAAGTGAAGCAAAGTACCGTTTGCTCACCGAAAGCGCGCTTGATATCATTACACTGTTGGATTTAGAAAGGAAAGTACAATATATTTCACCTTCCATAGAAAAAATCACCGGATTCACTCCCGACGAATGGATGCAACTGAATCGAGAGGGGAAAGATATTCATCCGGAAGACCTGCTCGAAATAAAGCGACATCTGGTAGAATATCCCCACCAACGCACGGGCGATCAGATGAGACACCGGATTGCCCGAAAAGATGGTTCTTACGTTTGGATGCATAGTAAAACGAATCTGATCTGTGATAAATACGGAGAGTATAAAATTCAGGTAGTTTCCCGGGATGTTAGTCAACAGGTGCAGGCCCAGCAGGAATTGGAAGAAAGCCGGCAATACTTTCAATCCATCTTTGACCACACCACCGACGCCTTATTTCTGGTAGACATGGAAACACAATGCATCACGGATTGCAATGATGCTGCCGTAACCATGTTTGAGGCTACTGATAAAAACGCGCTGATAGGCCGGCAGGGAGTGAGTTTCCGGCGGTATCCGCGCAGCGAGGAGGAAGAAGGGCAAATTCTGGAGACGTTCAGCCACCATGATGCCTGGAAAGATGAAGTAGAATACATCAGCGCTCAGGGGAATAGCTTTTGGGGAAACCTGTCCATTATTCTATTCAAAGAAAATACCCAACTCGTTCGCATCAGTGATGTAACTGAGCAGAAAAAGGCGCAGGAAAAAATTCGCGAAAGCGAAGCCCTGTATCGTTTACTGGCTGATAATGCTACCGATGTTGTGGCGCTAAGTACCGTAGAGCACCAATGGAAATATGTTTCACCGGCAGTTAGAAAAGTATTGGGTTATACTTCGGAGGAATACAGTAAGTTATTTGATATTTCAAGCAATGTGCACCCCAAAGATTTACATTCTTATAAGCATGCTATTCATCAGCTAAAGCAAGGAAAGCAGGATGTTCGTAATGTGCTTCGGGCCAGGCATAAGAACGGTGATTGGATATGGTTGGATTGTGTTAGCAATCTAGTAACCGATACGGATGGGGAGCAGTGTATACTGATAACCGCCCGGGATATTAGTGGACGCAAAGCCATAGAGCAGGCCCTGCAGGAAAGTGAAGCGAAGTACCGATTGCTGGCCGACAATGCCACCGATCTGATTAGCCTGATCGACCAGCAAGGAAATTCTTATTACATATCTCCATCGGTAGAAAATGTATTGGGGTATACGGCAGAAGAATGGAATTTTGGTATACCGGATCGGGTACACCCTGATGACCTGGCAACGGTAAAGCGGAAGCTTACCAGATCTGCGAAGGGTGCGACCGAAGCTCGATTAAAGTACCGGGAACGCAAAAAAGACGGTTCCTATCTTTGGATGGAAGGTAACGGAAAGCTGATTAAAGATGATCAGGGAAGAAACCGTATTCTTGTTATTTCCCGGGACATTACCCAGGAAGTGATTACCAAACAGGCATTAGAAGAAAGCAGACAGTATTTTCAGTCTATCTTTAATAATACTACTGATGCATTGTTCCTGGTAGATGCGAAAACCCATACCATACAAGACTGTAATACGGCCGCAGTAGAGATGTTTGGCACCACTACCAAAGAAAAGCTCATTGGCAGAAAAGGAATGGAATTTCATCGAGAGTTGCTTGCTCAGGAAGATATAAACGCGGCGATTAAGCGTTTTCGCAAAAATCAGCAGTGTGGGTCAGAAGTAGAATATGTAAGCGCTCAGGGGCGTATATTCTGGGGTAATCTGGTTTCGACTCAATTTAATGATACCCAGATGCTGGTGCGGGTATCCGACATTACACTGCTAAAGGAAAAAGAACAGGAAATAAAGCGCGCGAAGGAATTATACCGGCAGATAGTAGAAACGCAGGAGGAAATGATCTGCCGCTTTTTACCCGATACTACGCTTAAATTTGTGAATCCGGCCTTCTGTCGTTTTAATGAAATACCGGAACAAGAGCTTATTGGACATAAGTTCATTAACATTATTCCCGAATCTGAGCGGGATGTGATCCTGGAGCATTTAGAAGAAGTAAAAAAACAAGCTGTTCCCGTGATTCGGGAACAAAGGTTTATACGGCACAACGCGGTTGTATGGCAGTACTGGACGGTCTATCCGATTTTTGATGCAGCAGGAGGTTTAAAGGAAATGCAGGCGGTGGGTACTGATATCACGCGGAGGAAGCAGGCTGAAGAAAAACTACGGAAAAGTGAAGATCGTCTTCGGGAAGCCCAGGCTACGGCCAAAATGGGTGATTTTGAGTACGACCTGCTTCGCAACGAGGGTAATTGGTCACCGCATCTGAACCAAATATTTGATACATGGAATGCTTCTCCTAATGGTTTTTATTCCGTCAAACATGCCTCCCGGGTAATTCAACCAGACGACATGCCTCGGATCATAAATTCATTTAATGAGTTTTCACTGGATGGCAAGCCCATCACAGTGGACTTTCGCTTGAATCGGGCTGACGGAAAATCACAATACGCCACGGTAACTTATGGAAAACTATACCGGGACGCTTCTGGTAAACCCGTTCGCATAACCGGCGCAATTCAGGATATTACAGAAAGAAAGCTAAAAGAAAAGGAGCTTAGGCAAGCCAAACAGTCGCTGGAAAAAGCCAACGTCTCGAAAGACTGGATTTTGTCGGTACTTAGCCACGAGGTGCGAAACTCCCTGAATGCCATTGCTGGTTTTGCCAACTTGCTGAACCATTCATCTGCAATTACCCAGCGGGAGGATATTACCGAAACCCTGGCCTTCTCCAGTCGGCATTTGCTGGCACTGATTAATAATATTCATGATTTTTCTAAAATCGAGCTGGGTACGTTTAAACTGCAAACTGAGGAGTTTGATTTGTACGACCTGTTCGAAAAAGCGGCCATCTTATTCCAAAGCCAGCTTCGCCATCATATCACCTTAAACGTTACAATTGATGAGCAGACACCCCGCCACGTAAAAGGAGATGCTACCCGACTGCTCCAGATACTGAATAATCTGGTAGGCAATGCCATCAAGTTTACCGAAAAAGGAGCCATCAGTATTACCCTGAAAAAAGCACCTGCCCAGGATGAGATCCAGTTTATTATAGAAGATACAGGAGTGGGTATTTCAAAGGAACGAATGGACCGCGTTTTTGAACCGAAACATCAGGCAGGTAATGCCACCAACAAAAGCAACTCCACCAATACTGGTTTAGGACTTTACATTGTCAGTAAACTGGTGAATTATGTGGGGGGTACGGTGAAACTCAACAGCGAGGTGGGCAAGGGCACTGCCATCAGTGTCACATTTCCGGTTGAAACCGTTTTGCATCATGTTACCACTCCTGCGGTTGAAACTACCGGTCTGCTGCAAGATACTGCGAACTACAAGGTTTTGTATATTGAAGATGATTATTTTAACCACATGCTCATGGCTGGCTACGCACAACTGGGGAATCTTACCCTGGATTTTGCTAAAGATGATCAGGAAGCCTACGCCTTATTACAGGAGCAAACGTATGATATTGTATTGACGGACATTGTGCTGGCAAACACGGATGGAGCTCAGATTGCCGGGCATATTAAACAGCAACCCGAAAACCGGTCGCTACCCGTGGTTGCAGTAACGGCTTATTCCGAAGACGAAATCCAAAAGCAGGGAAAAAACCAGTATTTTGATGCGGTGATTACAAAACCCATCGATCCCAAACATTTATACCAGCTTATTTACCATCTTTGTTCAAAAGGAGAGAAGGGCTTATCAGGCCAAAAGAAGTTTGCCCTTCCCTTTAACGCATCAGAAACACATTCGTTAACGAGCCTTTTACAGCAGATACCCGATAAAAAAGAAGCCATACTGAAGGCCATGGAAGAAGAGATTATCCAAAACCTTCAGACACTACAGCAGGCAATAACCCAACAAAACTATCTACTGTTTCATAAAACACTGCACAATCTCCTTCCTTCTTTGTATCTTGTTGAGGCTCAGGAATTTGCTGTCTTTCTGCGTACACTAGAAGATCTTCCTTCAGATATTGCTGACAAAACGGATTTACAACAGAAACTGCAAAACTTTGTTAATACATTAAAGAAGCAAACCAATTATTAACAATATTATAAGTGCTTATACGTAGGTAATCCTGTATTTTTGATAGAAACAACAAAAATATACCCAAAAATGGTGAGGAAAAATGTGGTTTTACGTAATTTTAGATTAATCTTTACCCAGCATATTTTCTATATGCAACTTTTCATTTCATGGACAAACAAACTATTCTAATTCTAGAAGATCATCAAATCATTGGTGAACTCATTCAACATGTTTTAAGCGATGAATCAAATTTTAGTATCGTAGCCACGGTTTCCTCCGTAGTGCAGGCCCAGGAGAAACTCCGGGAAAAACCTGTCGATATTGCAATTGTAGATTTATCTCTGCCCGGCGAAAGCGGGCTTTCGCTTTTAAAATGGATTCATAAAGAGCAACTGGGCATAAAAGTACTGGTGCTTACCATGTTTGCTAATGGTAGCAATGTGGTGGAAGCTATTAAATATGGAGCCAACGGATTCCTGCCCAAGGATACTTCTCTCGGAGAACTGAAGCAGGCTCTCACCCAGATTGCGAATGGCAACACTTATTTCAGCCCCGAGATCTCCAGTATCATTGTCGATTCGATCAAGAATGATTACAAAAAAGAAGATGTAACCGTAAAAATTAATAACCTCACCGCTCGGGAAAAAGAGATCTTATCCATGGTGATTAATGGTAATTCTAATGTAGAAATTGCTGAGAAAATTTTTATCAGCGTACGCACAGTAGAGAACCACCGGGCTAATATTTTACGAAAAACATCAGCAAAAAACTTCTTTGAACTCGCCAAAGCAGTGATGGAAAATAACCTGCTTGACTTCGCATCTGGCGACTAAATACGTTTTTGATACCATAAATTGCGTATTTATACTCACTATAACATAGATGATATCTCTCGTTTTTCGAATAAATAGTAGATTGATTAAAAAATTTTGTTTAAAGGGTACTGTTGCAGGTGTGTTCTGTTAGTACGCAGACTAACAGAGCCACGGCAGAATTGCCAAAAGTTTTCTACCATAATCCTGTATAATGACGTGCTGGCTTATTGATGACAACGAAATTGATCTTCTTATTACTCGGAAGCTGTTAACTGCCTGGGAGCCTTCTCTGGAGGTTGAGGAGTTTACGAACGGGCAGGTTGCTTTGGATAAGTTGAAGGCCAATGAAACACCTCCTCAGCTGATCTTGCTGGATTTATTCATGCCTGAGATCAGCGGATGGGATTTTCTGAATGAGTATCAGAAGATGGCGAGCGAAAGTACCGCACTCTATGTGCTATCGTCCTCAGTAGACGATGCGGATATTGAGCGGGCTAGAACTTACAATGTGGTAAATGGGTATTTGTCGAAGCCGGTTGCCAAAGAAAGCTTCCGACGTATTGTTTCTGATTACCAAAGTACTTTTATCGTAGGCTGAGGCCGCTAAAAAGGTAGCGGCTCACTCAGTTCTCCGGTAAGTTTCTGAAATTTCTCCCGAATCCTGGGAAGCAAAGCATCTTCAGAAGCATGTTCAATCACCCGGCCATCAATCTCCCGAACGGGCGTGAGTTCCCCCATTGTCCCCGTAGCAAATACTTCATCGGCAGTATAAAACTCCGTTAGCGAGAGATTTTTCTCTTTCGCAGGAATTTCCAGTGATCGGGCAATTTCCAATACCAATCCCCGCGTAATACCTGGCAGGCAGGCATCGGCGTGAGGAGTAAGCAAAGTGCCATTTTTGACCAGAAACAGGTTAGTATCGTTCAGCTCGGCTACAAAACCATAAGCATCCAGCATAATGGCGGCATCCACTCCCGCCACATTAGCCTGAATCTTCGCCAGAATATTATTCAGTAGGTTGTTATGATGAATCTTGGAATCCAGGTGCTGTGGTGAGTTGCGAGCAATGCTGGAGGTAATTACCCGGATACCTTGGCTATTATCATACACCGGAGGCTTCCATTCAGCCAGTACAATTAGACAAGCTCCTTTTTGGTTGAGGCGAGGGTCCATACCCGATGTGATTTTCTCACCCCGGGTCAGGGTTAGGCGAATATGGGTATCCGTATGCATCCTATTGGCTTCCAGCGTTTGGAAAATCGCCTTTTTGATGCTATCCAGCGATGGGATGTCGGAGAAATGCAGGGCTTTGGCCGAATCCCGCAGGCGGTTAAGGTGGCGATCCAGGCAGAAAATGGCTCCGTTGTACACCCGTAATCCTTCCCAGACGGCATCTCCCCCTTGTACGGAACTATCAAATACTGATACCTTGGCTTCGGTTCGGGGGTATAGTCCGACACCGACGTATACCTGAATATGTTCATTACGGGAATCAAATCGTTGTAGCATGCTTATCTAGGCTTTTATTGAGTTTTTGTAGAGTTCGGTATAGTAGGGGAGTGCTGTGTCGTATAGTGGTTGTAAATATTCAGGAAGCGGGCGTTCGCTGGTGGGTTGCTTGCTAAAGCCGGTAGAGCGATGCACATTGGCGTACCAGTATTTTGCCCATACTCCGTCTTCGGGCAATGCCCCTGCTTTCCACAAGAGCATTTGTTCTTCAAAAGGAATGTCCAGTGCCTCGCATAGTTTTTGTAAAACCCGGGGTGGGTCTTTCAGCAACTCACCCGAGTCCAGCACCACCGGTTTATTTCCCTGCGAAAGAAGAAACTGGTAGAGTTCGTGCTGTTTTTTCGAGCCAATATCTTCCATCGTAGGCTCCTGTATTTGCTGGGCAAAGGAGCTGATCAACTGCTTGGGGTTGCGAATAAGCAACAGGTTGGTTAGTTGGGTAAGGAAGTGCTCATCCATACCCACAAAATGGTGGGCCATGTTTTTAAGAAACAGCACCGGACGGTCATACTCGCCAAATACGACTTCTTGCATCACCTTGTCCGCATCATGTTCCATGTCAGCCAAAATTTCTTCTTTTCCCGGATGCTCCACGTCCGGGCGTTTGGTCAGGTAATACCCATAAAAAGGTTCATCTACCACTCGCGTATCCGATCGCTGGGCAAACGAATACATCAGGGCAGTAGATAAGTTTCGGGGGTTTGATATGAGATGAATGCGTTTCATAACGTATTAAGGATGGGCCGAAACCCACACTTCTCCGTCGTCAAAAATTTCTTTCTTCCAGATTGGGACGGTCTGTTTAAGGGTATCTATGGTAAACTTGCAGGCCTCGAAGGCTTCCTGCCGATGCGGGGTGGCCACCGCAATAATCACTGCAATATCGCCAATCTCTAAAGTGCCTTTGCGGTGGTGGATGGCAATCTTTTCTACCGGCCAGCGGTCACCCACCTGGGTAGCCAGTTTCTCCATTTCCTTCACTGCCATAGCATCATAGGCCTCATAGTCCAGTCGCACCACGCTTCGATCCTGGGTATGGTTACGAACCGTACCGATGAACATATCCACTGCCCCTGCCCGATCTGATTGTACCGCTGCCAGCACTTCTGTCACCTGAAGCTTCTCGTCCGTCAGTTGTATGGATATTTTTTTATGCATACATGATATTATTGGAGTACGGAAAAAGGAAACCGAAAACCGGAGTTTAGATTTATTTACAGTATCCGGTTTCCGTTCACCCTCCACTTACCGGAGGAATTAAGGCAATTTCATCACTTTCGTGCAGGGTTTGCCCCTTTTGACCGTATTCGTTGTTTACTGCGATCATTACCGAATCCAGATCATGCAGTTTCGGATACTGTTGTTTCAGTTGCTCCAGCAGTTGGGGTACGGTGGCTCCTTCCGGTATTTCGCAACGAAGCTTAGACTGCCCTACCATGTCTTTGGTGATGCCAAACAGCAATATATTCAACTCCATAATTCGCAAATTAAACAGAACCCAGAAGATTAGGAAAACATTTGTACATTTGTTATTGTCGATAAATAAAAGTGCCCGACCTATGCCTTTGTTTGACAATCATGGACGTGCGATCAATTACCTGCGCCTGGCAGTGACCGACCGCTGCAATTTGCGCTGCTTTTACTGTATGCCGGCCGAGGGCATCTCCTACGTTCCTAAAGAGCAATTATTGTCTTACGAAGAAATGGAACGGCTGGTACGGATCTTGGCTGAGATGGGTATCACCAAAATTCGCATTACCGGAGGCGAGCCGTTTGTGCGCCGCAATCTGATTGACTTTCTTTGGAAACTCCACGCCATTCCGGGCATTGAAGAAGTCCACATCACCACCAACGGGGTGCTTACCACTCCGTATGTAACTGAACTGAAGGCAATGGGCATTGCCTCGGTCAACCTGAGCCTGGATACCTTTGATCGGCAACGCTTTCTGGAGATTACCCGCCGCGATGAATTTGATCGGGTGCTGACCTGCTTTCATGCTTTGCTGGATCACGATATTCCCACCAAGATCAATGCGGTGGTGATGGAAGGAAAAAATACCCAGGACCTTATTCCCCTCACCGAGCTCACGCGCCAGTACCCGGTGTCAGTCCGTTTTATTGAGGAAATGCCCTTCAATGGCGAGGGAAGCCACTATCCGGTACTGGTATGGACCCATCAGAGAATTCTGGAGGTGCTGAAAGCACAGTATCCATCTTTGGAAAAGCTGCCCGACCCGCTGACATCCACGTCTTATAATTATCGCATCCCCGGCCATCAGGGCACGGTAGGCATTATAGCAGCCTTTAGCCGCACGTTCTGCGGTACCTGTAATCGTATCCGCCTTACGGCTCAGGGAACGCTCAAAACCTGCCTGTACGATCAGGGTGTGATGGATATTAAACAAATCATGCGGGCTGGAGCTTCGGATGCTGAGTTGCGGCAATCCTTCGAGCATACTTTCCGCCACCGGGCGAAAGATGGTTATGAGGCTGAGCAGCAACGACAGACACAGCACCCTGCCACGGAGTCGATGTCTACCATCGGAGGCTAATTTTTAGCAAAACCTTACATAAATGGTACTCAGAGAGAGATTTTTGTATCTTGCCTCAAACTTTTAGCATGGTTCGTATTTTTTTCTTCGTTTTTCTGGGCCTCTTTTTCCTGGGGTTCCCTGCTTCCACTGTTTTTGCACAAGGCTCTGATATCTACCAGGGCGGTATCCGGATTCCGGTAGGGAAAGATAGCAGTAAGTATATCCGCATTGCCCTGGTGGAGCAGTTCTGGGTGCGTTGGATGCAGACCAATCCCGGTACGCTGGGAGCCGACGGTGAGCCGGCTGACTGGTTGACGGATATTGGTAGCCGACGTTCGCGGATATCGTTGTATGCGCAAATTTCACCCCGATTTCTGGTCTATACGCAGGTTGGTATTAATAACCAAACCTTCCTGAATGGAGGAGCGCCCGGGCAGGGGCCCAAAAAGCCGCAAATGTTTGTACACGATGCCTGGACCGAATTTACCGTGGTTCCCGAACAGGATTACGAAACCGGAGAAGCCAGGTTGTTTTCTTTATCCCTGGGAGCCGGACTGCATTTCTGGAATGGTGTTTCCCGCATCAGTTCACCGGGAATTACCAATTTTCTTACGGTAGATCTGCCGGTATTTAATTTTCCTAATATTGAGCGTACCGATCAGTTTGGGCGGCAGTATGGCTTGTATGCGAAAGGCATGCTCGGCAAACTTAACTACCAGTTTCATTGGAATAAACCGTTTGCCAATGAGCAAACTTCAGAGATCACCCCTGACCGGGCCAGCAATATATTCTCAGACCGTTGGGCCGCCGGAGGTTATGCCACGTATCAGTTCCTGGAACAGGAAAGTATGTTTTCTCCGTATCGGGCAGGTACCTACGCCGGAGACAAAAAGGTTTTCAATGTGGGAGCCGGATTCTACCACCATCCGGAAGCCAGCGGTACGCTGCTGAACAGCAATACCGATGATGTACGGAAACATAACCAAACGGTGTGGGCGCTTGATGCGTTTCTTGATTATCCCTTTGGAGAGCGAGGTATGGCGGTAACGGCATACGCAACCTTGTTGAATTATGACTACGGGCCGAACTACTTCCGCACCGTAGGCATCATGAACCTGGATACCCGACCGGCTGACCCGACTGTTTCGCTGGCCGGATACGGGAATGCCGAACCCTTGCTGGGTACCGGAAGTATACTGCTGGCTCAGGCCGGTCTGCTACTCCCTCCCGACTGGCTGGGTTCTTTGGGGAAACTACAGCCTTTCACCCAGATAGAACATAAAAACCTGGACTACCTGGAAGACACCTTCACCAACCTGGATGTGGGATTTAACTGGTTTATTGAGGGACATCATGCTAAAATTACCCTGCAATACGGTACCCGCCCGGTTTTTATCGAGCAAAACGGCCTGCGACTTCAAAACGATACCCGAGGGCAGTGGACACTTCAGACGCAGATCTTTATTTGAATTAGTGTGTTTCAATGCCAGGGTGTTGATGGGTTTAAACAGACACTGTAAATTTCGAACCCTCGAACCCTCGAACCCTTTCAGTTTTCTCCAGCAATTTTTTGCTATCTTGGGCGGTAAAACCTAACAGTATTTTATGTTTGAGTCTATCAAAGCCAAGGTAGTAACGGTGAATGAACTGGCATCGCTGCGAAAGCAATTGCAGGATAAAAAAATTGTATTTTGCTCGGGATGCTACGATATTTTACAGTCGGGGCACGCCGTGTTCTTTAATCAGTGCAAGCAGTTTGGCGACGTGCTGGTGGTGGGAGTAGGTCGGGATCAAACCCTGGAAGCACTGAAGGGCCCCGGGCGACCGGTAAATCCTGAGAACAATCGTATCTATCTGCTGGCAGCCTTGCAGGACGTGGACTATGCCGTGCTGAATGACTTTGAGATTGGCGAAGGCAAAATAGATTTCAAAGAAGTAATCACCCAGCTTCGCCCTGATGTATTTGTGCTCAACGAGGATGACTCGGCCATCGAGCAGAAAAAGCAGTTATGCGACCAGTTGGGTACGCAACTGGCTTTTGTAAAGCGTGAAGTGCCTCCCGAACTGCACGCGACCTCTACCTCCAACATCATTAATAAGATCAACTACGCCTTTCGGGCACCGCTGCGCATTGATTTTGCCGGAGGCTGGACGGATGTGCCCTATATCATGAATGGTGAAACCGGCTATGTATCTAATGTGGCCATTAAACCATTGATTGAAAGCCGGAACAAGCAGTTTAATTTCTCAGGGTATCCCCGGGGTAGCGGGTTAAGCACCTCAACTGCCGTAAAATTGCTGGAGATGATCAGTGCCAAAAGCTACAATGCCGAGCCCAAGTCGCTGGAAATGATTGCCGAAGACCTGTTCAATCTGGAAAATAAAGAACTCAATTGGGCCATTGGACGGCAGGACCAATACGCCATCGTGTACGGAGGCTTCCACTGCTTCGAGTGCGGTGACGGGTATGCCAAACCTCTGGAAACCGAAGTGCGACAATCCACTTTAGAGCGATTCAAAGAACATTTGCTGTTATTGCACACCGGGATATCGCGCAATGCGCAGTCGGCGGTAGAGCAGGTGTATCAGAATCATCAGACTCCGGGCGGTCGGGAAGCCTTGCAGATTATTGGAGAGTGTGGTAAGGAGTTTTATCAGGCATTGGCCCAGGAAGATTTTACCAGATGTGCCCGTATTATGGAGCGCAATTGGGAGGCGCAAAAACAACTGGCCAGTGCCAGCACCAACGAAAACCTGGATGCCATGTATACCTTTGCCAAAGCGCAGGGAGCCCTGGGCGGTAAGATCTGCGGAGCCGGTGGTGGCGGAGCCTTCATATTCTATTGCGAAGACCCGTTGGAGCTGAAGCGTGCCATGAAAAAGCAGTTTGTCGATTGCTTCGAAATTGACTTTGCTTTTGAGTACGACGATATTAAAACACTAAATGCTTTTTAGACGAGTAGTAATAAGCAGGAGGCCGTTGGCAGTTTGTTATGGAACATAGGGAGTGAATAATAGCATTATGATCTATCAATTTTCATTATCTGGATGTTCCAACAACGCTTATCAACTGCCAACGGCCTCCTGCCTTCAGTCAGGGGCATAAAAAAAGCTTTCCCTACGAATAAGAAAAGCCTTTCTACTGATAAAACGTAATGTATTAACCTTTGGCGCTGGCGTAGCGTTTGCCAACTTCTTCCCAATTCACTACATCCCAGAAAGCACCGATGTACTCGGGGCGTTTGTTTTGGTATTTCAGGTAATAAGCATGTTCCCATACGTCTAAGCCCAGAATTGGAGTGCCCTGTACTTCGGCCACATCCATCACTGGATTGTCCTGGTTGGGGGTAGAAGTTACTTTCAGTGCACCGCTGTTGTCTACGATCAACCAGGCCCAGCCGGAGCCAAAGCGCGTAGCGGCTGCCTGCGCAAAGTCTTCTTTAAAGGCGGCGAGAGAACCGAATGCGGAATCAATAGCCGAGGCTAAATCGCCACTGGGCGTACCGCTGCCATTGGGAGACAGGATCGTCCAGAACAGCGAGTGATTATAGTGGCCACCGCCATTGTTACGAACCGCGGTAGAGTATTTGCTAACGCCTTTCATAAGTTCGTCCAGCGACAGCTCAGCCTGAGGAGTACCCTCTATCGCATTATTAAGTTTGGTTACGTATCCGCCGTGGTGTTTGTCATGGTGAATTTGCATGGTTTGTGCGTCGATACTAGGTTCTAGTGCATCAAAGTCATACGGCAGATCAGGAAGTGTAAAAGCCATGGTATTGGTTGGTTTAAGGTTTAAAAATTGAATATCAAGTATAGTTAACGGACGAGTTTGGTTCTTGTTTATGGAATTGGCCCATTGTTCCTAAGTTTCTAAATTCGTCTACAGATCCTCCAGCGGGGGTACGGTAAGGTCTTTGACCTCCCACCCAGCCAGACGGGCACCGGCCTGATAGGTGCTTTCCAGAAAATTGAGCAAGGCCTGGCGAGGGTCAGGCTCTTTTCGCAGTGCCTCGTACATCAGCAGGGCCATTGGGCTGCCGTTGCTGTCTACCCACTGGGCGGCGGCCGGTTGAATGGGTTGTTGGTCTAAGCCCTCCGGAGAAGGATAGGCATAAACGTAGAAGGCTGGCTCACGCACCGTATCATCCCCAGCCCAAAAACCAAAGCTGATCACTTCGTGAGAATAGGCATCTTTATCGGATATTCGCATATTGGGGGTCAGTGCCGGGCCTTTGCGTCCGGAGAAGCGGGTGACGGTCAGATCCATATGATGCCAGTAAAGATGTACCGGGCAGGTTTTGCTGTATGAGCGACCGCTAAATTCTTTAAACACTCCATCCACCCAAAGCATAATGCGCCAGAAACGCTCTACATATTCTGCATTGTAGGAAGCATGCTCGGTAATCTGATCGAAAGGCTTGTCTATGGATGATACATCAAAGGGTTTATTGACGATAGACACCTCAATATCCCACTGTCGCAAAATGGTTTGCAACTGACGATAAAAATCCGCCACACTGAGCCCGTCTTGTAGCGGGATCATCGCCTCCTCGCCCCGGCTGCTCACCAGCTCCAGTTGGTGCCGCAGAAAGTTAAACGTGATCTCAAACGTCTCGTTTCCGTAGGGAATCGCATGGGTCGTGAGGCCTTTGGGACTTACGTAGAGCGTAAGATACCACCAGTGGTTCTTGCGGGGAGTAAGCCTGAGGCGGATTTTACCCACAATCTGCACATACAAATGCAAGGTCATTTTGGTATCCTCCCAGGCACTTAGCGGGAGGTCGGGCAGGTGAGGGGTTTCCATTGATATGATTGTTATTCGTCTTCTTCAAACAGGGCAAAGTCGGTCAGGAGGCGGCAGATGTTGCCCTCTTGATCCCGACCAATATACGAGGTATAGGTGCCTTCGCCATCGCCCGACGTACAGACAATGAGGTTGTTTTCCTCAAACGCATGATTTGCCCAGGCTCGGTTTTCCTCGAGAATATCATCCAGCGCAGTGTGTAAATCATCGTGCACTGCCTCACGTTGCTCATCGTTCAGCGACTGAAGGTGTTTGAGCACGCTCGCATCGGCCAGCCCGTGAATACCTGAGGCAATTAACGCGCTCATCATGGCGTTTTCTCCGGCATATTGAGCGGGTTCCCAGCGTGTGGGCGGGTGAGGACTAAACAGAATGCGCACGTAGCCGATGACCTCTTCTCCATCTTCAAATTCGGCGAGGGCTGCTTCTACCGGAAATTCCCCTGTAGGAAACGTTTCGGTCAGCAGCAGTTCGTTACGCTCTTCGAAAGGGTCGCCCACCATGAGGTTACCGGAAGTAACTGTGAGGGAGCCCAGTGGCTGTTTCGTAAACAGCAGTTCTTCGTCGGCCAATTCTACGACCACATCGTCTTCGTCGAATGCCAGTTCAAAAAGCTCGGCAATAGCTTGATCCATAGTAATTTGTAGTAAGGTGAAAAAACTACCTGCAAGATAAGCGATCCATTTAGATGAACAACTTTTTCTGAAGCAGGTTATCCTGACAAAGCATAAACTTATGACCGATCTTCATCGCGTACTCGTCACCGGCGCCAATGGCTACGTAGCTTCCTGGATTGTTAAACAACTTCTGGAGGAAGGCGTAGCTGTCCATGCGACGGTGCGTAATAAAGCAAATACTAAAAAATATCAGCACCTGCTGGATATAGCATCTGCAACTCCTGGTACGCTGCATGTCTTTGAAGCAGATTTACTGGAGACTGACTCTTTTCAGGAAGCCATGAACGGCTGCGATGTGGTGATGCATACGGCCTCTCCTTTTGTGATGCAGGTAGACGATCCGTATCAGGGATTGATCAATCCGGCATTGAAGGGAACAGAAAACGTATTGACAACTGTGGAGCAGACCTCTTCGGTGCGACGCGTGGTGCTTACCTCCAGCGTTGCAGCCATTTATGGCGATAATCAGGACCTTAAAAATATTGATAAACAGTGCTTTACCGAAGCCGACTGGAATACCAGCAGCAGCGCGGGCCATCAACCTTATTCCTATTCCAAAACCCTGGCCGAACGTCGGGCTTGGCAGATGGTAGAGGGACAGGATCGTTGGGATCTGGTGGTGATCAACCCCGGTTTTGTGATGGGCCCTTCACTATCCCCGGAATCCAGTTCGCAGAGCTTAGCATTTATGGAGCAGATGATAGACGGAACCCTGAAAATGGGAGTGCCGGATCTTGATTACGGGTTGGTGGATGTACGCAATGTAGCGGAAGCGCATATTACCGCTGCTCGAAAAGCCGAGGCCGCTGGACGCCACATTCTGGTGAACGAAACGCTGTCACTTCTGGAGATGAGCCAAGTTTTACGAGATGAATTTGGTGCTACTTATCCTTTGCCTTCGCGGGAGCTACCCAAATTTCTGGTTTGGATGCTGGCTCCTACGGTTGGCCTCACCCGCTCCTTTGTAAAACAGAATGTAGGGTACCCGATCACTTTTGACCATACGAAGAGTATAGCACAATTAGGCATTGATTATCTTCCCACGGCACAAACCCTGGCCGATCATGTCCGGGCCATGCAGGGAGAAAGGCAACCCGTACGGGAGACCGTGTCTGGCTAGCGCAATACCGTATCACCCAGGATAGCGGTTCTGTAAAATGTTTAAATTCTACTTATTTCAGAAAATCAGCGATAAAAGCCAGCTTAGGTTTGAGCACCGTGTTTTCCCAGGTTTCCTGGTACTCTTTCTGGTCCAGGTGATGCCCCCGGTAAGGCACTCCAAAAACGATCTTTTTTCCTTTGGCCTGGTTGATAGCAGCATACACTGCAGTAGATGGACAGGTTGTATCAATGAACCCGATCTCAGTTACCAGCGTAGCTTTGGAATTTTTTAGCAGGTGAGCCGCATCAAAATAAGGCAGGGTTTCCAGCATTTTCTCTTCGTCGTTGGGGGAATTGAAAGGTTTTGGCCAACCGGACGTTCTGCCCACAAAGACTCCGCCCCAGTCGCACATGGCCGGTACGGTGGCTACCGCCGCCGTTACGCGGGGATCGAGGCCGGCTGCCGCCAGCGCCTGACCGCCTCCCTGACTTTCTCCAATGACCAGAATACGCTCCCCATCCCATTCGGGCTGGCTGGTCAGGAAATCCAGGGTACGCAGCAGACGCAGGTACATGCCTCGGAAGTAAAAATCATTTTTGCTCTCCACGCCCTGGGTAGCATAATTCTTCAATTCTCCTTGCTCCAAGTTGTCATAATATTCCTGAGGCTGTCCATTGAGCATACCGTGGGCATTCAAATCGAACGCCAACGCGCCTTTACCCATGGTAGCGTAACGCAGGGCATTTTCAGGTTGGGCCAGGCACCAGGACCCTTTTACTCCGGCAGCATGCACAAACAACACAATGGGCAGTGAGGATGATTTTGCTCCTTCCGGCTTGGCAAAGTATCCTCTCGCTGGTTGGGGGCCAGTGCAGTTTATTTCCACATCCGAGCAAACATACCCTTGTTCAATATCAGTAACTGGAACGGTTTTTACATCCATGGAAAGGGCGCGCAATGCTTTTTTCTCGTTTTCCCAATAGCGGGTTAAATCTTTGGGGCGCCTGGTGCCTGGCTCAAAATGCTCAGGGTCCACCACCAAACCGAGGCTGGCTGAGGCATCCTGGGCCTGCACCTCAAAAATGAGAGACGTTGGCTCGCTCACAGTTTCATCAAACAGCACCAGCTGTTTGCCCGAATACGCAATGGTTTGATTGCTAACTTCATCACGATAGTTTTTCAGGATTTTAACGGACAGTGAATCCGCGACTGCATCCTTCAAAAGAACGCTTACCTGAATATTTTCGCCCTTTTGGTAAATGCCCGATTCGTTAGACTGGGTCAGCACAATCGCTTGCCCGTAAGCAATGGCAGTAAATCCGGTGACCAAAAACAGGGTCACTAAAAGCTGTTGTACGCTTCTCATAGTATTGGGTGTAGTGCTCAAGCGATCATTTCATGAGGCTTGCTACAATTTTCCGGTTTTTTGATGGTTTCGCATCTATTATAAAGAAAAATAATCTCAATCCTACGATGGGGAGCACTGATTGCGGTTTTACTAAGCTGCGTATTTAATGTAGTTTGGCTGTTTTTGGAGACTGGACACTTTTTTTTCTTAATGCAATAAGCCCTAATATAGGGCCTAGCGCTAAAATGGCATATAAGCTGTTTGAATTCGTTAGATTTTGCAAGCCATTGATCAGCTGAATGCTGATGATTGTGATAGAAAAACCAATACAATTGACAATCGTAAGTGCGGTCCCTTTTATTTCGGGAGTTGCATTCTGCGCGATGAGTGTTGAGAAAAGAGGAGAATCAGCAACGACTACCACTCCCCAAAAAAGCAGAAGTCCAATAAACAGGCTTTCCAGTTCAATGCTAAAGATCAATGGAGAGACAAGGCAGCATACAGCGGATAAAAGCAATGCCGTGAATGCAGTTCGTTTGGTTCCTAATACGTAAGACAAATAGCCCCCAAATATACATGCCAGCCCACCTATTCCAATGACACAGAATGAAAGCACCGGAATGTTAAATGCTGCCTGTGGATGAATATCAGAATATTTTTTAAGCATCAGCGGCACAAATGCCCAAAAAGCGTATAACTCCCACATATGGCCAAAATAACCGAAAGCAGCCGACCTAAAGTTACTGTTTCGGAATACACGCAAAGATGCAGATAAATCCAAATGCTGTCCTGGTTTTCGGTAGGGACCGTCAGGCACGATGATCACCATCAGCAACCCACCCAATACCGAAAGTCCTGAAGTGGTGAGCAATACTGATTTCCAGGGTAAGGCGTACGTCAGGCCCTTTAATAAATGAGGAAATGCCGTGCCAATGACTAATGCACCAACCAAAAAACCAAGCGACTTTCCCAGTCCTTTTTCAAAATAATCGGTCGCTATTTTCATACCTACTGGGTAGATTCCGGCCAGGAAAAAACCAGTGAAGAATCGGAATGTAAGCAAGCTTGTCAGGTCATTATTTTCCCATACGACACCCGCATTCACTAAAGCGGCTATTAGAGCACTCACCAGAAATACCTTAGAGGGAGAAAAACGATCGACGATGGTGAAAAGCGCGAATAGTAATGTGCCTGAAATAAAGCCAAATTGAACCAACGCCGTCAAATGGCCCAAAGCACTATCTTCTAAGTTAAAATTGGTGATCAGGTCTCCCATCACTCCGTTGCCGGCAAACCATAGTGAAGTACAGCAGAACTGGGAGATTACAATGATGACCAACACCCAGTTTGACTGATTCATTTTTTTTGTTTGCATTCTAGCGATCGCTTAAGGGTAGGGCTTAACTCATATTTGTATAATTGCTAACAACGGTACAAAGTATGCATTTCCTTTGTTGGCAATATAAGACTTCTTTCTATGGCGGATAATGGGAAGCGGTGTGTGGGGCAGTCTGAGTTGTGCTGGTTTCATTTCTCCTTAATCTGTTCAATGAGTTCTAATCGTTTCACGATCGAATGCGGCTCTAAGATTGTTCCGGGCGATAGTACGGCATTGGCTCCGATTTTACTGTGATCCCCCACCAGTGAACCAAATTTTTCTACCTGGGTGTCGATGATCTTATCCTTACACCGCACCTTTATCTTTTTAGAAGGGCGCTCATTATAGTGGTTCGCGGCAATGGAACCTGCCTCGAAGTTGACATGGTGCCCGATAATGCTGTTTCCAATATAATTAAAATGCGCGATGGCGGTATTGGAGCAAATGAGGCTACTTTTGATCTCACATCCCGGACCGATTTTTACCGATTTATCTAAAAAAACACCTTCTCTGAAATACGCATGGGCCCCTATAAAACTGTTTTCCATTACCACTACGGGCCTTTTGAAGGTGACGCCTGGCTCAACTATGGCCGATTTATGAATCGCAATGCCTTCTTTTATATTAAAGTCCTTATCCAGCGATGGAATGATATGCTCAAGGATATCTTTCAGGCTACTGCTGATTTCCCAGGGCGCCTTTCCTCTTAGGAATACAATATTTACCGGAAAATTTTTGATGAATGGATCAATATTGAGCATGCTTCGAAGGATAATATTTGCCGTAAAATAAGTAAAGGTTTTGGTGACTCCTAGTGCGGGATTTTTCTGAAGTGGTTACTGTCAGTCTAACTAAATTACGGAACTGTTCTTGACTTCAGAGCAGTGGTTTGGCAAGGGCAATCGGTTAATTGAGTCAACTCAACCGCAGGAATAGACAGATAAAAAGTAGTGATGTTAACGTTAACTTTTTGTGCGTTAACGTTAACACTTTTCATTTTTTCTTGTTTTTATCTCCGAAAAAAGACTATTTAGCAAAAGCATCTATTTGTGCCTATATTTTGCATTGGCACAAAGTATATTCAGACGGTAGGGATTTTTATTTATACGCTTTAGAAACATGAATCTGCGCCCGACTAGAATGCCGTGCCCGGAAGATCAACCCGCCCATAGATGGATGCTTTCACCTAGGTGCCCTAATCAGGTAAAAGTATCGCATCATGATAAAGTGATAACTTAAAAAGTCAAAAGAGATAGTATGCTGGGATTGCACATTGCTGATGTCATAGTAATCATCCTGTATCTGATTGGCATTACCATCATCGGGATCAGGTCAGCTCGACTGGTCAAAAACCTGGGGGATTTTTTTATGCCCCGCAAGTTTGGTAAGACCATGCTGATCATGCATACATTCGGCACCGGGACGCATTCCGATCAGGCAGTCACGGTGGCATCCAAGACCTACACTACCGGGCTTTCGGGTATCTGGTATCAGTGGTTATGGTTGTTTGCTACCCCTTTTTACTGGCTGATTGCCCCAGTGATGCGCCGTTTCAGGGCAGTTACTACCGCTGATGTATTTGAGGCGCGCTTTAGTAAAAGTGTTTCCATGCTTTATGCCGTAACAGGGATACTACAACTGATGGTAACCATCGGGCTTATGCTGAAAGGTTCTGGGGCCGTGGTAGCTTCGGCCTTTGATGGTACCGTGTCTACCAATCTGGCCATTTCCGTCATGACGGTTCTTTTTGTGGTGTATGGGATAGCCGGCGGACTGAATGCTGCCATTATTACCGACTTTATTCAGGGTATTTTAACGATTATTTTCTCTTTTCTTTTATTACCTGTGGTCATGAATGCCGTCGGTGGCATGGCTGGATTGCGTGCGGTTATTGCCGATCCGCACATGTTTTCTCTGGTGGCTCCCTCAGAAATAGGCTTTTTTTATATTACAATAATCGCGTTGAATGGCCTGATCGGGATTGTTACCCAGCCCCATACCATGGGCAATACTGCCGCCGGGCGTACTGAAATGGATGGTCGCGTTGGCTTTACTGTGGGAAGCTTTTTAAAAAGAAGCTGCACCATTGCCTGGACTTTAACCGGTTTTGGAGCCATTGCCTATTATGCTGGGCAAGATGTAGATCCGGATCAGGTATTTGGCCTGATCGCCAAAGATTTTCTGCCAGGCATCATGCCCGGCATGTTGGGCATCTTTCTGGCATCACTTTTAGCCTCAGTTATGAGTTCCTGCGATTCCTTTATGATTGCTTCTTCCGCCCTTTTCACGGAAAATATCTATAAACCATTACAAGCCGGGCGGAAACAAAACCATTATATCATGGTCGGTCGAATTGCCTCATTATGCATTGTGGCTGGTGGAGTGATTTTCGCCTTCTGGCTTCCCGGGGTGGTCAAAGGGCTGGAAATATTCTGGAAAATATCACCCATGATGGGGATTGCCTTCTGGCTGGGACTGTTCTGGCGCAGAACCACCGTGAAAGGGGCCTGGGCGGCTACCCTTGCCGGTTTTTTTGTCTGGTGGCTGACTGAGCAATCCTTTTTTCTATCGACATTGGCGAGTCTGCCATTGGCCGACAGCTTGTTGGTTGCGGATGGAAGCGGTGGAGTGAGTATGTATCTGCCGTGGCAAATGGTATTTTATCTGTCAGCAGGGGGCATCATGGGTATCCTGGTAAGCCTGTTAACACAACCATTGGGGGATCAGCAGTTAGATAAATTTTATGAACTGGTACGCACCCCCGTAAATGTAGAAGAAGATAACCCGGAAAAACCCTGTACGCTTCCGGAAAATATAGTAGTACCGCCAAAAGACAAGATGTTTCCTCGTAGTAAAAACCTGGAAATTCTCATGCCGGATAAAATATCCATCATAGGATTCTTATGCTCATGGGGGGCGGTCGTTCTGCTTATTGCAGTATTTTTTATCATTACATAAACCTAATTACGATGAACATAGCAATTTTACATACTAAAAATGAGATGGGAGAGCAGGCCGCCTCGGATGCCGCTCAAAAAATTAAAGCAGCAATTCGGGAAAATGGAGTAGCCAATATTATTTTAGCGACGGGGGCCAGCCAGTTTGAGGTCCTGGATAACCTGTTGAAGCATGATGATATTGACTGGTCGAAAGTCAATATGTTTCACCTCGATGAATATGTGGGACTGCCAGATACGCATCCGGCAAGCTTCAGAAAATATCTAAAAGAGCGCTTTGTTGATAAGGTACCCGCCTTAAAATCAGTATATTTCATAGAGGGAGATCAAGCCGATCTGAATCAAGAGTGTAAGCGACTGGGGCAGCTTATCTCAAAGCACCCGATTGATGTGGCATTTGTGGGTATTGGGGAAAATGGGCATCTTGCATTCAACGATCCTCCGGCTGATTTTGATACTGAAGAACCTTATCTTGTTGTGGCTCTCGATGAGGCGTGCCGGAGGCAGCAAATGGGAGAAGGTTGGTTCAATACGTTAGAAGAGGTGCCTGAACAAGCGATCAGTATGTCTGTTCGGCAAATCATGAAAACAAAAAATATCATTTGTTCTGTGCCCGACCGAAGAAAAGCTGCGGCAGTAAAAAATTGTCTGGAAGGTGAGGTGTCCAACCTCCATCCGGCATCCATCCTGCAGAAGCATCCTTCCTGTAGTTTGTATCTTGATGCGGAAGCGGCTTCGTTACTTTCAAAATAGCTACTAATACATAAGCGAGCGACCACTTAACGGAAGCTGACGCATGGGAAATATATGATAAACAACCCGCAGGGCGTAGTAAATGGAAAAAAAACCGGGCCTACTATATCCGGATTTGTTGACCTTCAGGTGAATGGTTATAAAGGCATAAGTTTTTCAGATTTAGCGCTAACCGAAGAACGCTTTGTTTTTGCCTGTAAAGAATTAATACAACGAGGCACGGTAGCTTTCTTGCCAACGATCATTACGGCTTCGCAGGATATTTATAAAAAGAATCTTATGCTCATAGCAAAAGCAATGCGGCGTGATGACCTTAAAAATCATATCCTGGGGATTCATGTGGAAGGCCCCTTCATTTCTTTGGTAGATGGCGCCCGAGGTGCACATAATACGGCATGGGTTCGGAAACCGGATCGAGCGTTTTTGGGAAAGCTACAGAAGTGGGCTGATGGAAATATCAAACTACTTACGATGGCGGCCGAACTTGAAGGGGCTGATGAATTATGTCGTTACGGGGTAGATCTGGGGATGACAGTTTCGTTGGGCCACCAGATGGCCTCCGAGGCTGATCTGCAGAGGCTGGTAACATCAGGCGCTCGTGCACTGACCCATCTGGGCAATGGCTTACCGAAAGATCTTCCCCGCCATGAAAATCCTCTCTGGGCAGGTATTGCCAATGATGATCTGGTGGCGATGGTCATTGCGGATGGTCATCATGTGCCCGCCGGTATTCTCAAAACCATGATTCGGGCAAAAGGGATTGATAAAGTCATTGTGGTTAGCGATGCGGCGCCCATTGCGGATCTTCCGCCGGGCCGGTACAACACGCTTGGGAATGATGTAGTGCTAGATGCCTCCGGCATCGTCTACAATCCTGACACTGGATATTTTGTGGGTTCGGCTTCTACCATGCTGGATTGCATGAATTTTTTAGCCTCATTACAGCTCCTGACCTTGGAAGAATTGCTACAACTCGGCTTTTATAACCCGCTGCAACTCCTGGGGGTTGATCCGGCCAGCATCATAACCCCTTCATCACTACGCTATGAAGCGCATGAAAAAAGATTTTTGCCCATCTAATCACATCACAAGCCGGTGAAACCCCATTTGTAACAAGCACTCTCGACTAATCTAAATCTGATTGCAGATAGGAGCTCAGGTTTTCTTTGGTAATAATGCTTAAGGGGAGGTGTTTCATCGGCGGAATCGCTTTTCTGAATACCAGATGGTCGACCAGGTAGGTGATACCCAGGAAACTTTGTTTCTCCGCATTCTGATGAATGAGCATATCAATAGTGCCTCTTTGCAGATAAGGAATATTCTCTTCCGTCAGGTCGTACCCAATCAGGCGGAGGTTGGTTTTTCCGGTTTTTTCCAGATAATGAGCGATGTGGTTTGCTTTAGAAGTAGTCACGAAGATGCCCTGGGCATCCTGGTGCTTTTTAAATGTTTGATCCAGCTTCTCTTCAAAGTTCTGGGTTGCCGGGCTGGATAGCTGTATTGTGACGACATTCACGGGTGCTCCATCTTGCTGCTTTATCAATTCTCGAAAACCTTCTTCTTTTTTGTGGATGTGAAGCGAGTTCCCGGCTTTTTCTCCAATATGAATGATGAGAATAGTGCCGGGACTCTGGCACATCGCCATCATTTCAGCCGCTAAGCGCCCACTGGCATGCAGGTCCTGTCCGATAAAGGAAAGCGGGTTTAACAGATTAATATAAGTGTTAAAGCAAATCAGTGGGATCTTATGGTCGCGGCAGATTTTAGAAAAATCCAGTGCTTCCTGATGCAGGATTGGAGCCAGCAGAATACCATCCGGATCAGACTCGACCACCCTCTCGGCCTGCAGTTGAAAAGAACTGGCGTGATAAGGATCAAAAAAAAACGTATGTACTTCAGCACCAAACTGACTTAGTTGACTGGCTGCCCTGTTGATGCCCTGAACGGGTTTTATCCAGTAAGCACTCAAAGACGGATCGGGTAAAAGGGCGGAGATTTTAATGGTTTTGCCTGCACTCAGGGTCTTGGCAATAATATTGGGTCTGTAATTATTCGCCTCCAGTATTTTCATCACTTTTTTCTTCGAGGCGCTGGACACGCGTCCCCGGTTATGGATGACTCGGTCTACCGTGCCAATGGAAACCTGAGCCATTTCTGCGATATCTTTAAGGCGTATCATTTATTGAAGGCATTGTTTCAATACAAAAATACACCAAAATTTTCGGAATGCGTGTTATCGATAACTACCGTTGCGTTAACGATAACTTTTTCAAATTCGGATTTAAATCTCGGTGCTTACTCAAAGAACAAAGCGCTCATTTGAGGCTAAACCAGCTATTAAAAAATCAGCGTATGAAGTAAAGCAATAGCTTCTTGTGGTATGGGTGCTTTTTACTTTTCGATAACAAAGTTTCCTAATACCAGGCAATCCATTTCCGTGTTTATAAAACATTGATAAGCTTGTTCAGGAGTGCATACAATGGGTTGGTCTTTCAGATTAAAAGAAGTATTGACCAGCAGTCCATAATCGGTGATTTTTTGGAATTCCTTAATCAGCGTGTGGAATCTAATATTTGTACGTCTGTTAACGGATTGTATTCGGGCAGAATAATTTACATGGGTAATGGCTGGAATATCAGAGCGACAATGATAAAGCCGGTCCCTGAGGTTATATTCCTGGTAGCCCGCTGGTTCCGGACTTCGTCTGCTTTCATGAATAGGGGCGGTGATCAGCATATAGGGAGATGGAGATTCACAAGCAAAGTATTGTTGCATCTCTTCTTCCAGCACACTGGGTGCAAATGGCCGAAATTCTTCCCGGAATTTAATTTTCACATTGATCTGTTTTTGCATATCCGGATTCCGGGGGTCACCCAGAATACTGCGGTTGCCCAGCGCCCGTGGTCCAAACTCCATGCGTCCCTGAAACCATCCTACTACTTTGCCCTTTGCTATTTTTCCTGCAGTACTTTTAGCCAAGTCTTCAAAATCCGAATAATAGGTATAGGAGGTCTCGTATTTCCTCAAAACAGCTTTAATTTCCTTATCAGAAAATTCTGGTCCCAGTAAAGCGCCTTTCATAGTATCCTCATCAGCAACCAACCTTGCTTTATTTTCATGAATGTGCCAACCGGTGTAGGCCGCTCCCAGGGCACCACCGGCATCTCCGGCGGCAGGTTGAATCCAGATATTCTTAAACAGGTTTGTTTTCATCAATTTACCATTGGCCACACAATTGAGTGCGACTCCTCCCGCCATCACTAAATTTTCACTTTGGGTAAGCTCCCGCGCCGTTTTAGCCAGTTTTTTTACTATGTCCTCAGTCACCGTTTGTATGGCCAGACTGAGGTCCATATAGGCCTGTGAAATTGGGGCTTCAGGTGCTCTGGGAGGTATTCCAAAAAGCGTGTTCCATTTTTTTGCGTGTACCATTCTGAGACTGGTAGCGTAAGTAAAATAGGCCATATTCAGCCGTAGAGAACCGTCTTCCCGGAGATCCACCAGTGCTGAAAGGATTTGGTCTATAAATGTCCGGGTCTGTTCAGAATCCGGGTTGCCATATGCCGCCAGTCCCATCAGCTTATACTCGCCACCATTAACTTTAAATCCGATGTAGGAGGTGAAAGCAGAATATAAAAGGCCGATTGAATGCGGGAAATGTAATTCCTTAATGATTTTTATCTGGTTGTGCGTGCCAAAACCAATGGTTGTAGTTGCCCATTCACCTACTCCATCAATGGTGAGAATGGCCGCCTGCTGAAAAGGAGAAGGATAAAAAGCGCTTGCCGCATGGGACAGATGATGCTCGGAAAACAAAACCGGACAATTCACCTTACCTATTTCTGAAAGCTGCTTCCTGAGCCGTTGTTTCATAAACAGTTTTTCTTTCATCCATATCGGCATGGCCGTAAGAAAGCTTGGCAGACCTGAAGGGGCAAATGCGTGGTAGGTTTCCAGTAGTCGCTCAAATTTTAGCCAGGGCTTGTCGTAAAACACTACGGTGGTGACATCTTCCATACCCACTCCTGCATCTGCTAACACATACCGGATGGCATGCATAGGGAAGTTTTCGTCATGCTTTACCCGGGTAAATCGCTCTTCCTGTCCGGCAGCCATAATTTCTCCGTCGATGATGAGCACCGCCGCACTATCGTGATAAAACGCAGAAACTCCCAGAATGACTTTCCTCATTTCTACCTAGAATAAGGAGTAAATGAAGGGAGCCAGTGGCGAGCCAGTGGTAAATAAAGAGAGTGCACCCAAAAGGAGTAAAAAAAAGATAAGTGGTACCAGCCAGTACTTTTTGCGGGTTCTTAAAAACAGCCAGAACTCTCGTATTATTTCCATAAGCAAAGTCATTTAAAAGAGGTGCTGTAAATCTGAAGGTTCAAAAATATGATCGCGGTGGATAAAACAGGAGGTGCTACTTTTTTTAAAGTCTTTCAGTTTTAAACTATCTTTCTTACCCATTCGCCTCACGATACCAACCGGTATTACCAGGAAAGTAAAAAGCAGGGTGAGTATCACATAAGTGGATACGAAGCCCAATATTTTCGCCAGCGAAAACCAGACCACTGCCAGGGGAAAATATATCCTGGGCCATATTATTGCCATAAGCGTGGCCGCAAGGGCTGTTTTCATCCATAACTCAGGGGGGTAAAAGAAGGAGACAAGCAGACAAATCAGGATCACAATTAACCCGGTGTCCTTTTCTTGTTGGGGAGTAACCCTGAAATCTGGCAAGCGGGAGATGATAGCATGCTGTAGAAATTTTATCCGGGCCATGGCATCAGTTTTTTATATCCTCTACCTGGGCCTGCAAGGCCAGCGCGGTTGGATTATTATGAGCTAGTTCCAGTGATTTTTCAATGTAGATGGCTGCCGCTGATGTATTAGCAAACTTCAAATAAGCCGCGGCAATCTGATTGGCAATTGTGGCATCGGTGGAGTTTTTTTCGTGCAAATCCTTTAATGCGATGATCTGACGCACAAAATTCTGTAGCTGCGTCAGGCTTACATCAGCCGGATTATTAGCCACTGCAAAATTCAAATACTGCAAGGCTTCTTTAGGCTGATCTGATTTTAATAAGGTGATGAACAGGTTTCTTGCCGTTTCAAAATCAGGGTGCAGGTCGAAAGATTTTTTCAGGTAAAAAACTGCCCGGGAGAGCTCCTCCAGGCCCATGCTTAATTTTCCGGCCTGCCGGTAGAAGGTAGGGTCGTAAGGGTTTTCCAGCAATAAGGCTTCTGCTACTTTTAACGCCGCCTCAGGATTTTTCTCCTCTATGTAATGGTTATACAACTGCTTCATGGCATCGCTCCAGGAAATCTGTTTCACAGACAATCCCCCGGCCAATTCCGATTCGAAGGATTCATGTACCGTTACTTCCTCTGCGATAGGTTCATAAAACGGCCAGCCTTCCTTAAGCATCATAATTTCGTAGGCCCCTTTCAGAGAGTCAACCAGTGTGATGGGCATTTGGCGGTATAATGCGTCAAAAGTGATTTCATGAGCCACCTGACCTTTTAATATTGGCTGTTCTTTGAGTGACTGATAAAATGCTTCGGAAAGCAAAGCGTACCCCAACAAGTTGGGATGTACGTGTTCCAGCAATGTCTCATGACCAAGAATGCCATGGGGAGAATGGCCCTCGAACAAAGCCCTTGAATCCACTAGGGTGGTATTCGGGAAAGCATCGGCGGCCTTATGAATAATGTTTGTAATTGCTTCCGGGGCTCGAAAACGCAGCATATCCAGCTCTTTTGCCTCTTGGTAATGTTGCCTGGCTTGCGCAAAGTCTTTCTGTTTATACGCCTTCTGAGCCATATTGAAATGAGCATTGGCTGAGTTCTGCGTAGCCGTTGTATCACTGATAAAGGGCTTCAGGTCTTTTTCATTACTCACCAGGTTGCTAATGAATACAGGGATTTGTGCTTGTTCTAAAGCATTTAAAGCCACATAAAGGTTGCTTTTAAACTGATGAATACCATTATTGAAAGGCTCGGAAGCATAAGGGATTTGTTGC
The DNA here is from genome assembly GCA_040222715.1 of Cyclobacteriaceae bacterium. Classification (GTDB taxonomy): domain Bacteria; phylum Bacteroidota; class Bacteroidia; order Cytophagales; family Cyclobacteriaceae; genus Tunicatimonas. The sequence continues at coordinate 41,339 of JAVKCN010000037.1, read as the reverse complement.
TTAGACGCCATTCTTTTCATCAGATTTTCCCGCAAATCTGTCTGATCGGTATTGTTGAAAATCACCTTCTTCATCTGAGCCATGAGGTTGCTCAATAACTGAAATAACCGGAAGTCTTTTAGCGCAATAGCGGCTCGTATCAGGGAGGGGGTGCTGCCCAGATAACTGGTAGACCCTACTCCCAGGGCACCGTAATATTCATTATGTCCGACATACATTAGTACGGCATCAGGTGCGTAAGGCACAATTTGTCGGGCGAAGTCCTGCACGGTATAGGAGTTTACCGCGGTTAAAGAAAGGTTTACTACTTCAAAGTCCTTGTCGGGGAAGGTGTGCATCAGCCGGTATTGAAGCCAGCGATGAAAGGAGCCATTGTGCATATATGGATATCCAATGGTGGTGGACTCGCCCAGCACAAATATTCTAAAGGTATTTGGGGCCTTTATTTGCTCAAAGCGTTCAAAATTTCCAATGGTGGCATTTTCTTCTTCCGTAAAATATTTTTTGGAAGCATGCTCGTTCATGACGAAGAAACCGTCATGCCTCGGATCTTCTACAAAAAGTCGTAAATCATATCCGTATCCGGTAAGCCTTAGCGCTACTTCTGCCAAAACCAGCCCGAGCAAAGGCAATAGTATGGCAACTACTTTAAATACCAGTAATTGCCGTTTGCCCAGGGGCTTTTTGGTAGAGGCATCTTTATAGACGGACATCGGTTGTTGAATAGTGTAAGCAGAAAAGTCTACATTACGAAAGGTAAGACTTTTCTGCTATTCGATGCAATGAGCGCTAGTATCCGGGGTTTTGTTCCATACTGGTATTTGAATTAAGCTCCAGTATGGGCACTGGCTGGGCGTAGTCAGTATTTTCCCACTGAATAGTACCGCCGCGCACGCGTTCGTAGTAATTTGCCTCCTGATCACCAATTTGCCAGCGGCGTACATCAAACCACCAGTGTCCTTCTCCAAACAATTCGGCCCAGCGTTCATATTTCAACGGGTCATTCTGTAACACCGCATCACTTGCCATCGTCTGGGCGGTAAGGCTTTGATAATCTACGGGTGAAACCGCATCTACCGGATAGCCATACGCCCTTCGTTTTACCTTGTTGATGTACTCCAATGCCATGCTGTTATCACCATTTTGCATCATGGTTTCAGCATATAGCAGGTATATGTCAGCCATGCGCAGCCAGTAAAAATTAGAGCCATTGGCCATATTTATTTCGGTTTCGGTGCCTTGCAGATTTATATATTTCCGAAAACTCCAGGCCTCCATGTCCAGTTCATGAATATCGAGGTAATGAGAAATGGCGCGTTCTTCACCGCTCACAATCATAGAATCAACATAAGGCTGTAAGCAGGAAACCCAGAGTCGGGGATCTACTGTTTTTTCCTGTCTGGCCTGTAAAGAACCAGCCACATAAGCCGGATCAACATTATCTGGTGATACCTGCGAAGTGCCCGCAGGAAAGTAGTGCCCTTCGTCAAAACCAAAACGAGCGATATTTTTTGCATGAGGAAATACGTTCGACCAGGCAGAAGCCGAGGCGGTACCATTGTCGCCCACATAACTGGGTGCCAGCACCATACCGATACTCGATCCCATGGATTGTTCTGAATTACCCCGGGTAGTCATATCTATATTCATATTGATCTCAAACAGTGATTCTGAATTGAACTCACTATTCCCGTTGAACATATCCTTATAGGTTTCGAAGGGAACCAGCGATTTTCCACTGTTATTGATAACATCGTTCAGATAAGTTTGTGCATTGTTCCAATCCTGGGTATACACGTAGGCTTTGCCTAAAAAACCCTTCACTGCCCAGGAACTCACTTTATATCGTTCATTGTCAGTCCAGTTTGTGCCAGCTAACAGGGTTTCGGCAGTTTTTAAATCGCTAATAATCAAGTCCCATACCTGACGGACGGTAGATCGGGGAATCTGGGTTTCGGTAAGGTTAGAGGATACTTCCGTAATCAATGGCACTCCCTTGGTATCGCCTCCCTGCCCATCAATGATAAATGATTCTCCCCAGATATTAACCAGGTACTGATAAAACCAGGCTCTGAGAAAAAGCGCTTGTCCCTCAATATAATCCACTGCCATTTTTTCTGATTCTTTCGCACTTTCTTCCCGATAGGTCTGGATATTTTCCAATAGTGTATTGGCTCGCTGAACTCCTTTCCAGGAATCCTGCCAGGTTGAGTTCAGAAACCCATCGTTAGGCTGAGAATTGTTTTGGGCAAGGGCAATCCAGGTAGGCGTTCCCTGCCAGCTTAAATCAGCGGTGTGGCCCCACATATACAGAATCTTGCCAAACATATTATGGCCATACAGCCCTGGTGCATGCTGGGTGCCATATACGCCCGTCAATAGCTGCTCCAGGTCACTTACCGAACCCGGGTAGTTGGCTGTAGAGAGCGCGTCTGGGTTGGTTACATCAATAAATTCTTCTTTACAGGCAGATAACCCTATGATAACCGTAAAGAGCGATATTTTTAAAAATCTCTTTAGTAAATGAAACATGGCTTTTGCAATTAGTAGTTTTTTCATTGATTGAAAAGGTTAGAAGCTCACATCAAGCCCCACGGAGAATAGTCGAGTGCGGGGATAAGAGTAGATTGTATCCAACCCTCGTCCGGTAGTGCCATTACGCCCTAGTACCTCCGGGTCCATACCTGAGTAAGAAGTCAGCGTTACCAGATTTTGCCCTTGCAGATAAACCCGAAGATTGGAAATCCCGATGGGGCTGATCAGGCTATTGGGAAGGGAATACCCAATTTGCAGGTTGCGAAGTTTCAGGTAAGAGCCATCTTCAACATAATAGCTCGAGATACGGGTATAGTTGGCATTAGGGTCTCGCACGTAGTTGCCGGAGTCATCCGTAAATCCCACCCGAGGCAGATCCGTGATACCCCCTCCATTGAAAAATGAGGTATTAAAAATGTCGCCGGTTGTATTATAATCCCCAACAAAGTATTGCGTATAATATTTATTGCCATTGTACGTATCCACTCCCTGCACGCCCTGAAACAAAGCGGAAAGATCAAACCCTTTCCAGCCAAGATTCAGGTTAATGCCATAGGTCATTTTTGGCCAGGGGTTGCCAATAAACGTTTTATCATCAATCGTAATCTTACCATCGCCATTGATATCCCTGAACCTCAGATCGCCTGCTCCGGAAGCCTGATCCTGATAAAACTCATCAGTAGAACCTGACATTTCCTGGGCCTGCTGGTTTAATGCTGCCACCTCGGCATCCGTTTGAAATATGCCATCTACGATATATCCGTAAAACTGGCTCATGGCTTGCCCTGCCTCGGTACGGGCGACCGTGCTCTCTAAATAATCTCCGGCCGCTCCATCGTTAATCGGATTGTTATTGGTGCCATCAAGGGCTTTAACCAGGTTTTTATTAAAAGCGGCATTGGCCCCAATACTGTAAGAAAAATCACCTTTTCTTCCCCGGTAATCCACGGCCAGTTCAAAACCCTTATTACTCATTTGGCCAATGTTCGTGTAAACACTAGAGCCAGCAAAGCCCGCTGTTTGCGGCACAGGCACTTGGTAAATCATATCCCGGGTTTGGCGGCTGTACCAATCGGCGGTAATATTTAAGCGGTCGCCGAACAGACCGATGTCTACCCCGATATCCGTTTGTTCAACCTCTTCCCACTTAATGTCCTCATTTGCTAACTGAGCGGTAAGCGCATACCCTTTCGCCCGGCTACCATCTGGCAAGCCATGAATGTTGGAGCCTCCCGACCCACCGTAGGAGGCCTGGTAGGTAAATTGAGGAATGCTACTGGTACTTCCGAGTATGCCATAGCTGACTCGTAGTTTTAAATTAGAAAGGTAAGAGACCTCCTGCAAGAATGCTTCTTCCGTGAGCCGCCAACCGGCTGAGAAAGAAGGGAAAATACCCCATTTATTGGTAGGGCCAAAGCGGTCAGAACCGTCGCGGCGGATATTTGCCGTCAGCAAATATTTATCGGCAAAACTGTAATTTACCCGACCAAACTGGGATAACAGGCGGGTTTGAGGGAACTCACCCCCACTGGTTCTATTAGAACTAGGGTCAGTACTTAACCCAAGGTTATACGTAATAATCTGGAAACCCTGAGCTTCGCCAGTGAGGCTGCTAAGGTCTTGCTGATAAGACTCATAGCCGGCCATTACTTTAAAATCGTGCTGGCCAATGCTCTTGTTATACGTTAGCACAAAGTTACTGGTAAGGTTGTTTTGAATCTCTTCTGTCCGGCTTAAATAGGCAATGGGATTCACAATAACACCAAAGTCATGGGCTTCCCTAAAAGTATAATTTCGCCTGGCGTAGATGGAAGCGCCGAAAGTAGACCGGAAATTGAGGCCGTCCATAATTTCCCAATCCAGGTAAACATTGCCTTCAAGTGCATATTCATCGTTCTTTCTATGGTGGATATATTCATTCCCTACCAGGTTTGAGCCGGTAAAAAATGAGCCTGTCTCTGCCCAGCCGCCATACGGGTTTGTTTCATCTCGAACGGCAACCACGGGTGCTGAACGAAAAGGGAAAGTAGCCGTTTGCACCGGGTTGGTAGATGTTTTCCACGCATAAAGGGTCTCCCCGACTTTTAACCGTTTGTTAATACTATAATCGGTATTGGAACGAATACCATATCGTTCAAACCGATTGTCAATGATGGTCCCGTCTTCCCGCTGATAATTGGCCGACAGATAATAGTTTGCTTTGTCAGATGAGCCGGAAAGCGAGATGGAATAACTTTGTTCTTTGCCATTGGTATATAGCTCATCAACCCAGTCAGTATTGGGCAATTGCGAAGGATCATCCCAGCCACTGGTGTTTACACCAAATGCTTCTTTGGCAACAATATAGTCAGATGAATTGAGTAATGAATGTAGGTTTCTGGGTTGCCGCACACCAGAATATGCATTAAAATCCACGGCTATTTTACCCTGATCAGCCCCACGCTTGGTCGTAACCAATATGACGCCCCCGGCCGCCTGCGCTCCGTAAATTGCAGCGGCACTGGCATCTTTTAATACCTCAATAGATTCTACATCCTGTAGGTTAAAGTTATTCCCGGTACCCATTCGCACTCCATCTACAATGTAAAGCGGAGACATGCCACCGATAGAGCCCACCCCTCGGATAACGATATTTGACCCTCCTCCGGGAGAACCGTCCGTTCGGGTCACCTGCACACCAGCGGCTCGACCCTGTAAGGCTTCGGAGACGCTCCGTACCGGCAAACTTTTTACATCTTCAGCTTTCACGGAAGATACGGCACCTGTCAGATCCGAGCGTTTCTGCACCCCGTATCCTACCACAACAACCTCAGACAGTGCCTGCACATCGGCTGACATCTGCATGTTAATGGTTGTCCGTCCCGCTATATCAACTTCTTCGGTAAGGTAGCCCACGGAGGAAAATACCAGGGTGGTGGCATCATCAGGGGTATTCAGGCGGTAAGCCCCATCAATATCGGTAACTGTACCCGTGGTAGTGTTTTTTACCAGAATATTTACTCCGGGTAAAGGCTCATTATTTTCATCCATTACCCGACCGGAAATGGTTTTTTCAATGCGCTGTATGATATCAGATAACACCGAATTCAATTGTATTCTCTGAATGGTTGGAGGTTTAGGTGATTGGGTATCATGCAAGAGCTTTTTGGGTATTTTAGGAAAATCTGCCTGCCGCTTGATGATGTAGTAATTATCTTTGTATTGTCTAAAACCAAGCCCTAATGGTGAAACGTAAGATTGCAAAACATCTTCCAGTCCGCTTTTGGGAGTTTTTAAAATCTTCCTGTAGCCGTTTTCATCAATAAATTTGTCGACCACAAGATCACTCTGATAGGTAATCTTAATGCTGTGCAATGTCTCAAGTGTGGTAATAATATTGGTCAGCGATTGTCTCTGGAGATCCTGGTCGGGATCCTTCTGGGCCGGTCTGTCATGAAACAGGCTTGCCGTTAACGATTGCCCCAGTGCCGATATACCGCCCCCTCCGGGTAGCACCAATAGCAGCACTGCTACCAGCAGCTTAAACTGCCTTCTTTGGAAATAAAGTAGCTTTTTTTGCATAGTTGTGTGAATTAGGTTGTTATATATTTGTCTTTAACCTGTCGGTTCCGGCAGGTTATTTTTTGTCTATATAGATTGCATCTTCTTTTCTGGTGATCTGTACATGGAGAATCTCACTGAGCATGCCGGTAAGCACGTGCAAGTCGTTATTTGGCAATGATCCGGTAATTTCTACTGCTTGCAAGCTACTATCCTTGAATTGTACATTCACCCCGTAGGTGTCTTCAATAATCTGACCTACCTGCCACAGGGGAGTCTTTTCAAAAATGAGCTCATGATCTTTCCAGGAAGTATATAGCTCAGGGTTTACGACTTTCAATTCAAACTCCTGATCCCGGGTTAACAGGGCCTGCTCGCCGGGTTTCATAATAATGTTTACCAGCTTTCCGGGCACTTTGGTGGGAGCATCTAAGCGGATGCTTCCGGTATTAAGTGTTACCTGGGTATTTCCCCGCCGGTTGGTCACGTTAAATTCGGTACCCAGCACTTCAATGCTAAGGTTATCAGTATAGACTTTAAACTGGGTGTTGTTTTCCAGGTGGCGCACGATAAAGTACGCTTCTCCTTCCAGCCACACCTCCCGTAGGGCACCCTCTTCCCAGATATCCTGATACCGGATAGATGAATTGCCGTTCATCACCACCGTAGAAGAGTCGGGCAATTCAATAGTGGTCATTTTTCCATAATCTGTCGTGTGGGTGGTCATCCCGGTGGGCTTGAGGAAGTAAAACACCAGGAAAGAGGCGATCACAAGTATTCCGGTGAAGGTGGCCGCTACGCGCCATACCCTGGCAGATGGCCTGAACCGGGAGGGGCGTATATCCATCTTTTTCTGCATCTGGGCATATAATTGCTCTGATTCGGCCTGTGATGGAGGAGAGGTCGGATGCAGGGTATTCCATAGCTCCTGAATTACATCCTGGTATTGTTCTTCCGAATCGTGCTGTAGATATCCGAAAAGCTCCTCCAGCTCATCCGAACTACATTGTTTGTGAAAGTATTTTTTGAGAAGTAGCTGCTTTCTTTTCACGTAGGGTAGTTTTTGGCTTCTACTATACATAGCCAGCGAAGCCTTAAACTCACTACTCAAGCGAGAATATTTCTCATACGTGTAAAAAGTGCGCTCGCTAGTTGCGTGTTTAGTAATGATTCGCTACAAATATTGCATTGTCGATACTCAGAAAAGCTGAGCGATGAGCAGGGTGAGGAGAGTTTAGAAAAGAAAATAAAAGAGTAAAAGAAGAATACTCAGGGTTACTCCTGTAAAGCGCAGAAAGGTATCTTTTACCGATTGGGTTGCATTGGCGAGTTGAGCGCGCACGGTATGGACTGAGATGCCCAATTCTTTCGCAATTTCGTCGTGTGTGAGGTCTTGCTGGGCCATCTCAAATACCAGTCGCCGTTTGGGCGGTAGTAATGCGATAGCCTTTTTTGCCATTGCCTGGTATTCAGCGAAGAGTAGATCGTCTTCCCCGGAAGAGGCCGTAGATAGGCAGCGGCGGACCAATTCTTCTTTTAAGGTAACATCCCGGGCCACTTTTTTCAGGTACTTGAAGTTTTCATGCCGGGCAATTTTAAACAAGTAAGCCTGGAATGATAACTGGGGATTCAGTTTGCGGCGATTATGCCATATTTTAAGAAATACATCCTGTACAATTTCTTTAGCATTTTCATCAGCGTGCACAAATTTCATGGAGAAGTTGAGCAGCCTGGGGTAGTAGGTATCAAAAACAATGCGAAAAGCCTGCTCATCACCTTGTTTCAACCGCTCGACGATATGTGCGTCATTTTGCATTATTGTGAATAAGAATCTATTATCTCCAGCAGTATAATTAACATATATTTAAACATAAATCAAATATAGAGACTGTAATTACAAACTGTTTTATCAGGGGCTGATGATTTGATAAATATTCAACCGGACGAGCATAATATAGCCGGTATCTGACCGCTTTGGTTACCTCTCCAACAGTTGTTTGATGCTCAGAAGAACGCCCTGCCAGAATTCATCCGAGCGCGCTTGTTGTTTTTCAGTGGGGATATTGTCCTCTGTAACGGAGAGTTGCGTGTGGTTTTCCTGTGCTTTCAGGTTAAAACTCCAGGTTCGGTAATGCTCAGGCTTATCAGGAAGGTTCTCCAGATTACTCCAGTGCGTGTATTGCAGTTGGGTGTTAGGTTTTACAGAGAGGAGGATGCCTTTCTCCTCATACTGATTACCGTTAAACGACCCTTTAAAGGTGATGGGACTCCCTTCCTGCCAATCGGAAATAATGTCTGCTCCGAAGAAATACTCTTTGGCTATCTCAGGTACGACCAGGGCTTCCCAGACTTTTGATACCGGGGCATCAATCTCGATCGATGCTTTTGACATGTGTGCTTTGCTCATTTGCTTCATCGTAGCCAATAATGGGACAACAGAAACATTGAGGTGCAATATACTAAAGTATCCTTCCCCTGCTGAAACTCATGGCCCATGAAGCAGGCGATGTTATTAAGAGCGACTCCTTTTTCAGTTACGGATTACTCTTTATTCAATTCAAAGGTTCCGCCTCCTTGTTGTAAGATCAACCGGGCTTCGTTCGGGAAAAATTCTATTTCCAGTTGGGCCGGATCAAACCGGAAGGTGGTAGGGGTTACGGCCTCGAGCCGAAACTCCGGTTGTCCGCTTCCCTGGCCGATCAGCACATTGCCGTTTTTGGTAATGGTGAGCTTCACCGGGAAGGTAGGACTGGAATATACTCCCAGAAATTGATCCAGGTCTTCGGGTTTTAGTTTTAAAGCCGGAGTGATGTCCGCTAGGTCATAGTCTTTGCCAAAATAGATGCTTAATGCCCCGATGAGTATGTCATTCATGGGCATAACAACCCCATTGGAGGTATACGCCACCGATACTTTCTCAGTCGGAAAATAGAAGGCATTGGATTGAAAGCCATCGATGCCCCCGGTATGGCCAAACGCTTTTTTGTCGTAGAAGGGGGCTTGTAACATACCCAGTCCGTAACCATCCTGTAGGTCGGTCATTTGTTTCAGCGAAGCCTCGGTAACCGCCGTGGCCGAAAAGAGGCAGTGCAGAAATTTGTTTAAATCGGTGGGGTTAGCCACAATGGCACCCGCCCCGGCCGGCACAGACATATGCGTTTCGGTGGCCAGTTTCCAGTCACCAAAATTGGTGTAAGAATTTGCCTCATGGTCCTCAACCGAGATGGCTGAACCATAGTAGGTATTACGCAGGGCGCAGGGCTTACAAACCCTTTCCTGCAAGACCTCACGGAAGCTCTTTTGATCAATGCGCTCCACAATGTAGGAGAGCAGCACGTAGTTGGCATTGGAGTACTCGTATTTGGCATCCGGCTCAAAAACACTGCCATACTGTTCAATTTTTCGGACCAGCTCCTCCTGGGTAATGGACTGCTCCATCCACGACGGATAGTCGGGGGCGCTGGTAAAATTAAAGATACCGCTTCGGTGTCTCAGCAGTTGTTCTATGGTGATCTCATCCGCATACTTGATATCCGGGTAGTAGGTGGAAAGCCGGGTGTCCAATTCCAGTTTACCTTCTTCAACGAGCTGCATGATGATCGCGGCGGTGAAGGTCTTGGAGATAGAGCCAATTCGGTATTTGGTGCCTGGTGTTGCTTTCACCTTATCCTCGATACTGGCAAAACCGAAGGCTCGCTGATAGACCTCCTGGCCATCGCTGAAAATGGAAATGCTACCCATGCCTTGCTGATGGTCTTCTATCAGAGTGAACAGGCTATCCATTTTCTGTCGGTTAAATTCCTGGCAATAGACACTTCCCGAAGCGAACAGGGCCCAGGCAAAAAGTAATTGTTTCATTGGTGCTGATAAGTTAATCCTATATAATATCCCGCAAATTAGCCCTAATGTTGGTTATGTAGCCCTTATTCTTGCCATATGGCGATGACGTATTGATTATACCTATTTCTGGTCGGGTAAGCACTATGACAAAATCAGCTTATATTTTTAGCGTTATAGCCAGGAAGAATGACGAAGCGATCTCCCTGCGCCACGTCGGCTCATTAGCAGCAGATTGCTTCCTCGTGCCTCGTCGCAATGACGTTATCATTATTTTCGTCATAGTGCTTACTTATAGCGCAAGAACTTTTTCTTGAATGCGGGCCCGCTTAAGCCAATCCATACCGCTATTTCCGAATATACGCATTGGCGGAAGACTGTTCAGCAGCAAAGGTCATCTTCTGCATTTCCTACACGGAAATGATTAGGGCTTCAGCCAAAGTATGCGGACCGTCTCCGCGTAAAAATCAAGTGTCTCGGTAGCCTGTAAAATGAACAGGTAAAGAAAAATACCTGATTTTTGATGATGTTCCAAAAATAAAGATATCCAAATACTGGCATCATGCACACATTTGTACCTCCGGTACCCCTGGCTGGTATCCTTATCTCCTGCTAATTCCAGTTGGGCATGCTTCCCGCATTGTTTTGGGGTAAGCTGGGTCATCAAATTAGATTATTCTGTTTGCGGTACTTGCTAAAATTGGTACATTTAACCTATGCCGGCTTTTAACCAGTTTTGTGTACGCTCTGTAGGTGACAGGCTGGCATATTATAGGCTAAATGGTAGAGAGTAATGCCATATTTCTTCACACACAACCTCCTTTGTTTATCGAGGGATTGACCCATGATACAAACCACCAACGACGAGCAGGTACTCTTAACAAAGATCCGCAACAAACGGCAGGAGCTGGCCGCATACCTGGCCCGGGCCGAGCCTCGCAGCTTCAGGCTGATCAATGCCTCTATTATTTCCGGCGCTTTGGCAGCGGCCCTGACGGCCGGGCCGGGCATTGGTGGCGAGGGGTTCATCAGTGCGGCCAAGAATATAGTTTCATTTGGTATTCCGATATGGCAACTGCTCTGTTTGCTGGCCACCATCCTTTCGGTGGCAGTGGTGGTGTCCAATGGCATGTTGAAGTCCAACAGTATCACCTCCAAGGTAGAGAAAACCCGCACCTGCGATGCAAAACTGGAAGGCTTGGAAACCATGATCGAGCTGGCCCAGGTGGATCTGAAACAAGCTGCCCAGCTCTACACCCAGTGCCTGACCGAGATTCCCCACATCTGAAGAGCCCTCGAGCCTGATTATACCTTGTGCTGCTTTCATGGTAGGCTGCTGGGTAGTGTTTATAGCTTTTCTATCTGTTCCTTTGTTAAACTTGTTGTTTCAGCAATTATATCAAGGTCAACACCTCTTTGTTTCAACTTTCTGGCAATCTCAATATCTCTTTCTCTTTTGGCAGTCTCAATAACACTGTAATTGTCTCGGTAAACTTTCAGGCTCTCTTCATATGCTTTCATATCTTCTGGTTTTAGTTTGGCTATTTCTGCCTCATTAAACAATTTCTCAAACACTTTTTCTTGTAACTTATGGGGGCGGTCATGCAATTGGTGTAGGTTTTTAAGCACATACATCCATTTATCAAATTGGTTTATTAACTCTTCTTCCTCTTTCCTGAATTTAGGCATCTCTAAGTAAATAAACGTCAACTTGTCGTAAAAGACATCGTGAGTTTGTGTATCTGTTAACTGAATCTCTCTTAAAAATCTTTCATCCTCACTTGAGTCTGGAAAGCTGAAATTCAAAATGCCTATGGTATAGACAGCTTTGAGATAATAATCCCATTCTTTACCTTTTGGTGCCTGACTTTGAATAGGAAATGTTGAGTAAAAAATACTCCTATCTTTAAAATACTGTTGTTTTACATTCTGTAACTCTATGATAAACTTTTCACCCTGCTCATTTTCACAATATAGATCAAAAATAGCTTTCCAGTCAGATACTGTACTACCTAAATTCTCAGTGTTAAGATAAGTCAGAGATTGAATTCGTTCTCAATCTCCCAAGACATGGTTCAAGAAGTCAATTAGTAATTCCTTATTGAACTCAGTCCCAAATAATTTCTTGAATCCGAAGTCAGTAAAAGGATTGATATATCTTTCTTTGCTATCCATAACTCAAAGATAACCATTTTACTCATTTCAAATTTATTCATATGGTATATAGCAACTGTATAACGCTAGCAGTGATGTCTAGTACTAAAATTCTGGGATGCATCTTATGACGAAGTGTTTTGCTAAAGTCTGCAAATAGGAAGCGAATGAGGTTATGTCGGCAATATGCATGTACCGGAGTGATGGGAGGGGGGCCGATAAGCGCATCCATATGACACAGAGATGGGAAAGGGTAGTTTTGTCTTCCATAAAGGAATATTGCTGTCTGGCAGTAGGAATGTATCATCACATTGTCGGAGAACAATACCGGGCATTGTATTTGGAGCGCATCATTGGCATGCATACGTCTGCGGCACTGTTGCGGAGGCGTGCAGCAGCGCTGCCGTTTTTGCGGCAGTGCTGCGGAAGCCTTCCGCAGCACTGCTTTCGAAGGAAAATAGAACAAAACCGGGATTTTTGACCGTGCCGGGCTCGAATGATGTAAGAAATCCGCTAGTTTTGACAATGCCGCGCTCGCGGGATGTAAGAAACCGCGTTCCGCAGCACTGCCGTTTTTGTGGCACTGCTGCGGAAGCCTTCCGCAGCAGTGCCGTAGTCGAAAGTACCCCTCCGTTGCCGCTCCGCTGGCCGGGGCAAAAGTAGTTTTTTTACTCAGCGGGCTTCCCCTGATCGGGCCATAGGGCGCGGTAAGGGCATATCAGGCTGTGGATCGATGCGCACTTCTTAAAACTTACCTATTGTAACTGCCCTAAACCTTACCCGCGTAAGGTATTCTCGAAATATGGACAGCAAAGAGGGCGCTTATCCGCTATTATTGAAATAGGATCTTTTCCACGAAACCGCATTACCCATGAAAAGCGAATCGATTAACAATCAGTTAGAACGAGCCGGAGTGATGGTACAGAATGCCCGGCAGCACCCGCTTATCCAACAGCAACTGGTCGACTGGGGCTATGCTGCTCAGAAGATTGCCCAGGGAGAAACCCTGCTACAGGATGTTCAACTGGCCCAGCAAGCCCAAAAAGACTCCTACTACCATAAGCTGGACTGCAATCGGCAGTGGAAAATCGAATGGGCCACCTTGCAGCGGCAATACTCCGAGCACCGCAGTGTGGCGAAAACGGCGTTTCGTAACGAACCGGAAACCCTGATGCGCCTGCGGGTAGATCGGGCCGTAGCCCGCCGCAATGCTGATCTGCTGGACCAGGCCACAGATTTCTACACGGTGATTACCGGCAAAAGTAAAGAGATGCAGAAGTACGGTATCAAGCCGGATGAGCTTACCCAAACCCAGGCCATCATTACCTCCCTGTCGGCATTGCAGGCCCAGCGGCTTCAGTGCAAAGGGAATGCTGAGTCGGCCACCCAGAAGCGCAACGAGGCTCTTAAGAAACTGCGTGCCTGGCAGCGGGAGTTTACCCGAGTTGCCCGGATGGCTCTCAAGGACGATCCCCAACTGCTGGAAGTGCTGGGCATTGTGGTGGTAGCATGATGACAATGAACAATGAACAGTGAGCAATGAACAGTTAAAAAATTTAAATTCTGCTAACTGCTAACTGCTAACTGCTAACTGCTAACTGCTAACTGCTAACTGCTAACTGCTAACTGCTAACTGCTAACTGCTAACTGCTAACTGCTAACTGCTAACTGCTAAGTCCTTCGCTAACGTAAATTCAAAGGTGGTGCCTTTCCCTATTTTAGAGTGTATTCGGATCTCGCCTCCCAGTTTCTCCACGAGCTTCTTCACGATATATAAGCCCAGCCCGGTGCCATGCTCATTGAAGCGGTCTTTTTGCCCCAGTGTGGAAAACATTCTGAAGATGGTAGGAAAGCTCTCTTCCGGAATGCCCATGCCGTTGTCTTGCAGCCGGAAGGTATAGTGGGTATCTTCCTCCGTACCAGTCAGTTGCACGCTGCCCTCTCCTTTGTCGTTGTACTTCACTGCATTGGTGCAGAGGTTGACTAAAATGTGCTGGAGGGCTGTGCGGGAGGTAATCACCAATGGGGGCACCTCAGTGTAATTGAAGTTAAATCCCGCCGGAATATTCATCAGCGAAGTGATGTCTTCCATGAGTTGGTGAATATCTACGGTTTCTTTTTCCTGGGCGGTAATTTCAGCCACCCGGGAAAACTCCAGCAAGCTGTCTACCATATCTTTCAGGCGATTGGCCGAAGAGCTGAGGTGGTGGACCATCCTGAAAATATCATCAGTGGTGGTATCCGGTAATTGCCGTCGCAGCAGGTCCGTAAGCGCAATAATGTTGTTGAGGGGGTTCTTCAGATCGTGAGAAGCGTTGTAGGCAAAGGTTTCCAGGGCCTGGTTAGCTTCCTTCAGGGCCGTCTGGCTTTGGTGTAGTTCTTCTACTTTCAGGCGCAGCTCAAACTGAGCTACTACCTGGTTGGCCAGGGCCTTCAGGGAGGTTATTTGCTGGGCCGTGAGCTGACGGGTTTCTTTATCAATAATGCACAGCGTGCCCAGCGGGTATCCTTCCGGGTTCACCAGTGGTACTCCGGCATAGAACTGAATCCAAGGCTCGCCGGTCACCAGGGGGTTATCCCGAAAGCGCTCATCTTCCCTCGAGTCAGGCACGATTAGCATTTCCTCAGGTTGCAGAATGGCGTGGGCACAGAAAGCAATATCTCGCGAGGTCTCCTGGTCTACCAGCCCTACCTTCGATTTAAACCACTGCCGGTTCTCGTCAATCAGCGTGATGGTGGCAATCGGGGTCTGGCATATCTCCGAGGCAATCCGGGTGATGTCATCAAAGTCCTTCTCCGGAAGGGTATCCAGAATATTATAGCGCTTCAGAGCTCTTAATCTTGCGGCTTCATTGCTGGGAATGCCCGGCTGTCTCATACAAAAAAATGATGGTGTTTGTATTTATACCATTACAAAGATTGCACAGGGAACGTTCAATGATGGCAGTCCCATACAAAAATATCTGAGGGTCAGTTGCCTTCAGTATCGTGCTCCAAATTCAGGTTTGCCAGGTCGTATTTCAGGAAAAGCGGACCATAGCCAAAGTCATAGCTCATCACACCCTGTAAGTTGGGCTGAATAGGCTGCCCGCTGATAAAATCATACATGCCATTGGCCGAATCGTTCCAGTTCAGGGCAAAAGTAACGTAGAGCGTCTGCTGCTGGTTGGCCGGAATCTCGGTGTGCTGCTGCGGGAGGCTTTCGAGCGAAACCATGTCCATATCCCCGGTGCGGAGCTGGATGGAGAAGGGCTCGCCGCTGGAGAGAAAGGCACTGCTGCGAAACAGCGGTACATGAATCGGGAAGTCATTTTTGTTGTGGAAGGTAAAGGGGATGGAAAGGCGGAAACCGCGGGTTTCCAGGCTGGGCAGGCTCTGGGGTAGCTCGGTGTTTTTAAAGGTGTTCCAGCCAGTACTAAAGGCCTGCCACAGGGCCGGGGCATTGGAGTTTACTTTAGACAGGTAGTTCTTTACTACATAGTCCGTGGCCGGAAAGGGCTCTTCAATATACAGCAGATCTTTCAGGTTGTTCCATTTGGTGTTGATGCCCGGGTCAAAAGGCCGGGCCATGCTCAGGGCCTGCTCCGCCAGATTCACTTCGGTGGTGCAGTACCAGCAACGCAGGCTGGGGGAGGGTACGGTTACTTCCGTTGTGAGCATGGCATCTAAAAAAGGATTGGTGAGCTGATTGATCTCCCCGTTCACCAGCAGATCGCCGAAGGGGGTGAGAGCCTCTTTCAGGGCATTGAGGTTGATGGCATTCCACCCGCTGCCAATCCACTCAACCTGTATGGGGTCCGTGGATTTACTGATGGCCGGGGGAGCGGGGATCTTCACCGGAATAGATTTCTCCAGCGTCAGCGTGCGCTTCTCGATCTTGCGGCTGGCCAGTTCTTTCAGCAACGGAGCGTAGGCCGATGAGTCGATGCTGAAGTGGTCGGTTACATTGAGCTGGTAGTTGGGGAGCAGATCGGCAAACCGGGATACATCAATATCCACCGATGTATGAAAGGTGAACTGCCCCTGGCTGCCAAGCACCGCCTCCAGCGTTTCCCGGTTAATGCGGAAAGGGTAGATTACCTGAATACTGCTATTGGCCGGCACGATGGTATCCACCTCCACCCAGAAGTTGGGCAGATCATCCTCATTCAGCCTGATACCCATGCGGTGGGTAGGGATCGGCAGCGGTTGGGGGTAGGGATTGCGAAAGCGATAGGCCAGCGTCATTTCCAGGTCAAAATCAGTAAAGCTCGACTGGTGGATCACCGGCGCAAACCCCTCGAACTGCGCGGTAGGCAATACATCTTCAATTACCAGCAGGTTGGTTTTACAGGAGGCTAGCGCAAGCAGGCCGAGCCAGAACAGAGCAGTGCGGCATACAAAGGTCATCATGGTGCGAGTAGTTTATGGTAGGTTGTCTAGGGCTTAGGGCATGCACTTGTCCGGCAGGTCAGCTCCGGGCATCCCTATGAAAGTACATAAATATCCCCTAAAAGCCTACCAATGGGGAGTGGGCGCGGCAGCCGCAAGCCATGAAACTCCTTAGAGGTGCAGCTTCATGCCTTCGTGGGTGGCCTTGAACCCCAGTTTCTCGTAAAACTTCCGGGCCTCGGGCCGTTGCTTATCGGTGGTCAGTTGTAGTATATGGGCTTTTCGGTTGGTGGCGCGTTCAATGGCCCAGCGGAACAGTTGTTCGCCCAGCCCTTCCTGTCGGCGGTCTTTCCGAATGCGCACCGCCTCAATCTGCGCCCGCAGCCCCCCCTGATAGGTCAGGTAGGGGATAAACGTAAGTTGCAGGGTTCCTATGACTTCCTGCTGCGCATCTTCCAGCACAATTAGTTCCTGCTGGGCGTCCTGATCGATCTGCTCAAAGGCCCTGTAGTAGGTTTCGGGCAGGGGTGTGTCGTAGCGCTCCCGCTGCTGCCCCAGCGCATCATCCGCCAGCATCCGGACAATGGCAGGTACATCCTCTCGTTGGGCTTTTCTGATGGTCATAGGCTTTGGGGTGCGGGTCCTATCAAATCCCAGAGGTTACCGTACAGATCCTCAAATACGGCGACCGTACCGTAAGGTTCCTCTTTGGGCGGGCGGACGAAGTGGATGGCGGCTTGCTGCATGGCATGGTAGTCCCGCCAGAAGTCATCCGTGTGTAAGAACAGGAAAACGCGTCCGCCTGTCTGGTTGCCTATCCGGCTTCTTTGCGCATCGTCATCCGCTTTCGCCAGCAGCAGGTGGCATCCAGTAGTGCCGGGAGGCGCGATCAGCACCCAGCGTTTGCTTTTGCTCAGCGGGGTGTCTTCCACCAGGGTAAAGTTTAGTTTCCGGGTGTAAAACTCAATGGCTTCATCGTAGTCAGCTACCAACAGGGCCATATGGGTTATTTTCTGGTGCATCAGCAGGGGATTAGTTCTTCTGTGCCAGCAGGGTGATCATGCTTTCTGTTTGATCACCAGCATCTGGTTACCGTTTTTCTGAAATTCATACTCCACCTTCTCGGTGCTTACCGCATAGTTAGTCTGGTAATGTTTGATGATATCATCCAGCACTTCGGAGGGTTGGGCCTGTAGGTTCAGTGTAGGAAAGATGCGTATTTCCAGGCTTACTCGCAACATTTCGTCGATGGACTGAAGGTGAAAATCCAGCCCCAGGGCGGAGTACAGGAGCAGAAAGTGGGAGCTTAATGCCAGCTCAAACGTCTGGTCGGCAAAAGAGGTGCGTTCGGGCAGGGCGTGCGGGATATATCGGCCCTGCTGCCGGCCTTCCTCAAAGTCATCCAGAAAGGTCTGCATGGCAGCCAGCCGGGTACGCTCCAGCTCATCGGCATTGCGGATGAACTGCCAGACAAAGTTATCAGCATTCTCTCGTACCTGCTCCATCACCTCTTCCCGCGTTTCAGCAATCCGCAGGGTGATATTATCCCGGGAAAACTGATAAATGGGATCGACGGATACCACCTTTTTTCCCAGCCGGGTCATCTCACTGTTAAAGCTGGCTGGCCCATCGCCGAAACTGATGATTCGCTTCTCCATATCCGAGGTCGATAGCGCAAACATACGGCGGTATTCCTCCAGATTACGTCCCCAGGGGACAACGCTGTTTAATTTAAAGGCCATAGTAGTAGTCTAGCATCAGGTATACCCGGAATACCCTTAAGCTACCGGATACTTACTGTGTATAAAGTTGATTCTAATATTTTCCAATAATGTACTACCGAGGTGCGTTTCAGACAAATGACGGCACTGGTTCTGGTAAATACGTTAACTGGCCAGTCGGGCGCTCACTTCTGAGATCATCCAGTCGGTAATTTTTTCTTCATCATAAGCCGGATTGGGCTTGCCCCATTGCTCCAGGGCATAAACTCCCTGATAATTCATTTCTTTAAAAATATTCACACAGCGGCCAAAATCAAAGGAGGTATGTTGCATCCTTTCATCAAATTCGCTTGTCTTCGCAGAAACCAATTTTGTGAAAGGGGCAATCTTTTTCAAAGCGTCATACTGGGCAGTGGATGGGGGATAGTTGCCAAAGTCTGCCAACAGCCCCAGCTTATTGCTTGCTACGTCTTTGATGATTGCTACGTGGTTCTCCGGGTTGGAAAACAAATCAAAATGATTCTCGACGAGTGTCTGTATGCCTTTGGATGCTGCGTATTGCGTGAGGTACTTCACGGACTCCACACTTTTTTCGTAAGATTTCTTCATGGCACTGATGCGTACGAACTGCGCTTCCAGGGTAGCTCCGGTATCAATCCAGGTCTTCATCTCGGAAAGCCCCTTGGCCCGGACTGCTTCGTTCGGGTCAGAGATGTCGTAGCTGGCCTCAGCCTGGATATCGATCAGGGTACACCGGTGTTTTTTTAGCTGTTTTTTGAGGTCTTCCAGATAAGCCGGGCTGTTAGATTCAAAGTGTTTTGCCCAAAGTTCTATCTGGTGAATCCCAAAGCGGTCGGTAAAATATTCGGGAATATCCAAGAGGGTCAGCTCATCTTGCAATGCCATGCCTTTCGGGCAAGTGGCCTGAAAGCGGTTTCTGAATACTACGGTGGTCAGCCCGATTCTGTTTGTGAAATCCGGTTGCAGTGGTTTGACGATAAAGAATGGGGTTGCGGCAAAGGCAGCTCCAGAAGCGGCTGTTTTCTGTAAGAAGCGTCGTCGGTTCATTGATATTTATGCTTGGATTGATCATTCTTCCATTATCACACTGACCGGTTACATCCTAATATCGTAAAAAACAGGCGAACTGCCTACAAAAATAGATTACTCTGCCATAAAATAAGTATGACAGGGTAATATTCGTGAGAATACTCCTCTAGATGGTAAGTATCCTCAAAATGAGTTCAGACAAAAAGCTGGGAAAAAATGAATAAGGTTTTTCGAGCAATAAACTTTTGCTTGCCAGCTTTTCGCCGCTAGCGTCGTTTTTTCCAGTAAGGCTTGCGTTGCTTCTGGCTACTATTACCACCATTACTATTTTCCGAATTTACGGGCCGTGGTTTTTGAGTCCGCCTGGGGGTTCTCACGGGAGCTTCAGAAGCATCATCTCCGCCTTCATGAAGAAAAGGGTGTTCCTCAATGACGGGGATTCTCTGATCAATCATTTTCTGAATGTCGCGCAGGTACGCTCTTTCTTCCGTATCGCAGAATGACAAGGCCCTTCCGCTAGCTCCAGCCCGGCCGGTTCGTCCAATGCGGTGTACGTAGGTTTCAGGGATGTTCGGCAGGTCATAGTTGATTACATGCGACAAATCATCCACATCAATGCCTCGGGCAGCGATGTCGGTTGCCACCAACACATTGGTCTGACCACTTTTAAACTCGCCCAATGCTTTTTGCCGGGCCGTTTGGGATTTGTTGCCATGGATGGCATTGGCATTGATACCCGCTTTCCCTAATACTTTCACAATTTTATTGGCTCCATGCTTGGTGCGGGAGAAGACGAGGACAGAATCGATAGGCTCTGTCTGTAGCAGATGAATCAATAGCTTAGATTTACCTTGCTTATTTACAAAGTATAATGCCTGCTCTACCTTTTCAGCGGTGGTTTGTTCCGGTTTCACCACTACACGTTCGGGGTTACCCAGAATTCTGCGGGATAAATCTACAATATCTGGTGGCATGGTGGCTGAGAAAAACAGCGACTGCCGGTCAGTAGGTAGTTTAGCAATAATCTTTTTTATATCGTGGATGAAACCCATATCAAGCATACGATCGGCTTCGTCCAGCACAAAATACTCAATATCCTTCAGCGAAATAATGCTTTGCCCGATCAGGTCCAGCAATCTTCCGGGAGTGGCAATGAGTACATCAGTTCCCTGACGAATGGCCTGGGCCTGAGCGCCTTGTTTCACTCCACCAAAAATGACCGTGTTTTTAATTCCGGTAAATTTTCCGTAAGCAGTAAAGCTATCAGCAATTTGAATAGCCAGCTCCCGGGTGGGAGTGACAATGAGGGCTTTGATTCTGCGTGGGCCTTTTTTCTTTTGCTGGTCGAGGTATAAATGGTGCAGGATAGGAATGGCAAAAGCGGCCGTTTTGCCGGTGCCAGTCTGGGCGCAGCCGAGCAAATCTTTTCTGCGCAGCAGGATAGGAATGGATTGTTCCTGGATGGGAGTGGGATGCGTATAGCCTTCAGCCTGAAGGGCTTTCAGGATGGGTTCGACGATTTCTAAATCTTTGAAAGTCATATTCTTGTGAGTAAAGGCGGCAAAGGTAGGGTAATTACTTGGATATTCTTGCCTTTACGGCAAAGGCCGCAGAGTTATGCACACATGATGTGTAGGCAAGGTAGTCTTTCCACCGGAGAATTTGGCTTTATTATTTAGCTCGCCAAGGGCTACGGACCGGATGTCTGCCTCCAGAAAAATTTAAAATAAAGTAACTGTGATTTTTTTTAATACTGTATCGTGAAGCGACTGCTTTTGCGCGCTTGACTATTGTTTATAAAAACGAATGCTGTAAACTAGTTACAGCATTTCTCATTGAGAGAGCTAAACCGAAAATTAAGAAAGGGGTGTGTTAAAAAAATGGTGTATTACTCTTTCTTTACGCGAACGGCATTCATGCCTCTGGGGCCTCGTTCGAGTTCAAATGTAACAACATCATTCTCTTCAATGTCATCCACTAATCCGCTGACGTGCACAAAGTATTTCTCTTGTGTTTCAGTATCTTTAATGAAGCCAAAGCCCTTAGAATCGTTGAAAAACTCAACTTTGCCGGGGCGTATAGGAGACATTTGTTCCTTTTCCTGCTTGGGAACACCGATTTCTATGTTCTCTGCCTTCACCTTCTTTTTCTTCGTCGGATCGGGTGGAGTATCAGTGATATTTCCATTTTCATCGACATAGGCCATCATATTTTCGAGGCCGCCGCCTTGAGAGGTTTCTTTACGTTCTTCTCTTTTTTGCTGCTTTTCCTGCCGCTTCTTTAAACGTTTTTTCTCTTTTTCTTTCTTGTTGAATGTATCTTGTGATCTTGCCATTACCTATTTAACGTTAAAATGTAAGAATCGTTTCCTTAAGGGGTATTATCTGCTAATTTATTATTTAATATGATAAATAAGAAGGGTATCCGGGAGTAGCTTCCAGAGAATAAAATGCACCAAAAGTGGTTCGGTTCTTTTGGATACGGTAAGTAAGGTGATGTTCCTGCTCAGTTGTGTTTTTTCCGTTCAAATGTAACTTCACTTTCTGCTCGCCTGTAGGTAAGGCGGCACGGGTGTAGTGGATGGTATGCGGAATGGTCTGCCAGTTGCGAGTGTCGGCTCTTTCCGTCAGGGCATTCACAATGCCGATTATTGCTCCCAGGTCATCATTTTTTTCCCGTACTCCGTACTCGGAGGCTTTCTTCAAAGCAACCCTTAACAAAGAGGTGCTAAATTCTTTAAACATTCGCTGCTGCAAACTTTGAAAAGCAATGGCGTTTACATCCTCAGCTTTTTCCAACACCCGTGATGAGCGATCCGGTAGTTGCAAACTTGCTTTGGTAAAATGTATTATCCGTTCAGAGTACTTGGGAAAGGCTATGCGCACCACCGATAGGTCATCAAGCCCTTTCTTTTCATACTCCTCATCACTACCCACGGCAAAGGGCAGACTCCACCCCAGTTCTTGATTTTTAAACACCATGGCTCCGCCTCGCCCCCGGATCAGGGCAAAATTCAGGCTCCACTCAGATTTAACCGGTCCCAGGCCGTTGTTCCAGAAGAAGACCAGATCTCCACCCGAATTAGACTGAGGCTGGTAAGTTTTGCCCAGCATTTTTTCGTAACGTTGCAGTTCATTCGTAAAGCCCATCCGGTGCGCTGTTCGAAGCAAATCCTGCTGCAACTGTTCCGGAGCATCCAAACCAAACATGGGCAGGTAATCTTCCTGGTAAATATCGACCGCGTTACGATACGCGATAAAAGCATTATTGTAATCCTGGTCAGCGTCGTAGATCAGGCCCATCAAGGTATGCACAAAGGCATCGCGGTGGTACTTGATTTTATTGCCCGACAGGCCGGTTTGGTACTTACTACTGAACTTATTGAGCTTGATATTCATGCGTCGGCATTCTACCAGGGCTGCCTGCGTATCGCCAAGTTGCAGATAATTTAGTGCTTTATAATAATGCAGCAGCAACAGCTCATGATCCTCTCCGGTGTAGTAAGAAAGCATGGGGTTGATCAGCAGAGAAGTGGCGGTATTCAGGTAGTTGTTACGCAGGTCTTCACCCAGTTCGTAGGCTTTCTCCAGAAAAGTGTTGCTCTCTTCCAGTTTTCCCTGTAATGATGCCACCACCCCCCGGTTGAGGTAGTACAACAGTTTGGCTTTTCCCTCCGAGGCTTTCTTGCTTCCGTCCAGCACCTTCTCCGCCCGCTCCAGATCCCCCTCTTCAAAAGAACGGTTAAACTTCTCATTCACCTGGTAATAAGACGCACAGGCACAGAAAAGTAGCGCTAGAAATATGATGGAGAGCTTAGTTTTCATAATGATTAGTGATGAATGACTTATGACTAGTGAATAAGAAGACTTCTATCATTACTCACTATTCATTATTCATCAATCACTACTTAGCTTACCCTACAATGTATTTCTTGATTTTCTTACCGTCTACCCATACCAGTTCGTTGGTTTCCAGATGGGCCAGTTCCAGATCAACCTGATAGAATGTGACTTGCCGTTTTCCTTCGCTATCTACAATGGAATTGATGGTGCCAAACATCATGTAGTCGGCTCCTAGTTCGGCACCCCAGCGCTTTTGGGATTCGGGTGAAGCGAACTCCTGCTGGTCGGCCCGTTCTTCACGAAGCTTCTCTCGGAACTCATTGTGCTGTACTACTCGAACCATCCCGGAGCGGACAAATTCTTTTTCAATATCTTTGATAAATGGCTCAGCCTCAATATGTTCGTGGCTTTTGTTGGTAATCAAACCTACGATCACAACGGGTTTGCGGCCTTCGCGCTTCATGAAATCTTCACGCCAGGCACTGGATAATACACTTTGGGATAAAGCTTCGGCCACCCGGCGCGAATCTGCATCGTTCCAGCGGCCAGAGAGGTCAATGTCGGAATTTGTGTCTACGCGGGTTACTGTTTTCTTGGCACAAGCGGAAAAGAACAGCAGTAATGCCAGAAAGAAGAGGGTTTGGTATTGACGAATATTCATAACAAATACGATTAATTTTGGCTATCTTCCGTAGATTACACAAATTTGATACCGAACCAATGACGAAAGTCATGCCTCTAACTAATCTACTTACATCCTTATTACAGCAAGCTCTCCCAGAGATACAGGCTGTTTACGTATTCGGCAGCACCGCGCAAAAGCAAACTACGCCAGACAGTGATATTGATATTGCGGTACTTTGCCCGGAACGTTTAGAGCCGATATACCGCTGGAATTTGGCCCAGCGCCTGGCTCGAGAATTACACCGTGATGTGGATCTGGTAGACTTGCAGCAGGCATCTACAGTCATGCGGTTTCAGGTAGTGAGCACCGGCGAGCGAATCTACGCTCAGGATGAGAACAAAATGGCCTGGTGGGAATTACAGGTGTACCAGCTCTACCTTACGCTTAATGATGACCGACGGCCTATTTTAGAGGAAATCAAAAAAACCGGGACGATCTATGGCCGATGATGTAGTAATAAACAAGACCGCCACCATAAAACGCTGTCTTGAGCGTATAAAAGAGGACTATGATGCTGAATTTCGGCAAAACTATACCAAGCAGGATGCTATTATCTTAAATATAGAACGGGCTTGCCAGGCGTGTATTGATATAGCTGCTCATATAGTCAAAACAAAGAAGCTGGGAGTGCCTCAGGATAGTCGGGAGACCTGTACTTTACTACAGCAAAAAGGTGTGATTGATGAAAAGCTTAGTCAGAAATTACAGGCTATGGTAAGCTTTCGAAACATTTCTGTTCACGATTACACCTCACTAAATCTGGATATTGTGGTTGCCATCGTTGAAGAGCACCTGCATGATTTCACTGACTTTACCTATTTGATGCTTCAGCGTTTTTAGAGCTTTATATACTAAACTCAAATAAGTTAACAGCTAAAAATTGTTATATTGAGTTTCTCACAACCTAATTACTATGTTCTTCAAAAAACTTTTCATTACGACCTTACTTAGTTTGCTGTGTACCATCGTCGTTTTCGGTCAGTCGACTATCAAAGTACTGATTGTGGATGGTCAGAATAACCATGTGCAGTGGCCTAAGATTACCGCTATGCTGAAGGAGCAGATGGAAGATACTGAGCTGTTTTCCGTGGATGTGGCCCGCTCGGCCTATACCTGGCAAGGAGATGAATACCTTTCTGAATTTCCCATAGAAGGAGTGGGTGAAACCACCGCCCTGGAGGAACCCAAGACCGATCCTGATTTTCATCCTGATTTCTCGGCTTACGATGTGGTGATCTGTAATTTCGGGTGGAACGCTGCCCCCTGGCCTGACGAAACGCAGCAGGCATTTGAGAAATATATGGAAGACGGCGGCGGCCTGGTGGTGTTTCATGCTGCGGATAACTCTTTCCCTCAGTGGAAAGCCTACAACCAGATGATCGGTTTAGGTGGATGGGGAGACCGTACCGAGAAAGATGGTCCATTGGTCTATTATAACGATGCTGGAGAAATGGTGCGGGATACCAGCGCTGGAAAGGCGGGTGCTCATGGTCCCCCAAGTGAATACCAGATACAGATAAGAAAGTCCGATCATCCCATTACTAAAGGGATGCCTGAGGTGTGGATGCATACCGAAGATGAACTCTACAACAGCTTGCGAGGCCCCGCTGAAAACATGGAAGTATTGGCAACCGCCTATTCGTCCGAAGATAATAAAGGAAGCGGCCGCCACGAACCAGCCCTGATGACCCTTACTTACGGGAAAGGACGTATTTTTCATAACATCATGGGCCATGTTGACCAGTCGGTTTCCTGCGTTGGCTTTTTAACGACCATGCTACGGGGCACCGAATGGGCCGCCACCGGAAAAGTAACCCAACCCATTCCGTCCGACTTTCCGAATGCCACTACCAGTAGTTCGCGACAAGTGATGGCGAAAGAGTAAGCTATTACGGTTGGTTGAGCCTACCCGATCATCGGAAATAACCGTCTGATTTCATCTTCGCTAGGTTGATGACCATATTCGCAAAGCTCAAAGGCTTCGGCCTGCTGTATATGACTCGCTTTATCGTTTCCGTACCATTTTTCCAGCAGCTTACGGGTTTTTTCGTTGGGAGTGCTGGGCCACAGTTTTTTTAGCCAATCCAGACGATCCGCTTCCTTGGAGGGTACTTCTTCCAGTTTTCCGCTGATCCAGGGAAGCCATTCGTAGAACTGGGAAGTATGGGCATGCAGGGCCTGGATTTTGGTATCGTAGGTTTCGGTAATATCTACCGCTACATCAGGCGAGAAGGGGTAGGGTTTCTGGAAATGATCAGCAAAGTAGAAGAATGCTGGATTATGGCGCAGCGCAGGTGTATCAAACACCAGATTAGGCACCATCACCAGGTAGGCGGCATCCTGCACGAGCACGCTGGTATTGCGGTGGTCGGGATGGTAATCGTTCGGGCGATGGGTAATCACAATATCCGCCTGCCACTCGCGGATTTTACGAATGATTTCGTTCCGGTTGGCTACCGAAGGCTCCAACTGGCCGTCGTCATGGTCCAGTACTTCGTAGGCCACACCCAGCACCTGGGCCGCTGCCACCGTTTCCGCACTGCGGCGGTCTACCAGATCGTTGCCCATCAGATCATGATGCCCGGCATTGCCATTGGTTACGGAAATAAATTTTACCTCATGACCCAGTCGGGAGAATAAGGCTGCCGTACCGCCACCATATACTTCACAATCATCAGGATGAGCGCCAATAAAAAGTATCTTCAGTGTCTTCATAGCTCCGTTAAGCTTTTACATCAGGATGTTCGACTTTATTCTGAGGCACAAAAAAATAAAAATACGCATAAGCCGCCATCATAATGCCAAAATAAATCAGGGCAACGATGGGGTTATAGATCGTCATGGCTACGAGGGCCACGGTGGCAATGATAAGGGCAATAGCCGGAAACAGCGGGTACAGCGGCACCCGAAACGGACGTTCCAGGTCAGGCTCATTCTTTCGTAATACAAACAGGCTGATCATGGAGATAATGTACAGAGAAATAGCTCCAAAGCAGGCAATGGTGATAATCTCCCCGGTTTTCCCGGTCAGCAAAGCCACAATACCTACCCCCATGTTGACGATGAGGGCCGTAGCCGGAGTTTTAAATCTCGGATGTACTTTGCCCAAACGGGGAGAAACGTAGCGCACGCGTCCGAACTCAAAGGTTGCCCGTCCTGCGGCCAGGATAATCCCATGAAAAGAAGCTACCAGCCCCAGCAGTCCCACCGTAATCAGCAAATGATACAGCAGGTTATTGTCGCCTACCACGTAGGACAAAGCCAGGGGCAGAGGAGAATCCGAAGGTTCGGTGCTATCGGGAGGAAAGACCACCGCCTCCCAGCCATTTACTCCTACGGCGGATAAGAAAGTAATGATGCAGAGCATGACCAGCGTAAAAATAGCCGAGCCAAAGCCGAGTAATACATTGCGTTGGGGGTTCACTGTTTCTTCGGCCAGATTGGCAACGCCTTCAATGGCCAAAAAGAACCAGATGGCAAAAGGAATGGCGGCGAACGCACCGGAGATGCCATGGGGAAAGGCATTGATGCTCAGGTTAGCCACTTCAAAATGCGGTAAGGTTACTCCGGCAAAAATTAACAGCTCCAGCACTGCCAGCACAGTCACTACCAGCTCGAAAGTGGTGGCCAGCCGAACACCGATGACATTCAGCAAGGTAAACAGAAAGTAAGCTCCGATAGCAATGCCCAGCGTAGGGATGCCAGGAAAATACAGGTTGAAATAGGCGCCGATGGCCGCGGCAATGGCTGGAGGAGCAAAGACAAACTCTACGATTTGTGCCATCCCGCCGATAAATCCGATTTTTTTTCCGAGTGCCCGGTCGGCATAATCGAAGGCGCCGCCTGCTTTGGGAATGGCACAGGCCAGTTCGGTGTAGCTAAAGGTAAAGGTGATGTACATCAGCATGATGAAGCCGGTAGCAATGGCTAATCCCAGCGTGCCTCCTTCGGCCAATCCCAGATTCCAGCCAAAATACATTCCTGAAATGACCAGCCCTACGCCCATGCCCCAGAGTAGCCAGGGGCCCAGCGTCATTTGTAAACCATCTTCTTCTTTGGTATCTGCCATAAGATTTTGTTTGAGGAAAAGTGATTATGGGAATTCCATTCGGGGAACATCCGTTCCGGGAAAAATAAGGGAAATTTTGGTGTGAGAAAATTTTTAGCGCAAATAAGCCCGGTGCTACCAAAGAATGTTTGCTATCAAGCCTCCGCCTCAGGTAGCATCCGTACTTTATCGCCTATGCGAATCAGGCCTTCTTTGAGAACCCGGGCGGTAATACCGCCGTGGCCCCGCATGGCATTATAACCTCCGGGTCCCAGGTTTTCTTCCATCCGGGAACAAGGGTGGCACAAGCCTGTCATCTCCAGTACCGCTTCACCGATCTGAAATTGCTTGTCTTTCAAGGCCAGCAGATTGATTCCCTTCACCACAATGTTACGACGTAATAAGCCCGGGTCTATCTTTTCCCGATGCAGCATGGAAGCAATCGCCTGAATATGTTCGGCACTGATGAGCGTTACCTGCCGTTTGCTCTGTGGCCGGCCGGCGTAATGATCGCCTTCCAGCCCCGAATCTTTCCGGGCCAGCACTTCGACCACTGCCTGCGGTGGCGTCCGGCGTTCGGGGCGAATACTTATCCAGCTAACCGAGCCGGTTTGGGGCAGGGTGTCTAACAGGGATTTCATCAGTGATTCTTTGTCCATACCAGGGGTTTATTTTCTAACTGGAATTTTAGGCAGTGAATTCGGGTTTGAGGAATGTTGTTTTGATTTTTTAACGGCGAATACGCGATTATACGGTCAAACTTACACAATCCGACGGGAATAGACTATACCAAATGGCGGCCCGTTGTAGTTATATGCTTATGCGATGGATTTATGTATTTGTAGCCAGCTGGTTTATCAGTTTTGCTGGCCATGCTCAAAAATACAGCACCGCTGCCGGATTGCGGGTGGATGGTAACTTGCTGGGAATTACGCTGAAACAGCGCGTGTTTCGCACCATTGCCCTGGAAGGAATGCTCACGGGTAACGACCGGGAGATGCTGGGCACCCTGCTACTGGAGAACCACTATCCGCTGATTGGTAAAGGGCTGAATTTTTACATTGGAGGGGGAGGACACCTAGGCGGGCTGGATGATTTTGGACCGGTCATGGGGTTGGATGCCATCATGGGAGCTGAACTGAAAATACCCTTACTGCGACTGGTGGTTTCGGCCGATGTGAAACCCGCCTATCATATTTCTCACGAAGAAACTTTTGATTATTCCACGGCCATTTCGGTACGTTACGTGCTGGGAAAAGAAGGCAAAAACCAGCGGCAGAAGGCCAAAGCCCAGCGTAAGCGCAAGCGTGAACGTCTGAAAACGCGCAGCGATAAGATTAAAGAGCGGGAAAAGCAGAAGCAAGCAAAGTTCAAAGAAAAGCATAAGACCAAACGGGCCAAATACAAAGAAAAAACGAAACGCCTGAAGGAGAAAAATAAAGACAAGCGTAACAAGAAAGATGACAAGAAGACCTTCCGCGACTGGAAGCTATTTCAGATCTTCAAGAAGGATGGTTAATGGCTCGATTGCTCGATGGTTCAACTGCTGATTGCACATTGTTACCCCTTTCGGTTTCCTGACTCCATTCTCCCTTTACACCACGCTCCTTGCTCCAGGCACCAACCCATCCTCCCTTTCAATCCTTTCTTTCCAGTAATGTAAGCAATCCTTCGGGTTGGTGGATCAGAAATTGGGGTTGCAGACTGGCCAGCACTTCGGCCGAGTTAGCGCCCCAGGAGACGGCGATCATATCGATCCTGGATTTCTTGGCGGCTTCAATATCACGGGTTTCATCTCCAATATAGACGGTTTCTTCCCGCAGTAGGCGGCGTACGCGCAATACTCCACGTAGCACGCTGCTTTTTCCAAACAGGGATGAAGAAGAGTGGATGAAATCAAAAAAAGACATTTCATTGGCTTCCAAAAATCGCTCTACGTTGGATAAGGAATTAGAGGTGACAATGCCCAGGCGGTAGTGAGAGTTTAACTCGCTCAGTACTTCTTTGATGGAAGCGATGGGTTTGAGTAGATGTATTTCTTTCTGCAACTCAGCCTTCATCCGGCGAGCAATGGCCGGTAGGCGGATCATGGGGATTTGCAACTGCTCCAACGCTTCCCGCGAGCGTTTCCCCCGGAACAGTTCAATCGCATCATCGGGTATTTTGCGATAACCAAAATCGCCGGACAATCGGTTGCTGATGGCTAAAATATGGGGTAAAGTATCCGCGATGGTACCATCAAAGTCGAAGACAAGGGTTCGCTTAGCTTCCATTGTTGTAGCATTTCCGGTGAGGTAATCGTTAGATTCGCTTAACCGGGTTGAGGGTTCGCGTTAAAGATACGTAGCCAGCCTATAAATCCGAGGTTTTGCGGTTCAAAAATGAGGGCGGATTGATACTGGCGGGCGGGAAGCCATATTTTAATAACTGACGGTCAGGCTTTCAGGACTCAGTTTCCTTCAACTTTGCCAGATCTGCTGACGATGAAAGGGCCATTTTTGAAAGGTTTCTATGCTGCTTTTTTACCGGAAAGGCTTCAGGAATTGCTAGCAGAATACCTTCAAACCTGTTTTTCTGTTATTTGGTTACCTCATCAATCGCTTGCAGGATAATGGCGCAGGCGTCTTCCAGTTCGCCCTCCTGAATAGTTAGCGGTGGGGCAATGCGCATGGCATTGTCGCAGTACAAAAACCAGTCGGTGAGTACGCCCAGCTCGATGGCTCGGTCAATCACAGGTTTCAGTACCTCGAATGAGTCAAATGCTACGGCCATCATCAGGCCCCGGTGCCGAATCTCACGAATGGCCGGATGGTTCAGGTTTGCTTTTATCAGTTCGGCTTTGGCGGGTACCTGCTCCAGCAGCTTTTCATCCTGAATCACCCGTAGAGTTGCCAGGGAAGCTGCGGCGCTGACCGGATGCCCGCCAAAGGTGCTAATATGACCGAGGATAGGATTATTCTTCAGTACTCCCATTACTTCCTGCGATGCCATGAAGGCTCCGATAGGCATTCCGCCTCCCATGCCTTTGGCTGATAGTACCATGTCTGGCACAATCCCATAAGGTTCAAATGCCCAGAACGTGCCGGTCCGGCCAAAACCCGCCTGAATTTCATCCAGAATCAATAAAGCTCCTACGGCATCGCAGTGCTGGCGTAAGGCTTGAAAATAACCTGCATCGGCAATACGCACTCCGGCTTCTCCCTGCACCGTTTCCACTATTACCGCCGCCGTTCGCTCGTCAATCAGCGCAAAATCCTCAGGATCATTAAACCGGATGTGCGA
Source organism: Cyclobacteriaceae bacterium (assembly GCA_040222715.1). GTDB lineage: Bacteria > Bacteroidota > Bacteroidia > Cytophagales > Cyclobacteriaceae > Tunicatimonas. The sequence goes on along the minus strand of JAVKCN010000037.1, from coordinate 10,274 downwards.
TATCCCCGGTAATAATGGCCGGTACGCTTGCTTAAAATCTTCACTTCCGCAGACCGATAGTGATCCCTGAGAAGAACCGTGGTAAGCATTACGGCAGGAAACCAGGTTGGGGCGTCCGGTATACCGCTTGGCCAGCTTCATTGCACCCTCTACTGCTTCGCTTCCGGAGTTGACAAAATAACAGGCATTCAGCGGATCGGGCAGGGTTTGGGTCAGGGCTTCCGCTAGCCGTACCTGCGGAGTCTGTACAAACTCGCCGTACACCATCAGGTGCATGTAGCGGTCAACCTGGTCCTTTACTGCCTGTACCACTTGGGGGTGGCGGTGCCCGACATTACTCACTCCAATGCCCGAGATCAGGTCCAGGTACCGCTTGCCATCTTCCCGGTACATGTAAGCCCCTTCGGCCCGGTCAATTTCCAGCATCAAGGGAAAATCGGAGGTTTGGGCAATATGATTTAAAAATAACTGTCGTTGTGAAAGTGTCATGGTTGAATGTTAACGCGTTGGGCGAACTGCGGGTTATGGGTATTCCGGTAAAAGTATTGTAACATAAATACCAGCATTCCTGAACACAGCATAACCCGAAATTTGTTACCTTTTACAAAAAATCAGGACGAATTTACTAAAACCAATTCATTAGCGTTTGTTACGTATGCTGCAACGTCTTTTATCGATAAAATTATTTCGCCCGGATGATCCCTCGCCCACGCAGGCCCCCCTTAGCTCGGCTGAGAACTTTTACCAAAAGAAAAACACCATTCGAGTGATTGTTCTGCTGGTGTCGGCGCTGATCGCTACGGTATCTATTCTGTACACCGATGGTTTGGTAGAAAGCCTGAAAGATCGGGAAAAGAGTTATATCAACCTGTACGCCAAAGCCATTGAGATGACGGCCAATCAGGAAGATGAAGACGTTACCTACCTCTTTAACCAGGTGGTCACTCCCAATAAATCCATCCCGGTCATCCTCACCGATGCCTTTGGTAACCATCTTTCTTCCCGAAACCTGGATCTGAAAGATTCTTACACTGAAGAGCAAAGAGAGGAAGTCATCGCCCGGGAGCTTGAAAAAATGCGGGCGGCATATCCACCCATTGAGATTGTCCTTCGCGAGCCCAAAACCGGTGAAGTGTGGGGGTATCAGTTCGTTTACTACCGAAACTCCTTTCTGCTGACCCAACTGCAATACTACCCTTACGTTCAACTGGCGGTAATTTCAGTGTTTGCCTTAATCGCCTATTTGATCTTCAGCTACTCCCGCACAGCCGAGCAGAATCGGGTATGGGTGGGCATGGCCAAGGAAACCGCTCATCAGCTAGGAACGCCTTTATCTTCGCTAATGGCCTGGATTGAGTACTTCCGCGCCGACCCGGAAACCTATGATCCCAGCATTGTGCAGGAAATGGACAAAGACATCAATCGCCTGAACATGGTGACTTCGCGTTTTTCTAGTATTGGATCAATTCCAACGCTGAAAGAAGAGAACCTCTACCACATTCTGAACACCTCGGTAGCCTATCTGCAAAACCGGATTTCCACCAAGGTTCGCTTACAACTGCATTCCGAGGGAAAAGATATTCCGGTACGTATCAACGCGCCCCTCTTCGAGTGGGTGATTGAAAACATTTGCAAGAATGCCGTGGATGCCATGAGTGGAGTAGGAGATCTGACCATTCAGGTAATTCAGGAACACCCGGAGCAGGTGGTGATTGACATTACCGACACCGGGAAAGGGATTTCCAAATCGAAACTAAAGCAGGTGTTTACCCCCGGGTACACTACGAAAAAGCGCGGGTGGGGCTTAGGACTCTCGCTGGCCCAGCGAATTGTGGAAAATTACCATAAAGGAAAAATCTTTGTCAAGCATTCAGAAATTGATGCAGGAACCACTTTCAGGATTATCCTGCCCACCCAAATGGTCGAATCCGTTCCGCAAAAAAAACAACCAGCCAGTGCTACTGCTTAATAGAGCAGGCTTACCAATTTTTAGTATTTTTGAATTTTTGTAAGCAGTAGGCTGTCTCGAAAGTCGGTAGCCTAACGCAGATTAGTTCAACTCAGCTTTTTAGTTATACACTGCCTGCGGCCAAATGCCTACTGCACGCTGTACATTTTTTAACCTAATCATTAATATGAAATCAGTATTTGCACTTACCTTTTTTCTCTTTTCTTTCACCCTACTTTACGCGCAAGAAGATAATAAACAGGAGACGCTTGTGAATGGGTTTCGAATTACCAGCTCGGGTGGCTACGGCGGCCCATCACTGCGGTCCAGCACCATCCGGGGAGATTTTGCTTTGCTCTTTGGCGGCTACGGAGGTTGGTATGTGAATAAGAAATGGATGTTTGGCGGGGGTGGTTACGGGCTGGTGACCCAACTGGATGTGCCCGAATCAGCGTCGGTCAGGCCAACCGAAGAACTACACTATGACATGGGTTACGGTGGGTTTATGGTAGAATATATTCTGAAGTCTGACCGCATGCTGCACCTGACCACCCACATGCTGGTGGGAGGTGGAGGTATTTCCCAGGATCTGGAAGGAGAACCTGACCTGACGGAGGGAACCCACAGTAATTTCTTTGTATTTGAACCGGGAGTAGGGGTAGAACTCAATATCACCGATTTCTTCCGGTTGAACGGTGGCCTGACTTACCGGCTGATCAGCGGGTCAGATACTCCCGGCATCCAGGATAAGGACCTGAGCAGTATGGCCGTCTTCCTGAATTTCAAATTCGGCTATTTTAACTAACTTTGGGGCGGTGAAAGGCGAACGGTGGGGGGTAAATGGTGAAAGGTAGAATGGAAAAAGAATGCTATTCTTTACAGCTTTGCCCCTTTTACCATTAGCCCTTAACCATTGAGCCCTGAAATTATGATTCCTTTAGAACACTACATATTACTCAGCGCTTTCTTGCTGTGTGTTGGTTTGGCCATTGTCATTACCAAACGGAATGCCATTGTGATTCTGATCGGTATCGAGTTGATTCTCAATGCGGCCAACATCAACCTGATTGCCTTTAGCCGCTACGATGCCAACCTGCTGCAGGGCCAGGTATTTGCCCTTTTTGTGATTGTGGTGGCCGCCGCCGAAGCCGCCGTAGCCATGGCGATCGTGATGAAACTGTACAATTTCTACAAGACTGCTAACGTAGATGAAGTGCATGAAATGAGGGGGTAAAGAATAAGTGTTTGAGAGGGTAAGTGCTCATGTGTTTACGTCATAAACACTCGAACACCTAAACCCATATTGGTTTACCTGAAGGAAGAGCGATCCGAATGCTGGCTCCATACGAGAAAAGGAGGCAGCACTACTACATCAAGCAATAGCAAACTAAACAACATTCTCTTTACTGTTTTCCTACTTTTGCCGTCAGCTTATTTGCCTGACATATTGCTCTTTTTTGTTTCCTGGGCATTTTTCAGAAAAGTAGTCATCTTACGGAAATACTCCGACTCAAATAAGCCAGGGCCGTGCTTTGCTCCGGGCACAATGATGAGCTCGCTTTCTACTCCTCGCTGCTGAAGGGCTTTGTACAACAGCTCGCTCTGGCAATGGGGTACTAGCGGGTCCGCGTCACCGTGCAGGATCAGGAAGGGTGGATCATGGGCATCTATGTAAGTGATGGGATTTGCCAGAGCGCAGCGTAAGTCATTTTCTTGAATTGGCCCACCAATGAAGGTAGATTCAGGCGAATCAGGAGCCTTATGGTTCATATCGCTGTTGCAGGAGTCCATCGCTTGAAAGTCGGTAGGACCAAACCAATCGACCACGGCATCCACCGCGCTGCTTACTTCGTTAAAATCTCCCCGGTTTCCTTCCAGCGATACGGTTGCATTTCCCAGGGAATACATCTTCACTCCCCCTGAGGTACCCAGAAAAGCTGAGAGATGACCCCCGGACGAACTTCCGGCTACCGCCACAAAAGAAGTATCCAGTTGGTACTGATCAGCATTGGCCCGAAGGAAACGTACGGCGGCTTTCACATCGTGAATCTGGGCGGGAAAGATAGCCTCCCGGCTGGAGCGATGGTTGATGGCAGCTACGGCAAATCCTGCATTTAGCAGGGGCTCTCCCAGTATTTTGTAACTATTATCTTTTCGGTCATTGCCAAACCAGGCGCTACCGTAGATGATCATCACTATCGGAAAAGGGCCTTCACCCGAAGAGGGTAAATAAATATCCATGCGGTGCCCAACCAATGTGTCACTGGCATAACTGACATCTTTCCATGGCTGCGTATGGGATTGAGCCATACTGCCATAGCTTATAAGCTGACATATCAGTATTAGTAATCCTAGCTGTTTGTAAATACATAGGTTGTTCATTGTTTTTGATAGTCATCCAGATCAAACTCCTCTTCGGGCAGGTCAGCCAGTGGATTGCGGTATACGGTGATCAGCAACAAGGTGGCCAATGGCCCTAAGACCAAAGACAATAAAAACCAATTCATTCCACTGCGATCTTTGCTCTGGGCAATGGCCGCATTAATCATGGCCAGGGTACCCCAGCCTGCGTAATATTCCTGACTTACTTCCATACAAGGTATTGGGGATGCTGATTGTGAAACAATATACGAAAATACAATTTCTGGCAACTTCCCCTAATGAAGGGAATTTATTCTCTTAAATGTAGTGACTAATAAAGTAAGATTGCTTGCCGAAAGATGTCGTTTAACGTTTCCAGAGGAATATCTGCATGAGGGTCAATGTTTAAGATCTTAATGCGGGAGCGATGGCCACTTTCCAGGGCAGGATGGTCAAGGTAGCGTCCTTCTACCAGGCCAATGTACGGCTGTTGGGTTTTTCGATGTATTCCAAAGTAGCAGAGATTTTTTTGCTGATAGCAGAAGAAAGGAGTCTGATACTTCCAGACCTCGCTGATCTGTGGATCGAAGCCCATAATAATCTCCCGTAATGCCTGCAAACAGCTTCCATTGGGCTCAGCCAGTTTTAGATAGAACTGATCCGTTTCTTTCATAAGGTGTATTTATTGCAATGCAATGTAAATATCTACTTCTGCATTTTCGGAGTTTTGGGCTTTCTCACCGTAGATCTCATAGTCGGCAGTATAGGCCCGTGAAATATCGCTGTTCCAGATACGCTCCCATACCTGGTAGACGATACCCTCTGCCAGATTACCCGCTGCTATAAAATGCTGATATGCTCCAGTTGGGAAAGTTTTGCCAATCATGCCTTTCGGAATATTATCTAAAGTGGGCACTGCGCACCCCAGTAATAGGGTATACGGTTGGGTATAGTCTCCTTCATAGTCAGTATACACGCTAAAAATTCGATCATCGAGTTTGTTAGGAATACGAGCGGCTACCGCTTCGGACAGAAATCGCTGCCATAAGGTGGGAATATCCGAAGCGGCCTGCGCATTGGCATTGGTGGTTTTCAGAGCAATACCGATGATGCTGGTTTTTTCAATAATCATGGGTTGACAAGGTTAAAAGAGTGAAGTTTTGATGGATGAGAGAAATGAATATTTTTCAACGCTTCAACATTCCATCCTGATACTGCAAAGAAATTTATGCCTGGTGACAGCGGTATGTCAGGGGTGGTTGGAAAATTTTTTACGGCACTGTTCAAAGTACTCTGGCAGGCTTAAAGAGTGGGGAGCAAATGTTTTTTCTGTGATATTCATGGCTTGGATACGATCCAGCCGGAAAGAGCGAAAATCTTGCCGTAGTTGGCACTTGGCAATCATGATCCAGTTTTCCTGGGTATTGTATAAGGCAAAAGGTTCAACGCTACGCCGGGTTACTTCTTCGCTAAGAGCCCGGTATTGAATATTTACCACTCTAAAATTTGTGAGCGCAAGTTGGATAGATGAAAGATGGTTACTGCTAGCATCCTGGGCAGAATTCAGCCGGAAATCAATGCGTTGAGAAAGGAGATCGGCTTTTTCTTTGGTGGTGTACCGCAGTACGGCTTTTATTTTTGTCATCGCCTCCCGGTAATGAGCCACGAAGGAGGTGTCTTTGTTTTTGGCAACCAGTTGTTCAGCCGTCAGTAGGGCATTGGCTTCTTCTTCTGAAAACATCGCCGGGGGGAGCATGAAGCCTTCCACCAGAGAGTAACCCTTTCCTTCTTCTGTGACGATGGGGATACCCGCCTGTTCCAGTGTTCGGATATCGCGGTATACGGTACGAATACTTACTCCGTACTTCTCCGCAATCTCCCGGGCCGTCATAATTCGTTTAGACTGCAACTGCGTGAGTATGGCGGTAAGCCGGGAAAGGCGGGGAGTATCCTGATAAGCCATATCCTCCTACGAATCAAATTGATACAACCTACGCATGGGGATCAGCTTCTTTCTTGTGAGTGAGGGTATAGCCAAACAGGAGGATGGCTCCAATCATAATGGAGACATCGGCCAGATTGAAAATACCTGTTTGGAAGAAACCAAAATCTATGTGCAAAAAATCGGTGACCGAACCATAGCGAATCCGATCAATCACATTGCCGAAGCCTCCTCCTACCATGAGACAAAGGCCAAAGATCATCGTGGGAGTGAGACCGCTTTTAAATATCAGCAGAAACAGCATGGTCAGCAGGGCCAGGGCCGGTAAGATCAGCATAATGGTGTTTCTCAGTCCGGGATGCAGGTCAGAGCCCATGCCTAAAAATGCCCCGCTATTTTCAACTTTGGTCAGGGTCAGGCGGTCCTGGATCACTTCAATATAGTCGTGGTAAGCTACCCGTTCCCGGACGATAGACTTGGATACCTGGTCGCAGCCAATGTTTACTATGACCAACGACAGGATCAGCAGCGTGCGGGAGAGGCGGGGTTGTTTCATCATCATGGGTTTAGTCTCACTATGAAGTATTTTTTGCCTGATAAACCTATTCACGAATATACGAAAAGCTGACTGATGGTGTATTAAACATCTCAGGCACTTACAAAACTAGGTCATTCATTGCCCGCAGAGATCAGTATCGATCACCATCGCTTTTCCTATCACATAGACGTGATTTTCTTGAGCACAAGGCTGTTTGCCCATATTTTTCTCGGATAATAAGCAGACAAATGATATAATGCAGCTCGTTTTAGCTTTACACACAACCTATTCTATGCTCGCCAACCGCCGACTTTGCACAGCCAATATCGTTATTCTCCTCTTTCTTTCCCTGAGCTGTTTCGCCCAGAAAAGCGCACCGCTAAAAGTAAAGAAGGAAGGCCGGCACCTGCAACTGAATTTGACATTGCCGAAAAAAGTTTCTACCATAAAATGGGTGATGCAAAGTGGGCGTAACGAGAAAATCACCAAACTAAGTGATCGCTCGCCCAATGCTCCGGATGATTATACGCCCCCACCCGAAGTAGCAGGGCGCGATATTTGGTTTCCCGTCATTGATCTGGCATTAGACAATGCGTTGACAGCCATCGCCACCTTTGAGAAGGTGCAGGAAGGAGATTCCGTTTGTATCAATGGGAACTTCTGGGATGATTGTCTGGCACTCAAACCCCAGGTGCAGTACCGTACGCATCTGGAGCATTGGGAAAACCAACTGTTCGTTACATCGGAGACGGCTGTCCTGGCAAGCTTTCATCTGGAAAAAACGGTGCCGATACACGAAAATACTACCACTGCCAGTCTGAGGCTCACTTCATTAACCGATGTCTGGTACGGCACCCTGCAAGCCTGGGCAAAGACGGGTGACGATGACTGGAGCATGATCGGTGAAACGGTGCTGACTAAAAGCCCAGAAAAAGAAAATAATAAAGCAGTAGTTGAGGAATTGGCATCGGAACAGGTGCTAAAAAGTCTACGGGCATCGGTAGACTTTTTACTGAAAAGTCAGAATAAAAATCCGTTGAGCCCAACCTACGGAGGATTGTATTTATTTTATGATCTGGATGCCAGTATGTACCGCCGGTCAGATTGGATGTGGTCGTACGGACCGTCCATCAAAGTGCTGGTCGAAGCAGCGAGTGTTCCGGAAGTAGCCGCGGAGTTTGGTTACGAATTGCTCATGGAATCAGCGCGATTGGTCGCGGAGTCCAGCCTCCGATATCAGATGACGGACGAAGATCATCCGGCCCACGGGCTGGTACTTTGCCGCTACGATCCTCGTACCGATTCCCCCCAGGGTGCGGAAGGTTACTACAGCCCTGCTGATAGTTATTTTCTGGCCGGTTGGGGCTGGATGCCCTACTATCGGGCCACTGGAGATAAGCGGTTTTTAGAAGCTTCAATATTGATGACCGAAGGCATCGGTAAAATCCTGACGTACGACTACCTGATAGAACAGGATTATCTGATGAAAGACGGTCGGTGGAAGAACTGGACCATGGATGAGTCTGGTTTTGGAATGAAAGGAGCGGAAGAAGTGTACGCGGTTACGCAGAACCGGCGCCATCAGGTGATTGGCAAGCAGTATATCGACGGGCTTCTGGCGCATCTGGAGCGGAAGGATGGACTTTGGGATCGGACCTGGCATCGTAATGAGGCAGACCGCGCCGATAACGGATGGCCAGTCGGGGGCGAACGAGGCACTCCGGTACTGATTGAAACCAAATATAGTACCCGGGGGCTCGGCTGGGCCATGATCGGCCTGCTTGCCTCCCACGGACTATTACCCGAAGATGATACCTATCTAAAGAAGGCCATCAAACTTTCTAATCACCTACTGGAAGCGCAGGCGGCGGACGGCCATTGGGATTTTGTGTTTCAGGGAAATGAATACGAAGATGAGGTTAGTGCGAAAGGTACGGCGCTCTGGACGCTACTCTTTTATCAGCTTTATCAATACACCCATGAACCCCTGCATTTGGAAGCCGCCCGTAAGGGGTTGAGCTGGTGTATGAATCAGCAATACCTGGGCGAAGATGCTGCCGCTTACGGGGGCATTGCCGAAATAAATCGGGAGTCGGGCGTGGTGTATCGGCGCTGGAACGAACTTATTTGCAGTTATACTGTCAGTTGGTTTGGACTGGCACTGCTGGAAGAATTGAAGGTGCAGCAACCGGAATAGTGTTGATCTGTTGAGCAACAGAAAAATATTTGTTGGTAGCCGGTTGAGCATTCAGTTCAGATGCATACTCATCTCTGGGAGGGCGCTGGTTTTCAAAGAAATACGAATGCTATTGATCGGTGTGAATGGGGGATTGTATTGCAATTTTAGTAATTTTATAACTTTTTTATGCGCTATATTTTTCAAATCACAAACCTGAATTTTGTGTTTTTAATAGAATATTGCGAGATTGATTAATTAAGATAGCGTTCCTACCAAGCTTTTTGATCAGATTGCCATGAATGCCGCCAACCCGTATACCATCACAGACTCTGTCGGAGACCCATCATTGTGGGCCTCGTTTAAGGCAGGGGATGCGCAGGCGTTTGAAATCATTTACGAGCAATATATCGGGCTACTGACCAATTACGGACTTAGGATAGAACCAGATCGAGAGCGAGTCAAAGATGCCATCCACGATCTGTTTGTGGATTTATGGAATCATCGTTTAACCCTAAGTCATACTGATTCAATCCAGTATTATCTCATGAAGGCGTTTCGGCGCAATCTTATCAAAAAAATTCGAGCAGATCAGAATAAGCAGGGCGGAGATATTACCCAACTCAATACTAACCTACTGTTTGAATTCTCGCATGAGCTTACGCTGATGAAAGCGGAACTGGCTCAGGAAAATATGGATCGCCTTCAGCACGAACTGGAAAAACTATCTTCCCGCCAGAAAGAGGTGCTTTTCCTGCGGTTTTACAGTGGCTTTGCTCCCGAAGAGATTGCTCAAATTCTGGAGATCAATGCCCAGTCGGTGTACAACCTGATACACCGAGGATTAACCAGCCTAAGGGAGAATATGAAGTATACCGCTATCAGCACCATCGCTCTACTCCTAAGAAGCCTCCCTGATATTTCTTGAAAAAGAAAGCGCTATTTGCTATCCAATTAATAAATTTTTAAGAAAAATATCCTACTAACTGAGTAGATATTAAACGGAATTCTCCTTTAGCTATAAAAGGTGTACTGGATCGATGGCTGAAGGCTTTGACGGGAGCTTCCAGCATAAATCTCTGGAACATGTGCTGGAGGGTATCAGCTACACCTCTGATTTTGAGTACGAAATACAAGGGGATACGGTATTTATACGATAAATGAAGATTGACTAATAGAAGCTAATGCAACAGCCTAAAACTACCCGTACTACTCATGCAGCAACCTATTCCTGATACCAGTTAAGAATAAAAAAGCCAGCACCCGGGATGGGTGACTGGCTTTTCCGGAAGATTGGCTTTACTAAACC
>JAVKCN010000036.1:0-73283 GCA_040222715.1 Cyclobacteriaceae bacterium | reverse complement strand
GGGGGTGGTAGGGTAGGCAGGAGGCCGGACTTGTGTAGCTGAAGTTGGGAGGCAGGGTACGGAAGGCTATTGACGGGGAGCTGGTCTTTTTGGGAGATAGATGAGAGGCTGGATTTGCAGGGATGTACCGTGGGAAGTCAGTCAGGTAAATGGCAATAGATATTGGAAGAAGGGGTGTTTTTTATTGTGCTTTGATAATGGGTTAGAATGCTATTTGAAAGTCTGATGATATTGATTTTCGATTAGGAATTTCCGCTATAATGGCCCAACGCTCATCTTTCCATATCCACCGACCGCCCTACCACCCCCACAAGACCCGCCTCCTGCCTCCCTTAACCACTCCCACAAGTACAGCCTCCCTCAACCACTCCCGCAAGTACAGCCTCCCTTAACCACCCCTACAAGACCCGCCTCCCGCTATAAGTCCCGCAAACGATCCGCCAGCCCCGGGGGCAACGTGGCTTTTACGATGACGGGCGCTACTCCTTCCCGGATGATGCCCAGTTGCTCCGCCGCCGCGCGGGAAAGATCAATGATCCGGCCCCGGTGGTGTGGTCCCCGGTCGTTAATCGTGACGGTCACCTGCCGTTGATTGGTCGGGTTGGTTACCTGTACCCGGGTGCCAAAAGGCAGGTGCCGATGCGCCGCCGTCAGGCTATCGGGATGGTAGCGTTCGCCACTGGCTGTAAAATTGCCCGCCAGGGAATTGGCATAATACGAGGCCTTGCCCTTTTGCACAAAGTTAGGAGCCGGTTCGTCTGCCACATTCGAAGCACAGGCCAGCGCCAGTAGCCAGCCACTTAACACAAATACACTAATTTTCATACGACCCATGATTGGTGAAACATGACCAAAAGAGCATGGCATCACAGGTAGGTCGGGTAGGGAAACGGTCTAATGCCGCTCGAGGCGGAAAAAGGCCGTGGGTTTGCCTTGCTCTGTCCGTTCTTCTACAAAATGCATACCTAACCGCTCCGCCACCCTTCGGGAAGCCGTATGCGGAGCATCGCAACTGGCGATCAGATAAGAAAACCCCAGTTCCTCGAAGGCGTAGGTGATAATCATTCGGGAAGCTTCGGTAGCGTAGCCCTGCCTCGTAGCTGAGGGGAGTAGCCCGTACAATAGCTGCGGTTGCGGCTCGGCAAAGAAGCTCCATAGACCTGCAAAACCCAGATAGTCAGCCTCTTCTTTGTAGGAAATTTTCCATAAACCCCAGTGATCGTTTTGAAAATGATGGTCGTTCTGCTCCAGAATCTCCCGCGTCTGCTCTTCTGAGATCACTTCATCATCCCACAGAAATTTACGGACAAACGGATCGGTAAAGGTCTGGTGCATCAGCTCCTGATCGGCCAGGGTGAAGGGAGTAAGGCGTAGGCGGTGGGTGAGGAGAATGGGGTTCATCGATCACTATTGGCTTTGCGGTTTTGGGCGGCCATTGCCACCGTTTTGTCAATACGCTTTTGGCGGGTCTCCGGGCGCCGGGCACTGATGATCCACCAGAGAATGATTTTTCTGGCAGAGGGAGCGAATGCCTCAAAATGCTGACGGGCCGCGGGGTTCGCCTCGAGGGCTTGTTGCAGGTCGTCGGGTATCTCCAGGGCTTCTACGGCATCGTAGCGTGTCCAGGAACCATCCTGTTTGGCCACGGCTATTTTGGCCAGTCCGGCTTCGGCCATACTATTGCTGGCCAGTAGCCGGATGATGCGATCCTTGTTCGATTTGCTCCACGAGCTTTGGGGTTTTCGGGGAGAAAAATACTGTTTGGTGCGTTCGGTGTCCAGTTTGTTGACCACACTGTCGATCCAGCCGAAGCATAAGGCTTCCTCTACGGCATCGTTGTAGGTGACCGAGGGCATGCCCGTGTGCTTTTTGTAATAGATCAGCCAGATCCCGGTGGTGTCAGCATGGTTTTCGGCCAGCCATTCCCGCCATTGCTGCCGGGTTTCAGGATAAAAGTCCGGTATGTCTTTACGTATGGCCATGATTTAAACTTGCCGTCCGGGGTACTGCCGTCCTGGGTACTGCCGTCCGGGGTACTGCTTTTCCTACCTAAATATCTTAATTTTTCTCGTTTATTTGAATCCGATAGGCGAGAAATGTATTATTGTATGATCCTAACTCCTCTATGCAACAACCCTATGGAAGAAAAGAGACGTCAATTTCTGAAGCACTCCCTGGCCACCGCCGCCTTCGCCATACCCGGCAGTATGTTTGGCAGTAATCTTCATACTACTTCCCGTCCGGTAGAGGTAAAAGTGCCCTTCGTAAAACGTGCGCGGCCCAAAGCATCCATTCGTTTCTCAGTGATCGGCCTCAACCATGGGCATATCTACGGGCAGGTAGCCTCTCTGATTGGTGGAGGGGGAGAACTGGTGGCTGTGTACGCCAAAGAATCAGATCTGCTCAAGGATTTTGTGAAGCGCTATCCTCAGGCGAAAGTAGCCGGTAGTGAAGCTGAAATCCTGGAAGATGATTCTATCCAACTGGTGGCCAGCGCCGCCATTCCCGTAGAACGGGCTCCTCTGGGTATCCGGGTGATGCAGCATGGAAAAGATTACATGGTTGACAAACCCGGGATCGTGACGCTGGAGCAGTTTGAGCAGGTAAAGCAGGTGCAAAAGGAAACCAAGCGCATCTATTCTATTTTGTACAGCGAGCGTTTGAGCAATACGGCATCGGTACAGGCCAGCGAGCTGGTGCAGGCCGGAGCCATCGGCAAGGTCATCCAAACCATCGGCATGGGCCCCCACCGCATGCGGCCCGAAACCCGCCCCGACTGGTTTTTTGATCCGGCCAAAGCGGGGGGCATCCTCTGCGATATCGGCTCCCACCAGAGTGACCAGTTCCTGCATTATACCAATTCCACCCAGGCCGAAGTGGTCGCCTCGCAGATCGGTAATTACAACAATCCCGAATACCCAACCTTTGCCGATTTCGGAGACATGAACGTCCGTAGCCCGCAAGGCACCGGCTACATCCGCATCGACTGGTTCACCCCCGACGGTCTGGATACCTGGGGCGATGGTCGTCTGTTCATTCTGGGAACCGAGGGATACATTGAGTGCCGTAAGTACATTGACATTGCCGGTCGGGAAGGAGGTAACCACCTGTTTCTGGTAGATCAGAAAGAAACAAAGTACTACGACTGCGCCAACGTCCACCTGCCCTACGGAGAACAACTCGTAAGCGATGTGATCAACCGCACCGAAACGGCCATGTCTCAAGAACACTGCTTCCTGGCCACCGAACTGGCCCTCAAAGCCCAGGAAAACGCTTTCCAGCTAAATACTTGAACAAACACTAAACCATTGATCAATCACAGCAGCGGCCGCAACCGGCAGTTGAACCATCAACCTTCTAATTCATGACACACGCAACCATCCGCTGGGGTATGATCGGAGCCGGAGATGTAGCTGAGGTGAAAAGCGGCCCGGCCTTTCAGCGCGTAGCAGGTTCGGAGTTGATTGCCCTGATGCGGCGCAATGCCGAAAAAGCCGCCGACTTTGCCCGTCGCCATCAAGTGCCCGAGTGGTACGATGATGCCAGGAAGATGCTTCAGCAGGCCGATATCAATGCCGTATACATCGCCACCCCGCCCGCTTCCCACCTGGAATATGCCCTGATGGCCCTGGAAGCCGGAAAGGATGTATATCTGGAAAAACCCATGGCGATGACGGAAGCCGAATGTCAGCAGATTAACGAAGCCGTGCAGCGGAGCGGACGTAAGTTGGCGGTGGCCCATTACCGTCGCGCCTTACCCGCTTTTCAGCAGGTGAAGCAGTTGCTGGAAGAGGGAGCCATTGGTACTCCCAAGCTGGCCCTGCTGCGCATTCTGCAACCGGAAAAATCTTCTATTATTACTGAAACCGAGACAAACTGGCGGGTGCAGCCCCAGCTTTCCGGCGGCGGATTGTTTCACGACATCGCGCCCCATCAGATTGATCTGATGCTGCACTACTTTGGCCAGCCGCTGGCGTACGAAGGTACTTCGCTGAATCAGGCGGGGCAGTACGAGGCTGATGATGTGGTGAATGGCTTCATTCGTTTTGAGGGAGAGGTGCTCTTCCAGGGAACCTGGGCCTTTTCGGTACCGGAAGCTGTTGCCCGGGAAGAGGTACAGGTAATTGGCAGTGAGGGAAGCCTCTCTTTTACCTTTTACGGAAGTGATGTATACCTGCAACAAGGAACTCATCAGGAAACCTTTTCCTTTGAGCATCCGGCCCACATCCAGCAGCCCATGATTGAGCAGGTCGTCCGTTACTTCAAGGGAACTGCTGCGAACCCCTGCTCAGGTGAAACCGGGCAGGAAGTCATCCGCATCATGAATACCTTTACGGCTAAGTAGCAGGAGTGCATGATCGAGTGATTGAAGGAGTGAAGGATGATTATATTACTCAATCCCTTATTCTACCTCAACTGTGTTCCACGGTAATTCCTTCGTTGGCAATCTCCAGTGTTTCTATCACCACCTCGCTGGCGGAAGCCTTCAGGTCCGACCAGGTAAGTTTTACCGGAAAGGCATTGCGCACTTTCCAGTTGATCACCGGTTCGTGAGATTCATTCAGCAGGCTGATGACAATATCCCGGCGCTCAGCGGAATTGCTGGCAACGGTGTTCCACCAGGCGAAAAATTCGTTGTCACCCGTCACTACTCCGCGCTTGAGCACGATATTCTCAAATTTGGTCCGACCCGGCAGCTTGGCTGCGCTAAAGACGGGCGAACTGCCATCCCGATACTCAATGACGTCAACGCTCAGGCTGAGATGCTGCACTTCGGCAAAACCGATCCTGGTTCCTCCCCATTGTACCTGAAAATGAAAGTTGGTAAGCGGTAAGTCTGCCATGCGATTAGGGTTTTAGGATGATGGGTAAGTCCTGGTAAATGGCCAGGTTATGGGTGATTTCTTTCTTAAAGGCTTTTTTCTCGGCATCCTGGTATTCAATCGTGATGCGAATGGTCGTTTCCTTCAGTGTTTTCAGAAAGAGGGAAACGTCGTCGATGTAGATCATGAACGCTTTGTGGGGTGCCATATAGGTAAGGTGTTGAAAGAGGCGAAGCTTGCTCAGATCCCGGGAGCGGTTAAACCCCAAGAGCGGCTGACTGAAGGAAACAGATACCTCGTAGGCTTCGCCGCAGGAGGCATTTGCAAAGTGGAGATACAGTCCGTCTTCTTCCAATACAAAATCAACAAACAGGTTAGGGGGTGGTTGTGTCATATATCAGAACAGACAATTAGTAGCTGAATATACACAGATTATTCATCAATTGATGATCGGTGGATTAACCTATTTCTTTTCCTCGACTTTTTTAGCAAGCATTTTCCCATGGATATAGCAATAAGGCAGATAGTTACTATTTTCACGACTGACAAAACCTGACCAACCTATGTACAGCATCATTATCCGCGATCATATGATGATCGCTCATTCGCTAAAGAGCAAAGCCTTCGGACCGGCGCAGAACCTGCACGGAGCCACTTACGTGGTGGATGCCGAGTTCAAGACCGAAACCCTGGATGAAAATAGCATTGTCATCGACATCGATATCGCCACCAAAGTATTGCAAAAGGCGCTTGATCCCCTGAAGTACCAAAACCTGGATGAACTGGAACAGTTCAAGAATTCCCTGACCACCACGGAGTTCCTGGCCAAATTCGTACACGATACCATTAGTCAGGGGGTGCGGGACACCTTTAGCGGAACTTTGAAGATTACGTTGGGCGAATCCCATGTAGCCTGGGCAACTTATGAGGCGCTGGTAAAAGCTTCGGGAGTGTAGATGAGACAGCCCTGGTATTTTGTGCTGCCGGAAGCGCGGTTTCAGCCTTCGGGTGGTAATATTTACAACGAGCGGCTTATAGAGGCTCTGGTGCGGGCCGGACAACCGCTGGAGATCATGCCGATCAATAATTACATCCATGCTATTCAGGAAGATCGGGCAGGAGTATATTGGGTAGATACGTTACTGCTGGAGCAGCTGAGCGATCTCTTGTCGCTTCGCCCACAACAGGCGCGCTCCCTGCTGATCGTACATCATTTAAACAGTATGTTGCCATCCAACGGCCAATCGCTGGAAGCATTGCAGGTGGAAGAACAGCCATTCCTAAACTGGTTTCAGGGCTTTCTGGCCACCAGTACCTTCACCCGCGACTATCTGCGGAAGTTGGAACCTGATCGGCCCATTTTGGTCGTAGAACCGGGCATCACCGCTCCTGCGATCGTTGCGCTGCCCAGAAGTACCGAAACTGTTCGGGCACTGATGGTCGCCAATATCGTAGCGCGAAAGGGGCTACTGCCCTGGCTTCAGGAGTTAGCCAAAGTGCTTCTGCCATCAGATGATTTCTCCCTTACGATTGTGGGGCGAACCGATATTGAGGAGCGTTATGCTGAGCAATGCTCTCAGTTTATTCGGGAACACCCGCTGCTGAGCCGGCGGGTGCAGTTTGCCGGCAGCCAGTCGCCCGACCGCATGGAGCTCTTTTACCGGCAGGCCAACCTGCTGGTATCAACGGCGACAATGGAAACGTTTGGGATGGCCTTACAGGAAGCGCGGGCCTACCGTTTACCCATTCTGGTTTTGGCCGGAGGACACAGTGCCCGGCACATTATTCCCGGGGAGACCGGACAGGTGTTTGACCACTTGTCTGATCTGCGCGATTTTTTCTTTGATTTGGTACGAGATACGGCAAAATTTGCTATTTTATACCAACGAACGCAGCAACATTCCACCACTTTCAGCAGTTGGGACGACGTTGCCCATTCGCTTTTTCAGCAATTTGATCAATTTTTTGCCCATGCACCTTGACTACAACGACCCAATCAACTGGTTAAACCATCGTTATGCCTGCGATGTGGAAGCCCGCAACCCTTATATTGAGGAGAAATTTTTGTCTTTCTTTCGTAGCCACGAATCTGTGCTGCATATCACCGATGTGGGGGCAGGCACCGGGGCCAACGTATGCTATTATTTTGATAAACTGAAACACCAGCAGGAGTGGACGCTCATTGAACAGCACGATACCCTCATGCAGGCCTGTCGGAAGCGATTGCGTAAGTTTGCTGAACAGCAGGGGTATTATTGGGAAGAACAGGAACACGAGGTCCAACTGATTGCTGATAGCAAAAAAGCGATCATCCGCTTTGTAACCGGCAATATTGATCACATCGAGCAACTTACCGACCTGGAACAAGCCGATATGGTCGTCGGCAATGCCTTTTTCGACCTGATCTCCTTTGATCAGTTTGATGTATTGGTGGGAAAACTGTCCCGGGCTAATGTATCCCTGTTAGCCACGCTCAATTACTACGAGACCTCGTTTTACCCTTTCTATGAAGAGGATCATCAGATCATGCGCTGGTACCATATGCATATGAAACGCCCGCAGCCGTTTGGTATTGGTATGGGAGCCGACTGTTGCGAAGAGATGCTGGATTTGCTGGCGCAACATCACCTGTTGATTGAACAGGAAAGCAGCCAGTGGCACCTGAAACGGGGGAACACTACCATGCAGCACTACATTCTCCATTTCATAGAACATGCGCTGAATGAGTTGAGCCTGATGGAAGAAGAACGTAAAGTTTTTCGCAAGTGGCTGGCCAAACGCAAAGAGCAACTACACGACCGCAGCCTGGAGATTATCATCGACCATAATGATATCTTCGCTACCGAGTAACGCGTAACAGATTTATTCGGTGCTCGTCCAAGAGCTGTAAAAATCCAGCGTGAAGGAATACAAAATCATGATGATGGCTACGGCCAGCCCAGGAATATACACGATTGGCCCTACGACGAACGGGGCCAGCAGCGTGCCCATCATCCACATGCCAACAAACTGCCTTCTGAACGATTTGCCGGTGGGGCTGGGCGGTTTATCTACGTAGGAAAGCACAATGACATACAAATAGCGGAGCAGACCGGGTAACATCACCCAGCTTTCGGCTAAGTCCAGTTCCACAATGATGACTCCGTAGGTCAGTACAAAGAATGCATCCGTTTCTTTATCGAAAACATCGCCAAAGGCAGAGGTTGTTTGGTATTTACGGGCGTAGTATCCATCGAATCCGTCGGCGATCAGTACTAAAATACCGAGCACAAAAATAGCGTAGGGATGAATCCAAAGGCAAAAGCCGCACAAGGTGGCAATTGCCAGCCAGCGAAATCCCGTCAGCGCATTGGCCACTCCGCCCAGCGCACCAAAATGTTGCCACTGGGGCCGGTGCCACAGCACCCAGACGATCATGCTGAGTGTCGATAGCCCGACGTACCACGCGGCTGAATCGGTGACAGCGAATACAAAAGCGACAAAGATCATGGAAAGAGAGAGGTACTTTACACTCGCTTCCAGCGATAGCGGTGCAGCGGTAGATTGAATGGCCGGACGCATACAAGGTTAAGGTTAGGTGCTACATTCCGGGAGTGAGTTGCTGTTTTAAAAAAAGGTAAAACCACCCCAGAATGCCTATAAAGTACTAATATACTAAAAATGTGCAGTTTGTATTTCTAACTCATTTACGGCCATTCTGTTTGGTTACGGATCAGACTTCTCGGCGAAGAATTTCCAGCGGAGGGTTATTCACAATGCTCCGGCTGTTGACCAGGCCGATGAAAACGGTCAGGCTGGTGATGGCCACATATACCAGTAACACCACGAGTAAAGAAGGAGAAAAGGGGGTTTCAAAGCTGTATTGGGCCAGCAGCCAACCGCCCAGTAGCGCAATGCCAATGCCAGCCAGCGATGCCAGACTGCCTAAGAAGAAATATTCCAGCACATTGATCCCAAAAATCTGCTTCCGGCTGGCCCCAATTGTACGTAGTAACACACTTTCCTGAATACGCTGATACTTACTGATGATCACCGAGCCAATCAATACAATAATGCCCGTTACAATACTGAAAAATGCCATAAAGCGAATGACGAAAGAAATTTTATTCAGGATATCATCTATTGTTTTTAAAATTAGCTTCAGGTCAATCACCGATACATTGGGGTATTGTTTAACGACTGCCTGCTGAAATTGAGCGGCAGTTTGGTCACTTTCTACCCGGGTGATAATTACGTGAAACTTAGGTGCCCGCTCCAGCACGCCGGTAGGGAAGAGGACCAGAAAATTGGTTTGCACCCGCTGCCAGTCTACCTTTCGGATGCTGCCCACATAAGTATCAATCAGTGCGCCCTGCACGTTGAAGCTCACTTTATCGCCAATATCCACTTTCATGGATTCGGCCAGTCCATCTTCCAGGGAGACAAATATTGAATCTCCCGGATTTTGCACCGTTCCATGCCAATCGCCTCTTACAATTTCTTCCGAATCAATCAGGCTATCCCGGTAGGTAATGCGATACTCCCGGTTCAGTACCCAGCCCCGAATATGGTCGGTGGTATCTTCTTTGATCTCATTTACCGTACGTCCTTCTAATCCGGATAATCGCATGGTGACTACCGGCACTTGCTGAATGAGCGGCAGGTCAAACGATTTTGTCAGCTCAGCCAAAGACTCCTCCTGATCCGACTGAATATCAAACAATACCATATTGGGTTGATGTTCGCTGCCTGTAAGGGCTACTTTATCAATCAGCACCTGCTGCACAAAGAAGAGCACGCCAATCAAAGCAGTACCCAGGCCAATGGTGACGATCAGTACCAGCGTCTGGTTATTGGGCCGGTAGAGGTTGGCCAGGCTTTGCCGCCAGAGGTAGCTCCATCCGGTTGGAAAGAAACGCCGGACGGCCAGCATCAGCAGACGGGCCAAACCACCCAGAATCAGAAAAGCGATGAACGTGCCACCGGTAAAGAACAAAGCTTCGTCCCACTCGCGAAGTTGCAGGAATGAAAACAGGAACACGAAAATGGCGATCAACCCGAAGATCAGGTAGCGAAGCGGGTCGGGTGACTGATCACCCTCGTAGGAGGTTCGCAGCGTGCGCAGGGGTGAAACCTTGCGAACGGATAACAGCGGCAGCAATGCAAAAAGAACGGCGATTAGCAATCCGGTGAGTATACCCTGAAAAATAGCTCCCCAGGAAATGGCAATGTCTACCTCTACCGGTATAAACTCAGAAAACAGCGCAGGTAACATAAACTGAATAGCAGTACCCAAGGCAGCCCCCACTACCGCTCCCAGCAAACCCATGACGGCAATCTGAATCAGGAAAATCCATAACCCGTACGCTCCCTTTCCGCCCAGGCAGCGTAATACGGCTACCGAAAGCACTTTCTCCCGCAGATAAATATGCACGGCGCTGGCTACGCCCAGGCAGCCTAGCAGCAAGGCAATAAAAGCTACCAGATTTAAGAACCCGGTAAGGTTATCGTAGCTCTCCCCGATCTCTTCCTTTCGCTCTTCTACGTCATCAAAGCGGAGCTCCTCTTTATCCAGAAACGGCACAATCGTTTCTTCCATCAACTGAGCCATATTTGTGTTGTCCGGAAACTTCAGGTACAGTTTGTAGTTGAGGCGGCTTCCTTTCTGAAGGAGTCCGGTTTCTTTCAGGTACTGCATGGGAATGTACACCGGCGGAGCCACCGTAGCGGCAATACCGGGTTGCCCCGGCACTTTGTGAATACTACCATCCAGGGTAAATGTAAGCTCACCTACCTTGATCGGATCACCGGGCTTCGCATTGAATTGCAGCATCAGGGTATTATCAGCCAATGCTTCCTGTGCGTTCCGGAAAGAGCGACTAGCTTCTACCGGTTGCGTTTCAATCGCTCCGTAAAACGGAAAACCTCCTTTCAGTGCCCGTACCTGCACAAGTCGAGTGCCACCATCTTCCGGAAACAATACCATGGAAGCAAAACTGATTTCTTCCGATGGCTCCGCTCCCAGGGAATCGAAAAATGCGCGAACCGTATCGCTCAGGGGAAAACGACTTTCTACCTCCAGGTCTGCTCCCAGTAGTTCTCGGGCTTCACCGTCAATCTCGCGCCGCATATTGTCTCCAAAGGAGTTGATCGCTACCAGCGCGGCAATACCCAAGACCATACTGCTCATAAACAGTAGCAAGCGCGAGCGGTTTTTTCGGCTGTCGCGCCAGGCCATTTTCAAAAACCAGTTAAAGGAAGGAGTGGGTTGCTTAGCCATGAATATTTTTAATTTCGCTATTGACGGTTTCGGAGGTAAGTATATCCGCAGCAACTTTACCTCCCTTAATGCGAATGATTCTTTGGGTTTTCTCAGCCAAGGTTAAATCGTGGGTAACGATCACCAGGGTAGTTCCGGCTTCGCGGTTCAGTTCAAAGATGAGGGATTCAATATGCTGTCCCGTCTCTTCATCCAGATTACCCGTAGGTTCGTCGGCAAACAGGATTTTTGGGCGATTTGAGAAGGCCCGGGCAATGGATACCCGCTGTTGCTCGCCTCCTGAAAGCTGGCTGGGGTAATGATGTTGCCTATCGGCCAGTCCAACTTTTTCCAGTAATTCCAGTGCGTAGCGATCAACGTTCTTCTCGCCTCTTAATTCCAGAGGCACCATCACGTTTTCCAGCGCGGTAAGGGTGGGCATCAGGTTAAAGCTTTGAAAAATAAAGCCGACGTGTTGTCCGCGTACTTCGGCCCGTTCGTCTTCATTAAGTTGGTCTAAGGTCACGCCATTCAGGATAACCGAACCGGAAGAAGCTCGATCCAGACCGGCACACAGCCCGAGTAATGTGGTTTTTCCACTACCGGAAGGGCCGACGATGGAGCAGGTAGCTCCCGGATCAAGGACAAAGGAAATATCGTGGAGCACCTGGAGACTTCGGGAACCGCTTTGATAGGTTTTACTGAGTTGGTTTACTTCTAGAATAGATTGACTCATATAGTTGGCTAGAAAGAATAAAACTGATGATATAACTGAATACAACTGACTACGTTAGTAAGTTACGGTAAAGTATCAATAAAAGATTTTTTCGCATATGCAGTTTCGGATTTCACTTCTCCTCTGGGTCACCGCTCTTTTCTGGGTGGCTTGCCAGAACTCGGCAGAGCAGGCTCAGGAAAATACAACGACCACTACCACATCTACCTCTGCCGAGGAACCTTCAACTGAAAAGACGAATGAAAAGATCATTTTATTTTTTGGGAATAGTTTAACTGCTGGTTATGGCCTGGATCAATCCGAAGCGTTCCCTGACCTTATTCAGAACCGGATGGATTCACTGGGGTTATCGTATCGGGTAGTGAATGCCGGACTGAGCGGTGAAACCACCGCCAGCGGGAATACCCGCCTGGACTGGGTGCTGGAACGGCAGCCTGTAGATGTGTTTGTGTTAGAACTAGGGGCGAATGATGGTTTACGGGGTATCAGCCCGAAAGAGACTTATCGTAATTTAAATCTGATCGTGGATAAGGTGCAGGAGACCTATCCCGATGCGCAGATTATATTGGCCGGTATGATGGTGCCGCCCAGCATGGGGCCGGATTATTCCAGTGAATTTCAGAAAATATTCCCGGCAGTAGCCGAAGAGCAAGACATCGCCTTGATTCCTTTTCTATTGCAGGATGTGGCGGGCGAACCCGAACTCAACCAGGCAGATGGCGTGCATCCCACCACGGAAGGTCAAAAGATTGTAGCAGACAATGTGTGGGGTATTTTACAGCCGCTTCTGGAATCTGCTTCTTAGCTTGATATAAGCATGCAAAATGAAAAACCCCACTTTCGATATCGAAAGTGGGGTTTTTCTTGTCATCTACTAAATTTTAGTAGCTCAGAATGCTGTGGCTTAATTGACGGTGTCCGGAGCTTCTTTGCTGCTCACAGAGATTAAGTCTACGTCTTTTACCATCTGGTTAAGTTCAGGCAAATCCTGTTGTTGTACCTGACGGAATAAGCTCAACTGCTCATCAATCTCCTTGGTTACTTCTTCTTTGAATTCACTGGCCTGGTCAGTAGGTTTGAAAGATCCTCTTCCCACTTGAGAAGCCAGGTTAGCCAGCTTATTATTTAAGCGGATCGGGAAGTTTAGCGGATCTTGTCTACTCTCGTTTTTGGTTTGATAGAGTGTTTCCTCAATCTTGGTGATTTTCTCATCAATACTTTTGGTTTTCTCTATTACCTCTTCAGTATTTTCCTGGCCTTTCAGGTTATCAGAGATCATTTTCATCTGAGTTCGTAAGGCACGGATATCACTGATCGCATCATGAGTTTCGGAAAGCTTGTCTCGAACATCCATCAGAAAATCAAACTGGGCCTGCAGGTCTTCCTGGGTAGCTTTGATGCGAGGATCTTTGAGGATGACAAACTCAGTTTCCTGGCTCTCGCCATTCATGGTCAGTTTGGCAGTATAGGTGCCCGGCACCGCTTCGGGGCCTTGTGTGCCACCTCCCCATAAGATCATTCCTTTGAAGTCAGTGGCTTTCGGGTATTGCATATCCCACACAAATCGATTAAGTCCTTGCGCTACTTCCAGTTTCTCGTCATCTTCTTTGGCATCGGTAGCATAGCTACGGATCAGTTTTCCCTGCTGATCCATGATCTCCAGTTTGACCGTGCTGGCGGTATCTGGCTTCTCTTTCATGTAGTAGTGCAGCATCACACCACCGGGGTGATTGGTTCCCTCCGTGAGAGAGGTCATTTCGCTTCCCCGGTAGGAAGTGCCACCTGGCATTTTGTAGGTATCAATTGGCTTGAAGAGATGGAAATTACTTGCTGCTACTGAATCGCTCAGTTGATGCAGGGGAGTGATATCATCAATCAGCCAGAAGCTTCGTCCCTGAGTAGCGGCGATCAGGTTATCATTTTTAATAGCCAGATCCGTGATGGGTACGATAGGCAGGTTCATCTGGAAAGGCTGCCAGCTGTCGCCGTCATTAAATGAGACGTACATGCCATATTCAGTACCAGCATACAACAGTCCTTCACGGGTAGGATCGGCCCGTACCACGCGGGTAAAGTGTGTATCCGGAATACCAGTGGTAATTTTAGTCCAGGTTTTGCCGTAATCCATCGTTTTGTACAGATAAGGGTTGAAATCACCGGCTTTGTACAGCGTTCCGGCAATGTAAGCTCCTCCGGCTTCGGTCGGGTGAGGATCAATGCTGTTGATCATGAGCCATTCCGGCATACCCTCGGGAGTTACGTTGCTCCAGTTTTCTCCATTGTTTTCTGTCACATAGACTAACCCATCATCCGAGCCAGTCCAGATTACTCCGGCTTTCACCGGCGATTCATTCACGGCGAAGATGGTGCCGTAATACTCTACACTGGTATTATCCTGAGTAATGGGGCCCCCGGAAGAAACCAGTTTGGTAGAATCGTTCCGGGTAAGGTCCGGACTGATCGTTTCCCAGGATTGCCCTTCATTGGTGGTGTAGTGCACGTGATTGGACGTGGTATACATCTTATTCGGATCATGTGGGGAGAACATGATTGGGAAGTTCCACTGAAAGCGGTACTTCATGTCTTCGGCTCCGTGTCCCATGGGGTTGTCCGGCCACACGTTGATGACGCGCTCCTGTCCGTTGCTGTGATCTACCCTGGAAAGGAATCCTCCATAGTTTCCACCATATACAATCTCCGGATCTTCCGGGTCCGGGGCCAGATGAGCGCTTTCCGCTCCAGCTGTTTCTTCCCAGTCGTCTTCAGTGATACTATAACCTTCGGAACGATGGGCAATGCGCACCGTTGAGTTATCCTGTTGAGCACCGTAAATCCGATAAGGGAAGTGATTGTCGGTGACAACTCGGTAAAACTGGGCAGTAGGTTGGTTGTGGTAGGTCGTCCAGTTCATGCCACCATCGGTAGATATCTGCGCGCCACCGTCATCAGCCATGATCATACGGGAAGGATCTTCCGGGGCAATCCAGAGGTCGTGGTGGTCTCCGTGGGGAGCATTGGCACTCACAAAAGATTCTCCACCGTCTTTGCTGTGGTGATAAGATACATTCAGTACATACACTCCATCTTCGTCCTTGGGATCGGCGTAAATGCGGGTATAATACCAGGCCCGCTGCCGCAGGTTACGGTCTTCATTCACTTTTTTCCAGTTAACGCCACCATCATCCGAACGGAACAGGCCACCCTCTTCTGCCTCAATCATCGCGTATACGCGCTCGGAGTTAGCTGGTGAAACAGCGACTCCAATAATACCCAAAGTACCTTCAGGCATGCCTTCATTTTTTGATATCTCTTTCCAGGTTTCACCTTCATCGGTACTTTTCCACAGTGCCGAACCAGGCCCGCCAGAAGACAGGCTGTAGGGGGTACGACGAATATTCCAGGTGCTGGCATACATGATACGCGGATTGGCCGGGTCCAGGATCAGGTCTACCGCTCCGGCATCGGAATTGGCAAACAACTTGCGCGTCCAGGTTTTACCACCATCGGTACTTTTATAAACGCCTCGCTCGTCACTGGACTTATACAGATCTCCCATGGCTGCTACGTAAACTATATCCGAATTTTTAGGATGAACCCGAATGCGACCAATGTGACGGGTACCTTCCAGCCCAATATGCTCCCAGTTTTTACCAGCATCTACCGACTTCCAGAGACCAAATCCGGAAGAAACGTTCCCCCGTACCGTTTGCTCGCCCTGCCCTACATAAATCACGTTAGGGTCCGACTCACTTACCGCTACCGCTCCGATAGAGCTACCAAAGAAACCATCGGAGATATTCTCCCAGGTAGAACCACCGTCCATCGTGCGCCATACGCCACCACCAGTAGCTCCAAAGTAATATAGTTCCGGCTTGCCGGGTACTCCGGTGACCGAGCTGGCCCGTCCGCCCCGGTAGGGGCCGATAGAGCGCCAGGTAAGGCCATTGTAAAGTGCGGTATCGTAGGTAAGACCCGCCTCGGCAGTTTTAGATTTTTTCCGTTGCGCCTGACTTTGCGGTGCCGCCAGTAGCAGTACCAGCAGTGCCGTTAGCAAGCCGGGTAATTTAAGCGAAAAGCGTAAAATCATAGAAGTAGATATGTTTGTAGTGTAATAAATTATTGAAAGATACGATTGATATCAAATATACACTGTAAATCTTACTGATAAGCCTCATTCTGCACCAGATTGCTGTTGGCATCAATATCGAAATTGGGAATAGGAAATACCTGACGGCCGGGATCACTCAACGTCACCGGAGGGCCGTTGGTACGTCCTATATTGGTGAGTTCAGTCAGGGCCTGTCCAGTACGGACAAGATCAAAAAAGCGATGTCCTTCAAAAGCCAGTTCCAGTTTCCGTTCTTCCCATATGGCCGCCAGGGTTGCCTCGGTTCCGCTGGTTGTCAAGGCATCTAATCCGGCCCGGGTATGTACAGCGTTTAAATCAGCCAGCGCTCCGGCAATATCACCAGTTTTGGCTTTGGCCTCAGCGCGGTTAAGATAGATTTCTCCCATTCTGAGAATATGCACATTATCAATATTGCCCGCTTTTATATATTTGGTAGGATAATAAATACCCAGGCCTTCATTGTAGCCAAAAAGCTGCCCTCTCACGTCATTAGGATTCGCCGTAATTTCCTCATAAAACTCCGTGTGGGCGGCAAGATCACCTCGCCCGCCAATCGTAGACGGCACATACCAGTTGCGCAGACCGCTTTGATCTGTGTTATTGAAGTTTAATTCAAAAATGGATTCTGAGGTGAAATCTCCTTCAAATATACTGAGGTAGTTAGGCTCAAGTGCGTACATAGGATCAGCAATTACCTGATCAGCATAGGCGATAACCTGCTCGGGCTGATCCAGATATAAATACAACCGTGACAATAAGGCACGAGCCGTTCCTTTTACTGCCTGGGAGCGAGTAGCTACATCGGAACTCTGAGCATCAGGCAATAAATCCAGTGCGGTTAAAAGATCGTTCTCTACCTGTTCGTAGGACTCCTGTAGGCTGGCTCGGGCGGGGAACAAAGACTCATCTACCTGCCGGGAGGGTTGAAGCACCAGTGGAACTCCTAGTGAACCTATTACTCCCGGAGCTCCGCCATAGACTTTGGTTAAGTCAAAAATGGCTAATGCGCGGATAAAATAAGCCTGACCCAGATAATTATTCCTTGCCGCCTCCGGGATTTCGCCCAGCTCCGATACGCTACTAATAATGTTGTTAGCCACGTTCACTGCCTTATAGGCCCGGCCCCAGAAGAGACCATTTTCCTGATTACCGGTGCTTACCACATAGGTATCCATCTCCCGATAGTGATCCCAGCTACCAATACTTTGCGCAATATCGGCTGAAAGATCACCCATAATCTGGATGTTTCTACCGTAATATTCCCCATCCTGCTGAAGCTCATTATACATGCCAGCTACGGCGGCTTCTACCCCCTTCTGGTTGGTAATGGCAATATCTTCCGATATTTCATTCTGCGGTTCCTGCTCCAGTACACCGCAGGAGACCGTGAGCATTAGCAGATAACTTAACCCTATAAATTTTAACTTTATCATAACAATGTTGGCTTAAAATGATATTTGAGTATTTCGGCCATCTTCCGTTTTATACAGAGACGACAATATCTCTGATTTTTAAAAGGTTACATTAAATCCGGCCATGAAGGTGCGGGGCTGAGGCATGGTAAAGAACTCTATGCCTTGCGTTAAATTCGTATCCGCGGTGCCCGTAACTTCCGGATCTAAACCACTATAATTGGTAATGGTGAACAGGTTTTGTCCCGACACGTATACGCGGGCAGCAGACATCCCGATTTTGCTAAGCAGGGTGCTGGGAAGACGATAACCCAGAGAAATATTCTTTAAGCGCATGTAAGAGCCATCTTCCAGAAATCGGGATGGTCTCAAGTTACCGGCATAGTTCTGCGCAGTCATGCGGGGAATCATGGTCTCGTCACCCGGTTGCTGCCATCGGTCCAGCTGACTGGTAGAAAACTGAGAAGACCGGGTGCCACCATGTTCTAAGAAGAAGCGGTTCCAGTTCAGTTGCTCATTTCCGTAAGAATACTGGAAGAAAAACATAAGATCGAAACCTTTGTAATTCAGGGTGTTGGTGATGCCCCCAAAG
This sequence comes from Cyclobacteriaceae bacterium, assembly GCA_040222715.1. Lineage (GTDB taxonomy): Bacteria > Bacteroidota > Bacteroidia > Cytophagales > Cyclobacteriaceae > Tunicatimonas. The sequence continues at coordinate 55,353 of JAVKCN010000036.1, read as the reverse complement.
AAGTCAGGATTGGCGCTGCCCACAATCTTACGGTCTACATTGGGATCAAACACTCCGTCACCATTTACATCAGCAAAGATCGGCTCACCTGTTTCCGGATCAACGCCCGTCTGCTCATGCAGGTAAAAAGAATACAGTTCGTTGCCTTCTTCATATCGGAATATATCCCGGTTATATACATTAAAAGGAGCGGCCAGTTTGAGAATCTTATTCTTGTTGGTGGCAATATTAAAATTCAGATTCCACTGTAAGTTTTCACGTTGGATGATACTGGCATTGATCCCTAGCTCAACTCCCTGGTTTTCAAGCTCACCGAAGTTTTGTACTAAGCTGGGAAATCCGGAAGATCGGGGGATCGGTACGGCTAATAGCAGATCTTCTGTTTTCTTGTAGTAATAGTCGGCAGTAAGGGTAACGGCATTTTCCAGCAATCCAATGTCGATGCCAATATCAGTTTGTTTTGTGGTTTCCCATCTCAGATCCGGGTTACCCAGCTGTACAGGACCTATACCGGGAATATCCGCATACGGAGCGCCTTCCCATAAGCCAAACGCCTGAAAATCATCGATACCACTCTGGTTTCCGGTAATACCGAAGCTCCCTCTGAGTTTTAAATTGCTGATGAATGGCACATCAAAAAAAGATTCTTCTGACGCAACCCAGCCTAATGCCACCGAAGGAAAGGTGCCCCATTGATTTTCTTTACCAAATCGGGAAGATGCATCACGGCGTACGTTGACGGTAGCCAGATAGCGATCTTTATAGCCGTAGCCAATCCGGCCAAACAGGGAGGCAATGCCCCAACTGGTGCCTTCGGAACTGGCACGCTGCACGGCAGCCGAAACGATCTTCTTAAACTCGTTGCTGGGAAACTGCTCACCAGTGGCCGAGGCAAATGAGAAAGTAGATTCCTGTAGAGATGTACCGATTAGGGCATTGATGGAATGACCGCTCAGGTTTACCTGATAACTCAGCACATTCTCCTGAATCCAGTTGAAGTCATTACCCGATACTGCCCGGGCACTACCGTTGGTTCCGGCACCGGGGTTTGTGAAGGTATTATCGTATAGGTTTTCTTCAATATTGCTGTAATCCACACTAAAACTGGATCTCAGGCTCAGTCCGGGGAAAAATTCATATTCTCCGTAAACACTTCCCAAAAAACGGTTGGTGAGCATGGAAATTTCGCTCTCCGAAACTCCGGCGATCGGGTTTTCAAAAATGCTGTATTTGGTGTAAGAACCGTCGGGCTGATATAATGGTAAGTTGGGCGGAAAGAAAAATACTCCTCCCAGTACTCCCGAAATGTTATCATCATTTCTGATACGGGAGCGATCGGTTCGGGAATACAACATGCTGGTTCCCACCTTTAGCTTGTTGGTCGGATAAAAATCCAGATTCACTCGTCCGCTGTTTCGGGTAAAGTCGGAGCCTTTGATTACACCTTCCTGATAAAAATTGTTAGCAGAAACCAGGTATTGCACCTTTTCAGTACCTCCGCTCACTGAGAGGTCTATGTTACGCAAAGCACCGGTTCTAAATACTGCATCTGCCCAATAGGTATCAACTGCATCTGCCGGATTCGCATATACGGGTTCCTGCCCGTTATTGATGGCGGCTTCATTAGTAAGCATTTCAAAGGTAGGTCCGTCAACTACACCCGGTAGTTTAGAGGCAGTCTGTCCCCCAAAATACGCGCCCAGGCTTACTTTAGCCTGCCCGCTCGCACCACGCTTGGTTGTGATCAGGACCACCCCATTGGCGGCCCGGGCACCATAAATTGCCGTAGCAGAAGCATCTTTGAGGATTTCTATGGATTCAATGTCGGCTGGATTGATGTCGGCAATTGGGCTGGTCGTATTACCCCCCAAATCAATTTCAGACAGGTTGTTTGCCTGAATCGGAATACCATCTACTACATAAAGCGGATCGCTGGAACCGTTGATAGAAGAAGTTCCCCGTACCCGGACAAATACCCCTCCACCGGGAGAACCGGAATTGGTAGACACCTGTACACCCGAGGCTCTTCCCTGCAATAGCTGGTCGCTACTTGCCACCGGGATATTTTCAATTTCTTCAGCACTTACTGAGGAGATCGCACTCGTAAGAGTTTTCCGGTCCTGCTCACCATAGCCGGTCACGATTACCTCTGAAAGTTGCTTCGCATCAGTCACCAGGGTGATGTTAAAATTGTCTTTTCCGGCAATGTCTACTTCCTGGGAAAGAAATCCAATATAAGTAAACAGCAGAGCTCCTTCCTCAACAGGTACACTTAGTTGAAAATCACCGTTGATGTCCGTAACAGTGCCAATGGTCGTTCCTTTTAGAATCACATTAACTCCAATCAGCTCGATACCATCTTCCTGGGAAGTGACCTTTCCAGTGAGCGTTCGATCTTGTGCTGCTACGGTACATGCCAATGAAAGGCATACCATAAGCAGGTATAAGGTTTTGGTGTGAATCGGTATACTTTGTCTCATAACTGATGTGAATAATTAGGATTACGATTTGATTTAAGCTTTTTTGATTTGAATGAACAGTGAAAATATTCGGGTACGTACCCACTTTTATAGGTCAAAATAATTTTAGAGGGTTGGCTCAGAATAATGAGTATTTGATCCTTCTAAAACCAGCCATACCAGACATCAGGTTTACTACTGTAGTGCCTGGCAAGGCTGTTTATTGGTTTCATTACTGGCCTGCTCGAGGAGTTTGTTCCGGCAGATTTAAGATAACCGCGGGTATATTCTGCTCAAGGTATATTTGATTAAACTTGGCCAGATCAACGTCAATGATCTGCTGCATGTCCTCCTTATGAGTATTCCATTCTACCAGTAAATCGTCTAGTCTTTGTTGAGCACCCTGGGTTGGGCGAGGATCATGCGTACTGGCTCTGCTTTTAAGGTTGAGCAACTCTGAGTTTAACTGGTTGGGAAAGTTGATGACATCCTGAAAGGTTTTCTGTTTGGGCTGAATAAGGTTTTCTTCCCAATGCTCAATGCGTGAAATTAGCGCTTTCCCCGTGTCTACCAGTACTTCCTGTCCTTCCAACTCTTTGAGAATATTGGTGAGGTTTTCGACCTGTTTTTTTGCCTGGCGCATGGCATTGACAGATTCATGAATCTCCTTCACATTTTCTTCTATGTTGATCAACAACTGTTGCTGAGCTACGTAATCCGATGCGGCGGCATCCAGTCGTGGGTCGGGTAAAATGGTGCAATCTACGGTTTGAGTTTCCTCACCCAGTGCCAGCCGGATTTGATAATCGCCCGGAGGCACTACATAACCTCGGTAGTCACCATTCACAAAAACATCGGGCACATTGGGAATAGAGGACGTTCTGAAATCCCAGGCAAAACGGTTGATTCCAGCTTTTGCGGGCAACAAAGGTTCCGGCGCCGGACCACCAGGGTATTTCTTAAAGCTTTCATTTTTTTGATTATCGTACTCCCGGATCACCTCACCATCGGCATTCAGAATTTCCATAGTGATTACGACACTATCGGGCACTTCTTCGGAGAGAAAATAGTCCACAATTACTCCGTTAAGGGGATTCTGTCCCATGTCGGGCACTGGTTCGCCGGGTCTTGGTGCATCCAGGCGATAAGTGGGTTTAGGGGTGAACAGTTTAAGTTTGGCTTCGGCCAGGTTATCAGCACCTTGCTGTAGTGCCCCTACATCATCCAGTATCCAGAAGCCTCGTCCGGAAGTAGCTACCACCATATCATTGTTTCGGAAGGTGATATCGTTTATTGGGCAAACCGGGAGATTAAGGCTAAAAGCTTTCCACTGCTGCCCGCCATCGTAAGAAATATACATGCCTCCTTCTGTACCGGCATACAGCAGGTCTTTTCTCTTCGGATCTTCCCGTACGACTCTCACAAAATCCTCTTCTTCAAAACCCGAATTGATCGAAGTCCAGGAATTTCCGTTATCCGTGGTTTTATACACATAAGGCGCAAAATCATTGAACTTGTAGCGGGTCAGGGTCACGTAAGCTGTGGCAGCATCGTGGGGAGATACTTCAATGGCATTGATGGTGCCTTCTTCGGCATCGGGGGGTGTTACATTCTTCCAGTTTTGCCCTCCGTCAAGCGTCACATGTACCAGTCCGTCATCACTACCGGCCCAAAGCACACCCGCCTGATGCGGTGATTCTATCATATACGCCAGCGTGTTGTAATTTTCACCGCCAGCCCCTTCATTGGTAAAAGGACCACCGCCCAGGCCTTGCTGGGTGGTGTCATTGCGGGTTAGGTCGGGGCTGATCTCAGTCCAGGCCATGCCACCATCAGTACTTTTCAGCACCAGATTACCACCGTGGTATATGGTTTTTTTATCGTGCTGAGACATGACAATGGGGGCGTTCCAGTTAAACCGGTATTTCATGTCCTTAGGCACTGAGCCTAGTCCAATGACCGGGTACGCCATAATATCTTTGGTCATACCGGTGGCATGATCATATACCGAGATATTGCCCTGATAGCTGCCTCCGTAGACAAGTTGAGGATCATCTTCATCAAACGCGAGAAAAGCACTTTCTCCACCTGATACGGCATACCAGTCTTTCCAGCCAATCCCCTCTTCGGTAGTGCGGCTGGCAATGGCTACAGTTGAGTTATCCTGTTGTCCACCGTACACATAATAAGGAAACTGATTGTCCGTGATTACCCGGTAAAACTGAACGGTAGGCTGGTTTTGCTGTGTAGACCAGCTTTTACCTCCGTTGAAGGAAACATTGGCGCCCCCATCGTTTCCATTGATCATCTGCTGATTATTGTACGGGTTGATCCATAGATCATGATTGTCGCCGTGTGGGGTAGGAACGGGGCTAAAGTTTTTTCCCCCATCAATGGACTTGACCACCGGGGCATTGAGTACATAGACCGTTTCAGGGTTTTGAGGATCGGCAAAGATTTCGGTATAATACCAGGCCCGGGCCCGGGTAACCCGGTCTTCGGAGACTCTGGTCCATTCTTTACCACCATTGTCCGAGCGATAGACGCCTCCTTCTTCGGCTTCAATATTAGCCCATACCCGCTCGGGCATTGCGCGAGAAACCGAAATGCCTATTTTCCCCATTTCTTCAGGAAGACCTTCCGTGAGTTTTTTCCAGGTTTCGCCTGAATCGGTAGATTTATAGATTGCGGAACCCGGTCCGCCCGACTTAACCGTCCAGGGGTAGCGCTGGTGCTCCCACATGGCGGCATACAAAATCCGAGGATTGGTCATATCCATACTCAGGCCGGAAGCCCCGGTTTTTTCATCTACGTAGAGCACTTTCTTCCAGGTAGTGCCCCCATCGACTGATTTATAGATACCTCTTTCTTCGGTCGGTCCATGCGCTGCACCCTGCGCTGCAACATAGACAATATCCGGGTTTTGCGGATGAATGATGACATCCGAAATATGTCTGGTTTTATCAAGTCCTATGTGGGTCCAGGTGCTTCCGGCATCGGTAGACTTGTATATGCCATCTCCGTGGGTAGTCATTACACCTCGAATAGCATGTTCTCCCATACCCACATAAATAACATTCGGGTCTGATTCTGCCACGGCAATATCACCGACGGAACCGGTCTTGAATGAACCGTCTGAGATATTTTTCCACGATATACCACTATCTTCTGTTTTCCAGACACCTCCACCGGTGCTGCCCATATAGTATACCTGAGGCTTTTGAATTACACCGCTCACTGCTACAGAGCGACCACCCCGGAATGGCCCAATATTGCGCATCTCTAATCCATGATACAGGGCTGAGTCAGATAGTTGGGTGGTAGATTCGTCGGTTTTCTGGTTTTTCTTTTTTTGGCCAAAGATATGCTCGGGTTGCCAAAGAAGTAGGAGGGCGAGCAGTAGCAAATATTTGCTACTAGTATTTAGGTTCATCATTACGGGGGATAATAGGCTAGGTATACAATAGTATTGTATTGACGCTTGATCAATACAAATATGAGGGGGGAGGCTTAATCTTTCAACATGAGATGCCTATATACAAAAACAGGTCAGTTCCTGATTAAGCGGTTATCACCCTTCAAATTAATAAATCCGAAATAATACTGATATATATAAGAACCAAATCATAAGGTTCCGCGCAAAAAGGGGTAATGCTGATTTACATCAACCAAGGGATCAATGTAAAATATTTTATATTGCAAGTATTGCGAAATTTTTACAAAAAACAAATAATTTTAGGTGGATTTAAAAGTATTTCGTGAAAATTTTACTAAAATAATACTATTAAAGTCAATTGAATAAAATTCATTGAAGGTTGTGAAATTTGATTATCAGTTTATTCTTTGTCATTTAAATCATTCGAGTCTCTCAAACCTTTTTTCTGCCCAATAACAGCCATGTTGCCATCTCAACAGCAGCTCGGTAAATTCAGGCTGTTTTCTGGTTTTAGACATTGCTAATGCTTCCAAATAAAAGCTGGTATCTTGGGTGAAAATCTTTCCTATGCACAATTAGCCTAGATTAGCATCATAGATCAGGCGATTTAATAATAGTAAAGGGGGGCAACCCCGGAAGGTTTTCCATGAGCTTATCTCTGAATCAGGGCTCATATTTACCAGCACCAATTAGTTGTTTTTCAAAAGTATAAACTGGTATCAATATGCATATGAGAGAATGCGATGAACTGGACTGAGCTATAGAAATTTTGTCAAGCTATATTCCAATCTCTCACGGATAACGGAAGGATGTTTTTTGTAGACACTAGCAGGGAAAAGAATGATTTTCCAGTGAAAAAAAATTGCACAATTAGTAGAATTGTGTATTTGGCTTTCTGAACAACAGGCAGCTAAATTGCTCGATGGCGTACTGTGAAACTTCACTGTACTATAAGCTATCCCAATTATAAAGGACATTATCGAAATTTCGGTTTCGCAAATCTTCCGGCAGGATGAAGAAGTTCGCTACTCCGCTATCTCCCCACTCAATGCTGTTTTTAGAATCAATTTGGAGCAAAAGGATGGCATCAGAGAAATCATCATTGGCAAACCGAGGATCTTCCTGAGCAAAATGCGCATAGCCACCCATTTTGTGCCCGGCACCCTGGGCAAACCGATGGTATTCCCGACGAACTGGGTCAGCATCGGTTCCATACTGATCAAAAAATGTGTGAGGGGCTTCTCCAAAGACTTCATCAAAGTGAATATCTTCGGGAGAAACCGGAGCCGTTTCTTTCTCAAAAGAAAGAGAATATTTATCCTCAAAAGGCATTTCTTCAAAGACCGGCAGGAAACTGAAGTCGCTTTGTCGCTGTTCTTCGTCTATTTCTTCAAAGTACAGTACCCGAAAATTATGTTGTCCATTAGGCTCCTCTAAGTCCAGGCCGTACATGTCGTCATCGGCAATATAGAACTGTAAGATGCCTTTTTTGGGGAAATCTTCCAAAGCCGGCAGATCCTGGCAATTAATTTGGGCGAGCAGGAATAAGGGCAGCCCATCCTCATCGGTAGGGTACGCTATTCCCTCGGGTAAATACGGTAATCCACCGAACTTACTTTGGGTAACCGTGACATCTTCATCAATTTCAGCCTGAATGCGAATATAAGGACGAAGGGATTTTTCAATTACTGGACGGTATGCTGCAAATACAGAAGGCAGCGAAGATAGTGCGGAATTCATATCCTACAGAATAGACAAAAACAAGCGTATGGTGTGATAACTTCTTATGGTTTTAGACAAAGGTAAAAAAACTTAACCAAACCTGATACAAACTATTGCTTAAGTAGCAGGTATATTTTTGAAAAAAATTTCGTCAATTTTGTCACATATGCGTTAACTATGCGTTGAGACTAACTTTACCCTGACTTATGAAGAAAATTTTTTTTACTCCTGGACCATCAGAACTCTACTTTACGGTCGAAAATCATCTAAAACGAGCCTTAGCTGAGCAGGTTCCCTCCATTTCACATCGTAGCAGTCAATTTCAATCCATCTTTCAGGAGGCTGAAGAAAACCTGCGGGCATTATTATCGCTTCCCGACGACTATCATGTTTTTTTTACCGGATCGGCCAATGAAATATGGGAGCGAATTGTTGAAAACCTGGTGGCTCAGCGTAGTTATCACTACGTAAATGGTGCATTTTCCGAACGATTTTATCGGATTGCTCAGGAACTGGGAAGGTCGCCGGTTGCTCAAACGGCCGAAGAAGGTCACTGTGCCGTGATCAAACCGGAAAAAATTGCGGCCGACACCGAATTAATTGCTTTTACACAAAACGAAACCAGTACCGGTGCCGCCCAACCTCTGGAAGATATCTACCAGATCAGAAAAAGCCATCCTGACAAACTGATTGCGGTAGATGTGGTATCTGCGCTTCCCTATATTTCCTTAGACTACGCGCAGATAGATACAGCATACTTTTCAGTGCAAAAAGGGTTTGGGCTGCCGGCTGGTTTGGGCGTATGGCTCGTTAATGAACGCTGTTTGGCGAAAGCCGAAAACCTGGCCAAACATCAAAGCATTGGTTCGTATCACTCTCTGCCTTCACTGCTGAGTAAGGCTAAAAAGAAACAAACCCCGGAAACTCCCAACGTCTTAGGACTCTACCTTTTGGCTAAAATAACTGGTGATATGCTGACCAAAGGCATTGATATCATCAGGAATGAAACCAAGTTTAAGGCGGGCATGATGTACCAGATGCTGTCAGAACATCCAAATTTTACTCCTTTTGTCAAAGAAACTTCTCAACAGTCAAAGACTGTCATTGTGGCAGAAACACAAAGATCATCCTCAGAAATAATTCAGGAACTTCAGAAATTTAATCTGATTTTGGGAGGTGGTTATGGTCACTTTAAAGACAAACAGATCAGAATTGCCAATTTTCCTACACATTCCCGAGAACAAATAATGCTGCTTATCGATAAAATGAATGCAATTTTGTAACAAAATCGGTACAAATATTGTAGCAATAAATAAAGATGTGTTTGTCTAAATAGACGTAACGCGCAGCTTTATTACACGTATACCAAAGAGGTATTTATTTGTTTTTTGATATTAAGAAACGTCATTTACTTTACTCATGTTAACCACAAGAACTGATAGAATTAATAATAGAGGAGGATTGAATCATATGCATCCTGTAAGAAAAATCATGGTAGGGCTCGATACAACGGAGATGGATAGTTCGCTAATCCAGTTTGCTTCGTTTTTAGCCCGAACCGGCTCTGCTGAATACGTTCATTTTGTGAATGTTATTAAGCGCACACAATTGCCCGCCAAACTTCGTCAGGAATTTCCTGATTTGTTGGAAAAAGCCCGAATAGATCGTCGGCGGGAATTAGAAAAGAAAGTGATCGAACATTTTGACTTAACGCTTCCCGTGAAGGTGAAAATTTCTGTAGAAGAAGGTGCTATGCCTTCCAAAGAGATTTTGAAACTAGCGGATAAGTTTAATATTGATGCCATTGTGGTAGGTCGAAAAGAGGTGATCAAAGGTAGTAGCGTAGTTACGCAGCGTTTGGCACGTCGGGCAACCTGTTCTCTCTTAATTGTTCCTGAGCGGCAATATTCCAGTGTGGAAAAAATAATGGTAGCCACTGATTTTACCAAAGAATCGGTAGCAGCCCTGAACGAGGCGATTGCCGTTGCTAAATACGAACAGGCAATGGGGAATCCCATCGAGATTATTTGCCATCATGCTTATGAAGTGCCGGTAGGATATCACTACTCAGGCAAATCATTTGAAGAATGTGGCGATGTTATGCTGGAGCATGCTAAACAGAAGTATGGTAAGTTCATGAAGAAGGTAGATGAGCAAGGTGTGAAAATTACTTCCAGTTTCTCTTTGGTGAAAAATGAGGACGTGGTGAGTAATATCTACGAAACGGCTCGTGAGCAAAATGTAGATTGTATGGTGATTGGTGGAAAAGGAAAATCGGCACCAACCGCGCTCTTTCCTATCGGAACTACCACTGAAAAGCTGATTAGCAAGGATACTGAGATTCCTTTGCTGATTGTGCGCCCTAAGCATAAAAACGCCGGTTTAATCGACATGCTTCAGCGGATCTAATATTTTATTTATTCAAAATGAATCTGACCGCAGGCTTTTTAAGTCTGCGGTTTTTTTATGGCAAGCAGGCTACCTACCTGATAGGCCGTTCGTTCTAAGTTCTCGGCTGTCTGCGGCAGGGCTTCGTCTAGCGACTGGGGGCGGGGGCCAATGGGGAAAATAGCATCATATTGCTGATAATATTTGGGGGCGTAATCATGCGGAACACTGCCTACCAGCATGACTACTGGCTTTTGCTGTTCTTTGGCCTGTTGGGCTACATAAAACGGGCCTTTCCCGGATTGAGTTTGCTGATCCAATGCTCCTTCGGTAGTGATGAGTAGGTCAGCTTCCTGTAGCGCGCTTTTAAAGCCAGTTTTCGCCAGCAAATACTCAGTGCCATTCACCAAATCGGCATTAAAGAACGCATGTAAGGCTGCGGCGACACCTCCGGCTGCCCCGCCCCGTGGCATATAGGCAATATCTTTTCCCAAATGATCTGATATGAGCTGGCTGTAGCGGAGAAAGTGCCGCTCAATCTCGGCAACCAATGCCGCTGACGCCCCCTTCTGGGGTCCAAACACCTCGGCTGCCCCGACCAGCGTATTGGTAACATCACAAGCTACGACGATCCGGCAGGAACGAAGGCGTGCATCTACCTGAGCGGTATTGATGCGGTGTAGTTCAGCCAGACCATTCGTTCCACGAGAAATAGGTTGCCCATTTTTACTGGTTAAGGTGGCACCAAGCGCTTGTGCTATACCCAAACCACCATCTACGGTAGCACTTCCGCCCAGTCCAATCACAATTTCAGTAACCCCTCGATCCAGCGCAGCCCGTATAAGCTGACCAGTACCGAAGGTTGAGGTCTTCCGGGGATCGCGCTCTGCCAAAGTGAGCAGGCGTAGCCCTGAGGCTTCAGCCATCTCGATCACCGCAGTTTTTCCATCCTGAATCAGTCCAAAGGCTGCATTGACAGGTTTTCCCAGCGGGCCTTCCACTTCAGCATATACTTTTTCACTTTTGGTTTGGGCGAGCATCACCTCCAACATTCCATCGCCGCCATCAGCAATGGGCTGCAACTGGCAGGAAGGACGAAGCGGGCTGTTTTCCAGGCCTCGCTGAATGGCCTGGGCAGCTTGTACTGCATCTAAGCTGCCTTTAAAAGCATTGGGTGCAATGAGAATGTGCAATCTTCTTCTAGGTCTAATCGAGAAAAAAAGCGATAGTAGCATTAGACATGCATACCACCACTCAGTAACGACTATAAATGAACTACTTTTTTCCGGAAGTTTCAACAGTTAACCTAAACAAGCCTTTTGAGCAAAAAGAACACCTATACTTAGTGTTCGGCAGTCTCTTCAAGTTTGGGCAGTATTATTTCAAAGGAGGTGCCTTCTTGCAATGCACTTTGTACCTGAATATGGCCCTGTAGCTTTTCAACAGCTTGTTTTAAAATATAAAGCCCAATCCCGGAACCATTGGAGGATTCGCTGGCCCGGTAAAACATATCAAACACCTTGGATAGCTTTTCTTGGGCAATACCCACTCCATTATCTTTGTAAATGACCTGAATGCCGTGGTTCACTTTTGTAATGGAAATGCGGAAGTAAGATTGCGACTTGCTCGGGTCGTGGTATTTGATTCCATTGGAGATGAGATTTCTCAGGATGACCATGATTAACATAGGGTCGCTACAATACTGAACAACCTCCTCGGAGACTTCAATCTGCTTTTCAATGCGATCATAAGCGGGCATATAGCTCAGGTCGTTCAATATTTCGGCCGTAATCTTTTGAAAGTCGATTTTTTCGGCCCTTATCTGATCGTTGGCTACTTTGGTATGGTGTAGCACATTACAGATAAACTGGTCGAGGCGGTGAATACTACTCTCTATCATGGAAAGGTATGATGTTACTGTAGGCGAATTTTCTTCCATCTGAGCCAGGCCTACAATGCCTTTCACTGAGCTTAAAGGGGCACGAAGGTCGTGGGAAACCCGGTAAGCAAAGTTGGTAAGTTCAAAATTTCGTCTTTCCAACTCTTCCAACAACTGCCGTTGTTCGGTCGTATCCATGATGATACCCGTCCAGATCGTGCGTTTTTCTTCTTCCAGCCATTCTGGTTCTGAAACGGCCCGATACCATTCTACTTTATCGCCATTCATAACTCGGAAAGAACTGTCAAAACGGGCTAAATGAATCTCAGAATGATGGAGGGCTTCTTTAACAGCCAGGCGGTCTTCTGGAATAATTTTCTCCCAAAATACTGATATGTTACTTTGAAGTAGCCCGTCTTTTATTTCCAGCATCTCACTTTCTTTATTGAGATACTTAAACCATTCACGGCCATCTTTGGAGCGAATCATTTGAAAAATAACTCCGGGTATGGTTTTCGTAATATGTCTGATTTTCCGCTCACTCTCCTCTGCTAGTTTCCAGAGTTCTCTCTTAACAGTAATATCTTTTAGCGATCCGGATAAGGTAACAACGCCGTTGTTACGTTCTACATTGATCTGGTCCAATACCCATTTAATTCGGCCTTGTCGGTCAATAATCCGGTATTCTAGTTCAGCATAATCAGTTTTGCCTCGTAAAAGGGAAGTCAGGTATCTTTTATAGGATAAAAGATCCGTAGGATGAATAAGTGCCTGCCATTGATAAATATTTCTGGATAATACCGTGGCTGATATTCCGGTGATTTTGTTGATATTGGGCGAAATGTATTTGACATTGAGACGATGCTCAATCAATTCCAGACTCCAGACAACCGTTCTGATAGATGATAATGTGTGCTCTAACTGCAGATGGACCTCTTTCAGTTTTTGTTTACTCGTAACCTTGTCGGTTACATCGTTAATTAAAGAAAGCATTGAAGTGATCTTGCCCTGCTTATCGCGCATGACTGAATTATACCACTCACAATAAATCACTTCCCCGGATTTAGTATAGTAGCGACTTTCACATACACAGTTTTCTTTCGTCCCACTTAATATCTCTATCATCAGGTTATCTACTTTCTTTCGGTCTGCCTGATGCACCAATTGCAATTGGTCGAGCGTCTTTCCTCGTACTTCTTCTTCAGTCCACCCAAAAACATTGGTTGCCTGGTCGGACCATTGTTGTACTTTAAACTGCTCGTCCCACTGAATGTAAGCTAATGGTGAGTTATCTATGTGAACCTTCAGGTGCTGATTGGCCGCAAGCACACTATCCCGCATTTCGATCTTTTCCGAAATATTTCGGTTAACCATCAAAATTTCTTTGGGTAGTGCCTTGTCCTCATCTACCAGATGAAACGATGCATGAATATGCTGTTTTTTGCCATGCTTGGTTTTATGGACAACCTCGCCTTCCCATTTTCCTACCGCGAGTAGTCCTTCAAGAGATAATGGAGCATTTCTATTGCGATAATCTGTAGGGAGGATTTCGACCAAAGGTAAACCTATTACTTCCTCAGCCTTCCAACCATATAACTTCTCGGCCTGGTGGTTCCACTGCTGGATACGAAAATCCAGATCCAGAACTATAATCGCTACTTCCAGCACGTGCTCAAGCTGTTGCTGGTAGCGATTGGGTAAGGAGGAATTATCAGATTGAGAATATAGAATGTTATGATGATTTTCGGAATGTTCTGAAAATAGCTTTTGCTGTATCATTTCGTCTCATTTTGCTCTTCCAGTCAGGTACAAAGTAAGTTCCATCCCTCTTTTTAGGGGGTTTGTGAAGAATTCATCGGATATTCTTTCCCTATTTGGGATTCTATTGACCAGATTGGTACTCAATAGTGTCTCTCAGACGCTGTAATGTCATCTATATCCAGGGATAAGTATGGTCGTCAGACTACTTTTCCTCGATACTTTTCCTATTATTGCACTCGCAATTTCCCGACTTAGACTGATATGAAAAACTTTTTACTCTTGGGATTCGCCCTGCTCACGCATCTTACACTGACAGCCCAACAGGATTCTACAAGAACCATTGAACTGGCCAACGTAATCATTTCCGAAAACCGGATGCAGACTCCTTTTTCCGAATCAGCCCGTAGCATTCATGTAATTACCCGGGAAACCATTGAAACATCGCCAGCGCAGAGCATTAACGAACTGCTGAGCTATGTGCCGGGAGTAGATATTCGGCAACGAGGCCCGGCCGGCGTACAGGCCGATCTGCGAATCCGGGGCGGTACTTTTGAGCAGGTCTTGGTTTTGGTGAATGGTGTGAAGATGAGTGACCCCCAAACCGGACACCACTTGCTGAATTTGCCTTTGGATCGGAACAATATTGAGCGCATTGAAGTGCTCAAAGGGCCGGGAGCCCGGGTTTACGGGCAAAATGCCTTTGCCGGAGCCATTAACATTGTGACTAAAGTGCCTGAAAATCAATTAATAAACGCCGGAGTCTACGGTGGAGATTTTGGTACCTGGGGGGGGCATGCCGGAATTGCCCTTCCGGGGAAACAATACGGTCAGTATTTATCGGTTTCCCACGACCGTTCAGACGGATACCGGGCCAATGCAGATTACGAAACCACGAATCTTTTTTATCAGTCATATGCAAAATTGAGCGGAGGGACGCTCAATATTATGGGAGGACATACCATGCGGGATTTTGGAGCGAGTGGTTTTTATGTGGCCGAATCTGAGGAATATGAAGAGGTCAGAACCTCGCTCATTAGTGTGGATTATGATACCAAGATACAGCAATGGAGCTTTCGCCCACGATTGTACTGGCGGCGCAACCACGACAATTATGTATTTATCCGCAGCAACCCTTCTGCTTTTAACAATATACATACAACGCATGTAGTAGGAACGGAAATGAATGCTACCCGGCAAAACACATGGGGCCTTACCGGGTTGGGAGTAGAGTTTCGCAACGAACGCATCAACAGTGATAATTTTAGTGGAGGCATGCAGAGCCCCGCATTGGGAAAGTGGCAGCGCTCTATTTTTGGTTTTTTTGCCGAGCACCGTTTTTACTTCTTCGATCGCCTTGATGTGACTCCGGGGCTTTATGCAAACTGGTACTCAGATTACGGGTGGAACTTGTTTCCTGGGCTCGATGCCAGCTACGAGATTACCACCGAATGGAAGGCTTTTGCCAATGCCGGCCGCTCATTCCGCATTCCTACCTACACCGATTTGTATTATAATGGCCCCAGTAATGTTGGCAATGACCAATTGCAACCGGAAAAGGCCTGGACTTACGAAGGCGGAATCAAGTATTTTGGCAGCCACATCTGGGGACAACTAAGTTACTTTTACCGAGATGGTTTTCAGCTTATTGACTGGGTGCGTAGCAATGCAGATCAGCCCTGGCAACCCCAGAACTTCTACAATGTGGCTACCCAGGGCGTTGAAACTGAAATCAGTGGACAGTTTTCAAAAGAAAGCTGGGTGAAAACAGCTTCAGTTAGCTATACCTACCTCAATGCAGATTTGGGCAATACCGAGGGCGTAGAATCTCGCTACGTGCTGGATCACCTCAATCACCAGTTTATTGCTTCGTTAACACATAAGGTATGGAAGAATATCCACCACAGTGCCCGGCTTCGCTATCTGGACCGGATGTCTCAGGCCGATTACTGGGTGCTGGACAGCCGTCTCTATTTTCAAACAAATCAATGGTATGTTTTTGCAGAAGCCACCAACCTCACCAATACCGAATACACTGAAGCCGGCTACGTGCCCATGCCCGGCCGTTGGTTCCGGCTTGGAACCAATGTTACGCTTCCGTACTGATGGGTTTAGGGCTGAGCAGCAATATCAGAAACCACACAGCAACCACCAGAAATAAAATCGGGCCTACAAACACAATCCAGTTGAACTGGCTAATGTGGTAATCACCCTGGGTGTTGAACAGAGCAATATAGCCTACCATACAGATCAGAAAAACATTGATGGTCGTAATAAAACTGCTAAACCACGCGCTGATGCGCTCTTTGAACAGTTCAGAACGATAAAATACAGGAGAGGCTGGGGAAATATCCCGTAACAACCGAAAGAATACAAAGCAGATGATATTGACAATGGCAAATATCCCCAGCGCCAGGTAAAAGAACGTTTCCCGAGCCACAAACTGATCGGGCGCTCCCTGCGCATCGGTATGAAAAGCCACCTGCTCAGGAATGGAGGCATAGCCTAAGGATAAAACCGTTAAAAAACCTAAAAACGTGAAAACCCAGGCGGTATTGATAAACTTAAGTGCGTACATAAGAAAATTGAAAGTGCGAAGTAAAGAAATTTGGCTGGGTTACCCTACCGCCAAGCAGTTTTTCACATCAGACAATCTTTTTACTTATCCGATAGAACCAAAAAAAGCAGCATTAGTGTTCTGCAATTACTATTTTTGTTAGGATACCTATGTTTCACCAACGACAAACCCATGGACGTTGACCCGATTGTCTTATCCATTCCCATCTATTTTATTCTAATCGCCGTTGAACTGATCATTCAACTCGTCCAAAAAAGAAAGCTTTACCGACTAAACGACGCCATTACCAACATCAGCTGTGGCATTACCCAGCAAATCACCAATCTTTTCTTCAAAATAGGAGCTGTGGCAGCTTACCAGCTGGTATACGAAAATCTGGGCCTGTTTCATATCCCGGTTACCTGGTATACGATCGCTATTTTGTTTGTGTTGGTAGATTTATGCTACTATTGGGCACACCGTAAAAGCCACGAGGTCAACCTGTTCTGGGGAGGACATGTAGTACACCACCAAAGCGAGGACTACAATTTCTCAGTAGCCCTGCGCCAGGGTTCTTTCCAGATACTGTGGACTTTCATGTTTTACCTTCCCCTGGCCATATTTGGTTTCGATACCCTTACCTTTGTCACCGTTTCTGCTTTCGTCACCCTGTATCAGTTCTGGATTCATACCGAAACCATTGGTAAGCTGGGCTGGCTGGAATATGTGTTCAATACGCCATCTCACCATCGGGTGCACCACGGGCGCGATCCGAAGTACATTGATAAAAATCATGCGGGAGTATTCATCGTATGGGACCGTTTGTTCGGAACGTTTCAGAAAGAGGAAGAACGGCCTACTTACGGGGTGACGCAGGCGGTTAATAGCTGGAATCCGGTATGGGTCAATGTAAAGCACTATGGCTATATGTGGGGGCTACTTCGGCAAAGCCCTAAGTGGCAGGATAAATTGAATATTGTGTTTAACAAACCCGGGTGGCAGCCGGAGCATTTGGGCGGCTATCTGACTCCACAGGAAGTAGATAAGCGCAACTACCAAAAATATGATATGCAGGGCATGGCTTCAGCCAATATGTATGTGCTATTTCAGTTTGTAGTAGCCCTGGCTGGTACGGCGCTCTTTTTATTTAATGCAGTCAACTTTACATTGTTAGAAATGATGTTTTCCTCGCTGCTCATCATCTGTACGCTGGTAAGTTTGGGAGCATTATTAGAAAATAGCCCCAGCGCAGTGCCGTTGGAAATTATGCGCATGGGCTGTGTGGTAGTTGCCCTGCTGTATTTTACTGACCATAGCATTTTATATGGCGCTACGCTCGGGTTTTGTGTACTGTATTTCTTTGTGTCTATTCTCTGGATTTTTTCTTTCAAACCCCAAAACCAAAAACGAACCGTAGCAGATACAGTATTATCTGCTAAACAGATGGGCACTTATTCAGAGCGACGAAGCGTTTGATTTATAATGCATGAGCGTTGCTGTGAACAAAATAAAATGCCCGGAGGCTAGTTTTCCTAAATTTATGTCCTTGATTTTTCGTACTCTCCCTTTTTTGTTCATTGCTTCATTGGTAAGCTTCTGCAAACCTGCGCCTATTGATATTACTGGTTTTGATGAAGCAGCCTTTCGGGCAGACCCACTGGGCTGTCGGGGGGATCGTGCTCAGATGAAAGAAGTGCTCATGCAGGTAGATAGTGCATTGAAAGGGTTGTCGCAACAGCAGATACAGGCAACGTTAGGCAAACCCGACCGGCATGAGCTTGCGCCTCGTAGTCAAAAGTACTTTGTATACTATATTGACCCTTCTCCAGAGTGTGGGGAAGGTAATGAGGAACCATTTACCCTCTTTGTTCGCTTTTCGGCACTGGATCGATCCACAGAAATCAGCTACCAGAATTATTGATTTCTGGGTATTGCGTGTAATTTGCGCGCATGGATTTTTCTGCGCTCACTCCTTTTGAATGGTGTCTGGTCATTAGTTGTGCTATGTTGGTGGGCATTTCCAAGGCTGGCGTTGTAGGAGCCGGGATGGTGGTGATCCCTATTCTGGCAAGTATTTTCGGAGGAAAACTGTCCGCAGGTTTTCTATTACCTATGTTATCCATTGCCGACATACTGGCCGTGATTTACTACAATCGCCATGCGCAATGGTCTTATCTCATCAAATTACTTCCCTGGACCCTGGCAGGAATTGCCCTTGGAGTATGGTACGGGGATGTGATCTCGGATCAGCAGTTTAAAGCCGCGATCGGGATTATCATTTTTATCTGCCTGGGGATTATGATATGGCAGGATTTGAGGAAAAAGCGTCTGGAGATGCCCGATCATTGGTGGGTTTCTGCCCTAATCGGGCTGGTAGGTGGTTTTGCTACCATGATTGGGAATGCCGCCGGTCCCATAATGGCGATTTACCTGCTCTCCATGCATTTGCCTAAAAATCACTATATCGGCACGGCTGCCTGGTTTTTTCTGATCATCAATTTGCTAAAAATTCCCCTGCATTTCTTTATCTGGGAAACCATTACCCTAAATACGCTGACATTGAATGTGTCACTGGCACCGGCAATTGCGGTGGGGGCTTTGCTGGGGTTTCGGATTGTAAAGATCTTTCCTGAGCGATTTTACCGGGTACTCATTATTGCTACCACCGCCATTTCCGCTTTCTTTCTATTCTGAGACTTCAGAAATTAGTATTGTCGCTGGGTTTCCGATGCCTAAATGGGATCGAAGTTTCGGCGTTTCCTCTTCCGGCTGGGGCGGGAATATTTGTAGGGGTCAATGCAGCCAAAGAGGGAAGTGGTTGGCGTAAACTTGATTTTCACGCTGAACATACCGTAAAAGTCTTCATTGAAGCTGTTGCCGCCTCGAATAGATTCATCTTCGTTGATAGCGCGTTCTGTTTCATCGGAAAGCGCTGCGTAGTATTCCCGGGCAAGCGGGCTTAAATCATTTACCACAATAATCTCCTTGCTCATCGCATCAAGCTGGTCGGTAAGGGCATACCGTAAGGCCAGGTCAAACACAACGGAGAGCACCGGAGTAATCTCATATTCTACTCCGGCACCGAACGGAATCATGGCCACTATACCGGGAACGCGATTGGCTTCCGGCTCTACTTCCCGCAAATTAAAATAACCCAGACGACTATCACCCTGCGGATTGGAGGTAGCAGCGCCGATACCTAAATAGGCAAAAGGGGTGAAATAACCTCGCTTAAACGAGTAAAGGCCGCTGGTATAAAATTCAAAATTATTGGCATGAAAGCTGCGTAAACGGGCCGTGTCTGCATCCTGAGCGTGTAACTGATAAAAGCTGATCCCGGATTTAATCTGAATATTATCGGTCAGGCGATACCAGGCTTCTGCATTCAGTGCCCAGCGATTCCCTCCCAGTTGCTGCTCGTTGACATCTCCCAGGTATTGCGTCACTCCGGGTCCAATGGCAAAGCTCCAGTCTTGTGATACTCCTAACTGGGGCAAAGCAAAACTACCGATGAAAGCCATAATGCACACAGACAGACGACGCATACTTGTGTAAGTTTGGTGTAATAAATGGGAAAAATACTAATATTATCCCATTGATAACTGGAAAGAGAAAGTTTTATTGTTATATGGGAAGCTGACTGAGAATAGACTTCGCTATTTTCTTTTTAGCGGGAATGCTTTCTAACAAATCTGTAACTCCTTAGCTTTAAGCAAAAAAATAGAAGGTCTACCTGATTCTCAAACAGATTTGATCTGATAGTTTGCTCATTTACCAAACGTTATTACTGACCATACCGAATTTGCTGTGGATATTGAAAAATTATACGCGATTGCCCGGGAAGACCCGAATTTGCTGATTGAAGAACATTTGTCAGGTAAGCAAAAGCTGGTTATCTATCAGATTTTTACCCGTCTTTTTGGCAATACCTGCACCAGCAATGTCCCGTGGGGAACGGTTGAGGAAAACGGAGTAGGAAAGTTCAACGATATCAACAAGGTTGCGCTCACCCAACTTAAGGGATTGGGAGCTACCCACATCTGGTATACCGGAGTGATTGAGCATGCCCTGCTCAACGATTACCGCGCCGAAGGCATTCCCCTTGATGATGCCGATGTGGTGAAAGGACGGGCCGGATCACCTTATGCTATCAAAGACTACTACGATGTCAATCCTGATCTGGCCGAAGACGTTCCCAATCGTATGCAGGAATTTGAGGCCCTGGTGCAGCGTACGCATGATCTGGGATTAAAAGTAATTATCGACTTTGTACCGAATCACGTAGCCCGATTTTACCAGTCTGATGCTAAGCCGGAAGGCCGGGAAGATTTTGGCGAAAATGATGATACCCAACAGGCATTTGACCCGCATAATAATTTTTACTACATCGTCGGTGAGCCGTTTCAGGTACCTCCGGGCTACCAGTCACTGGGCGAGCATGATTTTCCGACGAAGGATGGTAAGTTTAAAGAGATTCCGGCCAAGGCCACCGGAAACGATCAGTTTACTGCCCAACCCACCGTGAACGACTGGTTTGAAACAGTGAAGCTCAATTACGGCGTAGACTACCTGAACGGCCACCAAACCTACTTCGATCCGATTCCAGATACCTGGCAGAAGATGTATGACATTCTGAGCTTCTGGGCGGGAAAAAACGTAGACGGTTTTCGTTGCGATATGGCCGAGATGGTGCCGGTAGAATTCTGGCACTGGGTCATCCCGAAAGTAAAGGAGCAATATCCTAATCTGGTGTTTATCGCCGAAATTTACAATCCTGAGCAGTACCGTAACTACATTGACATTGGCAGGTTTGATTTCTTATACGATAAAGTGCAACTGTACGATACGCTGCGGGCAGCAATAGAAGAGCGTGGCTCGGTAGGCCATTTGCCGAATATCTGGCAATTTCTGCGCGGAAAAAATCAGAATATGCTTCGTTTCCTGGAAAACCACGATGAGCAACGTATTGCATCTCGTTTTTTTGCGAAAGATCCTCAAAAAGCCAAACCCGGCATGGTGGTTAGCGCATTATGGCATACCGGGCCAATCATGGTGTATTTTGGGCAGGAGGTTGGAGAGCCTGCCGAAAAGGATTCCGGCTTTAGTGGAGATGACGGCCGCACCACAATCTTCGATTACTGGGGAGTTCCGGCCCATCAGCAATGGGTGAGTGGCGGTACGTTTGATGGCAGTCAACTCTCGGAAGCACAGCAATCGTTAAGAAAATTTTATCAGCAATTACTCAACATAGCCCACGAAGAAGCCATTGGCGAAGGATATTTCTACGACCTGCACGACCATAATCGACGGTGTACCTCCGGATACGACGATCGGGTCTATGCCTTTTTGCGGTTTACCGACAACCAGCGGTTACTTGTGATCTCCAACTTTGATCCGCACGAAGCTCATGCATTTAATCTGAAAGTTCCCAGCACTGCCATTCGAGCCATGAATTTATCGGAAGAAAAAACCTATCCTCTCCAGGATATCTTTCAAACTGAATCCCGGGCTTTCATGAATATTAGCGAAGTGATCATCAGTGAAGGGGAGGCGGGTATGCCTCTGCATCTCCCTCCGCTATCATCTTACGTGTTTGAGTTTTAATAAGGGGACAAGATGCCTGACTCATATCCAATTCTATATTCACTTAGACCATTATTTTCGTAAAAATGCCTCTGATCACCCTTAAAACCCGGATTTATGCTCCTCCTGAACGCTGTTTCGATTTATCGACCAGTATTGATCTGCATAAACTATCGGTGGAGCATACCGAAGAAGAGGCCATTTGTGGGCGTACCCAGGGGCTGATGCAACTTCATGAGCAAGTCACCTGGCGGGCCAGACATCTGGGCGTCTGGTTTACCATGACCATGCGTATGGCCGCCTATGAACGCCCTACCTACTTTTGTGATGAAATGGTGCAGGGACCATTCCGTTCTCTGGTGCATGAGCATTATTTTGAAAAAAAGGAGGAGACGACCCTTATGACCGATAAGTTTCGTTTTGTATCTCCTGCGGGAGCACTTGGCCGATGGGCCGATACGATCATCCTCAAACGACACTTCACCGAACTTTTGCTTACGCGCAATGAGTCTATCAAGACCTGCGCGGAAACCGATCGCTGGCAGGAGTTACTACCCAACCAATCGCGCTAATGGCAGAAGTCTGAGGGTAATCAGCCATTTCACTTAGGATATTCTGACAAATACTGTAATATCGCAGGCAAAACAACAGAGATTATGTGTGGAATCACCGGGTTATACGCTTTTAACGAGTTAGGGCGGTTTCATATGATTAAACTGGCCGCAGCTACCGAGGCGCTGGAGTCGCGGGGACCGGATGCCGGCCAGCATGATTTGCTGGATCGGGTAGGGTTGGGACATCGGCGTTTGTCTATCATTGATACTTCGCGAGAAGGGAACCAACCCATGCGAGATGCCAGTGGCCGCTATACCATCGTCTTTAACGGGGAGATTTATAACTACCGAGAATTACGACAACGACTGGGCGATAAGGGAATTACTTTTGCCTCGCAGACCGATACGGAAGTGCTATTGTACTGGTTTATTCACCACGGAATAGAAGGACTTTCTGCCCTCAATGGCTTTTTCGCTTTTGCGTTGTACGATGCTCAGGAAGAACGCTTGTGGCTGGCCCGCGACCGTTTTGGCATAAAACCACTGTTATACTACCACGATGAGGATAAGTTCTTCTTTGCCTCGGAGATGAAATCCCTGCTGGCGTATGGGGTGGAAAAGGAACTCGACTATACGTCGCTGTATCATTATTTGCAACTGAACTATATCCCGGCTCCTTACACCATTTTCCAGAAGGTAAACAAGCTATTATCCGGGCAGTACCTGGAAGTGGCTAAAGGAAATGAGAAAAGAGTACAGATCGGAACGTATTATCAACTTCAGCCAAATCCGGACGATCAGCGCATCGCTTCTCTTTCGTACGAGGCACAACAGCAGCGGCTGCGGGAGTTGCTGGATCAGTCGGTGCAACGGCGATTGGTGGCAGATGTGCCGCTAGGATCTTTCCTGAGTGGTGGTATTGACTCGTCGGTAATTACCGGACTGGCCCGGCAGCATGTTTCTACATTCAATACTTTTTCCATTGGCTACCGCGATGAACCTTTTTTTGATGAAACCCGCTATGCCAAGCTGGTAGCGCAAAAGTTTGAAACCAACCATACCGTTTTCTCGCTGACCAACGATGATCTGTACCGATATCTGCACGAGGCTATGAATTATCTCAGTGAACCTTTTGCTGACTCTTCGGCGCTGCCGGTCTATATTTTAAGCAAAGAAACCAAACAACGGGTCACAGTAGCCCTGTCGGGTGACGGAGCAGATGAGATATTTTCCGGGTATCATAAACATCTGGCGGCCTACCGGGCCATGCATCCTGGCTGGGCTGAGCAAATGGTAGACAAAGGACTGCCCATATGGCAAAAGCTACCGCAGTCGCGGAGTGGGTGGCTGGCAAATAAAGCCCGTCAGTTGCAGCGATTTGGAGAAGGTATGCAGTTGAGCCCGAAGGAACGGTACTGGCGCTGGGCGACTTACCTTTCTTCGGAAAAAGCAACCCGTTTGCTGAGCAATACTTCTTTAGAAAAGCTGGAGTTTGAGAAGGCAGATGTCAGGCAAGCTAAATGGCTGGATGCGATCTCAGATGAGCATGAGCACATTAACCAATGGCTGTTGGCTGATACGCAACTCGTGCTGCCCAACGATATGCTCACCAAAGTGGATCTGATGTCGATGGCCAATGGGCTGGAAGTGCGGGTTCCCTTCCTCGATCATGAAGTGGTAGAATTTGCCTTTCAGCTTCCTGAAGCCACCAAGATCAATCGCCGAATGAAAAAACGCATTGTGCAGGATGCTTTTCGGGACATGTTACCTGCTGAGTTGTACAACCGGCCTAAGCACGGCTTCGAAGTGCCGCTCTTACGCTGGTTTCGTACGGAATTGAAAAGTACCATCACCGGAGATCTGCTGGCCGATGCCTACATTGAAGAGCAGGGTATTTTTGATGTAGAGGAAATACAACTGCTGAAAAAGCAACTTTTTTCCTCGAACCCCGGAGACATCCATGCCACCATCTGGGCTTTGTTGGTATTCCAGTGGTGGTGGAAACAGTACGGAAACTAAGTTAAACCCGTAACTACTGGTTAGGCTATGTGATTTGACTTTTTCTCTTCTTCGTTTTCTACAACTTCTACGTGATTTACCTCTTCAGGAGTCTTGGTCGTAGGTGCAGGTTCTGCTACAGGGGCAGAGGCTGTTGTAGAGGTGTTTTGAGGCTCAGGAGTAGGTACTGTTTTGGAAGACTTTGTATCTTCCTCTTTATTCCATTCTTTGTTTACCTCAGTGGTAGCATTTTTAAATTCTTTTATTCCTGTGCCAAGGCCGCGGGCCAGTTCAGGAATTTTCTTGGCTCCGAATAATATGAGTACGATGGCAACAATTAATAATACTTCCCATCCGCCAAGTCCGCCGATAAATAATAGAGTGTTCATAGTGATGTTATTTACTTCTTGTTAGTTAGATAAAAAAATTTCGGTAAGAAACCAAGTAATGCCTACGGAACTATCCGCAGGCACTAAAGTTTTGGGGTTATCCTAGAAATAAACTGGCAATGGCAGTCACGTCCTCTTTAGACAGTGGCTCGTCATAGGCTTCAGTTACTCCATCAGCTCCTACCGTGGTAATGGTGGTTACATCCACTCCACCCTGGGTCACATTATCTTCCCCGGCATAGACTGCATCGGTAGCTTCGGGCATACCCGTGCCTCGCTCGGCCTGGGTAATCCAGCCTTTTTCGCCCCGTAAGCGTCGTACTTCAGATGCATGACGTGCTTCTACTGAGTGAATTTGCAGTGCTGCGGTAAGTACGGTTGCATTACCCATCAGGTTACCAGCCTGCCCCTTATAGGCGCGCACTCCTGTATCTTCAAATGCCTGTGACAGTGCCAGGAAGACCTGATAGTTGCCTGAGGCAAAAGGATCGGGAAAAGCACCTCCGGCGGTAAAGTCAAAACCTCCTTCGGGAAATTCTATCGGAGTAGCTCCGGCACCGCTGATGGCCGTTTGCAGGAAACTGACGTGGGCACTCTCGTGCTTACTGATTTGCTGAAAGATAGATAAATCTTTTCCAGTCGGAATATCTCCCTTTTCCACACCCTGACGATAAAAATCGTCTTCCAGGTATTCTAAAAGTAAAGCAAAATTAAGGGTATCCGTCACGGTGCTTTCCATGGATTGGGCACGAGCTGTCTGGGATAAGCCACTGGCCAGGCCAAAAGGAACGGCTACGGCTGCGAGTTTCTTACCCGATGCGCCCAGCATCCGGAATGCCTCTCGTCGCGAGGTAAATTGTTGAGATGGTACCTCCGCGATCGGATCAGCACCAAATTGTTGAATAAACTGAAATATATTCATAACTAATGAGTGATTTTAAAGTGAAAAAAATTAGGCTGTAGGCAAATTGCTGGCATCAATCGGGGTAACGATAAAGGATGAAGCTGCCATCAGTACCTCTGAGGGCATGCGGGCAACATCCAGTCCATTGGCATCAATGACATCATCTCCGGCAAAAGAGGTTGGGTCGCTATCCAGAATACTGCGAATGGCGGCCGCATGCCGGGCTTCTACCGAAACAATCTTACCGGCAATCACCAAATAATCTACATTGGTAATCAGTTGTCCGGCACCGTTGTAGGCAGAAACTCCCAGGTCTTCAAATACCTTGGCGGTACCCAGCACACTGGCGCGGTCGTCAAAATCGATGCTGCTGAAATCCACTTCGAGTGCGGGAATCGCTTCGGCTACACTGTTAATGGCTGCTTTGAAAAAATCGCGGTGGGCGACTTCATGTTTCTGTAAATCCGACAGGATTTGTTTTTCCATGTCAGTGGCACCGGGAAAGAAACTGTTATCCATCACAGCAGTATAAAAAGCTGCTTCCAGTTGCTCCAGTGCGTAGGCATAATTCAAAATACCCACATCACCGCTGCCTAAATCGACAGCATCCGCGTCAGGATCGGGCATCATCATGCCACCTTCGTCATCTTCGCTACAACCAATCAGTATAAGACCGGAGGCCGCCATGGCTGCTCCACCAATTTTCATAAAATTTCGTCGGGAACTTCCTTTGGCAGGGTCCAACAACGTTCTCTGCTTCTCTTTCTGAGTCATAATATTCAAATGGTTAAATGAATTTTACTTAATTAAAAAATGCTGGTAGTCGTAATTGGCAAGCCTACCATCTTCAAAAAAATTATTTAACACACTTACGAAGCGAGGAGCGCAGTTGGATTTATCAGAAGAGGATTTTTTGTTTTGGATAGAAAATTAAAAAAACGCTGATTGGGGATTTTATTCTAATTAAAAATATGATAATCAGAATGTTACAATAAAATTGAGGCAGTATAAAGTACGCCTCTTTCCAAGAATAAGAATTGTGAAAACAACGGTAGTCCGGCACTTACTCAGGGTCTAAAAAATGCTCCAGTGCCGTAATTGCCTCTTCTGATCGCTCTTCCTGCACAAAATGGCCGCACTCATATTCTATAACTTTTGCATTGGTTAATCGAGTGGTCCATTGGCTCAAATAATCCGTGGTGATGAATTCATCCTGGATTCCCCAAAGGATAAGCCAGGGTTTTTCGGTCAAGAGGTCAAGCTTGTCCCATTGCTTCTGATACCAATCGGAAGCCCCGTACAATGCCTTCGCGATATTTACCAGCGATTGGCGCGAGCTTTTATCGGGAAAGGGACTGATGTAGTGCTGATGGATCTTCTTAGGAAGATACTTTTTATCCGCAAAGCCCTTTTTTAGCAGTACTTTGGGAGAGAAGTTAAGGCGTAGATAGAGGAACCGACCCAGGGCATTGTTAATGATTTTATCTACTTTTTTTACCGCCGGATTGGATTTTGTCTCCCATAACCAGGTATTGAACAGCACGATCTGCTTAATGCGATCCGCATGTTCCAGGGCACTGCCAAGACCAATGGGACCACCAAAATCGTGTACTACCAGCGTGATGTTGCGAAGGTCGAGTTTCCTGATAAACTCCGACAGATTTTTAGCATGCTCCTGCGGGCGGCCCGGGAAGTCGGCGGGTTTTTCGGACAGCCCAAACCCCAGATGATCGATGGCAATACAGCGATGGTGCAGGGATAATTTTTTGATAAAATCCCGGTATAAAAATGACCAGGTGGGAGTGCCGTGGACAAACAGGATGACGTCTCCTTCACCTTCATCCACATAATGCATGATGCCCGCATTAAGCTGAATTTGCTGGTGATCAAAGGGATATAATGTGGTATCCAACCACTCGGGGCACTGAGTTACCTTATTCATCATGTCAATAATAAATCTGCGTTGAAAATGATTTAGGCAAATATCTTTCAGGGAGAACTTATATTTCTTGGTTTATACCAAGATTTCAGATTTTTACACTACCAAGCAGTTTGCTGAAGTTGGTCGGATCTATGCTAAGATAAGAAGCCAGATCCTTATGCGGCACTTTGTTCAGTAAATGCGGACTGCGCCGGGTAAAAGCCCGAAAGCGGGTTTGAATATCAAACGCTTGTAGTTCATACTGTTTTTGCAACAGGCCTACCAAAAGCATCTCCTCGGCCTTTCGGACCAGTGTTTCAATAGGACGGTACTGTTGCATTAATTGCTGGTGCTTAGCGAATGACAGGCGTAAGAATGAGCTATCAGAAACCGTTTCCAGAAAGTAATTCGCAGGAGTTTGCGTGAGAAAGGATTCCGGGATGCCGGAAAATGAAGGGGCGTAGGTGAAGGCAATCACATGTTGCTTCCCGTCGTTGAGGTAGTACGATTTTTGAATGCCTGTCTGCACCAGGTAGATATAGCGTTCGGTTTGTCCCTGAGCAGTAAGTATGGTCTTTTTAGGACAGCTAAATGCTTCCCACTGAGCCAGGTAGGTATCCAGCGTGACCGGATCAACCGGGTGTATGGAGGTAAGAAACTTCTCAATCATTTTGTAAGCCTCAAGTTATGAAAAAGCAGGTAAAAGATTGACGCAATGTGTTCGATTTAATGAGACAGTACGTTTCTTGATCTGGCCCAATGGGGAGGGCTGTTTTAGCCGTTGACCTCACCATGATGAGCTTGTGAATGCTACGATCCTTACAAAGTTTTTTTCTACCTTTGGAAAATGCCGTCTATGACAACAAATACCGTAGAAAACTATTTAAAAGCTATTTTTCATCTGTCTTTTGACCAGCCTGGCCGAGTGTCCACTACTCAGATTGCCGAGCATCTGGGTGTAAAATCCTCTACGGTCACCGATATGATCCGAAAGCTGGAGGAACAGCAGTGGGTAGAATATACGAAGTATCAGGGTGTAAACCTGACTAAAAAGGGGCAGGCGATTGCGCTGAGTATCATCCGTAAACACCGCCTTTGGGAAGTATTTCTGGTAGAAACCCTGGGGTTTTCCTGGGACGAAGTGCACGATATTGCCGAGCAACTGGAACACATTCAATCGGAAAAACTCATCAACCGGCTGGATGATTTTCTGGATAATCCTAAGGTAGACCCCCACGGAGATCCCATCCCCGATAAAACTGGCTTTATGGACCGTCCGCAGCACCGGCTGTTATCTACCCTCAATGCCGGTGAGCAGGTGATGGTGGTGGGTGTCACCGAAGACGAACCCAGTTTGCTCAACTTTCTGGCTCAGCAGGGTTTGCAGCTAAATACTCGATTTCAGGTTTCCAGCATTCTGGACTTCGATCACTCCATGATTCTTCAGGTAGAAGACCGGATGGTAAGCATCTCCAATAAAGTAGCCAGCCATATTTACGTTAGTCCGACGTAGCCGATGGAGTAGGAGCCAGGTATTGTAAGCCCTGATTAATGAGAGCTACAGTATAATCTCCGGTGTAGGGGCCAAACCAATTGGTAATCCGGGTTTCCCGATGATTAATGCCGTAGTATTCGGAGGGAATCAGATATCCCAGGTATTCGCCATTAAAGCTGGTGACGATGAGTGGATGGCCGTCGGGCTGGAGTCGGTTGTACAAAAGTCCGGAGAAATCACCCGGCGTTCCGGCTAATATAATATTGTCTATCTGAAGAAAAGTAAGAGTAGGGTGCATGGCGCCCATAATCTCTTGGAACCAAAAAGGGCGTAGTCTCCAGTTCTCAGTAATGCGTAATTGTGGTTCACCCACCGGAAAAGGAACTTCCGAAAACCCCAGCAATGCAGTAGTATCGTAGGGTATGCTATCTATTGTTTGTAAAATTGGGTTAGCCAGCCGAGAGGCATAGGTCTGTAATTTCTCATATGAAAATGGACCGGGCTTATGCGGACTGTGGCTTCCCACGGCGCCGGCCGCAAATAGCGCAAACGCCACTGAGGTGTCGGCTTCCAGTTGTCGAACCAGTTCACCCGGATAATCAGCCGAAAGGTCTGTTGATTTGGAGGTAATATACGTTGCATGGGCCGGATAACTACAGAAAACTCCCTGTGATCCATCGGATCTTCGGAAGTAAAGGGTTCGCATATACGGTTCTACATCACCTCCTTTTACCAGCCGGTTATTGACCAGCGAATCTATGGCAACCTGGGTATATGCCACTTTTGCCGGCAAAGTGTTGCGGTACGCTTCCTCCAGGGATGTGATGGTTTGCTTTACCAGATGCTGTACCAGTGCAGGGTTATATTTTCCGGCAATCAGCTCCCGCCCCAGGCCATCTACCCAACCACCGTAGCCATTGTGGGTATGGATGGCCGTAAAATAGACATGATCTACCGGAAGATTGGCCAGGGCTTGCCGAACCTGGGCAGCAACGGCGGGTGGGGTTAGCATCAGATCGTAGGCAACCAGTCCAATCACCAGCGTGTCCAGCCGAAATACCAGCGTGCGGACCCATAGTGAATCATGCACCTGTTCGTAGTCGCCTTTCCACCCGTAGCCCATGAGGTGGGTCGGGTATACGGGAGTGATGTTCTGGCGGCTCCAACCTACCTGAAATGTATCGTCCTGGGCCGGTTGGTAGTGAACACTGGTACTGTCCATACCTTGTATCGCCTGTTGATAATAGGGCTGTTCGGTATAGGGTGTACGGTCTACTCGATTGAAAAGCGTAATGAAAATGAGTAAGCCTGTCAGTAGCACACCGGTTATTACCCATCTGATATTTTGCCAAAGCATGCGGCAAAAGTAGAGAATATTCGTTGGCTTATCGGGTTTGCAGGGTAGAAACTTCCGGCTGGCGGAACATGGTGGTATCTACATGTAGACTGAAATCATCAAGAAGCAGGGCTACCGCAATTGACAGATGTAAATACTGGGCCTCATTTACCCGCAGGTGAATTTTATGCCCGTTGAATAGCTGTAAGCCGGGCTGTATAGACATAATAGCCACCTGCGATCCATTTTTAGAGATCACACATTTTGAGCCGCTCAATCGATATACGGCTACGGCATAGTCGGGATATTCACAGATCCAGTGCCCTGATTGAATGCGGCGAATACAGACAGTGGAACCATCTTTTTCTCGTAAATCATAGGTATAAGAAAAGAAACCTCGCTTTCTTAATGTAAAAATAATATTGCGTGAGGTGTCTTTTGCCACAAGTTGGTTCCATCGTAAGCTCAACGGTCGGCGTATCGTCATGCATTTCT
Source organism: Cyclobacteriaceae bacterium (assembly GCA_040222715.1). Classification (GTDB taxonomy): domain Bacteria; phylum Bacteroidota; class Bacteroidia; order Cytophagales; family Cyclobacteriaceae; genus Tunicatimonas. Next base: position 24,479 of record JAVKCN010000036.1, on the reverse strand, counting down.
CCTCTTCCACGTTTACCCAACGAGGAGTCCATGGCCACGGGGATTTGCCGCTGATGGTTATATTATGAGGGTATGCAGTATTCACAGGTAATCAATGAGAAATTTATATCAAAGGTTAAAAAATATAATGACTATTTCAATAGCCCTGCCGGTCCATAACTCTATATTGTTGAAGGAGCATTTCGGCAGTGAGCACCTCTTCTGCATTTAATATACGAAGTTTCTGCAATAACGTAAAGCCTGCTTCTTCGGCGGGTAAAGATTTATAATAATGCTCGCGGGCATGGTGAATAAATTTTAATATACGGAAGCCATCCAGCCACGCAAATAACCGTTTCTGAAATGCCGGCCAGGAACGTGTCGTAGCCAGTAGGTTGTTCCAGACCGCCGCAAAATCCTGATCTTGCAAGAAGCTATACAGTGCTTCAGACAACGACTGTTCTTCTACCTCTTCCCAAGTGAGCGAGGCCTGGTACCAGCGAGGAATAGCTTGTAGAAAAGATCGAAGAGCTTCAAATAGTTGCGGGTGGTACAAAAAGCGGTGCCGGTCCGACTGAGAAAGCCATTCCTGCTGGGCTTTGCCAGTGCCAAACGGTACCCGATCTGACAGACGGGCCGAAGGATACACGGTCGTATTACGTATCTGAACGATATTTCCCAAGGGAGCTATTTTGTGCAGGAAATAAAAGTCTTCTCCGGCTTTGCGCCGATTCATTCCTCCACTCAAAGCATAGGTTGATGCGCGAGAACCCATACAGGAGCCAACGGTATGAAATGCATAGGGGAAACCGGCATAGCGCAAACCATTCACATAATAGCGAAGGAATAGCTCGTAGTAAATAATTCCTTCTCGCAGCATCGGGTTAGTCATTACTTCCAGATCGTGCTCAAAATGTACGGTGCAGGTATCTACGGTTTGGGTAAGCCAGGCTTTTTCCAGCACGGCGAGATAGTTGGGTGCTACGGTGCAGTCTGCATCCAGGTTCATCATGAGTCCATCGTAATCTACCGAAGCAAATCGGTGTAACGCTTCGTCCATCCCGGTTTTCCGGGCCAGCCCCACACCAGCATGTTTTCGGGGCAGATCACTTGCATCGATGATATGACAATGGAGAAAGTCGGGTTGCTCCTCGTTTCTCCATTGGAGAATATGTTGTCGGGTTTCCCGGTTTTGTTGATGTACTGCTGAACTATCGTGTGCTCCGGCATTGATGACGATGAGCACTTCTACCGGGTATTGAGGGACGTCTCCCTGGGCCAGGGATCGGAGGGTCGGGAGGATATCCGGCTCATGATAGCAGGGAATCACCATGATGATTTTCGTGTCTGGCAAAAGCGGGGCAGCTACCTGCGTTGACCTGGATTTGAATCTTTTGAAGTATATTTGGCTGATCTGTTTAATATTCGGAAGGCTCATGGAATGTTGAATGAAACGGCCTTTTGCCCAATTAAAAATACATAGTTCATCTGTAAATCTGAGACAAATATGGTACAATACAAAGTAGAACTCGCAGTCCCATCCAGTGAGGCCTGGTTAGAAACCGTCATGAATGATTTTGATAGCTTCTTACAAGACCACGCGGACTGTGAACGTAAAGCATCAGCCATGGCAATGAGCTTTGTGGCCAAGTACCCCGAACGGCACGAAATCATTCCCGAATTGATCGAGACCGGTATTGAGGAACTGGAGCATTTCCAGCAGGTATTTCAACTTATGCAGGCGCGAGGAGTAGGGTTGGCCAAAGAAATGGTGCCCGATATGTATATCAAACAGCTGATGGCTTTAGGCCACGGGGGAACACCTCTCACACGGTTTCGCGACCGATTGCTACTGGCTTCACTGATAGAATGTAGGGGATGCGAACGATTTCAACTGGTGAGCGAAGCCCAGCAGGATGCCGAGTTGCGACGATTCTATAAAATGCTGTGGGCGTCGGAAGCAAAACACAGCCATATTTTTATTCATATGGCCATACGGTATTTTGCAGAAGCTGAAGTGTTGGAAAGGCTCAAGCAACTTATTGACGCTGAGGCGCGGATCATTGAGCAATTACCTTTGAAGGCAGCATTACACTGAGCGGTAATAACCTTCCACAAAAGATGAAATATGCTACTGCTATTGATTGAAGAAATGGTCCAGAGAAGCAGGAGTACTGGTTAATGCAATGTTCGCATGTTTTAATTTAGAGCGAAAGTCATTTACGTAACACCAGGTTTCTTGTACTTTTCCTTCCTGAACGGTGGAAATGAAAACCGGATCCTCGTCTAATGAGTGCTGCGAAGCTGCCTTTTTCATGTAGTGAGACTCTTGCTCAGCTTTTGAAAATAAGTAAACTGAGATGGGGAAGAGTAACAAAATGCTAAAAATAAGTACTAGTGTAATCATAAAATCGTGGATTAGATAATGCTAAAGGTATATTATACCGCTCAGTTTTACTAATATAGCATTGTTCTGGAACTTACATAATATACTCCCCATAGCAAAAGTTCATTTCGATAGATATTCTCGAAATTATACTATTCTAACAAGCTTGGTTTTTATAAAACAGGAAGGGGGCTGTTCTCAGGCAAAAAAAAATATGACAGAAGTTGAAAAAACCTACAGCCAGTGGACTGGCTACAATTCGTTTGCCGGAATTTTTCTGACTTTTTGCAAATTAGTGGAAGCGTCCACCATGCGATGCCAGCTTACGGCTTTTCCGTTTTCCATGGATTCGTACGCAAGCCCTTTATCGGTAGCAATCACCCGGCATTTCCCCAGATCATAGCGGAACGACTGCACAATGTCGCCTTCCTGAAGCGGTTCACTATTAAGGTCAGCCAGAATAGGAGTACGAGATACTTTCTTACGCTTGAAAAGTCCGAACATGGAGCATGAAATTATGTGCTATATAAACGAGGCTTAGGAATAAGTTGTTTGTCAGAAGTTATTCCTGCTAATTCAATCATGGGGAGAGAAATAGCTAGAAGCGAAAAATAGGGACAAATCGTAAAATTTAAAAGGAGGATGTCCGTGAATGAGACATCCTCCTGAAAAAAGTGCGATGCATTGCGGCTTTTCTATATACTTAAGCCTGTTTAAGCACTTTATATTTGTTAATCCGGTTGCTACTGCACCGTGAGCTCAATCCTTTCCCGCTGAGGAAATTCCCGTTGTGTACTCAGCAACATATCCAAAGTTACCACCGTTCCGCTGTCCAGCGCCGGTACAGTATAGGTCACTGTTCGAGTAATCTCTGAGTCGGGAGCAGCCGAAGATTCGTCTAGTTGCGTTAGGGGGGTAAAATCCCCTTCGCCTACCTGCTCCAGCACTTCAATCTGGCTGGCCGGGTCTTCGGCCATATTCACGTACGAAATAGCCAGCGTAACATTCTCTCCGGGTTCGGGGGTTTCATTGCTTAGCGCCAACTCCACCAGTGTGGCGGTAGAGGTGCCAACCGTCTGCAGGTCAGGAAGCGCTTCGTTTTCTTCGCAGGCGGTTAACGTGATTGTTAGTGTCGCCAGAAGATATAATATGTATTTCATGGTATGTTCAATTTCTAAGTGAAAGAAAAGTGACTATTGGTCCCACCATAGCGGATCAGCCAATGAGACATCGGGCACGTTACTGCCATTCCGGGTAGTTTCTGAATCGGGATAAACCAGGCGGCGGATGAACTGACCATTGAGGCTGGGGTTATGGTTTGCCGGAAGTGTCATGTTTTCGTACTGGTAATCGTAGCGTCGAGCATCTACCCAGGTTTCAGGATGCAAAAACATCGCGATGTATTTCTCCTTATAGATCAGCGCTTCGGTAAGGTTGGCAGCTCCTACAGCCACTGCCGGGCTGTTAAGATACGCTTCGATATCTGTTTCTGCTACTCCAATCTTAAGCATGTGAGCGCCAATACCAAATAAATAGGCCTGGTACGCTCGGTTCCGATCACCCGCATCCAGCGCGGCTTCTGCCTCAATAAATTTTTGTTCAAAGAACGTAAAGATCAGGATTGGGGCTGTTTCCTGGGCATAGTAGGAATCTTCTACCAAGGTAGAGCGGGCGCCTTGCTCAGGAGCATCGCCTCTTCCGGCCCCATTGGTGGTACCGACAAAGCTTCCGGTATTGGTCGTACCGTACATCAGGGGCTGACGGGGATCTACATAACCGTAGGTCGTGCCATCCATCGCCTCAATCAGTTGCTCGGAAATCCAGCCACCGAGCAAAAGGTCGGCATTGTTCTGGGCCACAATAGACCAGGGGTTATTCTCTTCTTCATAGTAGTCTACCTGAGCGTCATCTTCCGGGCTGCTCAGTCCCTGATCTACCTGGGCCAGTACGGCCTGAGGATCGTATTGGGCCGTTTCGCTGAGATGAAGTAGATAACGCGCCTTCAGGGCATGAGCGGTCTTCAGCCATTGGGCAATATCTCCTCCAAAAATAAAGTCATCGTCTCCCACGGTAAAGGTAGAAGTACCGAGCTGCAATTGCGCGATACCTTCATCCAGTAGCTGTTGTACTTCGCCGTACAACGCCTCATCGTCATCGTAGGTAGGGTTCAGGGTTTGGGCGAAGAAAGCATCGTTGTAAGGGATGTCTCCCCACATATCAATGGTCATGCCCAGGTTAAGGGCCTTGATGATTTTGGCTACTCCTAAATAATCTGTGGCCCCGGCTTCCTCCGCCTGTAGCTCAAGATCACTGAGGTCGGTCATAATATTGTACATATTGAACCAGGTGTCATCGTAAGCCACTTCGTCCTGAATATCGGTAGAACTTGCCGGGTTTGGTGAAGCCAGGTATTGCACGTAGAAGGAGGTGATCCCTCCCAGGTCCTGCACATTGTTCCCGGTTTCAAAACTGGCATTGGCCATCAGGCCGCTTAATGGCGCCACAGTCGGGTTATTCGGATCAACATTGATGTCCAGATAGTCTTCACAGCTACTGGCACCGATCCCAAGCCCAACCAATAGCAAGGTTTTTAAGGTATTGGTGAAATATTTCATAATACGTTTAAAGCGTTAGATTGAGGGTGAAAAACAAGCTGCGAACTCCGGGATAGCCTAAGCCGGTAAAGGCCGTAGCATTTCCTCCGGCACCAGCACTGAATGATTCCGGGTCGAAGCCATTCCAGGGCGTCCATAGTATGATGTTATTAGCGGTGGCTGTAAGGCTGGCCATGGAAAAAGGAGTCGCGTCTAACCAGTTGCGGGGCAAGGTGTAACCCAAAGAGATGTTGCGAAGCTTGATATAGGAGGCATCTTTCACAAAATTTTCAGAAGAGCCCCGGTAGTAGTTTCGGTAAAAACCCGCGCTATAGTCCCGCCCCTCCGGGCCGATTCCCTGGCCCAGCCACACTTCCTGGGTATTGGGCGAACCGTCTTCCAGCACTCCGTCAAAGGTCACCACATCATTTCGGTTGAGTGAATAGTCTAACTTACCGAAGGCCGAATAGAAGTTGTTGTACTGATCAAACTGGTCAATACCCATGCGAGCGTCAATCAGGAACGACAGGTTCCAGCCCTTGTAATCAAAGGTATTGCGGATGCCGCCGACCCAGTCCGGTTGGGCGTTCCCTAATACCAGCTGGTCGCTGTTGATGATCGGAAAACCGGCGTCGCTTCCGGAACTGCTGATCAATAATGGGCGGTCGGCGTCCAGCACATTCAGGTCCTCTGGTGCTCCATTGGGATAATAGCGCTCGTAGCTTCTGCCGTATAAGTTTCCGTAGGCATCTCCTTCAATCAGGCGCATGGTTACCGTGCTGCTGGCGTACCCAAACTGGTCGCCGATCACAATGGTTTCAATACCTTCTCTGATCTCCACCACCCGGTTACGATTGCGGGAGAAGTTGAGCGAAACATCCCAGGAGAAGTCTGCTGTTTGCAGGGGAGTAGCTCCCAGAATCAGTTCTATCCCCTGGTTTTCTATTTCCCCGGCATTGGTAATCAATCGGCTGAAGCCGGTCGCATTGGATACAGGAACGGGGATGATCTGATCGCGGCTGTTGGATTTGTACCAGGTCACATCCAGCGAAAGCCGGTTATTCCAGAAGCGCAGATCGGCTCCTAACTCCACTGAAGCCGTGCGCTCCGGTTTCAGATCAGGAGTACCGAATACACTGTTACGCGTGAAACCCACCTGCCCGTTTAGCGGAAAGATGTCCGGCGAGGTATAGGTGATAGCGGTTGAATACGGATTGGCATCCTTACCCACTTCAGCATAAGAAGCCCGGAATTTTCCGTAGCTCAGTATATTCGACGCTTCCATCACTTCGGTAAACACAAAGCCCAGATTAACCGACGGATAGAAGAAAGAACGGTTTTCGGCTGGCAGCGTAGACGACCAGTCATTGCGTCCGGTAATATTCAGGTAAAGGAAATTATCGTAGTTTAACAACAGGTCTCCGTAGACTCCGACAAGGCGGCGTTCGTTGAGATCCTGCCCGGTGGCGATCTGAGTGGTGTTGCCGAGGTTGTAGAATTGCGGTATGACAAATTCATCTCCCCGGGAATTAAGCTCATTGCGGCTTCGGTCAAAAATATCGTTGCCCAGGCGGAGGGAGGCGTCTAACTTCTCATCAAAGGTATGATTAAATGTCAGGTTGAGGGTGGAGTTAATGTCCCGGCTGTTGATACGTCGCTCCTCGATGAATCCGGTGCTGCTCAGTGGCGTCTCTCCTTCAATGCCGATTGGGCCGGGCAGAATCTCAGTACGCTGGTCGCTGTAAAAATCGGTACCAATACGGTACTGGATACTAAACCAGTCGGTAGGCCGGTAGTTCAGGTTCAGGTTGCCGATAGAGCGGTTCACATTATCTTCGTAGGTGGCAAACCGGGCGTCGTAGATGGGGTTGGTATTGCCGTAGGTGTGTTGGGTACCATCCGGGTTGATATAATCATCTACATCCTGGGTATTGGCCCAGTACATCAGCCGCTCCATCATGCGGTCGTGGGGTACCCGGTTGCCACCGGAGTTAATATAGTTAATAGAGCCGGTTACATCCAGGCGATCGCCCATACTTACTTTTCCCGATAACTTGGCCGAGGTACGACCCCAGTCGCTGAAGGGCATCACTCCATCCTGTTGCAGGTTGGCAAAGGAAGCATAAAAAGTAGCGCTTTCATTACCTCCTGAAATACTGACCGTATTATCAATCTGCTTACCGGTTCGCATGGTATTGCGGGTGTTATCGTAATACTGATGATCAGGTTCAATCACCTGTACCGCTGGCACGGGCGCGCCCCAGCTGGGCCAGAAGTCAGTATCGTTATAATCGCCGGAAAAGCCTTGACCGTAGCGTTCCTGGAAATTGGGGTAACTGTTGATGGCTTCAAATCCCACGCTACTGTTGATATTCACCTTCATTTGTCCGGCTTTCCCGGTCTTGGTGGTGATGATCACTGCGCCGTTGGCCGCCCGCACCCCGTACAGCGCCGTAGCGGCCGCTCCTTTCAGCACATTTAGCGACTCAATATCGTTTGGATTTAAGTCGGCAACCCGGTTGCTGGCTCCCCGGGGCGAGCCTTCCGATTCAATGGTGCTGTTATCAATGGGTACGCCATCTACCACAAACAGGGGCTGGTTGTTGGCATTGGGGTCCAGCGAGGTAATCCCCCGGATGATGATGCGGGAACTCATGCCGGGTGCGCCGCCCGCACTGGTAATCTGCACTCCGGCTACCCGGCCTTGCAGGGCGTTAATCAGGTTGGGCTGCTTGGCCTGGCTTAATTCTTCTGCCTGCAATTCCTGTACGGCGTAGCCCAGGGCTTCTTTTTCCTGCTCAATGCCAAACGAAGTAACTACCACTTCGCTCAACTGCTCAATGCTGGGTTGAAGCGCCACATTGACTTCCGAACGATTGCCAACCGGTTGTTCCTGAGCTTCGTAGCCAATAAATGAGAATAATAATACTGCGTCTTCTGAGTTCACCGAAATGCGGTAGTTCCCGTCAATGTCGGTTACGGTTCCGGTAGAGGTTCCCTGTAACAGTACGTTTACTCCGGGCAGTGTTTCGTTATTGTCCAGTGAGGTTACGGTGCCGGAAACTGTTCGGTTCTGTGCTAATGCCTGAGCGGATAGCAGCCCCATACCCAGTATCACGGCTAAGGGGTAGAAAAAATGTTTCATAATGTCAGTTAAAAAGAGTGGTACAATTAAAAGTGTAAAAAAAGTTGAGGGTATTAAATTTATAGGTAAAATTTGAGAATACAAGTGGCTGGAATAATGAAACATGCCTGTCTTAAGTTATTACCTCAGGAAAAAAAGTTGAAATTTAACTTGGCATAAATTAAAAGTGCTTCTAAATGGGAGTCATAACGCCCCTGGGCCCGGGTTAGTAAAAGAATAGTTGAACTTTTGGAATAAGCTGGAAACAGGAGGTGGTTGGCAGTATAATGTTGGTTGAAAGAATGTTTATAAGAGAAATCTCTCCTTTACCTACTGAGTAATACTGTAAGAGAGATAATCCTTAGTACAACGACCGCCGACCTATCGCTATCTTAACGCCCCTCCATGACTTTCTCCTCGGCTTTTGGCCGCATACGCTGTCCACGCAGTTGCACTGGCTTACTACGCTTGCGAAACTGCATATTCAGAACTTCAACCAGCAATGAGAAACCTACTGCAAAGTAGATATAGCCCTTCGGCACGTGGAAGTGCAGCCCCTCTACAATCAGCATAAAGCCAATCAGGATCAGGAAAGAGAGTGCCAGAATTTGCAGGGTAGGGTGGTTGTTGATAAATTCACTGATCTTCCCGGCCAGACTCATCATGATGCCCATTGCAATAACCACCGCAATGATCATGATCAGTACCTCATCGGTGAGGCCCACCGCGGTGAGGATAGAGTCAAAGGAAAATACCATATCCAGTAGAATGATCTGGATGATGGTGCCCGCCAGCGAAACTTTGCGGGAGCTATTGCTTTCTTCATCCTCTTCTCCTTCAATCTTATGGTGAATTTCGGTAGTACTTTTGGCTAGAAGAAAAATACCCCCGGCAATCAGAATCAGGTCGCGGCCACTGATGTCCAGGCCAAACACGGTGAACAGTGGTTCCGTGAAGCCAATGATCCAGGTGATACCCAGCAGGAGACCGATGCGAAAGATGAGCGCCAGTGCCAGCCCGATATTGCGGGCCTTGGCCTGTTGTTCGGCAGGAAGCTTATTGGAGACAATGGAGATGAAGATGATATTATCTACCCCCAGTACTATTTCTAAAAAAGTAAGCGTTAATAAGGCAATCCACGCTTCGCCACTGGTAAAAATTTCCATTTAGTTTGGTTAAGTGTGATGATGGTCGGCAGTTAATAGCCATCTGACTATCCATACGTCTACAAAAATTAATGATTTAAGTTTTTTTTCCAAGTTAATGTTTTTTGATTTAGTGTTAAGTTATTGCGGTTGGGGTTTTGGATCGGGTATTAGCATTTCCATTTCCTTAAACCTGATATGCTAAACAGTAGATCCACGGTACGAATGAATCAGGACAAGAAGCTACACGAGGCCCGCCTGGATTTGGGCGATATCATCCTGCGGCCCTGGCAGGAAGGCGACGAAACAGCATTGGCCCGCTATGGCAACAGCCGCAGCGTGTGGCAGAATGTTCGCGACCGATTTCCGCATCCTTACACCCTGCAAGATGCCCAGCTATGGGTGCGGGTGGCTCACAAAGACCCGAATGCATTAAACCTGGCCATCGCGGTGGATGGTGAAGCAGTGGGGGCGATTGGGGTAATCTTCAAGGATGATGTCTACTATCGGACCGCAGAGATCGGATACTGGCTGGCCGAAGCCTACTGGAACCGGGGCATTACTACCCGCGCCGTAGTGGCACTTACCGACTATGTGTTTGCTCACTATGATATCTGCCGACTCTACGCGGGCATTTTCGAATACAATGCTGCCTCGGGGAGAGTACTGGAAAAAGCCGGGTACACCCTGGAAGCCCGCCTTCGCAAAAACGTGACGAAAAACGGCCGCACCGTAGATGAACTGATCTATGCGAAGATCAAAGAGTAGTTAGATTGCTGAATGGCTCAATTGTTAAAACCCGATGTAACAAATAAATTCACTCATTCATGAAATTCATATTATTTGCCATCATCAATGTATTATTACTGAACAGTAGTCTATCCTCCCAATCTATAGAAGGCACCATTCAGGACGCCGACTCGGGTGAGCCACTAGCTTACGTTAATATTGGGGTGGTAGGCAAAGATGTAGGGACGGTCTCGGATTCCAACGGGCGCTTTCAACTAAATATTGAGGAACAGTATGATCAGGATGAGCTTAAGATCTCCATGGTGGGCTACCAGCCCCGTTCGTTTACTGTAGCCGATTTTAAAGAGCAGCTTAAGCGTGATCCAACCATTAAGCTTACCGAAGCCATCGCTACGCTGAAGGAAGTGGTGGTAGAAGATAAACGTTATCGCGGTCGCAAGCTGAAAGAGCGAATTATTGGTAATACGAAAGCCGAAACGAGTAATCGCACTTATTTTGCATTTAATGCCCTAGGAAACGAGATGGGCATTTACATCGACGTAAAGCGTAACCCTACTTTCGTGCAGAATTTTAACCTTTACGTTACTGAGAATAAGTACGATGTCTTCAAGTTTCGGCTTAATTTTTACTCGGCTAAGAATGGCTTGCCGGATAAAAACCTGTTAGACAAAAATATCATTGCCAGCTTTACGGAAAAGGAGGGAAATCTCACGGTAGACCTTCGCGAATATAATATTGTGCTGGAAGACGACACCATTGTTACCATGGAGTGGATTGAGGAGCTCGGTGAGCATGGTCTGGCCTTCGCCACTGGCTCTAGTACAGCGCAGAACCGCCGTGCCATAATTCGCCATACAAGTCAGGGAGATTGGAAAACCGGTGGGCCTGGTATTGGCATTACCCTAAAAGTGTTGCAGTAACGGTTTAGATGAACGCTGACCGCATATTCTCTGATAGAAACTCAGAGTTTGTGCAAACCTAAAAGTTACTAATGCACCTTCCATAGCAACACAGCACCTGAAAGGAAATTCCCCCCCAGCCCTTTCCTATCCCGGATTATCACCGTACTTTGCCCGTTTGGAAACAAGCACTACATGATGGCAATACGATTGATCCTTCCCCTTCTGCTCCTCATATTCTGCCGGGTACACGCCCAGGATACCCTCTTCATCCTGCAACCCGACCGCGTCTTCGATGGCGAGTCCTTCCACACCAACTGGACGGTTGCAGTGCAGGGAGAACGGATTGTTGCTGCCGGAGAAACCCTGGACCTGGATACCACCCAGGCTATCGTGCAAAGAATAGATGCTTCCGGCACCACCCTGCTGCCGGGCCTGATTGATGCCCATACGCACGTGCTACTGCACCCCTATAACGAAACCTCCTGGAACGATCAGGTGCTGGTAGAATCCTGGGCAGAACGAACCGCTCGGGCGACAGTACATGCCCGGAAAACATTGCTCGCCGGGTTCACCACCATCCGCGACCTGGGCACCGAAGGAGCCGGTTACACCGATGTGGGGATTAAAGAAGCCATTGAGAAAGGAGTAATTCCCGGCCCCCGGATGCGGGTCGCCACCCGGGCCATTGTGGCTACCGGTAGCTATGGCCCCAAAGGATTTGCCGAGCATGTGGAAGTACCCCTCGGAGCCGAACCTGCCGATGGAGATAAGCTGGTGAGCGTAGTCCGCAATCAGATCGGCAAAGGGGCTGACCTTATCAAAGTATACGCTGACTATCGTTGGGGCCCTAATGGAGAAGCCATGCCCAGTTTTTCCGAAGAGGAACTGCGGCTGATTGTGGAAACTGCCAACAGCAGTGGTCGTACCGTGGTAGCCCATGCCAGCACCGCGGAGGGGATGCGTCGTGCAACGATGGCCGGAGTAACCACCATTGAACACGGTGATGGTGGCACGCCTGAAGTTTTTGCATTGATGGCTGAAAAAGGCGTAGCCTTATGTCCAACCCTGGCCGCCGGAGATGCCATTATGCAATACCGAGGCTGGCAGAAGGGCACTGATCCGGAGCCGGAGCGCATTCAGCAGAAGCGCGAGAGTTTCCGACAGGCTCTACAGGCCGGAGTCACCCTCTGTGCCGGAGGCGATACGGGTGTGTTTACCCACGGCGACAACGCGCGCGAACTCATCATGATGGCCGAATACGGTATGGAAAAAATAGCCGTATTACGCTCGGCTACCTCCGTAAATGCCGAAGCATTGGGGCTGGCTGATCAGCTTGGGCGTATCCGTCCCGGTTTGCTAGCGGATATGGTACTGGTAGCGGGCAATCCGCAGGCGGATCTTCAATCCCTCTACAAGGTTCGCTGGGTGATGAAAGGCGGGAAACCCTACGATCCAACTACCGCATACTGAATTCATTTCCTTCGGTAATCCCTTCCCAGTCATCGGAGCGGAATGGCGGAGCGGGCAAACCTTCTTCATTGTACAGGTTGGCCTGATCGGGGTTATTGGCCCAGGCGTAACGCACGGCTACTGGCTCATCCACCGCATCGCTGTAGACAGTGATTTCATGCTCGCCGCTGATCTCAGCCTTGGCCCAGTGAAATTGCTGGTCGCTTCCGGCCAGGGTAAAGCCTTTCAGGTAACCGTACTTGTCCTTCGCCATCAGACCGCTGCCAACGTGGTCGAGGGTTACAATCATCTTATTGCCTTCAGCCTCAGCTGACTGGAAGGTAGGGCCGGTGGCCAGTACATCATCATCGTACGCAATGTTGCGCATGGACAGTGCCAGCCGCTTGCCTACATCCTGCTTATTTTGGGGGTGGATATTGTCGGCTTCTCCAATGTCAATGATGGTCGCCATGCCTACTTTCGGTAGCTTCAGTGCCTGGGCCTGCGCCTCGCGAAGCTCCGCCCAGTTGCTAGCCTCTGGAGTATCTACCGCGGGCAGATAATTGGCGATCTGTACAAAGGCAAAGGGAGTTTCGCTGTCCCAGTCTTTACGCCATTGGCGGATCATGGCGGGAAAGAGGTCACCGTATTCTTTGGCACGACCGGAATTGCTTTCGCCCTGGTACCAGATCATTCCCTTGAGTCCCATTGGTACCAGTGGGGCAATCATGGCATTGTAGAGGGTGGAAGGGTAGTGATGCAAAGCGGTAGGCATCAGGCCCCGACCCATGCCTACTTTATAGTGCCACTGTCCTGCCAACGACATCCGATCAGATTGATCCAGCATCGGGGTGAGATAAAAACGATCGATGGGAGAGATGAGACCGCCATTGCCCTGCTGGTCAATTACCCGGAGGGTCAGGGTGTTTTCACCGGACTGCAGGGCTGAGGCCGGGACCTTATAACGACGATAATGATCTTTTCCCTGCGTTTCTCCCACCTTGGTATCATTGATCCACACCTGATCGTCGTCATCAATCATCCCCATGTTGAGCATCAGGTCCTTTCCTTCCCAGTTGGCGGGTAGCGTGATGGTTTTTTTGAACCAAGCTACTCCCTGATGGCGGGATAGGGAGGTTTGGTCAAAGTAGGCGGGAAGCAACAGGGTTGACCAATCCTGAAAATCATAGTCTGCGGCGGCCCAGTTTTCCTGAAGACCTGGATCATCTTCATAGCCTTGCTCCGCAAATTCTTTGATGTGCTGCTGATAAGCTTCCCTTACCTGGTCCATGGTATTGCCTTCAGCCTGTAACTCCTTTACGCTGGCATCCAATGAGGGAAATACGCTCAGGGCTTCGGCACTCATCCAGGACTCCACCGGGGTGCCACCCCAGTTCGAACTGACCAGTCCGATGGGGACGTCGTATTGTTCCCGCAAGTGCTTGGCAAAGAAATAGGCTACCGCTGAGAAATCCCGCACGTTCTGCTCATTGGACACCTTCCATTCGGTGGGTAAAATATCATCTTTCGGATGCAGGGCCTGGTCGTGCCGTACTTTGATGAGGCGAAGCTGCGGATCATCGGCAGTGAGAGCGATTTTATCGGCTACAAAGAGCTGGCTGATCCGCCATTCCATATTGGATTGCCCGCCGCAAAGATAGACATCGCCTACGAGCACATCATCCAGGGTTTCAGTGCCACTCTTGCTTTTGATGTCGATGGTATAGGGGCCACCGGCTGCGGTTGCCGGAAGCTCGGCCTTCCACTTGCCCTCGTTATCTGCCTGTGCGGTGTAGGTCTTTTGGTTAAAGGTCAGTTGCACTTTCTCCTTCGGCGCTGCGGTGCCCCAGACCGGAACGGGCTGATCCCGCTGGATGACCATGTGATCGGTAAAGAAGTTGGGCAGGGAGATTTGGGCGATGGCTGGAAAGGAAAAACTGATTCCTACGAAAAGGAGCAGATATGTAGTTCGGAGCATATTGATGTGTATTGGTTGTTGATTGGGTAAAAATTAGGCTTCTTTTTCGTAATTTCAAAGAATTACCCGCTAATCAGCGTTCCTGACATCAGCAATTTTTTTAACTTACCCCAAATTTTTCTCCCAACATGGCCTATTCTGACGAAGCTTTAGAAAACTATCTCAAGAAGCTGATGGAAATTCAGTACGGCAGCCGTACCGAAGAGCATTTTACCGAAGACGATCTGAAAAGCATTGCCCTGGAGGCCGGACTCACCGAGAGCGCCTGGCAGGAGGCGCAGCAACGGGCCCGGCAGCATTTGCAGCGAGGTACCGCTTATCTGAGTGCTCAGAATTATGACGATGCTGCCAATGAACTGGAAAATGCCGCTTCGCTCATGCCCCACGATGCCGAAGCCAACTATTTAGCTGCCAAAGCCTTCCTCTTCCGGGGCAACCGCCACAACCGCACCAGCGATTTTGATCGTTCTGAATACTATATTAACCGTACATTGAACATCAATCCCACGCATTCTGGGGTGATTCAACTGAAGACGGAACTCAATAATAAACGCCGTGTGCTGAGTAACGAAACCGAACAGAAGTCCCGAACCAACAAATTTGCCAAGTGGGGTATCATCGCTGCCATTGCCATTGTGCTGATTGCGGGGTATTTCAACATATATAATGGGATGGTGGGGCTGGAAGAGGAGGTCAGCAGCTCCTGGGCGCAGGTAGAAAATCAGTACCAGCGTCGGGCCGATCTGATTCCCAATCTGGTGGAAACAGTGCAGGGAGCCGCTGACTACGAACGGGAAACCTTGCAAGCGGTCGTGGCAGCCCGGGCGGCGGCTACTTCCATCCAGATTGATGTGGATGATCTGGAGGATGCGGAAAAGCTGGCTGAGTACGCGCAGGCACAGGAGGCCTTGGGTAGTTCTCTCAGCCGCCTGATTGCCGTAGCCGAAGACTATCCGACCCTGACCGCCACCGAGAACTTCCGTGACCTTCAGACCCAGTTGGAAGGCACCGAGAACCGCATCTCTACCGAACGCCGACGGTTCAACGAGGCAGTAAAGGTCTATAACGCCAAAGCCCGTCGCTTCCCCAACAATCTCCTGGGCTTCGACACCAAAGAATACTTCGAGTCCGACCCCCAGAACGCCGAACCGCCGAAGGTGAGTTTTTGACAGATGATGAAAGGAGTGAATAGGAGCCCGAAGAGCGGAGTCGAGAGTAAAAAAAACTTGAAACCTGCCACCCTGTAGCTAACCGGGCACCGGACGCAATCAGCAATAGAGCCATCGAACAATTAAACTTCAACACATGCAACCAGCCCAGCTTACTCGTGAGGATTTACAGCAGATAGCCCAGGCCGTGAAGCAGGCGGAGGAGCAGACCGGGGGGGAGATTGTTCCGGTGCTGGCGAAGGAATCATCTTTCTACGAGATCGCCCTCTGGCGGGCTGCCGCTTTATTGGCCGGACTGATGGGGATCATATTGACCGTGTTATACCTGTTTACCGATCTACTGCTCTTTATGCCGCCCTACCTCTGGCTACTGCTGGTGCTTACCGCCGGACTGGTCGGGATGATGCTGGCGGTGTCTGCCTGGCCCATTAAACGATTGTTTCTCGGTAAAAGACTGCGGGAAGCCCGGGTGGTGGATCAGGCCAAGAACATGTTTTACGACCACGATGTACACCTCACCGAGCAGCGCACCGGAGTGCTGATCTACGTAAGCTTCTTTGAGCATCAGGCGGTGATCCTGGCCGATATTGGTATTGACGAACTGGTACCGCCTGACGCCTGGGTTACCATCGTGCAAAGGCTCACGGAAGGTATGAAGCAAGGGCGGGCCACGGAAAGCCTGAGCGAAGCCATCCTCGCCTGCGGCCGATTGCTCGAGGAGAGCGGGGTACACAAACCCATTGATGATGACAACCAACTTTCGGATGATGTACGAGTGCAAGAGTAAGATGCATATCTGCTTCGCTTCGCTGTTAGGATACTGCCTGGTGTTACTTCCGCTGTTTTGCCAGGCGCAGGAGCAGGATATTCCACCGTTGACCGAGTGGGTGAATGACTATGCTAACCTGTTATCGCAGCCGGTACAGCAGGAGCTTAACGACCGGTTACGCGACCACGAAGAGCGAACGACGAATGAGATTGTCGTATTAACGTTAGAAAGTCTAAATGGAACTTCCATAGAAGATCTTTCTATGCAAATTGCTGAAAACATAAAAGCAGGGCAGCAAGGTAAGGATAACGGAGTGTTATTTCTGGTGGCTGATGAAGAGCGGAAACTACGCATTGAAGTAGGTTATGGACTGGAGCCCTATCTGACCGATGCTACTACCGGGAGAATTATTCGAGAGGTGGTTGTGCCCTATTTCCGGGCGGGCGACAAAGAACAGGGTATTGTGGCAGGTACGAATGCTATTCTGGATCATATTGAAGGGATTGAGGACTTTAGCGAATCTCCCGAGGCCAAAGAGGACGGTAAAGGTTTTAGTATACTAACCATTCTGCTGGGTACTGTCTCATTCATTACCGGACTGTTTGTCTGGAGGAAACGCCGTCGGAATGCTCCGCGTAAGAGCAAGAAAACCGGGCTGGCCATGCACAAGCTGAGTGAGCAGGATGAAGATGTGCATCTGGACCGGGGGCAGCAGGTAGAAGAAGAGATTGGTTCAGTGGATTACGATGTATGGGTCTCCGACCAACCCGACGATGTCTCAGTACTGGCCTACAGGAATCATCTCAATCGCAAGTACAGCAAATGCCCCAACTGCGGATACATTACCTATTACCATACCAGCAGCAAGGTGCTGCGCTCGGCCACCTATTCCCATGCCGGGCAGGGAGTGCGGAACTACGCCTGCAAAAACTGTGATCATACCGAAACCCGTCGCTATAGCATTCCTCGCCTGCAACGCAGCCGTACCGTCATCATTCCCGGAGGTGGTGGCTTTGGTAGTGGAGGAGGTTGGAGTGGTGGTGGTGGCTTCTCCGGTGGAGGAGGCTTTTCGGGTGGCGGCGGTTCGTTTGGTGGAGGAGGAGCTTCAGGAAGTTGGTAAGCGCGTAATGAAATAAGGGAATGAATGATGAGTAGAAGGGCAGGTTGGGGCGTAAAGTGTATATTCCCTATAAACAAATAGTACTGCAACCTCAACCGGATTGGTCACCGGCCACCCACTGCTGAGTTACTAAATCAACTGGAAAGACGATAGACGACCCGGTCATCGGTCACCCAATCGAGCGGAATGACAGCGCATGACCCGATCGACTGTTCCCAAATCAAGTGAAACGACGATACATGACCCGGTCATCTGTTCTCAAATCAAGTGAAATGATGATGCATGACCCAGTCATGTGTTGTTAAATCAAGTGGAATGATAATAGATGACCCGGTCATCTGTTCCCAAATTGAGTGGAATGACGATGCCTGCGTCGGAATCTGGTCGCGGCATCCCTCGGCATAGAGGGGATGAAATTCCTATTAACAGGTAAGGATCACGTTTTTTTTAAATAAATCCAGGGTAAAATGAATCGGGAAAATAGGCAGTACGCTACTGTAACTGTTAATTTTTCCCCGCTCCGTGCCGCTTTTTACAGAGGTCAGGCGACTTTCTTACAATGAAAGATGATTGTGGGTATTACTTATGTATTTATTACTATTTAAAGTAGTTTTAGGACATTATTAATTTTAACCAATAATTCCTATGAAACTACTTGGTGGTATTGAACAGACTTTATCTTCATCCCGGATTATTATCGAAGGGGCCCTGGCCGACCCCCAATTGATCAAAATAACCGAGCCTTTTGGGTACAATAAAAAGAGCTTTGAAAAAGGAAAAGCGAAGTTAGAAAATACCCAGATGCTCTTCGATACCAAAGATGAGTGCTTTAGGGAAAAGAAACAGGCTACGGAGGACTTGAACTCCGCCCGGCATGCATTGCGGGATACTTACTTACGGCATGCTGGTGTGCTGCGGGCATTTTACCGCAATAACTCTAAAGTACTGGCGCAACTGGGGGTAAATCAATCTACTCCGGTAGCCCTTGATCCTTTCCTGACCCGGACCCAGCGATTTTATTCAAGCGTACAAGGTTTAATGGTCAATGCCATTGGTTTTCCGTTTATGGAAGAAGAAGTAGTACGGGCGCAGACGATGATTACGTCGCTTCATGATGCCCGGATACGGCAATTCAGCAAGAAGGGAGAAGCACAGCGAACGACCCAGTTACAAAACGAGGCACTCAAAGACCTTCGGCAGTGGGTGCGGGATTTTCTCAGCATCGCCAAAGTGGCCTTCCGCGATGACCCACAGCGGATGGAAGCACTGGGAATTGTGGTAAAAGCTTCCTGAGGTTAAAAAATAGCAAAGCCGGAACCCTGTGGGGTCTCCGGCTTTTTTTATGTATTAGTAATACGACTAGCTACCGCAACCGACGCAGTCGATCTGCGAGTCCATCGGTTTGGTGCCGGTAAGCTTCATTTTCAGGTTATGAATCTTGTCACGGATTTCCATGTCTTTAAACATGTCGCCGGTCAGTTGGGCATTCAGTGCTTCGATTTCCTGTTCTAATGTCTGGGCGTTGGGAGTCGTCGTTTCCATGTATCTCGGTTTTTATTCATTCAACGATGCTAATATAAAAAGGTTTCGATAAAAAAGAAGGTAATCCTTTTGTATTCCCGTCGGATTATTGGTCGTCGTGACGCAATTAGTCAATGGCACTTACAACGGCGCGAATGCTGGTCATTGCAGCAAAAAAACCAGCGAAGGGGGTGGATACCATCATAGTGATAGAGGCCGCAGTGGAACAGAAGCCAATAAGCAAGCTGGTGATTACCAGCAAATACTTCCACCGGGCGGGCGGAAAAGGGCGTAGTTGTATAGGCCGAAGGGAGAACTGCCACGGGGGTGGACCATTATGATAACGCTCTTGCTGAGAATCGCTTTACCAGACAGACACAACTCAACAGCCATTATCTTAGTCGCACTGTCGTCTTTCTTTTTTAACCTCAGCTAAGTAAAGTGTTTTGTGCTTAACTTAGTGTTCAGCCAAATGTAGCAGGTCCACTCTATCGATCATCTGGAATTTCAGACAGTTTCCAAAGAAGAGCATATACATCAGTGAATAATACATAAAGTGTGAAGCTATTACTGAACCTGGCCTTGCACGGTTAAGTAAGCACTGTGGCAAAATCAGCTTATATTTTTAGCGTCATAGCCAGGAAGAATGACGAAACTATCTCCCCGCGCCACGTCGGCTCATTAGCAGGAGATTGCTTCCTCGTGCCTCGTCGCAATGACGTTATCATTATTTTCGTCATAGTGCTTAAGTAACCAGGTAGATTTAACAAGGTCCATGATGATGTACTCACAAAGAATACTTTAGGTTTTCGTTAAAAAAGCGTGAGTGCCTGTCAAATTAAAACAAAATAATGGCTTAGGCTATTCTTTTGTTTTTATTGATATCGACCGCAAGGCTTCCAAAACTCCCTTCTACCCTTCTACCCTTCTACCCTTCTACCCACAGTAAAGGCTGGCGGACGAAAAAGTTTCTTACCACCTCGTTCTTCTCTGACTCAGGCTCGAGGGTCTTCCAGAGATCAAAGTATTTTTGATCACCAAAGGCCATGTAGGCAAAAAGCAGGGACGCATGCCGCATGGGCCAGTCTTCAAAGTACATCACATCGGCCTGATAGGGCCAGGTAGACTTATCTTTGATGTAGGGATACATAAATTCCACGGCCTGCCGGATATCCAGGCTATCATTGGGAGAATACTTCCAGATATCAGGGTATTTGTCGCTCAGGATGTGCAGCAGGGTATACATGGCATCCAGATTAAACAGAGAATAGCCATAGGGCTTGGTGCGTTTGGTTTCCTTGGGAAAAGAACCATTGGCAATCATCTGCTCCGGAAGCAAAGTCTGCTGATAGAAATCCCTGCATTCCTCCAGCAGTGAGTCATTACCGGTAAACTTCGCATACATGGCTGCCTGCATAGCCCAACAGGTACTGTGGTTGTTCCCGTTGTTTTTCTCGGCGAGGCCGTACGGGTGGGTAGTGATCCACTCGTTAAAAGAGGCGAACCAGTCCTTGATCTGAGCCAGATCCTCTCCCTTTAGAACTCCGTTATCTTCCAGCACCATCGCTGCATTGACAACCTCTACCAGATGAATAGCATCAATAATCCCGATACCGCGCCCTGTTACCCGTCCGTAAATGGCCTGGCTGTACAGCATATCGGGGTTCATGCGGGTTTCTTCATCGGCAAACCAGGCGGTCAGATGCTCAATAGCTCGCTCAGCATATTTCTCATCATTTTTAATGGTATAAGCCGCAACCAGACCAGGCACAATCAGGCTCAAACGGCGCATCCGCACCCGATGCTCAATAAAGTTATCAGGATTGGTGAGTCCGTCGTGCTTTACATACGGTCCTTCGGGATTGGCAGAATCGGGCCACCAGTAATCGCCTTCCGAGTAAAAATCATGAATACCGCCAGCCGAACGAGGGCTGCTGGCCCCGGTCACCGTCTGAATCTCGGCGGTTAGATACGCCTCGGCATCTTCCATGACCCGCTCTTTTTCCAGCTTTAAAACCTCCTTCTTAAGATTTACCGCCGGGCGGGTACCAGAAAGCGAAATAAATCCGATGACAATGAAAAGTAGTATCAGGGTGTTGTTTCGTTTGCTCATATACCAAAGATACATTTTCCGAAGAAATTTGAATCCTCTCGGTGGATAGATAATCGTTCCGCTACCCCCTCTGCCTCCAATGGTTTTCCCGCCTGCTATAGGTAGCGTCTTCACCGATCAGTCCTGAAACGATAAACCTTGCGTGGTCAGCACCTCTTTAAGCTTAGAAATAGCACTTTTTCCCATGCCGTGCAGGGCTAGTATGTCTTCCTCAGTATAGGTTGACAATTGCGGCAAACTTGTGATTCCTTTTCCTTCCAGCGCCCGACGAGCCGGAGCGGCTAGTTCACCCAGAAAACTTTCCGTTTCCTTTACACTTTCACAAATGGGACAGACCGGGCAGTCGCTGCTTTTGTAGTAGGTGTAGTAGGTATGCCCGTGGGGACAGGTTCGGGGAGTTCCGGTACGCTTGGTCATTTTTTCTTCTGTTTAGCTAGATTTTCTTTTACCCTATGCTTCACTATTTTTTGAATCAATTTGAGCGGCAGCGGTTCGCTGAGCGGAAATTGCACCGAGCCTTTGGCACCTTTGTAGGCAGCCAGTTCTTCCTGAAAAGCGGTAATACCGGAAGGAGCCGGATAGAACCCAATATGCTTTTTGAAAGCGGCGAAGTGCACCAGATTACCATGAAGTTTGTAGGTCGGCATGGCATAACTTATCACTTCTTCCGTTTCCGGGGCTGCTTCCCGCACGGTCTGCCGTAGCTGTTGCAGTTTCATTTGAATATCCTCCGGAAACATGCTAATGTATTCATCTACACTCGTAGTTTTAGTGGCGTTGCTTTCCATAAAAAAACCTGGTGTTATTTCATGGTTAAGATACATATTAAGGGAGCTTCACGCTAAAAAAACTATTGAATTTATTGCGAAAGTATTCCCAAAAACCCGCCTCCTATCCTCTTATCGGGTTGACAGAAAAAAAGAAACCTACCAACCAAACCCCCATGATTTGATATTGACTATAAGTGGTTTGAAAACGACTACTGCTTGCCTGTTCAGCCCACGTATCTTTGTCATCATACTTTTTAATCATTTTAACCAATAGAAAAATGACACAGCAAAGAAAAATAGCTTTAGTAACCGGAGGAAGCCGGGGACTAGGTAAAAACATGGCTTTAAAAATAGCCGAGAAAGGATTAGATGTAGTATTGACCTACCACAGCAAGCAGGAAGAAGCCAGTGAAGTGGTAGCGCAGATCAAAGCCAAAGGAGTGAATGCCGCGGCCTTCCAACTGGATACCTCCAAGGTAGGTACAATGGACGATTTCGTAACGTCAGTTACTAAGGTGCTGAAAGCTGATTTCAACGCTGATGGAATAGATTTCATCGTCAACAATGCCGGCATTGGTATCTACGCCCCCTTTGCGGAAACCAGCGAAGAACAGTTTGACCAGTTGATGAATATTCAGTTGAAAGGAGTATACTTCCTGACCCAGAAGGTGTTACCGCTGTTACGCAATGACGGTGGCATCATCAACATCTCTACCGGACTGGCCCGCTTTGCCCTTCCCGGATACTCGGCCTATGCGGCCATGAAAGGGGGCATTGAAGTACTGACCCGCTATCAGGCCAAAGAACTGGGTGCCCGGGGCATTCGCGCGAATACCGTGGCTCCCGGTGCCATAGAGACCGACTTTGGCGGCGGTATGGTCCGGGATAACCAGGAAGTAAACCAGCACGTTGCCAGCACCATCCCTTTAGGCCGCGCCGGGGTGCCAGAAGACATTGGCGGCGTGGTCGCCTTCCTGTGCACTGAAGAGGCACGTTGGGTGAATGCCCAACGCCTTGAGGTTTCCGGTGGACAGAACATTTAAACCAGCGTCGTTGGTGACACGTATACCCTGTGTCGCCAACGACTTTATTTTTTGTTTTCAGAACACATCGCTGATGGAAAAAACCGTAACCCTTGAGAATTTTTACCGCTCCAAGCTCGGCATTTTGCCTAGTGAGATTGTAGGACGCGTGGGCCAGTTTAATGTTTTCAGCCTGGAAGATTATGTGGGCGATACTGCCTACCCGATGCCTTACAGTCGTAAAGATTATTACAAAATCAGCCTGATTACCGGAAAAAACCGGGTGTATTACGCTGATAAAACGCTGGAGGTGACCGATAACATGCTCCTCTTTGCCAACCCCCAGATTCCCTATAACTGGGAGCCGCTGCAACCCCAACAGGAAGGCGCGTTCTGCGTGTTCACCGATGCATTCTTCAACGGATACGGCAACATCAAAGAATACCCGCTCTTTCAACCGGAAGGCACCCCCGTCTTATCCCTCCATGACGATGAAGTAGCGCAGGTGCGGGAGATCTATCAGAAGATGTTCCGGGAGATTGTTTCCGACTACCCCTATAAATACGATGTGCTACGTAACCTGGTCTCCGAACTTATTCATACCGCACTAAAGCTGCGTCCAGCTCAGTTACAAAAGGTCGTCAAATCCGACTCTAATGCAGCGGACCGTATCACGGCCCTGTTTCTGGAACTGGTAGAACGTCAGTTTCCTATTGAATCTCCGGTGCAGCACATCCACTTTCGCACGCCGGGCGAATATGCCGGTCAGCTCAATGTGCATATCAACCACCTGAACAAGGTGTTGAAGGAAACTACTGGCAAAACCACCTCCCAACTACTGTCCGAGCGCCTGACGATGGAAGCCCGGGCCATGCTAAAGCACACTCATTGGAACATCGCCGAGATTGGCTGGTGCCTGGGTTTTGAAGACCCGTCCCACTTCATCAAGTTCTTCAAGAAAAATGCCCAGACGACTCCTACCGGATTCCGAGGATAGCTGGTTATAACGGCTCCATCCAATAATCTTCTTAGTAATCTTTCCCGGGGTAGTTTCACCCGTATTTTACTTTTTTCAGGGAGGCAATGGCACTCAGATAAGTCCAGACAATAAACAGGATTTGCAAAGGTACTCTAAACCACAGATAGGCCAGTCCGGGTCCATCATGCTCGCCCGTTTGGAAATTGATGCTCTCAACGGCAGCATGGATGTTGGCTGGAAAAATCAATACGAAGAAAACAATGAGCAGCCAGCCGGTAGTGCTTCTCAACCGGGGAATCTGTAGCCCAATCGCCGCAGCAATTTCCAGGAAGCCCGTCAGATACACCCATGCATTGCGGAACGGTATAAAATCCGGAATCATCTGGGCCATTCCCTCAGCAAACAAAAAGTGACCCGTTGCGGTGAACAATAGCATGACCGACATGGCTATTCTCCCGCCCAGTTGCAACTGAAATGTTTTGCTGGTGATTTTTATCGTGACAACGGCTACCGCAAATGCGCTGATTAATATACTCAGTGGTCCCATAGGTGATATTTATTAATTTTATAAGTAAGCACTAAGACAAAAATAGCTTATAAATAGTAGTTTTTCACTATTTTTGCGTGATGAGCCGTAAGAAAAGATTTATTAGCTTAACTGAAGCCCAGAAGCATTCATTAGAGAGGGGATATAAAACGGGCAAGAGTC
>JAVKCN010000035.1:0-11063 GCA_040222715.1 Cyclobacteriaceae bacterium | reverse complement strand
CACTTCGACAAAATCCGCAATGCCCTTGACCAGTGCATGCTCCAACCGTTTTTCTACGGGTAGTTGCCGCCACTGGTCATCTTCTTTCTTTTTCGTTTTGCCGCTGCCTTTAATGGTTTCAGCAAACTCAAGCAGGCGTTCGGTAGCATCATCCCGACGATCCAGCAGTACATCTTCAATGCGCTCTAATAAGTCTTTGGGAATATTGTCGTACACCTCGAGCATGCTGGGATTTACAATCCCCATATCCATACCGGCCCGTTTGGCGTGGTACAGAAACGCCGAGTGCATGGCTTCCCGCATAGTATTATTTCCCCGAAATGAAAAGGATACATTACTCACCCCCCCACTGACATGCACCCCCGGAAGGTTTTCCCGTACCCACTTGGTGGCCCGGAAAAAGTCCAACGCATTGAGGCGGTGCTCTTCCATACCAGTGGCTACCGGAAAGATATTCAGATCCAGAATAATGTCCTGGGGAGGAAAATTGACTTTATGCACCAGCACATCATACGAGCGTTGGGCAATCTCAATACGGCGCTCGTAATTATCAGCCTGCCCGTCTTCGTCAAACGCCATCACAATAACGGCTGCTCCGTATTTTTTAATCAGTTTGCCCTGTTTGATGAAGGCGTCCTCTCCTTCTTTTAAGCTGATAGAATTGACAATAGATTTCCCCTGAACCACCTTGAGTCCGGCTTCGATGATCGGCCATTTGGAAGAGTCAATCATGAACGGAACCCGGGCAATATCGGGTTCGGAAGAGATCAGGTTGATGAATTTTACCATGCAGGCCTCGCCGTCGAGCATCCCGTCATCCATGTTAATATCAATGACCTGGGCTCCATTTTCTACTTGCTCGCGGGCTACCGCAATGGCTTCTTCAAACTGCTCCTCGGCGATCAGACGAGCAAACTTGCGTGAACCGGTCACATTGGTTCGCTCTCCGATGTTCACAAAGCCGGTATGTTCATTGACGATCAAAGGCTCCAGGCCACTTAATCGCAGAGGGGGTATGTTTGGACTTGATAGGATCTCAGCTATCAGTGTATCTTCTATCGAAGAATTAGGCATGATGTCTTTTTAAAATAATGTTATACAGGTTCTGCTGCGACCGGGCTGGTAGCAGCGCGGGGAGTAAACTGTTGCGCCATGGTAGCGATGGCTCGTATATGTTCGGGAGTGGTGCCACAGCAGCCTCCTACAATGTTGAGGTAGCCTTTTCGGGCAAATTCTTCCAACTCAGCAGCCATTTCTTTGGGGGTTTGGTCGTATTCACCAAACTCATTAGGTAAGCCGGCATTAGGGTGGGCCGTCACCAGACAGTGGGCGTGGCGGGATAGTTCTCGCAGATAAGGTTGCAAATCTTTGGCCCCCAGTGCACAGTTTAAGCCCACACTAAACAGGTTACCGTGCATGATAGAGCTCCAGAAGGCCTCGGTCGTTTGTCCGGACAGGGTGCGTCCGCTGGCATCGGTAATAGTACCAGATACCATAATGGGCATGGTAAGCTGTCGCTCTTCCAAATAGGTGTTGATGCCGAACAAGGCTGCTTTGGCATTCAGTGTATCAAAAACGGTTTCTACCAGTAACATGTCCACTCCTCCATCAATCAATCCTTTCAATTGCTCCTGATAAGCCTCTACCAGCTGATCAAAGGTAATGGCTCTGTAGCCAGGGTCGTTTACATCAGGAGACAAAGATGCTGTTTTGTTCGTTGGCCCCAGAGAACCCACCACAAAGCGGGGTTTATGAGGTTCTCGAGCCGTAAATTCGTCGGCTACTTCCCGGGCAATCTTCGCTGACTGAAAATTAATATCGTATACCAGGCTTTCCAGTCCGTAGTCGGCCTGGGCAATGGAGGTAGCACTAAAGGTATTGGTTTCGGCAATATCGGCTCCTGCCTCAAAATAGGCCTGATGTATTTCCCGGATCACATCGGGGCGGGTGACGGATAACAGGTCGTTGTTTCCCTTCAGGGAATGTGCATGGTCTTTCAATGCTTCATTGCGAAAATCTTCCTCTTCCAGACCATATCGCTGAATCATTGTACCCATCGCACCATCTAAAACCAGGATACGTTCTTTAGTTAATGCCAGTAATTGTTCTTCCCGCGAATTCATAAAAAGTTCATTTATTCAAATTGCCAAGTTACTATAAATTTGCTAAATTATTATAGTATTTGCTGCCGCTGGTCTTATCTAAACAAAGATTTCATTGCAAAGCAAACAAAAAACTATCAATAGCTTTATGGCTGTAGACAGTACAACCCCCAGTCTTTCTATTTCATTCACTTACAGACTGATAATTGTCGCTTTTCAGCCAATCAATTTTTGATAATTTACGTTCAAAGCTAGCTATGGGGGGGACAAAAACATTGCGTATACCATTTAAGGTTGTGGACTGGGCCAAAGGCTTTGCGAAACTTACGCGGATACACAATCTGCTGTTCGTAGCGCTTACCCAGTATTTTACTGCCTATTTCCTGATAGACGTGCATCGTACCCAACATGCCTATCTTACGGATATTCGTCTGTTTTTGTTGGTTGCCTCTACTGTTTGTATTGCGGCGGCAGGCTATATGATCAATGATTACTATGATGTTAAGATCGATCTCATCAATCGTCCCCGGCGTGTGGTGGTGGGCACTATTCTGAAGCGACGTTTCGTGATGGCCGGGCATACGGTACTTACGCTACTGGGTATATCAATTGGTCTGCTGCTCTCCTGGGAAGTGGGGTTGATTCATCTGGGAGGTGCTTTCTTGCTTTGGTGGTACTCAAATTCTTTAAAGCGCATGCCCTTCATCGGGAATTTGCTGATTGCCTCCCTGACCGGACTGGCCGTGGCAGTTGTAGGCATCTATTATCAGCAACAGGAGTTTCTGGTGTTTACCTATGCGCTGTTTGCCTTTGCCATTTCGCTGGTGCGGGAGGTGATCAAGGATATGGAGGATATTCCCGGAGACCAAACCTTCGGGTGCCGGACCATTCCCATCGTTTGGGGAATTCCACGTACGAAGCAGTTGCTGTATGGGATGTCTGCGCTCTTTATCTTTTTATTGTTTTTTCTGGCGGGTAAGCTGGGCAACCCTACCCTGATTAATTACTTTTTATTTCTGGTGATCCCCATTACCTACTTTATTTTCCGCCTGGTGCAGGCTGACACCCGTCAGGACTTCACATTTCTAAACGATTTTTGTAAACTGATGATGCTCAGCGGCATTATCAGTATGGTATTTTTCTAAGTAATTGCTTTGTATATTTGTCGGTATGAAACACATAGCGGTCTTTGCCTCAGGCAACGGCACCAATGCCGAAAAGATTTTTGAACGATTTCAGGCGCATGATTCCATTCGGGTTGTATTGCTGCTGACCAATAATCCCACTGCCGGAGTGATTGCCCGGGCAGCCAGATTCAACATCCCGGTAGAAGTATTTGATAAATCCATACTCACCAAAACCGATGAAATTGTAAAAACGCTTCAATCTTATCAGGTTGACTGGGTCGTGCTGGCTGGTTTTATGCTGATGGTTCCCCAAAACCTGATTGATGCATTTCCTCAACGCATGGTAAATATTCACCCGGCCTTGTTGCCTGCCTATGGAGGAAAAGGTATGTATGGGATGCATGTTCATCGGGCAGTGGTGGAAGCTAAAGAGAGTGTAACCGGTATTACGATTCATTATGTAAACGAACACTACGATGAGGGAAAGGTTATTTTTCAGGCCAGTTGCGTGATTCAACCCTACGATACCGCCGAAACTGTGGCGGACAAAGTGCATCGTTTAGAACACGAACACTACCCCCGCATCATTGAAGAAATAATAGGGATGAATGACTAATGATTAGGGAAGGAAAGTAAAACTATTCATTCATCATTATTCGCTCATCATTACTAATGAATCATCAGTCATTAAATCACTTTATCTTCGTGCTCCTGCAGTAAAAATGTGTAGCTTTGCCGTTTTTAAAAACGCAACGCTCATGAACCGATCTATTCAATCTGCGCTCATTTCTGTATATCATAAGGACCAACTGGCTCCGGTAATTCAGCAACTACACCAGTTGGGAGTAACCCTTTATTCTACCGGGGGCACCCAAAAGTTTATTGAAGAACAGGGTATTCCGGTAACCGCTGTGGAAGACCTGACCAGCTATCCATCCATTCTGGGCGGACGGGTGAAGACCCTGCACCCCAAAGTGTTTGGGGGCATTTTGTCTCGTCGGGAACATGAGGGTGATCAGGAGCAGGTGCAGCAGTACGAGATTCCTGCGCTGGATCTGGTGATCGTAGATTTGTATCCGTTTGAAGATACGGTGGCGTCGGGCGCGTCGGAGGCTGATATTATTGAGAAAATTGATATTGGCGGTATTTCACTGATCCGGGCGGCAGCCAAAAACTACCGTGATGTGGTGGTGGTGTCTTCCCGAACCCAGTACGAGCCCTTGCTTAACCTGCTTACCGAGAAGAAAGGGGCTACCACAATAGAAGATCGGAAAATCTTTGCCACGCAGGCCTTTCAGACCAGTGCGCATTACGACGCGGCCATTGCCCGCTATTTCTCGGGCGAATCCCAGATGACTTTTACCAAAGAAGGGCTACCCAAAAAATCTTTGCGTTACGGGGAAAACCCCCATCAGGCAGCCGCATTTTACGGAGATCTGAATGGCATGTTAGAGCAACTGCACGGGAAAGAGCTTTCGTACAATAATTTAGTGGATATTGATGCTGCCGTGGCACTGATGCAGGAATTTGATGAAGGTATTGCTTTTGCCATTTTAAAACATACCAATGCCTGTGGAGTGGCTACCGGTGCGACGGTAAAAGAAGCGTACGAAAAAGCCTTTGCGGCAGACACGGTATCAGCTTTCGGAGGCATTCTTATCACCAATACTGAAGTAGATCAGGCGGCGGCGGAAACCATGCATGATTTGTTCTTTGAAGTATTGATCGCGCCCTCGTTCTCAGATGAAGCGATGGAGGTACTGACCAAAAAGAAAAATAGAATTTTGCTGTTGCAGAAACAACCGCTGGAGCAGGTTCAGCAATTCAAGACATTACTCAACGGAGTGGTAGAGCAGGATCGCGACCGCAAAACCGATTCGCAGGAAGATCTTAAGACCGTGACAGAAAAGGTGCCTACCGAAGAAGAAGTTGAGGCGTTACTTTTTGCCAGCAAAGTGTGCAAGCATACCAAATCCAATACAATTATCCTGGCTAAGAAAGGACAGATGTTCTCCAGCGGAGTGGGGCAGACCTCCCGGGTAGATGCCCTGCAGCAGGCAATAGATAAAGCCGGAAGATTTGGGTTTGATCTGAAAGGGGCCGTCATGGCTTCTGATGCGTTCTTCCCCTTCCCTGATTGTGTGGAGATCGCTCACAAAGCAGGTATTACAGCGGTTATTCAACCCGGAGGTTCAATTCGTGACCAGGATTCTATTGATTTTTGTGATCAGCACCAAATGGCGATGGTTACTACCGGCGTGCGCCATTTCAAACACTAAACAGCCGCGCTCGCTGACTGTGGTTGCTTGAATGACTGGGCAGGCTCGGGTTTCATTACTGGCTTGGCTACCGGGTCGGGTTGCTGAACAAACATCCTTGATAGTTTTGGCTTGCGTACCAGATAGCTCCGCTGGGCGATCAGTGCATAGGCAGCAAAGATCAGCACAATACTTGCCAGTGAGGAGGAGATGGAAGATTGGGCGAAAAACAGGAAGCTTAGTCCGGTGATTACTATGCTGCTGAAAGCAAGCAAGGCAGAGGATTGAGCGTGGCTGAATCCATTGTCTACAATAAAGTGATGAATATGGTTGCGATCGGCACTAAATGGGCTAACACCCTGGATTAGCCGGTGGCTAAACACCCGCAAGGTATCCAGCAAAGGAATACCCAAAATAGCAATGGCGATGGTAGGAGCGTTGCTGATGTAAAGCGGATTAGGGCTTTCGTTGAACTGAATAAACTTAATAGTCAATACTGAAAGTACAAATCCGACAATCAGCGAGCCACTATCTCCCATAAAAATCTTGCGATCTTCGGAGAAATTAAAGCGCAAGAAGCCAATCAATGCACCGATCAGGGTAGCGCTTAACACGGCGATCCACACCATATCTGCCATCAAATAGTAAATGCCATATGCTGTAGCGGCCACAATACCCAGGCAACCAGCCAGACCATCAATGCCGTCAATCAGATTGTAGGCGTTTGTAATTGCCACAAAGATAAACAATGTAAGTCCGAAGCTAATCTCGTAAGGTAGTTCGTAGAAACCAAAGATTCCGTATAAGCTGCCTAGCCGGATATCGGTAAAAGCAATAAACAGACCTCCCGCCAGCAATTGGGCTATTAATTTCTTTAAAGGGTCAATAACGAGGATATCATCCTTCAGGCCAATAAAGAACAGGATAATAAGAGATGGGATAATCAGGAAAAAAGAGGTGTCCTGTGGAGACGCCCAGTGGGATACTATGGTAAAAACCGTAGCAATAGCTGCAAAGATCGCCACTCCACCCAGACTGGGAGTTTTTTGCAAATGCGAACTCCGCCCATTGGGCTCATCCATTAAATGCTTTTCCTGAGCTACCCGGATCACTACTGGTATCATAATCATGGTGATGACACAGGAAGCAAGTAGCGCAATAAATAGCATCATCCAGGGATGCGCAAGCAGTGGCATAAACATGAAAAATAAAGTATTTGATGGCTGATAGTTGTTTCTTTAAAGAATGACAAAAGCTTCGCTCTAATAAAAGAAAGAGTGAAAATTTAATCATTTGGTCGAACACTAAGGTAGTGAGAATATCCTATTATTAAAGAAAAATGTAAGGATGGTGTGATAAACTAGTGAAGATCGGCATAAAAAGAGGTGTTCCAAAAATGGAAAGAATATGCGCAGGCAGCCCCTCACGTTTTACAGCCTGCTAACCGTGCTTTATAGGCATAAAACGGAAGCGAAGAAGTAAAAAGGAGACCCTAAAGCAAATAATAAAGGGAATGATTACATGGTAGCACTGGCCGGGACTGGTGCCTCCAGCGCGGGTAAGGCTACTTGCTGAAGCAATTTTTCTTCCAGAAGGTTTGCCCAGGTGTAAAGATATTGAACTACATCTTCCCGGCGATTATGCCGTAAATAACGAGTGTCTTCGGGCAAATGGGCCAGTACCTCTTTATCGGAAAGGCGCTCGAGGTGTCTGAAATCGGCGAGCTCCATTCCGGCATCCAGCATAATAGAAATAACCTGATCCATCAGATAACCGCTGGTGGGACAGAAGTCCAGGGCTTGTTCGCTCCAGTCACCGCCTCGGGTACGCATCGCGTATTCATGAATCTCTGCCCGGGATAACTGGGTAATTTCCTGTACCAGATGGCCACAATTACAACTTCCCATATGCCCCCACTGGTATTGCTGGGATAGGGAAAGTTTTTTTGCTGTTTTCCGGATAGCCTCGATTAAAGCCGGTTTGGGTAGTGCCATAGTACGTTTTGTTAAAGCCAATATCCTGAATACTGGACAATCTCAGATGTGGATGGTTTACGTAGAAATTTATACATTCACCCCGCCAAATAAAAGCGAAACGCTCAGAAAAACAAAAGGCGATGGATGAGCAGCTAGTTAGCAGCTGATACCGGACTCGCTGTGCTTGCCGGAAAAGCTTTAAAAATTTTATCCACCATTTTGTAAGCCGTTTCAAACCGTTCTTCAGGGTTGTTCACCGGACCAATACCGATACCGCGCCAGACCAATTCCTGCTCCTGATTGTTAAACAGGTCAACGACCAGCGTGCCGGTTTTTTCAATCTGAATTTCTTTGTAACGATGCTGATTGGAAGGATACCAACCCCGGTAATAGGGGTTATAGGGCCACATGCTTCCGTAGGCTCCGTATGGATTGGATGATTTAGTGACCTCTTTGCGTTGCTCATCGGTAAGGATATTAAAGGCAATAAGCAGTTCGGGATTTTCCGCATCGACCTGATAGGCTTTTTGGCGCAGTTGTTCCGTAATGCTTTTACGAATCTCATCGTAAAGCACCAGACTGGCCTGATCCATCTGTTTCTCGTCGATTGACATAAAAGCAAAAGTTTTGTAATGACTTACTTCCTGCTCGCCGGGTGCTTCCGAGAATATTTTAATGGGCGAGCACGCGAGGTTGATGCTACCCAAAACGATCCAGAAAAATATATATCGGTATGTCATAATGCTTTCCCTCCGGGTATAGAACGTAAAATCAGTAGTAATTTGTGCGCTCCTAATGCACGAATTAGCTGATTTTTAAGACAATCTTTCCGATGTTTTGGTTGGATTCCATCCGCTGATGTGCTGATTTTACCTCCTTCCAGTCTATGATCTGATCAATTACAGGTTTCATGTGCCCATCTTGAAAGCGGGGTAGGGCAAATTCGGCAAATGCCTGGGTTAAATTAATCTGATAATCTCGGCTGCGCGAGCGAAGAGTAGAGGCCATAATCTGAAGTCGCTTCCGGAGCAGGTTTCCCAGATTGAACTGTTCTAAGTGGGTGCCACCCAGCAGAGCCAGCATCACCATGCGCCCGTCGGTGCGTAACACCGAAATATTACGTTCAAAGTAAGGCGCGGCAATAAAGTCAATAATCACATCTACCCCTTCGCCATTGGTAAAGTCTCTTACCTCTTCCCGGAAATCCTGATTCTTATAATCAATAGCGTAGTGAGCACCCAGCTCCCGACAGGCGGCATGTTTTCCCGGCGATGCCGTCACGATAATATCGCTCGCCTGCATTTCTTTCGCTAATTGTATGGCTGCTGTACCCACTCCGCTGGCTCCGGCATGAATAAGAATCCGTTCACCGGACTGTAACTTTCCTAACCAGTTTATTGCCTGAAAAGCCGTCATGAATACTTCGGGAATAGCCGCTGCTTCTTCCATGGACAGATTATTAGGAACAGGGAGCGCCATATCTTCGTGGATGACCACATATTCCGCATATCCACCTCCGGGAAGCAATCCAAATACCGAGTCGCCTTTTTTCCACTTTTCAACCGCTTCTCCAGTTTCCGCCACTTCGCCGCTCATTTCCAAACCCAGGATCGGAGAAGCTCCTTTCGGCGGTGGGTACTTCCCTTCCCGCTGCAAAATATCAGCCCGGTTCACAGCGGTGGCATGCACTTTAACCAGTATTTCGTGCGGGGCGGGCTTCGGAGTTTCGTATTCCCCAATAGATAATTGATTCACCCCACCGGGTGCCTGGACAAGAATAGCTTTCATACGTTGTTTCTGGTTGCTTACTCTGGCATAACGTGATAGAGCAGGAGGTGTTTATTGATTAGTATCGTTTCCCTTCTGCTGGAGTTCTTCTATCTTCTGTTCAATAATCTCTTTATGACGCTTTGTTTCACCTCGAACGAGTTCGTCCATTTCTTTCTCAGTGAGTTGCTCACCGTAGGATCGAGTAAAGGTTATATCAGTAGCATTATTACTAAAAACTTTGAAGTTTGAAAAAGCAAAATCAATTCTAATCTCAGAGTCAAAATAAAAGCCTTCAAGATCAGCTATGTTTATACTTTTAAAGAAATATCGCATGTGTATAGTGACAGTTTTGTCGTTTATCCTATTACGTATTTGAGTGATAAGCTCATCTTCATCTAATCCACCATATCCTCCATTATTTTCATATAGGCTGTATTCTTTTTCTAAATAAAAAGCATCAAACTTATTAGAGGTTAGAATAAATTTTCGGAATAAAGGAATTATAGAACGATTATAGAAGTCTGTAATGACCTCCTTATTTTTCTTAATATCTATTTTCTTACCTGCAGACTCCAACCTCATTTTTAATAAACTAATCTCCTTATCCAAATCATTTGGTTCCTCAATATCTTCTCCCTTAGCACCTTTGATCATAATTTCTAAGGAGCGAACTAGGTTGCTGGCAATATATTCAATGAATGGCCCTATCATTCCGGCATCCGCTTGGCGGAGGGCAGCAAAGTAGTTTTCTTTATCCTGAGTTTTAATGATGACTGGAGGATAGCCAAATTGCATCAGGATGAAATTCATCAGAATACGAGCCGTACGGCCATTTCCATCATCAAACGGGTGGATGCGGATAAAACGATAATGAAACTCAGCAGCTATCAGAATAGGGTTTATATCTTGTTGCTTCTTTGTGCGATACCACTCTATTAAATCATGCATTTTTGCGGGAGTCTCTTCGGGAGTAGCAAAGCGAAAGATCTCACCAGTCTTTGTTAATACATGGTTAGGTTCTGTTTTATACGTTCCTATTCGTACCCACTTTTTAGTAGGTTTACCATCGGGGGTAATAGCGTCAACCTCATAATCTTCTTTTAAAATAAGCTCATGCAGTTGACGAATGAAATTTTCAGTAAGCGGGCGCTCTTCCTTAATTATCTCCTCTATCCATTTAATAGCCTCATCATGCCCTCTCATTTCCAGAGAATCTTTAAAAGGTCTGCCTTGGGCAGTAAGGCCAAACAAGATCAGAGCCTTAGTTTCA
This sequence comes from Cyclobacteriaceae bacterium, assembly GCA_040222715.1. Taxonomy (GTDB): domain Bacteria; phylum Bacteroidota; class Bacteroidia; order Cytophagales; family Cyclobacteriaceae; genus Tunicatimonas. Next base: position 560 of record JAVKCN010000035.1, on the reverse strand, counting down.
CCGTAGGTTAGGGAATTCCCTTCTAGATTATTCGAGTGGAAATTCCAATCGAGGCGGAATTTCTGCATGATCCGTAATTCGTCAGCTTTGCTGATGGGGCGTAAAACATCCAGATCTTTCTTTAGGGCTATGGCAGTCTCAACAGAGGTCATAACTCAATATACGATAATTTGCTAACGAAGGTAGATGGAGAGCAAGCTCAGTATAGGTACCTACTGCAAATTGGCTGGAATAGGAGCATTTAAAATGGGCATTGTTAATTAAGTATATCTAATTGATTATTTCGTTTCAGCATTAGCAAAGCAATGGCTTCTTTCAGCCTGTCGGCACTTTTGGAATAGCACTTGGTCTTACGCCTTAACCTAGCCAGAAAATGCCTGAACAGGCTATTATACCCTTCAACAGTATAGGTCTCGGCCTTGCTTTGGATATGGGTTTCATGGGGGATAAATTGACCATATGCTTTCCAATGGTCCGTTGCCACCATGCCTATCTCTTTGTCTTTTAATTCGTCCCAAAGCTTCTGTCCCGTTCCTGCCGACCGGTCGCCAAGAACGAAA
>JAVKCN010000034.1:0-2547 GCA_040222715.1 Cyclobacteriaceae bacterium | reverse complement strand
GGATTCTTTCTACATGACCATTGGTGGTCTTCAGCGGAGTGAATGAAGCATGGAGCCATACTTCATTCCCGGCCAGGGGCAAAAGGCGGAAATCATCCGTAACCTCATGTCCTTCGCTCAGATTTTCCCAGAAGTGTGGATCTTTCTGCTCTGATGCGAAGAAAACCGCATCGTTGCTTTTCAGAGCCTCTATGGTATAACCCAGCAAATCCGCAAAGTTTTGGTTTGCCACTAACAATGCCCCTTCCAGATCAAAGTAGGCGACAATCAGGGTAGCATCCATTGCGGCAAATACTCCTTCTAACTCTGCCTGGTGTCTTTCCATGCTCTGCTGGGCAATGGCCAACTCTTGCAAATGCTCCTGCGTTTTCTCTTCGCGTTGCCGCAACTCATGGGTTAGCTGCTGGGAGTTTTCCAGCAATGCTTTGGTGTGGGTAGTGCCCTGCAGCATGGCCAGCGTGGAGGCAATGCTCTCCGCTGCTTTCTCCAGAAAAAGTAATTGATGCTGATCCAGTTTCTGGAAAGATGCCAGTTCAACCACCCCCTGAGTTTTGTCCTGAAAAATTAGTGGAACAATAATCAGATGGCGGGCCGTAGTCTCTCCCAAGCCAGATGTAATGGTAATATAGTCTTGCGGAATATCTGCGAGTATAATGGGTTTTTGCTCTAAAACACATTGCCCTACCAGCCCCTGCCCGATGGCCACCCGTTTCTGCTCGTACTTTTTCTTTTCATAGGCATAGCAGGCCAGCAGTTCCAGGTAAGAGGTTTCTTCAGTTTCTACCTCTATAAAGAAACCGCCCTGGTTACATCCCAGATATTTCACCAATTCCCGAATCACCTGGTTGCCAAATTCCTGAAGATCTTCGGTATTACTTCTCAGAATATTTGCGAAATGGGCCAGTCCTTCCGCGCTCCACCGCCGTAGTCGCTCTTCTTCCCGGTAAGCGTGTAATGTTTTTTCTACCTGTAATAAGGCTTGCCCCAGATTTTCGGTCGATTGCAGGTACTGAAGCTCCTTTCCTCCCTGCTGCGTTCCTAACGCTTTAATAAATTCGGCTGCTTCATTCAGTTTATAGTAAAGCGTATTAACAGCGTTCATCCAGGTGTTCTGGGTCCGTGTTTTCAAAGGAGTAGCCAGCTTCCCATCTGCTAACTGGCCCAGTACATGCACTACCTTCTGGTATCGCTGCCAGAGTTGCCATAAGCCGGCTAAGAATAAGCTGGCTCCCACTCCCAGTACTAACAGTATAAAGAAGTTCTTATGAGCAACATTTGAAAAAAGTAATCCGACCAGCAATACTAACCAAACAGCTGACATACCGATCACACCATATACGCCTCTAATTCCAGGGGTCGGGTTTTTCATAAATCAACAATCTTATCAAGAAACTTCAGAAATTATTTGAGCATAATTTTTAATACGTTGCAGAAAATCGGAGGGAAGTTTCCAGAAAAACTGGGGCTGTAACTGGGTATTGTCTTCAAAAACAAAATACGTATTGGTAAAGAGATAAAAGCCCTGGTTCTGAGGGTCTGAAAAATCGGCCTGGATTCTTTCCGTTATTTCTGCGGGCGACCCATCAAACAATTGAGGCACATCACCGAAAATAGTAACCTGAAGTCGGTTAGAGAACTCGGTGATCACCGCCGCTGAGATAATATTATCGATCTCTTTAATAATGGCCTCTTCCATTATCTTACGGCTGTCGTCATTGTCGCTGGGGGGCAGGCAAGCCTGGTAGATCGCTTCACATTCCCCTTCATCCAGCAGGAAATAACTCTTTCCCCGGGCTTCTCCCATCACTTCGGTGGTAACCAGCCTCAAAGTTCCCTCTTTGGCCAGCATGTGTTCAGATTGCTCATCGGCGATTTCCAGGGTGGATGTTTTGATGGTGACCTGCCGCTGGGCAATGCCTGAAAACGACTGGGCAGCATTGGTGTAGCCTGCTTCTATGATTTGCTGAGCTACAAGCTGCTCGTTGGGCGTAAGTACATTCATGATACTATCTAAGATAAAATTCCGGTTTGTTGATGCGCTCCTTGAAATACAAAACTGACAATGGCTGGTACATGCAGTACCAGACAGACATTGCCATTGCCTAAGATGGTGACTCCACTGATAAACCGCACCCCATCAATGGGCTTGGTCAGTGGCTTCTCTACAATTTCTTTTTGCTGTAATAGTTTATCAACCACAAAGCCTACCGTTCGGCTACCGTACGATACAATGACGATGTCTAACTGTTCTTCCGGGTGCAACTGATCAAGACTTTGCTGCAGCATTCCCGTATGATGAAAGTCTACTCCTTCCGGCAGGGAAAAAATATCTTTCAGAAAGACTACAGAAATGGTTTTTCCCAGGTACGTAGCTACCAGGCCTTTCCCTACTTTATGAATATCCGACTTATGCAGCGAAACTACCGCTTCGGTATAGGCCAGTGGAATGGCGTATTCGGTGCGGTCTGCCACGAAGAGCAGCGTTCCTTTCACCGCCATAGAAGAGGGCAGCGACAGCCGAATGTTGGTTCCTTCCCCCGCGGTAGT
>JAVKCN010000033.1:0-93008 GCA_040222715.1 Cyclobacteriaceae bacterium | reverse complement strand
CCATCCCAAAAGTCATGGCTGAGAAGGCACCCGAAGTAACGGTGGCTGCTTCACAGCGGGCCAGTTGGGCGATGCGCTCCCCCACTTTATCCTGCAAATCATCCAGCATGACATAGTGCTCCGAGGCATAATTATAGGCCGTTTTGGTTTCATCGCGCAGCAGTGAGCCGGTCATGGCCGTGTAGGTACCGGCGGCATTGATGAAGGTGCGTACTCCCAGTTCGGCGAAGTAATCGCGGTAGGGAGCGGTCGCTGCCGCGGTCACCGTAGCCGAAGCAGCGGCTGTCAGGGTGGTGCTTCCGAGCAATCCCCCGACCAGGGGCAGGGAGGAGAGGCGTTTGAGTAATTGTCTACGATCAAGCATGTATTGAAGGGTTTGGGGGTTAGGGGTTGGGTTATAGAGGGAAGGGTTAGGGATAAAGCGTTAAGAAATATTTTTCCAACACCTAATCCCTAACACCTAATACCCCGCTACTGCGGTTACTTATCCCACCAGACTTTACTGGTAAGCAGGTTGCCTTCTCCCTGTCGGCTCACGGCCTCCAGGAAATTAGGGCCGTTGATAATCTCCTCTGAATCAGGAATGACAAAACGGGTAGGAATCGTCCCACCGGTTAAGTTGCCAGGGTAATTTGTTGGAATTAACTCCGGATAGCCGGTACGTCGCCAGTTGGAAAAAATCTCATACTCATCCAGGAACAATGCCACCCACTTTTGGGTATGGATTGCCTCCATTTTCTCCTCAAAAGAACCAGCCGCAGGAAATGGATTATTAGTTACATACGCCTCAATGCGATTATCAGCAATTTCTCCGGCACTGCCAAAACGGCTCCATTGTCGCATACCCGCTCTAACCGCCGCCTCATATTCTGCTGAAGCATCTCCGGAATACCAACCACGGATGGCCGCTTCCGCCAGCAGCAAATGCGCTTCTGCATTGGTGAATACCAGAAGTGGTGAGTCATACTTTAAAATGGTATTGGGATTTGGCTCTGAGTAGGAAGCAAAATCAGCAGGCTTGCTGTTGAACGCCGCATTGGGCATTCCCTGTTGCAAAGCCGTGGCGGTATCTGCTACGTACTCGCCAGTAGGAGATTGTACCCACAATACGGAAAAAACATTTAAGCGGGGGTCACCAGTATTTTTAAGGTAATCAATAAAAGTTTTAGCCAGTTTTCCACCCTCTACATTATCCTCATTTTGTGGGTCCAGATAATCGCCACGCATCAAAGCCCAGGCAGCGGGGTTGCGGCTGTCGATCTGAGAGCCATCCACGTAATCGATATCGGCCAGATCGCCATCTTCCAGAATTACACCTCCGGCAATCGCTTTTTGCACCCAACTCTGGGCAGCAGCTTCATCCACTTCGGTTAACCGCATGCCTAAACGCAACATCAGTGAATAAGCGAATTTTTTCCACTGAACCACATCACCGCCGTATATTAAATCCGCATTACCAAAAGTTTCCAGAGAAGGCGACAACGCGTTAGCGGCTTCCTCCAACTCCGTCAGCATGCTATTATAAATAAATGCCTGCTCATCGTAGATGGGAGTATAGATTTTTTCTATGGAGCCTTTCCCGGCTTCGGTATAAGGAATATCCCCGTATAAGTCAGTCAGGTGATGGAAGATGTAGGCTTTCCAGATGCGGGCAACCGAAAGCTTGTTCACATCTTCCGGGTTTTCCGATACTGCTTTAATGACCTCCTGAATCTCATTCACCGCATTAGGATAAGCCGTTGAGAAATAAGACTTTGAGTATCCATCGTTGAAATATTTATCTCCGGCAGCGGGTACTTCTTTATACGTAGAAAACTGCTGCATGGAACCGCCGATTGTCAAAGCTGCAGTGCCGAAGTAACTGATGTTGACGGCATCCAATTGTGCCTTGGTAAAAAGAAACTCCGGGACAATATCAGAGTAAGCATCCGGATTTTCATTCAATTCAGCCAGTCCGTCGTCACACGAAGGAAGCAGAATGACCAGTGCAAGGGCGAGCAGAAATATATTACTATAGAAAATATTTTTCATCATCGTAGTAGTTACAAGATTAAAATTTGACTCTTAAGTTGAATCCAAGGCTTCTGGTTCTTGGAACACCGAAGGCTTCCAGCCCCTGGGCATTTCCATTGGTATAGCTGGACTCAGGATCAAAAAGATCAGTATGCTTGTAGAGAATGGCAAGGTTACGCCCCACCAGGGAAAGAGAAGCCGACTGCAAATTGATAAAACTCAGTTTAGAGACAGGAAGGTTGTAGGTAAATATAAGCTGACGAAGCTTGATAAAGCTACCGTTATACACGAAGAGTTCGGTATAATTTTTATGATTATCGTAGTAAGTATCCAACTCTTCTACCGGTACTACTCTTTCATAATCATTTCCTTCCTCATCTACTCCTGATAACTGCAGCCCCCCTTCTCTGCCCGGCAATGTGGCTTTGGTCAGACCGAAGCGATGGGCATATTGGGCAAGGTTAGAGTAAATAGAGTTGCCAAATTTACCGTCCAGCAAAATATTCAGCGAGAAATTTTTATACTTAAAATCGTTAGACATACCCATGGTAAGCGGTGGCACACCCAATCCCAGTTCTTCAATCTCGCTTCGTGCTTCGTATCCGCTGTTGGTATTGAATACTACCTCGCCGACATCATTTCGTTTCATGCGATAGCCTTTGATAATCCCGTAGGGACGGCCTATCTCGTTCTGAATGGTGCCTCCACCGATACCACTGCCAACCTGTACGGTATTTAATCCTTCAGCCAGTTTAACAATCTCACTTTTGTTATAAGCCATGTTGTAGCTCACATTCCAGTTGAAATTACTGCTTCTTACCGGGCTACCCGTTAATAATAACTCTATTCCTTTGTTATTCAGCTCGCCTACGTTAAGCAAAGCTTTGGTGTAACCGGAAGCTTCAGAAATATTGGTCTGAACGATATCATCCGTGGTAGTACGGTTATAAAAAGTCAGGTCTACTCCGATGCGGTTTTCTAACAGTTGAATGTCAATACCTGCCTCATAGGTGGTAGAAGTTAAAGGACGAAGATCCGGATTGGTCACCAGGTCACTGGAGATAGCCTGAACGGGTCGTCCGTTATGTCCTCCCTGTACCATGTCAAAGGTCTGATTGATCAGATATGGGTCAGGAGTAGCACCCCCTACCTGCGCCCATGAACCTCTCAGTTTAACAAAATTGATGGCACTCGGCAGTGAAACTGCTTCTGACATGATAAAACTACCTCCGATGGATGGGTAAAAGATGCTGTTATTTTCCGGGCTCAGGGTTGAGAACCAATCCTGCCGTCCCGTTAATGTCAGATACAGCAAGCCTTTGTAGTCCAAATCGGCCGAGCCAAACACGGAGTTGACAGCCGTAACCTGGTCCGATGGCGTAACCGTCAGTGTTGCCAGGTTGGTATAGCTGTAGAAATAAGGAATGGTGAACTGGCTTCCTTCAATCGAGGTAGCGTCATTAACGCTCTTACGTCGGTTGCCGCCTACCATGGCCGTGATATTGAAATCGCTTAGAAATGAAGTATTATAGTTTAGCGTAAGCATGGAATTGGTCTCTGACACATCGGCTTTCAGCGACTCGTACCGTCCCTGGGGTTCAAAAGCAGTATTGTATGGCGTAATCCCTACGTATTCAAAATTATAGAAATCGCGGCTTACGCTTCCCCGCAGATACAGGTTATCAAAGATATCGTACTGAATGTTGGCCTGCCCGATAAAGCGGTTCTTTTCATCTTTATTCTGGTAGCGATTTACCACCCAGTACGCATTATTGGCTACGGGAACAGGATTCCACTCGATCTCTCTGCCGTTTTCATCGTAGCCGGGAGCCAGACTTCGGATATCCACCGTGTTCGCTACCAAGTGCGTAGCCCAACCAGCGTTGTAATCCGCATACCCCGTACCAGGGCGGTTATTTGCCTGCTCCAGATTATACTGTACCACCGTTTCAAAGCTCAGCCGATTGCCTAAATAGGCATTTAAATTCAGGTTCGCAGTTTTTCGGTTAAATGACGAATTGGGCACCACACTTTCCACATCCATGTCAGACATAGAAAGCCGGAAATTAACGTTTTCAGATCCTCCACTCAGGGCCACCGTATTGACAAAATTGGTACCAGTCCGATAAAAGTTTTTGATATTATCCTTTACATTCACCGGTGAATAAGGCCGCTCGACTCCGTCAAACTGAATAGAAGGCAGACCATCCATAGGAGCACCATAAGACAGGCGGCCTGAACTTAGGGCTTCGGCCTGGGTGAGGGGCTTTCTTCCATCAAAACCCTGCCCGTATTCGTACTGAAAGTCGGGAAACATGGAAGGAGAATCAAAGGTCATGTTCATGTTATATTCCACACCGATTCCTTTCTGACCTTTGCCGCGTTTGGTGGTGATCAGAATTACACCATTAGATGCCCGTGAGCCGTACAGGGCGGCGGCGGCACCACCTTTTAGCACACTGATAGATTCTATATCGTCAGGGTTAATTCCCGCAATACCGTCTCCCCGGTCTACATTAATACCCTGACCATCGGTGGTTGAACCGCCACCGGGAATGGTATTGTCAATGGGCATACCGTTCACTACGTATAAAGGCTGGTTGTCTCCTACGAGCGAACCGTTTCCCCGAATAATCACCCGGCTAGATCCACCAGGGCCGGTAGCCAGACCGGTAGCATTCACTCCGGCAATGCGCCCCGTGAGGGCATTGGCCACATTCGTTTCCCGCGCCTGGGTAAACTCCTCGCCTTGTACTTCCGAAACAGAATAAGCCAGGGCTTCTCTTTTACGCTCAATACCCAATGCTGTAACGACCACTTCTGATAAGGACTGTATATCGGGGCTGAGTACTACATCAACAATGCTTTTCCCACTAATATTCACTTCTTCCGTGAGGTATCCGATAGAAGAAAAAACAAGGACATCAACATCGTCTGCCACCGTAAGCGAATACTTTCCATTCATGTCGGTAACAGTACCGGTGTTGGTTCCTTTTACCAGAATATTGACTCCGGGAAGGCTAGCGCCAGACTCCAGATCCGTAACCGTTCCGCTAATAGACTGATCCAGCGATTTGCGAATACCCAAATCCACATTAAAGTGCGTTTGAGAAACGTGAAAGGTGTTTGAGATGGTAAGATCCTTGGCATTAATCTTCTTCTTTTCTACTTTATTGATCTGCCGGGATTGTTTCTCATCCAGAATAACAAACACATTTTTCTTTACCTTTTCATAGGTTAAACCTAAGGGGGTAAGCAACTGATTAAGAGCCTCTTCCAGTTTCAGATAATCAATCCGTCTTTCGTCAACGGTTTTATCTTTTACATCCTGATCCTGAAAGACAATACTAACTTTGTGCTGGGTTTCAAATTTTAACAGTACTGATTTTAAGGATTGCTGATTATCCTGATTTCCATCGCTGACTCCGAAAGCTTCGTCAGAGACATCGTCGGGGACCCGCTCAACGAACGCCAACTGGGCCAGAGTCGGTAAAGATAGGCAACAGACTATCAGCATAGACATAGCTAGCCTGCTCATTACGTGTAGATAGTGATACATAATGTAGGGGGTTTAAATTTAAGTTATTGAAATCTGCCTGATACAACCTGGTGTAAGAAAGCAGCTTTTTTATTTACTGATATATACTTTATTCTCTTTCAATTCAAGCTTCGCTTTTATTAATCTGGATATAACCAGGTTGAATGTTTCTATGCTATCCAAAGGAATAGTACCTGACACTTTGATATCACTTAGGTCATCCGTTAGGAAAACTACTTCATAGCCAAACCGATCTTCAATGGTATGGGCAAGCTCCCCTAGCGGTGTGGTATCACACACGAGTTGGTTATCTTTCCAGGATGAATATGTTTCAGGCCTTACAACCCGTTGATGCACCTGATGCCCCACCTGGCTTACCTCTACCAACTCTCCGGGATTCATCAGCATTTCCTGTTCCTGCCATTTCAATCGTACTTTTCCGCTATTCAGCACCACCTGCACTTTTTCCCGACGAGTATTTACATTGAATCGTGTACCCAGCACTTCCACGGCAACGCCCTGAGTATGTACCAGAAACTTCACCGGTATACCCTGCTTCAAATTGTCATTTTGACTGACTTTTTTGATCTGAAAGAAAGCTTCTCCTTCCAGCCAGACCTCCCGTACATCCTGCCAGTCTGCCGGTACGCGCAAACTGGAATTGGCGTTGAGGGTAGCCACTGAACCATCCGACAAGGGAATGGTCATGGTCTCTCCGTAAGCAGTGGTATACACCTGTTCATGGTCAAGCAGGCGGGGCCACAACAACCAGCCCGCAAACATGATTAATAAAGCCATGCTGGCGGCAATCATCAGATACCCGCGTCGAGTAACCACGTTGTGGTTACTTTCCTTAGCCAGGGGAACTATCGGATGTAAAGGCAGTACATTATCACCGCTTGCCTGTTGAAGAACCGACCTATTTTTGCCTTTAAGTATATTTCCCCAAACACCGTCCACCTCATCGGTAGTTAGGGTGTATTTTCGGAACTTCATTTTTTGCAAAACCTCCCTCGCCTGCTTCACTTCAGTTCTCTTCTCAGGATGATTATTCAAGTACTCCTCCCAAAATGATTCCAGTTGCTTATCAGGACATTCTACCCAATCCCTGAACTTTTTATCCAGCAAAAAGTCTTCTGCGTTGTAGTTTTGGTAGTTCATTTTTTCTGTACTTCAGTTATAGGAAGGGAAAAGCATCAAAACCTATCCTTCATTTTTAAGATTTTTTTTATTTTTTTTTATTTAACCCAAAAACACCCCTGATTTTAAAATAACAGGGCAGTATGGGTAGCACTCAGGAGTGAAGCATGCATACACTTTGGGGAAACAGGCACACAAAAGAAAGGGTATTCGCGGCTTATTGCAGGTGCTTGCGTAAGCTTTTGATAGCTTTGGAGGTTAGCGTATACACCGAAGCCAGATTGATAGACATGATCCTGGCTACTTCTTTCTGGGGGAAATTCTTATAAAATAAGAGATACACAATTTCTTTTTGGCGGGGAGGCAGCTTTTCTATGGCCGTTATCAGGCTCTGTTCCTGCTGCACATAAACTTCCTGGGCAATCATACGGCTTTCGGGTGAAGTATCCATTCCAGCCAAAATCTGCATATTATCCAACATGGGTAAGTGCCACTTTTTAAGCGTCTCCAGTTGGGAGATCAGGCTTCTTCTTAGGCTCACTATCAGGTAGTTACGTATATTTCTCACATCTCCCAGGGAGCTTCTGTGCTGCCAGATATGAATGAATAATTCCTGAATAGCATCCTTCACCAGATCAGCATCCGCGTGGATGTGCATACCGTAATCAAAGAGGCTTTGGATGTGCTGCTGGTACAGGTATTCAAAAACCTCCAGACTCCCGTCTTTAAGAGCACTCCAAAGTTGGGAATCATCTAAATTATGAAATCCATACTGATACGGCTCTGAGGTCATGATTTTATTAGAAAATATGCTTAAAAATGATGAAGTTACTTTTTTTCTATCTTAATACAAGCCATTTCTAAAATTTTGGCACTTCTTACCCCAAACAAATGATGCATATCTCCATTTCACCGTTTTTTTCCGCCCGTTTGATCATATTTCTTTTGCCAGAAATAAAAGTCTGCTTGCATTAAAAGTGTAATACTATTTATATTTAAGCGATTACTTGCTTAAATGAATATCCCGCCAAATTTTAATTGCCTAACTACTGGTTTTACTTGCCTATATTGCGGCCTGTTGCCTAGCAGGCACCACTATTTCTTATGTAACTATACTGATTCGCTTATACTATGAAAAAATGGATTTTACTTGGAGGGGCGATCGTCGGCCTCGGTTTGATTATACTGCTCGTTTTGCCGACCCGCCAGGATAAGCCAAAAGCTGCAAAAAAAACTCCTAAAAATATTCTCTCTATAAAAATAGCCGAAGTCAACGAAACCGAATTTGCCGATTTTGTAGAAGCCGTAGGTTCTACCTTTGCCTATGAATCCGCGGAAATAACTCCCAACGTAACGGAAGTTGTTGAGAAAATTAATTTTAAAGACGGACAAAGGATAAAAAAAGGAGACATCATTATTATTCTGAGGTACGCGGAAGAAAGCGCCCACCTCAGTGCCGCCAAAGCAAACCTTAAAGAACAGGAAAGAGAAATAGAACGCCTGACCGGGCTGGTAAAAAACGGGGCGGCGGCTGTTTCTGCGCTGGATGCCCGGAACACCCAAAAACAAGTGGCCGAGCAGCAAATTCAACAATATCAGGCCCAGATATCGGACCGGATTATCCGGGCACCATTTGATGGGGTTTTGGGATTGCGCAACATCAGTGCCGGTTCACTGGTCTCCCCACAAAATATCATCACTACGATTGATGATCTGAGCAGCATGCGCGTAGACTTTACGGTTCCGGAAATATACCTGGGGCAAATCAAATCAGGCATTCCCGTCCGAGCGAGGTCTCAGGCGTATCCGAACCAGGCTTTTCAGGGCACGGTTACTGAAATTGATACCCGGGTAGATCCTACTTCCCGTGCCATCCGGGTTCGAGCAGAGATTCCTAATGAATTACAGCTTCTGAAGCCTGGCATGTTACTTTACGTGCAACTGGCACTTGAAAAAGGCACCTCCCCTACCATTCCCGAACGGTCAGTCATTCAGTCTGGTGACCAGAAATTTGTGTTTAAAGTGAGCAAAGACTACGCCCAAAGAACTGAAATCAGTCTGGGAAGAAGAAAGCCCGGTTATGTAGAAGTCATGTCGGGATTAGCACTTGGTGATTCGGTAGCCACCTCGGGGCTTCAGGATCTGGAAGATGGAACAGCCGTTACAGTTGACGGAATGTTTGAGCAGCCTTCCGTACCCACCGGAAATACAATCCCAGATGACTTAACGTCAGAGTAACTGACCTAATTGACTTACGCCCATGACGCTTACCGATCTTTCTGTTAAAAGACCCGTTTTCGCCGCAGTTTTAAGCTTGCTGATCATGGCCATTGGCCTGGTGTGCTACACCAAACTGGTGGTACGCGAATACCCGGACATTGAGCCCCCCATTGTTTCGGTTGAAACCAACTACCTGGGTGCTTCGGCAGCGGTTGTTGAGACTCGCATAACCCAACTCATAGAAGAACGGGTGAGTGAAGTAGAAGCCATTAAGCTTATCAGCTCCAGCAGTGTGGATGGCAAGTCTGAAGTAACCATTGAATTTAACCTGAACCGGGATATTGATGCGGCAGCCAATGATGTGCGAGAAGCAGTATCAAAGCTGTTGGACAACCTGCCCGAAGAAGCTGATCCACCGGAAATCAACAAAGTGGATGCCGGATCAGAACCAGTCATGTACCTGAGCCTGACCAGTAGTGAAATGAGTATACTGGAACTTCGGGATTATGCGGACCGGTACCTGCTTGATCGTTTTTCCGTATTGCCGGGGGTTGCCCGGGTTAGAATTTCCGGTGGCTCACGCTATGCCATGAGAATCTGGATTGATCGGGAGGCATTGGCCGCCCGAAAGCTCACGGTGTCCGATGTTGAGATTGCCCTCAGAAATCAGAATGTTGAACTTCCGGCAGGTTCACTCGAATCCTTAGATCGGCAATTTACGGTTCGCCTGAACCGGGAGTTTCAGGAGGTAGAGGATTTCAACGATTTGCTTATTAAACGTAATGAAAATGGCCACCACATTCATCTCAGCGAAGTAGCCAAGGTACAATTGGGCGCAGAAGAGCATAGAATGAGCTATACGGGAAACCGAGAGATGCGTATAGGACTCGGTATGGTCAAACAATCCAAAGCCAACACCCTGGATGTTGCTAACGCGGTCAAGGAAGAGATGGCCAGGATACAGACCACCTTGCCTGAGAATATGACCATTAGCAACAGCTATGACCGATCGTTATTCATTTCTGAATCCATCGCCGAAGTGTATGATACCCTGGTGATCTCGATCATCCTGGTCATATTCGTCATTTATATTTTCTTAGGCGATGTCCGGGCTACCATTATCCCGGCCGTTACGGTGCCGGTTTCGCTGGTGGGTACCTGCATCGTCTTACTGATGTTCGGCTACTCCCTAAACTTACTCACCCTGCTGGCTTTGGTTTTGGCCATTGGACTGGTGGTAGATGACGCGATCGTGGTACTGGAAAACATCTATTCCCGGTTAGAAAATGGGGAGAAACCGTTACTGGCAGCCTATCAGGGAGCCCGCGAAGTAGGTTTTGCCGTCATCGCTACTTCCATCGTGCTGCTGGCTGTTTTCATTCCCATTACCTTCCTGGCGGGTGACATCGGCAAATTGTTTACGGAATTTGCCATCGCAATGGCCGCCGCAGTATTTTTCTCAACCCTGGTAGCCCTCACCCTGTCTCCCATGCTTTGTTCTAAAATGCTGAAAGTGCAGAGTGGTAATGGCAACTTTATTACCAGAAACACCGATCGCTTTGTCAGATATTGCCAGAAGGCATACCGCTCAAGCCTGAAAAGATTTATCGTAAAACCCATCTGGAGTGTCATTATTATTGTACTTTTCTTAGCCGGTTCCATTGCGCTTTTTTTCATCATACCCAAAGAATTCATACCCAAAGAAGACCGGGGAATGATTTTAGTCATTGCCCAGGCACCGGAAGGGTCAACCTATTCCTACACCAAATCCTTTGTTGACGAAATTGGTGAGCGGATGATGTACCTGAACGAAGAGACCAATGAGGCTAGAATGGTACTGGTCAGAACTCCCCAAAGCTATGGTTCTGGCGTGCAGTCTTTTAATGACGGACGCGTGATCATCGTACTAAACGATTATGCCCAAAGAAGATCGGCATGGGACATTATGGATGAGATTCGGGAAAAGCTTGCCGACATCACGGGGCTACAGGTTTCAATCATCATGCGGCAGGGATTAAGCTCGGGTAACGGAAAACCAGTGCAGTATGTGCTAAGCGGAGACAACTATGATGAAATTGCCCAATGGAGAGACCAGTTGCTGGACGAAATATCTGATTATCCGGGCCTGACCGACATAGATTATGATTACAAAGAAACCAAGCCGCAGTTGAAGGTAAACATTGATAAACCCCGGGCGGCCGAACTGGGAGTTTCTATCATCAATATAGGAAGGACGCTGGAAACGTTGCTGGGGTCCCGCCTGATTACCACTTTTATTAAGGATGGGGAAGAATACGATGTGATTGTAGAGTCTGATTTCGACCAGAAACGGATGTTATATGACCTGAAGAATATTTTTGTCCGTTCCGATCGCTCCGACGAACTAATTCCATTGTCAAACCTGGTGACGCTGGATGAATTTGCTGATTCGGGTACGCTGAACCGCTACAACCGGATGCGGGCAATCACCATTGAAGCAAACCTGGCCCATGGTTATACGCTGGGTCAGGCGCTGGATTACCTGGATCAGGTAGTGGCTGAAAAACTCCCGGATGAAGTAGCCATTGGCTATAAAGGTGAGTCGCTGGACTATAAAGATTCCGGAGAGTCAGTGATCTTTATTTTTGTACTGGCGCTGATTGTCGTATATCTGGTGTTAGCCGCTCAGTTTGAAAGCTTTATTCACCCCTTTGTGCTGATCCTGACGGTGCCTTTTGCGTTGCTGGGAGCTTTACTGGGGCTGTGGCTTTTTGATCAGTCCATAAATATTTATAGTCAGATCGGTATGATCATGCTGGTCGGCCTGGCCACCAAAAACGGTATTCTGATTGTAGAGTTCATCAATCAGCTGCGCGACCGCGGCCAGGATTTCGATAGCGCCGTGATTGATGCCTCAGTGATGCGCCTTCGTCCAATTCTCATGACGGGCCTCACCACCATTATGGGCTCGCTGCCGCTCATTATATCGTTTGGTGCCGGTGCTGAAACCCGGCTGGTCATCGGTCTAGTCATCCTTTTCGGCGTGCTGGTTTCTTCCATTTTCACCATTTACACTGTGCCGGCCATGTATAAGCTGATTGCCCGAGGAACTACCAGCCCGAACGCCGTCGCTGACGAATTAGAAAAATCATTGAACGAACAAAAATTAAACCCTGCCTGATTTGATTCGCATAACAAAAATTTTTCAAGCTGTATGGTTGGTGGCACTCTTGGCCGGAATGGGTGCCTGCAATTTAGCTCCGGTCTTCACCAAACCGTCTCCTGAGGCATACAACAATTTCAGATACCAAGCACTGGCCGATTCTTTGTCTGCCGTACCGATTGATACCGTTTGGTGGACCTATTTTAGAGATCCCATCCTAAATGATATTATCAGTCAGGTATCGCTGAACAATAACGATTTGAAAGCGGCCCTGCACAACTTTGAGCAAGCCAGACAGTCTGCCCGCGTTGAGCGCTCCTTTTTGTTGCCGGAAGTTCGAACGGAAATTAACACCTCCCGTACGGCGGTCTCAGAAAATGCTGCCCAGCGGTTTCAATCCAATAAATTTACCAATTACTCCCTGCTGGGGCTGGCAAGTTACCAGCTCGATATATGGGGCCAACTGCGGAACAACTACCAGGCTTCTGTGATTGATTCGGAGATTACGTTGCTGGAATATTATCAGTTACTATCGGCACTGAGAGCGCAGGCGGCGTCTGAGTATATGAACATCCGACAATTGGATACCCAGATTTCCTTGTACGACTCTACCATTCGCCTTAGAGAACGATCCCTTCAGATTGCCCGGCTTAACTATGAAGCCGGCGCCTCTGATGCGTTGGATCAGTCCAGAGCCGATACCCAGTTGCGCATTGCCCAATCCCAACGATGGACGCTTATTAACGAGCGCGCCCGTCTTGAAAACTCTCTGGCTGTGCTGGCCGGCCAGCAACCCTCTGACTTTTCTTTGCCGGATAGCCCCTTTGATTCGTTGCCGCCAATTATTCCTTCTAAAATCCCCTCAGAAGTGTTGACCCGGAGACCGGATATCTGGATTACGCTTAAAAGTATGGAGGTTGAAAATCTCCTTATTGGGGCTGCCCGGGCAAATTTGTACCCCAGTATTACCTTATCGGCCCAGGCCGGGTACCAGGGGCGATCTTTCGACGCCCTGCTTACACCGCAAAGTTTTGCCTGGACGGTGGGCAGCGGGTTACTTCAGCCCATATTCAATTACGGACGAAACCACGCTTTGGTAGATGCCGCCCATGCCCGGTATGAGCAGGTAGCTGATTTATACCAGCAATCGGTGCTATCCGCTTTTGAGGAGGTGGAAAATGAATTAGCCAATATTTATTATTTACACAAGCAACACGAACGACAGCAACAAACGGTAGCCGCAGCCACCAGAACGCTGGATTTAGCCCGCCAACGCTACGAGGCAGGCCTGGTATCCTATCTGGAAGTGGTAGATGCGGAACGTACCGCCTTGCTGAATCAGGTGGATGCGGCGGGGATTGTGGGACAATTGTACCAAAGTATGATCAACCTGAGTCTGGCCTCCGGTGGCAACTGGGACGCCGGACCACAGCTTTAGTCACGCTGGGGTTAAAGGTCAGTTTTTACGATGGAGTTAATCGGCAGTTTGAACAAGGTCAAATTGCTCAAAATGCGCTATCAGATAATCAGCGTATCGTAAAAAACCCAGATCGGTGAAATGCACTCCGTCTACGGTGCCTTCATGGTCGGTGCCCAAAGCGTTGTGGTTGTTGATGTACAGCAGGTTTTCAATACCATCATCGAGCATGGTGTTATAGGCATTTTCCAGGGCGGCATTTTTACTGTTGACCAGTGATTCAATGTCTTTATCCAGGGACGTCTTTTCATACAGCAGGTTTTCAACAAAAATGATGGGAGTAGCCGGATGCTTCTCCCTGATCACTTCAACCAAAGGGATGGTTCGTTCCTGAACCTCCTCCAAGCTCATATTGGGCAAGCACTCAATCACATAGAACCGGGCATCGATGTCAGAAATCAATTCCACGATGGGAGTTTCCATTTTTCCATTTCCGCTAAACCCGAAGTTTATACAATCCGCATCAAGCTTTCTTGAAATGATATTGGTATGCACCATGCCCGGACGGGAGGCACATCCGCCCTGGGTGATACTGGTGCCGTAAAATACAATGGGTTTCTCCTGATTTGCCACTGGCTTTTTTATCACGCTCGTCGAGTCAATCCCCACCTCCAGCTTGGTTACTCCATCGTAAAGCGGTAAAAACATTTTGTATTCCCGCATTTCCTTCGTCATATTCTCAATGAGTAATGCCTCATTTTCTTTTCCGGTGGGTCGCCCGGTATTGACATACTGCCAGTGTCCGTCATTTTTCCAATAGAGGTCTATTCCTTTGATCCCCGTTTCAGCCATGTGATTCATCTCATGATCATGCAAAACCGTCCATTTAACGTGAATACTCGAAGAATTTGAAAGAAATCTCACCGAAATACCAGCGGAGGATTTAGACAGATTCCACACCGGCTCCCTCACTTTTTCTTTATAGGAAAGGGGCAAGCGATCGTAGGGGCTTTCTTTCAGCGAATCAGCAATGACTGAGCCTTCCAATAAAAAGAATCCTCTTCCGTAATAAGTGAGAGTGGCCTTTTTTTCCTCGTCATTTCCCTGAGCCACTACTATGAGAGCAGCGCAATTGAATAAGAAGAGTAAAATACAGTGCAGTACATTCATTTTAATAGTTCCGTTTATGCTTCCTGATAGCAGCGTACTTCAAATATTTTAGCCAGAAGATCTCCGTGCGTTTTCTCCACATTGATTCGAATCGCGTCTACTTCTACCGCCTCAAAGTGGTGCTCTACCCGCCTGAGATAATTACCCTCTGCCTGATGTAACACCTGCTTTTTGTCATTGATGATTCCCTCAATCGTATAATTAGCTATGGTCTCATGCTGGGGACAACGCTCCTGCTCAGCCAATACCCAGGCTTGTCCCGAGATGCGCAAAAAACGCTGCAAGCCGGTATCGAAAGTGATCTGGATAAGATTGATGGTGACAGGTTTCTCCCAGCGCAATTCAACCCACGGAGTTGCAGCATTCATCTCTGCTCGCCACTGATGCGTACTGCCATCAGCAATATCCCGGTTCACTCCGTCAATGACATTAATGGCCGCTCCATCCGTGGTTTCGGACGATGCCTTGACCGTAGCCTGCCGGGCCAGGTCCTGCTCATCTTCATTTTTCACGCCCAATAGTGCCTGATCCTGTCGTAGGAGCGTTTGCTGTAGTTGTTTAATATGATCCTGAACCAGGGTAGCGGGACTTATCGAATGTTTATAACAGTAGGCCATGGCCGTACCAACCGCCTGCCCCATGGTAGCACAGGTGGCCATTACCCGGGTAGATGAGAGGGCCACATGTGAAACACTGATGTTACGCCCCGCCATTAGCAGATTGTTAAAATCTTTACTGTATAACGACCGGAAAGGGATAGAATACGGGCCTCTCAAAGGAATGGACCGATACGGTTCAATACCCGTGCTATCCATCCCTTCGGGTGGGTGATCATCCAGCGGCCAGCCACCGTAAGCTACCCGGTCATCAAATAGTTTGGGCGATTGCACGTCGTCCTGCTTCATAATATAATCCCCTACAATTCTTCGGCTTTCCCGCTTTCCCGGTAGCATCCCCACCCAGGATAATGCCCAGTTCTTAGCATCCGGGTGATTTCCTGAGTTTTTGATATAATCCCAGATGCCATATACGACACTGAGCAGTTCGTGCCGGATGGCCTGCCCGTCTTTTACCGCGTCGACCATCCCCCCCAGTTCGATCCACCAGTAACCGTATTCAAAGGATGAAATTTTCCGGTGTACAAAGTCTTTAAAGCCGTACTTTCTCGCCCACGTGGGAGGGGTATAGGGCATCTCCTGGTCATGCGGAGATGCCATGAAGAGTATGCTGTTGCCCATGGTCTTGAGGTCAGGCTCCGCAGTAGCCAGAGATTCACCCCACTGAGACTGGGCCTCTCTCCCCTGCATAAACTCCGCTCCGGCCTTGGCTGCCAGGGTACCATCTCCAGTACAATCGGCAAAATAGCGGGCTGATATTTCGTATAGCTCCTCCGTCTGCGAACACAGGGCCTTTACTTTCTGAATTTTCCCGTTCCCTGCTTCCACATCAAACAAGGCAGTATCCAACAGCAGCGTAATATTTTCTTCAGAGACCACCTTATCGTACAAAATAAAATCCCACATCTCATAAGACTTCTGCTGGTTCTCCGCAGCCTCGGTAAGCACCAGTTCTTCCAGAATACCCGTTTCCCGCCAAACCTGCTTCAACTGGCTGGACCCGGAAATATGCATTCTGATTTCGCTACTGGCATTCCCCCCCAATCGCGATCGATCCTGAATAAGGATGACTTTCGCTCCGTTTCTGGCGGCTGCAATGGCAGCACAAACTCCGGTCATACCACCCCCGGCAATCAGCACATCAGTATCATAGCTTCTCTTTTGATAGGCTTCAGTATCAATTTTGCCCATTTCCTTCACCGGGCGTTGTCCGAAAATTGTCGTCGGATTCACAAAAAACGCTCCTGACCCTGCGCCCAGGGTCTTCATAAAATCTCTTCTTTTCTTTTGCATAGTGTAGGTTATTTTACTTTCATTCTCCATCCCCAGTCACCTGTGAGGCTAATTTTCATACGCTGACAGCACTTTCTGTATGTTTTCCGATTCATCAGATCGGCGTTCCAGAATGCGGTAAGCCAGCGCAGATATTTCCTGATTCTGATGAGTCAGTAAATAGCTAAACTCTAATAATACTTCCGTACTCAGAGAATCACAACTATAGTATATCATCGTGAGTGCTTTGTGCAGTTGCTCATCATTAAATTTATTAAAAGTACTGATAAGCGTTAGCGCGCTCTGCTCGTTGAGCTTTTGATCTTTCAACCGTGCAAGTAGGGTGTTTTGCATTTCAAAGGCCACATCAGGTAACAAGGCTATTAATTCAGACTGATTCCCACCTGGCTGCCAGACCTTTTCGGGAAACTTTTCTACAGCAAAATAGGGTATATACTGCTGACCTTCTGCTACCAGCCTGATAAGACCAGGTATCAAACCATCAGAGACTACCGCGGGCATATGTTCTAAAGCATAGTATTGATAATAAAAATGATCCGAATTAAGCATCATCGTCAACATCTGATCATCGTATAAGCTTTCGGTATGCTGAAGAATTTGCTGCGCCACCCGCCCGTTTACAATATGCCATAAGGTATGCGTGCTGTATACCGCACCGCTTACCACCGCACCTTTTAGTGAGGCATAGGTAGCACTGGTGACGGCATCAACTTCCACTTCTGATTTAATACTGGTAGTAGGGTCTACCAGATCTTTGGCCTCATAATCTTTAAGCAACGATCCTCGATCGGCCAGAATTTCGTTCAATTTAGTATAATCGTCTTCGGAAAACTCAATATGATCAAACTTCGTCAGGGGTTCTTGAGGGGGCAATTCATACTTGATAAAATTACCCAGTAAGTCCCAATAAATCTCAATGGTGATCAGGTAACACAAGTCATCTTCACAGACCGGAGTCCGCACCAGACTAAAGTACTGATGAGGTTGCTCATCAGCGTAAATCAGGTCAACCCGGATAGGAATAGAATCTTTGATATAGGTATCGAAAGCCTTTTCCTTGCGCAGTAGTTGAGGCTTCTCCTGAAAAAAAGAAAGAAACCCCAGTGCAATAATTGATATAGCCAGTCTCCGCAGCATCATTTACGGTGTAGTATGGCTGGTGAGTGTAAGCTTGGTAATGAAAACACTCTTACGAATAACACTGGCCTTTAGAAAAACCAAATAGACAATAAGCAACAGAAGGAAAGAGTTCATCGATAGATTATCTCAGATTTAAGCTTGTAAAATAAGCTCCCTGCCTGCTAAAGTCCAGTAGAATTGAATTAAGTTATCACTCTGTAGCTCACAAAACCAGATTTTTATATTGATTACTCCAAACATTGCCCACCTATTGATGATCACGAGGTTACGTCGGTCCTAATCGCTTAAATGAAATGCAAAATGACCATGTTCGGACTACTCCTCCCACCAGCCTTTGCTGTTAATATTATCTCCGCCAATCCGGCTGGCCACTTCCTGATAATTACTACTATTGGTAGCCTGCTCTGATTCCGGATACAGGTACCGCACCGGGTATCTGTCCTCATTCAGATTATCAGGGCCAGCCTTTAGGCTCGGGATGCCCGTGCGACGAATATTGAACCACGCTTCGTGCCCTACTGTAATGAGACTCAGCCACTTCTGGGTGAGTATCTTGGTCAGATCATCGCTGCCATCCAAAGTGATAGCCGGGCGAGTGAAATAGTCGTCGGGAAGGGCCACATCGTAGTAAGCAAAGCTGGCGGCGATACCATTTTGGTAGTACGCCTGAGCATCTCCGTTGATGTAGTTGCGGGTTACCGCTTCGGCCAGGGCAAATTGCAGTTCAGCATACTGCATCAGTTGGGCATCCACTCCATCCGTAACATCCCGGAAGATAGTCCCGAACAGCGATATATCGTTCAGGTTAATATCCTTCTCACTGATGGTTTCCCGGCTTTGTCCGTTTTGTAATCCATTATACCGAGGATTTCCCTCGTTAATGCTTTGCTGGGTAGGTTTGTACAGTACCATCTGCCGAGGATCGTCCCATAAAGTTAGTACCGAGTCTACCGTTTGGGTCATGCGATGTTCCTGGTATAATCCCAGCGCCGCCTGCGACATGGGCCATTGGTTGGGAGCGGCACTCAGGTAGGGTACCACGGCATTATCCTCATTAGATCGCATCAGCTCTCCTCCACTGGCCAGAGCCTGAAGCTCGGAGAAGTCAGTCAGCCGCTTACTGATGCGCATGAGGTAGCGCACGCGTAGGGAGTTGGCGAAGCGTATCCATTTATCCAGATCATTGTTAAACATCAAGTCCCCCTGAATAGAAGCGGTAGTAGTTTCTAAAGTACTGGCAGATTGTTTCAGTATGGCTAAAATGCCGGTTTCAGGATCAGTATAGATACTTTCCTGCGTATCGTACTGCGGAGTGAACTGCCCCTCAATAGCCTGTAGCGCCTGAGTGTACGGCACATCGCCCCACAGATCGGTCAACTGTGAAACGAGGTGGCAACGCATGATATCGCCTACCGCTGCGTAGGCTTCATTGGAACCTTCGGCTTCTTTCATAGACCGGATATCGGATAGTAGCCGGAAAATCGTATCCCAGTAGCCGCTGTTCGAACCCATTTCGTAACGGTCGATGCGCTCAAACTCCACGCTGGCTGCAAAGTGCGTCAGGTAGTTGGATAAGCGAAAGCCCTGCTCGTAGGTGTTTCGGTCTGCGGCCACAAAAATGATGTTAGACAGCAAAAACTGCGGACTCACCGATTCAGGTTCATTAGGATTTTCATTGATCGATTCAAAATCATCGGTGCAGGCCGTGCTCAGCAGACTGATGTATATAAAGCTTATTAGTATCTTTTTCATAAGAATGGTTTCTTAAAACTGGGTTTTCAGACTAAAACCAAAACTGCGGGTCGAGGGGTACGACATATCTTCCACGCCGTACGTGATGTTCCGCTCCTGCAAAGCGTTCAGCTCAGGATCAAAGTGCGGGTTTTCGGTAAACAGCAACAAATTGCTTCCCACAAAACCGACCTTAATACTCTCAAAACCAATGGATTGACAAAACTGATCGGACAGGCTGTAATACAGGCTTATCTGCCGAAGCTTCAGATAGGAAGCATCATACAAGGCACTGGCTTCATTGCCCCGGTCATAATAATTATTGTAAAACTGGCTGGCCGATACCGAAGTAGTATTCGGAACGTACTCGGGGTTATCCACCGTACCAATGTTCATCACGCCATCCCCTATCACACCGTTTTCGCGCCCTTCCAGGGTTTCCTGCAATACTCCCGAGGTGCTGCCCAGCGCTTTGGTGCGGGAAACAATGGTACCGCCCTGCCGCCAGTCCACCAGCACACTCAGGATGACTCCTTTGTAGGAAAACTCATTGCTGAAACCGACCGCAAAATCAGGATTGTAGTTACCCAGCAGCCGCAGGGTGCCATCCTGCACCGGAAGACCGTTGGGTCCGTACAGTGTCTGCCCGTCGACCTCTACGAAACCGGTACCATACATATCTCCCACCCGACCATTTTCTTTGGCAATGTAGAAGACGGTATTAGAACCGCCCGAACCACCAAACACATTGGCCACTCCCGTCACGTATTGATCCACGCCTTCGGGAAGTTCGGTCACCACACTACGGTAGGTTGAGTAATTCAGTGAAGCCAGCCAGTAAAACGCTGATGTATTTACTACCCGAGCGCTAATCATACCTTCAAATCCACGGGTACGCACTTTACCGCCATTCTCGTTGAAGTTCTGAAAACCAGCCGCTGAAGAAATGGGGCGGGCGATGATCTGGTCGATGCTGGTATTCTGGTAAGCGGATAAATCCAGTTGTAACCGGTCATCCAGCAAGCGCACCTCGGCTCCGGCTTCGTAGGCATTTAGCCGTTCGGGACGGATGTTAGGGTTCTTAAGCAGCGTTTCATTAGTGACCCGGAAGAAAGATCCGTAGTTCTGATTCAGCACGTAGGTTTGATTGGCCTGATACGGATCGGTATCGTTACCCACACTGGCGGCACTGGCCCGCAGGTTTACATAAGAGATGGGATTGGGCAGTGTCAGCATGTTGGAAAGTACGTAGCTGAGACCGGCCGAATAGTAGGCAAAGTTGTCGGGTAGCGTGCTGCTCCAGTCGTTTCTGAGGGTAACATCCAGATACACCCAGGAACGGTAGCTGATGTTACCGGTTCCGTAGACGCTGTTAATTCGCTTGTTGAACTGCTGGCTGTTGCCGGCCAGGGGAGTTCGGGAATTCGCCAGCGTGTAGATTTCCGGAAGGGCCAGTTGCGATGCCTCGGCATACTGATAGTGAATTTGCTGATCAAAGCGGTTCGCTCCGGCCGAGACAGTGTAGTACCAGTCTTCGTTGATACGATCATTGTAGGACAGGAGGATGTCCGAGTTTATCTCCCGATAATCAATATTGTCCTCCCGATAGGTTCCGAAGGGGTTTTGGTTGGTACTCACCGCTCGTTTGAATGCTCTGGTGTCGGCGTAATTATCCAGGCCGGTTCTTACGCTCAGGCTGAGCTTGTCGGTAATATCGTAGGTGATGGAAGCGTTACCCAGCATCCGGGTTTTGTTAAAGTTGTTGGTGTTTTCGTGCAGCGTGAGGTATGGGTTGGTGAGCCAGAGGTAATTGAAATCATAGTGCTGAATGCCTTCCTGCCCAGCCTGCCAGTAATCGCGCATGGCGGCCAGATCGGTTTGCCGCCCGGTCCAGTTAAATCCGTACATTACGTTTTCGTAGCCGTAACCCAGGTTCGGCCGGTTCTCGCTACGGGAGTTGATGTAGTTCACAAAGGCATTCACGCTCACCTGACTGCTAAGCTGCTGATCCAGACTGATGGCCAGACCATCCCGCTTCAGATCGGTGTTGGGAAGAATCCCTTCGTTGCGGAGATTGCTGTAGGCCAAGCGGCTGCGCCCATTCTCCCCGCCTGCGCTTACGGCAATATTATGCTGAGAAGTAATCCCCGTTCGGAAGAAGTTTCGCACGTTATCCGGCCGTGATATCCAGGGGGTAGGTGTGATCTCCGTATAGGTTCCATCCGGGCGGGTCCGGGCAATTACATCCCCCCCTCGCACTGGGTTTCCGTCAATGTCTATCGAAGGGCTGTCGAACTGCTTGATGAGCTGGCCCTGATCCAGTTTGGGTCCATAACTGCTGATGCCGCCATCGTTGAGGCCTGCCCCAATGCCGTTCTCGAAGGAGTATTCCCCGTTAGAACCTCCGCCGTACACATTCTGGTAATCCGGTAAGGTCAGCAAAGTTTCTACGGTAAGCGAGCTGCTGGTGGTTACTCCGAAGCCGCGTTTTTTCCCTCCTCGCTTGGTAGTAATCAGCACCACCCCGTTAGCGGCGCGGGTACCGTACAAAGCGGCAGAACCAGCTCCTTTCAACACCGAGATGGAGGCAATGTCATCGGGGTTGAGTTCGGCCGCTCCGTTTCCATAGTCTACTTCCTGTAATGAGCCATCGTTCACCAGGTCGCTGGTAATCTGCTGGTTACTGATTGGCACTCCATCTACGACGAATAAAGGTTCGTTATTACTGCTCAGCGAGTTTTCGCCCCGGATGATGATGCGGGACGAAGAACCCGTGCCCGAAGAACCGTTAGTAATCTGCACCCCGGCTACCTGTCCGGCCAGACTGTTCACCACATTGGTCAGCGGCACATCGGTGAGCTGCTTTGCATCTACCTTAGCTACCGAAGAAGTCAGCGATTGCTTTTCCCGAGTGATGCCCAGAGCGGCCACCACCACTTCGTCAAGTTCGGCAGTGGACTCCTGTAAATAAATGGTTTTGGGTAACTGCCCGTTAGTCACCTCAACATCCTGGTTTTCAAACCCCAGGAACATAATTTGAAGCGTAAAATTACGGGAATTAGTTTCCAGTGTAAATACCCCTTCCTCATTGGTGATAGCGAAATTTTGGGTACCTGCTTCATTGGCAGTAGCTCCCGGAATGGGCTCGTTGTTGGCATCCAATACTTTGGCTGTATAGGTGTTCTGGGCAAACGAAGAGATATAACCGAAGGTCATCAAAATAAAAAAGTATACTTTCCTCATGGAAACAGGTTTAAAAAGTTTAGTTGTTACAAGAGCAGGCTATCCATCAGCTTCTGGTGATAGCCTTCTACCACATCGTAGCAATAGGTGACAGGGTAGCCTTGCTCCTTGTCGCACAGCAGATATTGCTTGAATACCTGTCGATCGTTTTCTGGCACAGTATCATCCGGGTGGATTTCAAGGCGGGCGTTTAGTGATTCGGAGATAATGTCATCGGGAGCGATGATGTAGTGGCTAGCTAGCACGTCGAAGGGATTGAAGCCATCTGCTCCCTGCGCCACCCACTGTTGCAGCCACGCCCGGGATTTATCGGCCAGCCAGCGGTTTCCGGCATTTCCCTGCGCCAGACGATTCAGGTCAGTTTCTTTTAGCCACACCTTGCTGGAGATCTCAAAAGGGCACAAAGTAACTAGAACTTCATGCTCAAACAGTAGCCGGAAAGCATCATTGTCCAGATCAAAATTCAGATCACGGGCCCGGCCTCCCTGGTTACCGATGGCAAAATAATCCGTAGGTTTGCGACGCCCCGCCACCAGCACGACTTCCTCAATCTGTATTTTCAGTTCGGGATACTTCAGCAACAGCAACCCTATATTGGTAGCCGGACCGATGGCCATGATGGTCAGCTTTTGCTGTTTGAGTGCTTCGGCCAGGGCTTCTACCGCAGCGTTAGTTTCTACATTTCGCAAATCAATCGCTTCCCCCGCCCCTCGGTATACCGGAATCTGATCATCGGCAAACTCTTTACTCATGTACTGGCATAAAGCATAGGAGTTTTCAATCAGCGTATTGCCAAATACCGCACTTATTCCTTTGATCTCTACTTGGTCGGAAAGCATCAGTTGCAGCACCGCGTATCCATCGTCCACATCGCAGTAGCCTTCCCGGGCATGCCGCTTCATACCTACCGAGAGATCCGTATCTATCCAGACTTGTTTCTTCATCGTTTCTTATTTGATTTAGGGTTGTTGATCTCTAATATCTTTTATAGCTTCCGACACCTGAGTGTCTGGCACCAGATTTCCCCAGAAGCCAATCTCGCTTTGCACGCCGGTCTGAGGGTCATTAATAAAAGCCTGTTTGTTTGGATATACTTTGAGTTGCCCGCTTCGCATATAGGCAATTTCATCCCCCATCAGGATCGCTTCTTTCAGGTCATGCGTGACAAAAAGTGAGGTAATCCGAAATTCCCGGGCCAGCTTTTTAAACAGTTCCTGCATCCGCTGGCGAGTCCCGGCATCCAGGCTACCGAAGGGTTCATCCAGCAGCAGCAGCGACGGATTGGTGATAATCGCCCGGCCAAAGGATACCCGCTGCCGTTGCCCGCCGGAAAGCTGATGCGGCATCTTGCCCCCCTGCCCTTGCAGCTCCAGGCTCTGGATCATCACGTTTACTTTGTCGTTGATCTCATCTTTGGGAAGTTTTTTCAGCCTTAAGCCAAATGCAATGTTTTCAAACACACTCAGGTGCGGAAATAGTAAATCTTCCTGGTACAGATACACGATTCCGCGCTTGCGGATAGTGGTATTGTCCAGCGTCTCGCCGTTGAGGGTAATCTTCCCGGCATCGGTTTTGACCAGCCCGCCGATGATTTTCAGCATGGTGGTTTTTCCGCAGCCGGACTTGCCCAGAATGCTCAGTGTTTTATGGGCATCCAGCGAGAAAGTAAGGTCCTTGACGACCTGCTCCTGACGAAAGCTTTTGATAATATTATTGACTTCTAAAAACATCAAACCAGTTTGTTAAATACGTAGCGTTTGTTGAGGTACAGCAGCAGTACCGGCGGAAAAATGAGCAGGCAGCAGCTCAGCGCTCCGTAGTAAAAATTCGCCTCTTTGATGAAGAGAAACACCTTAATGGTCAGCGTCTGCACCTTCCCTACCCCAATGACCGAGGTTAGTCCGTACTCGAACCAGGAGATCAGAAATGTCTGGAAAAAGCAGATGAGCAACATGCCCTTCGCCATCGGCAATAGCACTCTAAGAAAGCTTTGCACCGAAGTACCGCCCAGCGTGGCTACCAGCTCCTCGAAGCGCTGAGTTCGCTGCCCCCAGAAGCTACTGAAGAAGATCAGCGCATACGGGAAAGCGATCATAAACTGGGCGATGATCACCCCGGTAGCTTTACCAAACAGTCCCAGTTTCAGGAAGAAAAAGCTCAAACAGGCGGCGAATACCACCGGAGCCAGGATGTACGGGAAGTAGGTAAGCAACGTGAGCATCTGCTTGCGTGGATGATAGGAAACGGTGCGGCTGATGAGAAATCCGGATAGCGTAGAAACCGTCGCTACGGATAAGGAGATCAGCACGGAAATCAGGAAACTACTCAACAATCCGGTTTCGGAGATAAATAATGCCTGCCAATTGCGAAGTCCGAAATAGGCCGGGAGCACCTGCGGAAACCGCCATTCCGATGCCAGCGACAGCAGTACCAGGTACACGAACGGGAACAGAATTAGTAAGACCAGCAGGGTCAGTACGTAGGGTTTCCAGCTAAAGCTCATGGGCAGTTCTGTTTTGACGGGAAAACAATAACACCGCCGCGAGCGAAACCAGCAGCGTATAAATCACCGCCACCACATAGCCTTCGGAAACCTTACTAAGATCGTACTGCTTAATCTCCCGGATGATCAGCACCGACAGCATCTGCGGCGACTCCTGCCCCAGAATCAGGGGAACTTCGTAGGCTCCCAGCAGAAAGATAAAGTACAGCGCAATGAGCGTCCAGGTTTTGTTCAGGATAACGGGCAGGCTCACACGCCACAGCACCTGCCGGGGATTTGCGCCCAAGGAATACGATAGTTCCTCAAGTTCCTGCACTCTTTCGTTCTTGTACACATTCAGAAACAGCAGCACAAAAAAAGGAGCCACCACCGTAATGAAAGTAAGGATAATACCCAATGCATACTGATCATTCACAAAGTCAGGGAACTGCCGGGCTTCGGTAATCCAGCCTAGCTGATAGGCCAGACGGGCGAAAAACCCGGCTTTAGCCAAAAGCTGAAAGGTGAAGAAGCCTGCTACTACTCCGGGCACGGCCAGCGGAAGATAGATGATAAATGAAAGGAATTTCTGATCAAACTCCTTCCGGAATTTCAGCGTCAACCATAAGGCCAGGCTTACCGAGATCACTACCGATACCGCGGCAATCACTGCGCTGTACGCGAAAGACTTGAAGAATTCACCCGAGGCAAATACTTCCGCCCAGAAGCGAGTGGTGAACCCATCGTTTACAATGCCGACAATGCCAAAACTATAGAGCAAGGCATAGATGAAAGCTGATGCGAAGGGAAGTACTCCGATCAGGATAAAGAAGATCAGTCCGATATAGGATTGCTTACTGTTCAATGACTTCGGTTCTAAAGTCTTCGTACAAACGGATCATGTATTCCGGGGCGGGTTCCTGTATGGCTTTCTGCGAGAGCGTTTCCATCTCCGGTGCGTACATCCGCTTGGGGGCCGCCTCAAACTTCTGCTGCCGCTCATCGGGCAGACGATCTATCTCCAGCACAGTGTTGGAGTTCATACCATCCACATGAGCTTTCTGAAACTGCGCTTCGGGCGAAATAAGAAAGTTAATGACCGTCATCGCCCCGGCCCGGTTAGCCGAGTTGTACGGAATGCCCAGGTAGTTGGCATTGAGGATAGTGCCGTTATCCCAGGCGTAGGCGCGAGTAGTTTTGGGAAATAATCCCTGCCGTACTTTTTCTTCAATGCCGCCTTCGCCAAAGCCAAAAGAAATGCCAAGTTCACCACTGGCAAACATCTGGTCCATCTTGGTGTGCTCTTTCGGAAACGTCGTTCCTTCCTTCCAGAAGTACTGCTTGTTCCGGTTGATATAGTCCCACAACTGTTGCGACAGTTGATTATATTTTTCCTCATCAAAGGGGCCGTTAAGTCCTTCGGGAGAGCCGCTTAGTTCGGCCAGAAAGCTCTTGAGCAGGGTCATGCCTGAGAAATCATTGGAGATGGTAAAGGTGCCAGGGTTTTGTTTGACGTAGGCTTCCAGTTCATCCAGATTACGCGGTGGGTTGGGCGTATGGGCCGAATCGTAGACCAGCGCAAACTGCCCGATGCTCCAGGGGCACTCCATGTCATTGACCGGCTGCTGAAAGTCGATGCTGATGAAAGGATCTTCAAAATCAATATACTCGGTGTAGGGCAGTTTCTATCCGAAAGGTCCCCACAGACCACTTATCTTGCGCAGTTGAAAGAAGGTTTCTCCGTTGATCCAGACGATATCTACCTGCCCATTGTCCACTCCGGCTTCTTTCTCGCCCATCACCAGTTGCACAATTTCCGGTCCCTGCCCCCCGCTGATTTCCAGAGTAATGCCGTACCGCTCCTTCACCGTAGGCACCACATAATTATTAATATAATCATTAATGACCGGGCTGCCCTGCCACATCATAAAGTTGACGGTAGTACCCTGAGCCTGTTGTTCAACTTCTTCCCAGGAGGCATTTTGAAGGTCAGTGTCAGTATTGGAAGGATTGCTATTGCAGGAGATTAAGGCGAAAAAAACAGGGATAATAAGCAACCACACATTGCTATGGCTCATAAAATATTAGCTCATATTGAAAAAAATGACCAGAAAGAAGATGGACTTGCTTCGGTAGAGTTTACCAGGAAACGCAAGAGAAAAGCAACGCAGGAGGAGCTCTGAAGGGAGAATCGGAAAGCACAGGAAATGTTGGGAGATATCCCGATTGCGGAGCAGCGTGTTTTGATTTTTGGAAAAGAAGACGAAGCAGGGTTCTTTTTAAATTACCATCGAGGATCTCACTTTTTAGTAATTTTTTTACGTCATGTAAGGTGTTAATATCCCTTAGCGATACCAGCAAACAAGGTGATTCATGGGGCAACTCACAAAATTCTAGTAGGGCAGTGAACAGTCTGCTGGTCTGCCAGGGAAGTTTTTGAAAATGCTCCTTGTCAAACACTTTTTTGGTCATACCAATTAGGTACGCTCCACCCCGTAAAGACGGGCCAATTACACACTTACCGGAGATAAGTTGCTGGCGGATTTCGTGCCAATTGGTATTACCCATTTCCGGACAGTCATTCCCTACCGTGATGACGGCCTCATAACCCAGTGCAAATACTTCCTGACAGGCGTTAGCAATTCGTTCGCCAAAGGTTATTCCCTGCTGATTATCTTCATGATAGTGAAAAACCGGGAATCCGGCTTGCCGAAGTACTTTCGTAGATTGAGTGATCAAAGAAGAGGCCAGAGAGCTATTTTTTTCAGTCAAAGCACTGGAGAACCAAGCCTTACTTCGCCCCTCAGAAGTAGCATGTCTGCTGAAATAAATAAGCGCTATTTTTTCCTCATTGATCATTGAGACCAATTTTACGTTAATTTTTTTAGAATACAGTCATTTGCCCGACAATGGTCTGATTTCACGCATTTTTGTAGGGGAATTGACTGATATGGCACCCACACTTATCTCAAAAAGTAGTACACGCTGTCATTGCTATCTTACTTAATTAGCAACCGTACCCTGTTGTTCAAAAAGGAATATACCTTTTTTGTTGGCCACCAGAATATCCACGAGCCCATCTTCTGTAATATCTTCGGCAACAATATTGATCCCCACACCTGAATCCACATCAATCGGATAACCAGTCCACTTCGGATTAGGCTTTTTGTCCGGAGCGTACTCGTACCAGTACAGTACCGGCGGGCCGTGATCCCGGGGATCTTCCGAGTTGTGGGCAAAGTAGCGGTTACCCGTCACGAAATCAGGCCGGTTGTCACCATTGATGTCGGCCACCGCCAGCGCATGCGTTTCGGCAATTGTCTGGCTAATAATATGTCGCTTCCAGGAAGTCTTGCTTTGGCCATCTTTCACTTGCTCATACCACCAGAAACCACTGTAATGGGCTGAAGAAGAGATTACATCCTGATCTCCATCCTCATCAATATCGATGGCATACATCTGGGCGCAGTCTTCTCCAAAATCGGCTGCATGAAACGTCCAGCCCGATTGCTTCCGGTCTTCGGGCGCCTCCCACCAACCCTGCTTTACCAGCACATCATTACGCCCATCTTCATTCAGATCGGCAAAACCCAGCCCGTGTCCGTAGATATTAGCATCGGCCGGAGTAGGTTGGCCAATGATAAATTTTTGCCAGGCAGTCTCACCCTTTTTCAACGGCGCTCGCAGCCAGACCATCTGATTATCCGTAGGATCGCCAAACAACAGGTCTTCGCGCCCATCTCCGTCCACATCCACCAGATGGGGCGACTCATTGCCTACTGTCTCATAGATTTCATGTACTTTCCAGTGCCCCTCTTGGTTCTTAGGGTTTTCGTGCCAGTAGCCGCCGGTGCCAGGAAAGTCAACTCGAATCAGATCTACCCAGCCATCCAGATTCACATCCAGGGTAAAATTGAGCATGGAATTGCTATACCCTTTTCTTACCGAGAACTCCTGTACTTCAGCCAGTTCGTGTCTTTTCCAGTCAGGTGCTTCAAACCAGTACGGACCGGCCAGCATATCCACCGCTCCATCCTGATTTACATCCCCTACGGCAATGCCCTCCGATACAAAATCATTTACTAAAGTGTGTTTCTTAAAAGATACTTCCTGGGCCAGACCACAGAGATGGGCTGTACTCAGAAAAATGGTGATAAATACACCAGCGAGGGTGCTCATATTCGCTCGGACAGACTGTCTCCCGAATAAGAATCTCTTTCTTGATTTTTCAGTAATTTCCATTTTTACGTTCGGTTAAGGCTAGATAGAGAAAGTACTATGACAATTTATTATGCTTTTGCTGAACTGATGTAAGAGGTAGTCTGAAATCATTTG
Source organism: Cyclobacteriaceae bacterium (assembly GCA_040222715.1). Lineage (GTDB taxonomy): Bacteria > Bacteroidota > Bacteroidia > Cytophagales > Cyclobacteriaceae > Tunicatimonas. Next base: position 63,527 of record JAVKCN010000033.1, on the reverse strand, counting down.
TATAGGCTGTAAATTCAGATAAAAGGAGGTTGTTTGATACTTTTTAGACTATGCCCCACAAAAGTGCCTCTTTCTTTAACCTATCATTTATATTTTCCAAGCAAAAGCTTAGACCACCGCTGAAAGTAAACCACTCACCCCAGACAATAAATAAATCCAATCATCAGCACTTTACTACCACCGGGTATATGAGCCGGTTAATTAAAAATAATGATACCAGCCTAAAAGACCAGAAGAGTAAATTAAAAAAATCCCTCAACTGTTCTTTACTGAAATATAAGTGCTTATTCCCAGTGGCTTATCGAAATGGCTAAAACACAAATCCAGCGGCTGTTACCCTCTCTGGAATGCCCCCTCAAAGAAAAAGCTTCACGTACTCAGATTATCTTTTTTTATCTTCATTTTATGTAGAACAAGTTAGTTTACCGATGAAATCAATTGCTCATCTCGCTCTAAAATGACATTTTCAAGCCGCAAGCCATAGCATAAAAATTTGCACATCATTAGCATAAAAACATAAAATTATTATTTATTTGCGATATACAATGAAAAAAACGTAAAATCAACCTAACGCAATCTGCTAATTTTTAATATAGCGTTTCTTTCATACTTCTCCTTCAGCTTCACCAACCTATGAATCAACCTCCTGCCTGTTCCTCCAATAGAGTTTCATTGATGGCTGATGAAAGTCTGTGGGACAAGTAAGAGAAGGAGACAAGGGAACCTTACCAACAGCTTTACTCCAAGTTTCTAGATACACCTTATAATTATGGTTGTAAGTTTACATCTGAAAGCAGTTTAGTAACTGACCATATCCAGGATCTTTTCATAGATGTATGGAAATATAAAGACCGTTTATCCGGTATCAGGAACGTAAAACAATACCTGTTTCGCTCATTAAGAAACAGCATTATTACAGAGCAAATCCTAAGTCGTTATATTGTTCGTGATATGGAAAGTAAATACAGTAACTTACTGGAACACGTCCATTTGAGCATTAAATCATCGAGCGTCAAACCCGGTCTGAGACTGACATTAAACTATCAAAACGCTTGTAACACACTTTCTACCCGGCAAACGGAAGTCATCAATCTGTTATTCTACGAAAAATTTTCTTACGAAGCAGCAGTTCGCATCATGGATATCAACTTGCGCTCGGTCTACACATTGACCTGGAATGCGCTTGCGATTCTTCGTAAAGAGTTGTGTTGTTTTCTATTAGCATTTCTGGAAACTGTACTCATAATATAAATCTTCTCATTCTCAAGCCTGCACCAAAGCAGTCAGGATCACAATTTGTTAATACGATTCGGATATTTACCGAAGAGAATAAAAAAAAGTGAATTTTTTCCAAATAAATCGGATAACTTTCAAGTATTCCCGACTCTTATTATTATAAAGGCATAGTGAATGGAATATAAACACACCACGGTAGAGGACTTTGTGCTGGATGAGATATTTAGAAATTGGGTAATGAACCTCGACAGAGACTCGTGTCTCTTCTGGAGCCAGTGAAAGAAAAAACTGCGGGTCAGAAGCTCGCTGTTTTTTTAGCCGATGGCTCCAAGCTAGTGCTTAACGCGAGCAGTATGATAAGCCTTACCAAGCCCTTTCATCCCCACAAGGGTGAGGTGTTGCTGGAAGGAGAAGCCTTTTTTGAGGTAGCCAAAGATGCTCTTCGGCCTTTTCAGGTAGTGAGTAGCGAACTTACGACTACTGCATTAGGCACGTCTTTCAATATCGTGGCTTATCCTCAGGATGTGCTTATTCAGGTATCCTTGGCAACAGGTAAAGTGAAAGTAGATTTTCATAAGGCGGCACTAAAGTCACCTTATGAAATAATTTACCTAAAATCTGGCAAGCAAATGGCTTATTTAAAAATACAACAGGTATTGACCAAAGAGCTTTTTAACGCTGATAAAGTGCTGGTCTGGAAAGATGGGGCGATCTATCTGGAAAATGTGGACCAGGCAAGCGTAATAAAAAAACTTAAAAGATGGTATGGCATAAAGATTCAGGTTGAAGGAAAAAGCAGTACGGCGGGGAATGTAATTACTACATTTAAAAATCAATCCCTAAAAAGTGTGCTGACCTCATTGGGTTTCACCCTAGGGTTTGCTTTTGAAATAAGAGAAGACTGTATCTTCATTAAACACTCATAACAACCTTAAACACTTAACGCTATGAATTACACTGACACCGGTTAAAACACAGTAATTATCCTCTTTGAGGCAAAATCACCCAAATATTCTCTCTTGTATTATTTCCATGAAGTTGGCAAAAAGTCCAGACATCCGCTAACTTCTTTATATAAGAAAGAAGGTGGAATTTGATTTTTTTATTAAAACAACCTAAAGCTATGGAAAAAATCTTTATCAGGATACTTATGTCTTCTTGCTACGGCATTCTGTTGCAAATCAGTTTGTGTAGTCTGCTATTTGCCTTTCCCGGTAATGCCCAGAAATCTATCAGTGCCCGGGATATTCACCTCAACCTGCAACTCAATAATGATGATCTGCCCAGCGTATTCAAAAAAATAGAAGCGATCACGGATTTCAACTTTGTTTATAACCGTGCTGACATTGATCACCGCATCCGATTAAAAAGCACTTACCAGAATACTTCGCTGTATGATATACTGATTGATATCTCAAAACATACCAAACTGGCATTTAAACGGGTAAACAGCAATATCAATGTGAAAAAGTTACCAAAGGGTCAGTCCGCCACGGTTACTGAAGAAGTGGCCGCTATTAATGTGTCTGGCACCGTAACCTCACAGGCCGACCTGGGTGGTTTACCCGGGGTCAACGTGCTTATCAAGGGCAGTGGCATTGGCACCGTTACCGATATAGACGGAAATTATAATCTAAACGTACCCAATGAAGATGATATACTGGTATTCTCATCCATCGGATTTATTACCCAGGAAATATCGGTAAATGGAAGGTCCGTAATTGATGTGCGCTTAACGGAGGATATTCAGAGTTTGGAAGAGATCGTAGTAACCGGGTACATGGTTCAGCGGAAAGCTGACCTGACCGGTTCAATAGCGGTGGTTTCATCTGAAGAAATTGAGAAGAATAATTATGCCAATGTGATGCAATCATTACAGGGTAAGGTCCCGGGTATGTATATCACCGGAGACGGAAGCCCGGTAGGCAATGTCAATGTGCAAATCCGAGGCATTACCTCTATGCGCTCAGCTCCTCCGCTGGTGGTGATAGATGGTTTACCTACCAATATTAACTTCCGTGATATCAACCCCAATGATATTGCTTCTATGCAGGTGCTGAAAGATGCCGCTTCCGCCAGTATTTATGGTTCCCGGGCCGCCAGTGGTGTCATTCTCATAGAGACGAAGTCAGGTAAGGCCGGCGAAACAAAGATCAACTATAACGGCTCGGTCGGCATCTCCAGCTTCATGAACCGGGTGGAGATGATGAACACCCAACAGTACGGACAATCTATGTGGCAGGCAGCTATCAATGATGGCCTGGACCCGAATTCCGTTACGCAAATATATGATTATGAATGGCATACCGATAATAACGGACTGGCGATTTTGGATAATGTGATGCCCCGAGAATGGCTCAACGATGAACAAACCATGCCATCGGCCGATACTGACTGGTTTGATGAAGGCTCACAACTGGGTTTACAGAACAATCACCAGCTAACCTTATCCAATGGCACTGAAAAGGTAAAAACCCTGCTATCACTGGGTTATTTTGAAAACCGGGGAACGCAGATTCACACGGGCTTCCGTCGTTATGCCTTACGGCTGAACTCTGATTACAGTTTGATCAATGACCGATTGTCAATCGGTGAAAATGTAGCAGTGTCCTACATGAAGCTCAATGATCAGAATGTCAGCCATTCCTTTCTTACCATGCCTCCCATCATTCCGGTCTATACCACCGATGGCGGATGGGGAGGCACCGCCTATAACTTAGGGATGGATGATTACAATAACCCCGTACGCGGACTGACCCTCGCCAAAGACAACAACACCAAAAACATGAAGATACTGGGAAGCATATACGCGACACTGAAGCTGTTCGATAATCTTACGCTGAAAACGCTCTATGGTGTTGACTATACTTCCGGTTATTACCGACACATTGACTTCACCTGGGAAGAAGGGGGAGGCAAACGGGATATTAATAATGGAGTCGTGGGAGATCAGTCCCATCGCATCAATACTACCTGGACCAATACGTTAAATTATGGCTTAAACATAGGTAATCACACCCTTGACTTTCTCGCGGGTATCGAAATGGTGCGATACGAGCTAGATAGTCTGCACGGATTCCGACGCGATATTGAGCTGGAGAATTATGACTATGCCTATCTGGATGCTGCCACCGGCAATCAGGAAGTGAATGGTATTGGAGATGAATTCACGCTACTATCTTATTTCTCAAAATTCAATTATTCGTTCGATTCCCGCTATCTGCTGTCGGCTACGCTGCGCTATGATGGTTCTTCAAAGTTTGGTAAAAACAACCAGTTTGGCTTTTTTCCGGCCGTATCGGCAGGCTGGAGACTAAGCGAAGAGCGCTTTCTTTCCAACATTGGCCTTATTTCAGATCTGAAACTAAGAGCGAGTTGGGGGATGAACGGCAACTCAAATATTCCGACCAACGCCCTGGTAAATATCTACGATGCGGATTATGCCAGTACCGGCTACGGCCTGGCTGGTAATGAAACCGGCACACTTTATTCCGGTTACCGAAGAAGGCACATTGGCAATAACAGCCTGAAGTGGGAAACCACGCGCCAAACTGATATAGGAGTAGATTTCGGGCTATTGGGTGGACGGATGTCCGGCTCCATCGATTACTTCTACAAATATACTGATGGCATGCTGTACGAACCACCTTACCTGGCAGCTATTGGCGAGGGTGGATATCAGTGGATCAATGCGGCCAATATGACCAACACCGGTATTGAGTTTATCTTGACCTATTCCGGCAATACCAACAGTGGGTTTACCTATAACATCACCGGAAATATCAGTTCTTACCGCAACCGAATTGACGATTTACCCGAATCGGTTAAATTTACCTACGGCGGCAACGGGCTGGATGATAACATTCTGGGAAGACCTCTCAATTCATTTTATGGCTTCATTGCCGATGGACTGTTTGAGTCTCAGGAAGAAGTTGATAATTCCGCAGAACAACCGGGTAAAGGGCTGGGCCGAATCCGCTACAAAGATCTGGATAATGATGGCCGCATTACCTGGGAGCATGACCGTACCTGGCTGGGAGTCCGCGACCCTGACTTTACCTACGGAGTTAATTTCGATGCCCGCTTTAAAAACTTTGATTTCACCATGTTCTGGCAGGGAGTAACGGGCAATACAGTAAGAAACGATTGGAAAACCTATAGCGATTTCTGGAATGTGTGGACCCAAAGCGGTTTTAACCATGCCACCCGCCTGCTGGATGCCTGGTCTCCTTCAAATCCTGATTCTGATATTCCCGCCCTTTCTATGATTAATCAGAATGATGAACGTCGGCTATCTACCTATTTCATGGAATCGGGCTCTTACCTCAAGTTACGCTACATTGAATTGGGTTACAACCTGCCTAAAAATCTTACTGACCGACTGGGCATGCAGGACTTTCGCTTTTATGTAAATGCGCAGAACATTGTAAATCTAAAAAAATGGTGGGGCGACAATGCTTATACCGGAACTGATCCTGAGAACCCCACCAAACAAGGGGAATATTCAAGTCCTTACGTGATGCCTCAGATGTTCAAAACCGGGGTAAATGTAACGTTTTAATGGGCCTTGCCCCCTGAAACCCATTGATGAAATGACAACAACTAACTAAAGACTTTCAGATGAAAAAGTTACTCACCTATATTGGAATAAGCCTACTGATTATTATCACCAACAATTGCCAGGATGTATTAGACGTCAATCCGAAAGGAGTATTAACCGAAGAGCAGCTCTCCGGTCCGGAGTATGTTGATGGTTTTGTCAATGCTGCTTACGCCTTCATGCCCCGAGCCCACGCTTTTGATACCATGAACCCCTGGATTGCCAGTTTCCGTTCAGACGATGCCTACAAAGGTGGCGGCGGACTGGATGACCAGACTCCCTGGTACCAGATGGAAGTATTCTCACTGGCGAATGCCAACGTAGGAAATAATGATGGCGTATGGTTTAGTGGTTATCAGGGAATATCCCGGGTACATACTGCTATTCGTGCTATTAATGCCGTCGAAGAATCAGCCTATCCCCAGAAGACCGAGCGGCTGGCAGAAATGTATTTTCTCCGAGGCTGGATCTATTTTAACCTCAAAAGACGGTTCAAATGGATTCCCTATTTTCAGGAAGATGCCAGTGCGGAAGATATTATCACAGTCCCCAATCACCCTGACGGCGCCGTGAATGATCTCGAGCTTTGGCAGCATATTTTTGATGATTTCAAATTTGCGGCCGATAACCTGCCAGAAGTGCAGGATGAAAAAGGCCGGGCTTCGCAGTATGCTGCCAAAGCGTATCTGGCCAAAACCTTACTCTGGATGGCCTATGAGCAGGATGCACAAAATCAAGTGGTCAATATCAATACCGAGAGGCTTACTGAAGCCCTTGCCTACTGCGATGAAATCATTAATAGTAATCTCTATAGCCTCGCAACAGATTTTGCTCAGAATTTCATGTTAGAATACGATAATGCCTCTCCGGAATCTATCTGGGAATTGCAGTTTACCATTGACGATGGTACCTCCCGCGGCAACTTGAATGAAGGCAATGGACTGACTGCTCCCTGGTGGAATCCATTCTTCAGCTGCTGCGACTTTCATAAAGCAAGTTACAATATGGTCAACGCATTTAAAGTAGATGCAAGCGGACTACCTCAGTTCCAGTCCTTTAATGATGAAGAGATCAACGATAAAAACACTTACTTTAACAACAATACCTGGGACCCCCGAATTGGCCATACCGTAGCCATTCCTGGTCTTCCCTGGAAGTACCAGGACGTGAAGTTTGATAGTGCCGGATCAAGACAACCTGCTACCTACGGATATATGCATTCCATGAAAGAAAATGTACGTACTGATAGCCCCGGTCTATTCGATGCCTTCTGGATGTTTAATTCAAAAAACCAGATTGAAGTACGCTATGCCGAAGTATTATTGTGGAAAGCTGAGATTCTGATTCAACTGGGTCGTCACATGGAAGCACTGCCCCTGATTAATCAGGTCAGAGCCCGTGCCGCGGCCAGTACGGATAAATTGAAGTTTGCCGACGGTTCCCCTACCCTAAACTATGAAGTGGAACCCTATGTCGATGGCGTAAATTGCACCTGGGACAATAATTTTGCCTGGGAAGCGCTGGTATGGGAAAACCGCCTTGAAATGGCCATGGAAGGAAGAAGGTTCTATAATCTGGTTCGCTGGGGCATTGCTGCCGAGGTGATGAACACCTACTTTGACAAAGAAAGCCAGCGACGGCAGTGGCTTGAAGTAGCTCGTTTTACTGCGGGTCGCGATGAATTTTTACCCATTCCTCAGGCTCAGATAAACTGGTCACGAGGAGTGTACAAACAAAACCCTGGCTATTGAATCAGATTTATAACAGCATACATCCTACTATTAATTATTGTTAGTCAGATAAGTAAGCACTATGCCGAAAATAATGATAACGTCATTGCGACGAGGCACGAGGAAGCAATCTGCTGCTAATGAGCCGACGTGGCGCGGGGAGATAGCTTCGTCATTCTTCCTGGCTATGACACTAAAAATATAAGCTTATTTTGTCACAGTGCTTACCCGACCAGAAATAAGTATAATAAAACGTCATCGCGAACAATTGTGAGGCGATCTTACGCCACGGCAGACCGCTTCGCAGAGCCTCGCGGTGACGTCTGGAAAAATGATACTTTAATTTGGTCGGATACTCAGTAAAAAAAAATTGATAAGGGCAGATTTCAAGATATTTTGCCCTATAACTTAACTTTCTCTCGTATGAAAACATATAATGCATATTTCATAATCGTAATACTATTCATTTTTTCCGGTTGTTATCAGGATGAAATTATTGACTCAAAACCTGGCGAGGGGCTTGCACCCGTCAATAATCTGGATTATACCATATCCGGCGATCAGGTGGACCTCCATTGGGAGCTTCCTACCACTTTCCCCGATGATATACTGTCCCCGGTCTCGGTGAGGATCACAATATTTATTGATGGACAGAATAACGGTAGCGTAGTATTGGAAGAGGCGCCACGAAGCTATCTCTATGCACCCTACGAAGCTTCCAAAGAATATAAATTTACGGTAAAAGTAATGGGCCGTGTGGATACATCCGACCCCTACTTTTCAAACTTACGCTATTCTCCGGGTAAAACGGTAGTTATATAAAAGCTGACGGCTGTGGTAGGTGTTCCAGGCATAGGTTAGGTACTCTAGAATCGTATAAGCAAAGCATAGTTGAATGATTTTTGTCCAATCAGCTTGGACGCCAAACAGTCGAACATATGCACCACAATGGCCGTTCAAGGTAAAGAAGTCAACTAGTGAACTGTCATCGCTCACCGCGACGGGAAATAGTCATGGCATTGGTAGGCACTGCGAAAATCTGGGATTATTCCCTTATCAGTTTTTTGTCCGGGCACTGCCAGATATGGTGTCTCTTGCTGAACATCTCCCTAAGGAACTTAACCTTTTGCGGATATCAGTGATCGGGAAAGTGCTCTCTTATAAATATTTCAATGCACCACTTATACCACCCATCCAAGCAGTATTCATTGCTTCTCTAATGCTGAAAAAAACTTAAATATACTTATAAAAAGTATTTTCCTTTGTAATTTAGCAGCCGGATTATCCGATTAATCAAACACCACCTGTGTGAACGAACAACAACGTCTGCTCCGGCTGCTTAAACTGATTTCGTTACTTTCCTCCCCGCTGCGCCGTTCGGCTAAGCAATACGCGGAGTTACTGGAGGTAAATAAAACCACGGTGTATCGCTACTTCCGCACCATTGAGGAAGCCGGGTACAGCGTATTAATTGACGAAGAAAATCGGCACTATCTGGACCGGGCCGCCATGAAACGTCACCATCCGGAGTTATACTTTAACGAGGAAGAAGCCCAGGTACTAGGTGATCTGGTGCGCAGCTATGATTCCCCCATGCAGCAGGACCTGCTCAATAAAATATATACGCACTCCAACTTGTCGGAGCTGGCCAATAGTATCGCCGATGCTCAACAATCGGTGCGCTACCGACTGTTGAAAGAAGCCATGCAGGAGGAGAAACAGGTAATCTTGCGTCAATACGTCTCCATGAACAGCCAACAGGTAAGCGACCGCCGCATAGAACCCATTGGATTCCTGCACCGCGATACCATTGTAGAAGCCTATGATGTAGAAAAAAAGGCCATGCGCCATTTCCGGCTGGAACGAACCGCCGAAGTGAAACGCTTACAAACTTACTTTCAATACCGAAAAGCACACCATAAAAGTACCACTGACCCCTTTCGGGTGGCTGATTTGCAGCCGGTGGACGTAGTCGTAAAACTTACACCTACCGCCGCTCAGCAGATGAAAGAGCTCTATCCGGCTACCGAAGATTACTTTCAGCCCTGCCAGGATGCCATTCTGTTTTCAGCTCCGGTGAATGCAGAGTTTAAGTTGCTCGATCGGCTGTTGCTCAGCTTATGCGATGAGGTAGAAGTGGTTTCTCCCCCCAACTTGCGAGAGCATCTGCTCACGATCTGGTCTCACCGAAAAATTTAATACTTTTTTTTGCAGTTGCGGAGGATGCAACTCCCAGAGAGTATTCTTGTCATAGAATCACTTAACACCCTTGTTCTATGCAGTTACTTAAAATTTTTGACGAAACCTTTACCGGCGAAAGCATCCGGGAAATGGAAATCATCCTGTGGGATGAAACAACGACGGTTCGAGACATTATCACGGCGCGTGTGGAGCGGGAGGTCAATGCCTACAACCATCGAAAAACCGAGTATTTCCAGGGCTTGATCCAACCCAATGAAACCGAACAAACCCTGAATGGCTATAAGTTTAACAAGCAACATACCCTGGATGCCGAAAAACAGGTCTACCTGGCCCTGGACAGCTTTCTGAAAAATAGCTATTTCGTCCTCATTGACGATGTACAGGCCGAAACGCTGGATCAGGAAATTACGCTCCAGCCCCACACAAAAATCACGTTCTTGAAACTCACCCCACTCGTAGGGGGCTAATTCACCCTGTAAACCCATCAAATAGAATGACCATGGCATTACAAACTTTGCGAAAAATACTTTTCGGTAGCTTTATTCTGGAAGAACATCCCGAACTGGAGACGCTTTTATCTCAGATTTACCGGGAAAGTCAGGTGAAATCAGACTACGGCTGGCGAGAAACCAATATCTCTCAATCACCTGCTTTCCAAGAGATTAAAGAAAAAAGCCCGAAGGAGAAACGGTTACTGGTACTTGAGTTGGTCATCGGTTTGCAACAGCTCAAACTGAAACTGGCCCAACGCCGATCCTACAGCCCTGATGATCCTGATGCTGCCCTGCACCAGACGGGAGTACTGTTGCTGGAACGCCTAATGCGGCAAAAACTGGCGATGCAGGAAGAAGATTTCATTTTCCTCTTTGATACCTATACCCAATATTCGGACCGCCCCTACTATTATTTTGGAAGCTGGCCCGTAGCGCATACCACCATTCAACTGGAAAAATTCGCTGAACAACATTCCCTGAGTGCTGGCCTGCAAAACTTCTTTGCCCGCTTCATTTACCAGGCCGATTTTGACCAGCAGCACTCTTACTGGGGCTCTAATCTGGCTCAGGTAAAACTTAAAATTGAAACCCTGTTGCACCAGGCCAGGAATAAAGGTTCCCGAGTACCACCGTTTACACTGAATGAAAATGATGCTTTTGGGCAGTTTGTCAACAGTGCGATGGGTGCGGTCTCTGTGAAACATCGGGAGCACTACCACGAGATGCTACATCTGGCTGCCAAGGTATCCGGTGCCAGGCCTTCACAGAAATTTCAGAATTCAGCCAGCAGCATCATTAAGAAAATTGGCAAAGCCCATTACCGTCAAACCGTAGGAAACTGGTTGGCCTTCCTGGCAGGAATGGGTGAAGAAGAGCGGCAGTATGAACAGCAATGGCAGGGGCGTATGTATGTATATACCACCCGAACTTACCTGGAAACCCAGAATTCCAATATTGCTAAAGGGTTGGTCTGGTCACTGACGCAGGGGCATGATAGTTCAAGCTTATTGACAATCGCCCAATTGGCCGAGCGGGCTTTCCGAAAAATCCCCGGCGTGGGACCGGCCGCGGCTGCCGTGGGTAATGCCTGTCTCTACGTGTTGGCAAACGCTCAGGGCACGGAAGGCGTAGGACACCTTTCTCGCCTGAAGCTGAAGATCTCACAAGCCAATACCCGCAAGCTCATCCAAAAGTATCTGAATCAGGAGTCAGACCGATTGGGTATAAGTTCGCATGAGATTGAGGAAATGGCGGCGCCCCATTTTGACCTGAAGGATGGAAAAAAGGAAGTGGTATTTGAAGATTATACACTGGAAATCGCCATTCAGGGGATCGGCAAAATCAGTCACATCTGGCGAAAACCTGATGGTTCCACCCAGAAGTCGGTACCGAGTTTTGTAAAGCAATCAGCAGCCTTACAGGCACGCCTGAAACAGACCAAAGCCCAAAGTAAAGAAATCCAGAAATCACTAACTGCTCAGCGCGACCGCATGGACCGCTCTTATGTACAGGCCCGTTCCTGGACGTACGCTAAATTTCAGGAGTACTATCTGGAACATGGCTTACTGAACTGGCTCACGCGCCGACTGATCTGGTCATTTCAGCGAGACAAACAGCAAATCCCAGCCCTTTGGAATAATGGGCAGTGGGAAGACTTATCCGGGAACCCGGTTGCCTGGATTGATGAAGCCACCCAGGTGACCCTGTGGCACCCCCTCCAATCCGATACGCAAGAAGTGCTGGCCTGGCGGCAACGATTGGAAACTTTAGCCATTAAACAACCTATCAAACAGGCGTACCGGGAAGTATACCTGCTGACCGATGCTGAAGTGAATACCCGCATCTACAGCAACCGTATGGCCGCCCATATTCTGAAGCAACACCAGTTCAACGCACTGGCCGGGCTTCGGGGCTGGCAGTACAGCTTACTGGGTGCGTACGATGATGGTCGCGACCGGGCTGAAGCGATTATTACCCTACCCGACCACAAGCTGGAAGCCTCCTTTTGGATTACCGAAATCTACGAGGATGATGCCTTCAACGATGCAGGCATCTGGTTGTATGTTTCTACGGACCAGGTGCGTTTCAACCGAAATGGGGTAGCCTTGGACCTGATTGATGTTCCCAAGCTGGTTTTTTCTGAGATCATGCGGGATGTAGACCTGTTCGTGGGAGTGGCCAGCGTGGGCAATGATCCTCAGTGGCAGGACAACGGAGGCACCCCACAGTTCCGCGACTACTGGACATCGTACTCATTCGGCGACCTTACCGAAGTAGCCAATACCCGCAAAGCAGTCCTGGAAAAGATCGTTCCCCGGCTCAAGATCGGTAAGGTGGCTTCCATTGAAGGCCGTTTCCTGAAGATCCGAGGCACACGGAAGACGTATAAGATCCATATTGGCAGCACCAATATTCTCATGGAACCCAATGACCAGTATCTGTGTATCGTACCCTCGCGGGGAAAAAATACGGGTACCGATCAGGTCTTTCTCCCCTTTGAAGGTGACCGGGGACTTTCTATTCTGCTAAGCAAAGCTTTTATGCTGGCCGAAGATGATAAAATCACCGACCCTACCATTTTAAGTCAATTGGGCTGAATAATGTAATCACAAAACCCGTTGATTGATGAATAACGATGCATGACCGTCGTTATTCATCATTTGAGTTAAACCCTGAAAATGACAGATTGAGCAATCATTTTTACATTCAAAAAAACATCTAATGCTGAACGATATCAATCCGAAACTACCCATGCGGAATAAAGCCATTACCCGCGACTATTACATCAACCATCTGGGTTTTGAAGAATCTGGAGATACCGATTACGATGGCTATTTAATGATTCAAAGAGACAAGATAGAAATCCATTTCTTTGAATTTAAAGACCTGAATCCTAAAGAAAACTATGGTCAGGTGTATATCCGAACAGATGACATTGATAATCTTTATCAGTCATTCCTGGATAAGAAAATAAGCATCCACCCAGCGGGACACTTACAAATGAAACCCTGGGGACAAAAAGAATTTGCCATACTGGACCCTGACCATAATTTACTGACATTTGGGCAAAGAAAGTAAAAGGCCGTCGTCCTGATATAATAACAGCCAATAATCCATCCTTTATAATCATTAGCCGTCTGGCAAAACCATTACCAACATGAACTTTAAACAACCCACCCCCATTTTAAGAATTTTTGATGAGGCAAAAGCAAGAGACTTTTACATTGACTACTTAGGATTCAAAATTGATTGGGAACATAGATTTGAAGACGGTATGCCGCTGTATTTTCAGGTGTCGCGAGGGAATTGCATCCTTCATCTGAGTGAGCATCACGGAGATGGTACTCCCGGAACAAAATTGAGAATTGAATGTGATGATGTCCAAGCCTTTCACCAGGAGTTGGCAACCAAAAATTACAAGTATTTAAATCCGGGCATCATCCAACAACCCTGGGCAGAACAGGAAATGTGCCTTGCCGACCCATTCGGTAATGAATTGAGAATTTTTAAACCATAGTACACGAAGAGTGATGGCATTGTACAAACTACCCGATCTAAATACTCACTCAAGGTACAAAATGGATAGGTGCTTTTCCGGTCCAGCGCTTGAAGGCGCGGGAGAAAGCACTTAACTCATTGTATCCTAACATATAGGAAATCTCCTTCAACGGATATTTGCCCGATTGCAGGTAAAACAAGGCCAATGATTTTCTGACCGAATCCGATAGTTCTTTGAAAGTAATGCCTTCCTCCTGCAATCGCCGCTGTAGACTTCGGGGTGTCATATTGAAATTAGCCGCCACATCCTCCAAAGAAAGTGTTCCCAGGTACGCATTGGTAAACAGATAGGTATACACACTGGTCTTAAAACTGCGATGTGGTGAAGGCTGGTTTTCAGCAGTAGTGCTCACTTTCTGCAACAGTAGCGTCTGCAATGCATGATCGGCTGTAATAATCGGTACATGCCAATACTCCCCACTGAATGCAACTTCATACCCCTTCCCTATGCCCGGTCGGCACCGCAATACTCGTTCGTATTCTTCAATGGCTGATACTTCATAGGGAAACGTGACCGATTTGGGTTGGATTTTGGTCAGGAGTAATCCATCCAGTTCGTGTACGGTAAAAATGATCAGGCAGTCTGCCATCTGCCGGGTCAGAAAGTCATACGCGCGGGCTTCTGCGGTAGGTATTAAGCGAACTTCAAAGCACTGTTCAGAGGACGATACTTCCATGGTAAACAGCTCAGTTACCAGCGGCGTAAGCGAAGCAGCCAGGGTGACGGCCTGCCCTACCGTGCTACTGGCTTTCATGATCTCGCCCACTACTCCCAGCGCTGAAAGTTGAAGCGCCTCCCCGAAATGCAATCCAAACTGGGGATCATGGCTCAGGTGACTGGCGTGCATCCACAGTTCATGTAATTGCTTGCTGCTGATCTCAGGATGTTCTTTTTTTTGCAAGGCTTCCAGGTCCAGCTGTGCGTATTCGGCCAACTGCTGTGCCGGAATACCCCGTTGCACGGCGTACGCCATCAGGCTTAAAACGAACTGTTGAGTTTGATCTCCCATGTGATAAATGTAACACCTGTCGGATAGTATAACCAGACCGGGCAACGGTTTGTTGTGAAAAGTCAAGCCTTTGTCGGCCAATGGTAAGCTCCCGCGGCGGACTCCATCCTACCTTTGATCCATCATTCACCAAAAAATATGTAGTTATGATGACACTCAAAAATGTACTACTGCTCAATGCGCTGAGTTCGGCCGCTACCGGACTTGGCATGATAGTCTTTGCGCAATCCATCGCCGAGTTGTTCGGAGTTTACAACAGCGCCCCGTTTATGGGAGTAGGTATCTTTCTGGTGGCATTTGCCGCGCTGGTATTTTCAGAAAGCCGCCACGACCCACAGCGCATAGCTTCGGTACGCACCATCATTATCCTCGATGTATCCTGGGTGGTGGTAAGTATGAGTATCGTGCTGTTTCAGTTATTCGGCTTGTCTGCCGCTGGCTATGGGCTGATTCTGGCTGTGGCCCTCTGGGTAGCCGCCATGGCCTTCCTGCAAACAAAAGGGATCAGCCAGATTCCTGCTAATACAAGACAGTAGTTTATCAAAAAAGGGTGGCGAATGATTGAAACTTTCGTCACCCTTAATGCGCCCTTTCGGAGTCTCACTCCCTTTCTTATATACTGATTACTCAATGTTTTTTTCGTAGCATAACAATACAATACCACACTCAAACGAGCGGGATTCTACCAGCGTTAACGTCTCATGGTAAGTTGCTCCTTCAAAAATTGTCATCCCACTCCCCAGTACCACCGGGTTCACAAAAAGATGAAATTCATCGATCAACCCGGCTTTGATCAGGGCCGTCACGAAGGTTCCCCCACCGTAGGCAATGATATCGTCTCCTTCGGAATTTTTTAATTTTGTAATTTCTTCGGTCAGATCTCCCTTGGCCAGTTCGGTCGCTTTCCATTCTGTGCTCTCCAGGGTTTTGGTAAACACCACTTTGGGGGTTTCCACAAACTTCCTGGCCGAATCATCGGCCGTGTCGGGGTTTTCCAGTATTGATGTCCAGGTTGGAATGAACCCCTCCGCCAGTTTTCTGCCTAAGATGATGGTTTCCACTGGCTCAGTAATATCCTGCACGTATTTTTTGAGATCATCGTCCCAATCCCAGACCATCCAATCCATTTCACCTGCCGGACCGGCGATGTAGCCATCCACGGATAGTTGTACCTGAAGCTTTAATTTTCTCATAAAGTAATGTTTTTAAAAAATTGAAAAACCGGTATAAGTTGACCGCAAGTATATCCCTCCGTATGCCAACATTCCAAAGAATACCGAAAAAAAGAAAGATCCCGCGAACGCGGCCATCACTATTTTAGCTCATCCCAAAAAGCTAGTCATGGGTGAAATTAAACATCCATTGAATTCCAAACTTATCCTTCAGCTTGCCGAAGGTGGCTCCCCAAAAGGTCTGGTGCAGGGGCTCTTTGACTTCGCCACCGACTGCAAGTTTGGAAAAAAACAAGTTGATCTCCTCCTCACTCCTACAATTGATGCACAGGTTAATTGCATTCCCCGGCACCAACCCCGACCCGATCATGTCGGAACCCATCAAAACCATAAGGTTATTGGTCAGGGTGCTGTGCAGAATATTTTTTACCGCCTCGGAGGGCATCTGTGCGGCCATGGGCGACTCAGAAATTTTCTGTAACGATAGCTCCCCGCCCAGGCACTGCTGGTAGAAGGTCATGGCCTGCTGGCATTGGCCATTGAAGTTAAGATAGGGAATTAAGCTTGTTTTCATCTTTTGGGTAATTAGCGAACGGTACAAAGATACCGTCGCAGAACCGAAACCCGGCTGGGGAAATGCGTCAATCCCTGGGGTTGATTGCGACAAATTCTGTCCCTAACTTGACGAACGCTTGCAGTAAAGATTTTACCCATGAAAAACATCAGCATCCTGGTTCCTGAAACGGCCGTGCCGGCGGCGATTATTGATCCCCGTTACATGTTCACAGCGGTCAATGAGTTTTTAAAAAGCGCGGAACAGCCTCCCCTGTTCCATGTGCAACTGGTGGGACTTGGCCGGGAAGTGCATTTAAACGAAGGCTTATTTTCGGTTCATACCAATCCGCTTTCCGAAAAGATCAAGACCCCGGACCTGATTATCATTCCGGCCATTAGCGGCAACCTGGACCAGGCCATCCAGCGGAATCAGGATTTTTTTCCCTGGATTGTGCAGCAGTATAAAGATGGAGCGGAAGTGGCCAGCCTGTGTCTGGGTGCGTTCTTACTGGCTGCCACCGGACTGCTGGATGGCCAGAAATGCTCCACCCACTGGCTATACGCCAACGATTTTCGAAGCCGCTTTCCGAAGGTAACGCTGGTCGATGACAAAATCATCACCGAACAAAACGGCCTGTATTCCAGCGGTGGGGCGAATTCCTACTGGAACCTGCTATTACACCTGGTTGAGAAGTACACCAGCCGCGAAATGGCCATCCTGGCGGCAAAATTCTTCGTACTGGACATCAACCGCAGCAGCCAGTCGCCCTTTAGTATGTTTAAAGGACAGAAAATACACCAGGACGCAGACATCATTCGAGTGCAGGAATACATTGAGCACCACTATGAGGATAAAATTACGGTCAGCCAACTGGCGGCGGACTTTGGGATTGGCCGCCGAACCCTGGAACGCAGATTCAAGAAAGCCACCCACAATACAGTGGTGGAATACATCCAGCGGGTGAAAATAGAAGCCTCCAAGAAACAGCTGGAAATCAGCCGGAAAACGGTGAGCGAAGTGATGTTCGAGGTAGGGTATACCGACAGTAAGGCCTTTCGGGATGTGTTCCGTAAAGTGGCGGGAGTATCTCCCCTGGAATACCGATTGCGATACAATAAAGAGATCATGGCCTGAGTCATCGCTTGCCCTTCGATTACTCCGTCGGACGGAATACCTGCCCGGAAACATGACACCCGCATTTTATTCTAAAACCAGGCGTTCTCGCTCGAATCAAACTGCCATATTGTCATCTTTATACTTTTATCACTTCCCCCGCTGTAATCTCATTGCGCTAAGGGAGCTGGTTGCAGGGGTTAATTTAGCTTACCCTACCGGAATATACGGCAGGAAGAGATAGTGTGCTTTGCCCGGTTTCCCGGGTTGAGCAATTGAAGAAAACGCATTCAGATTTTTTCTGTTTTTTTTCCAACCATTGGCATTTGTGCTGTGTCGATGGGATGTATTTAAAGAATAAACAGATTTTTAACCCATTAATTTTTTTTATCTCATGAAAGTAAATAATAGTGTTATGAACAAATTAGCAGGAATTTTGAGCTTTATGGTGGTCTTGCTGGGCATGACTAGTTGTATGGAGGATGAGGGCGATATGGAACCTATATCCGTAGCCTATGTGTCCATTTTTCATGCCTCACCCGACGCCCCGGATCTGGATGTAGTACTGGATGATCAACCCATTTTCAACGAACCACTGGAATATACGGACTTTGCCAACTACCGGCAGTTCTATACCGGAGAACGAGAACTGGCTTTCAATGCGTACAATGCCAGCAATGTACTGGCTGATACAACCTTTGATTTTCAGGAAAACAAAGTCTATTCGGTGTTTGTCATCAATGATCTCGCGGATTTATCAACCCTGATTGTGGAAGATAAGGCGGATACGCCTGAATCTGGCAAGGCATTGGTACGCTTTGTTCAACTATCTCCGGATGCTCCCGCGTTAGACTTTTCGGTAGGCGAGGATTCGCTCCTGTTTACCAACCAGGAGTTTAAGCAGGCCACTGATTTTACCGAGGTTGATGCTGATACCTACGCTTTGGCTTTGAAAACCGCCGGAGAAGATGACACGCTGGTATCAGTACCCGATGCCGAACTGATTTCCGGAAGGATTTACACGGTAATCGCCCGCGGGTTTACGAATACTCCTGCCGGCAATACCAATGGGCTGAGTATCCAGATCATCCAAAACCAATAGCGATTGCATACGGATGCCTGTCGGGGTGAGAATGGAATCATGGGCTGGCTATACCAATACGGTGCACCACGGGTCAAAATCCGAAACGCCGCTATTGACCTTGAACCACCGCATTTACCATAATCACCTCCGATACCCATTTGGCAAAAGCATCTGATTCCGATCGTGCAATGGGTTTGCCCCTGCTGTCTGACGTAGCCATGCCCCTTACCGGGCACTATGGGTTACGAGCGGTGGGGGCAAATGCTTTTTTGTGCGAGACGGTTAATTGAAATATTGACCAATGACTCCAGCACCCGTTGAAGATGGAGTCAGCACTCCCACCTCCTTCGAGATAATAGATTTGTGATTGACTACCCCTGGCCAAGATCACTATTTGCTGAGGCAGTATTTATTTAGAGGCGACCACAATGCCGAGGGATTCCAGCAGTTGGGGTTCCTTTTCTAAGGCTACGCGCGCCACTGCCCGAAAGCTACGGTTCCACTTACGCAGAGAATCCAGGGTAAGATCGCGGCTGTGGGTGGCATGCTGGGCATTGCCTTTATGCCGGAGATGCTGCTGCCGCTTCTCCTGAATACTGTTTAGCATGTTTTTGCTTTGCTCAAGCTGAGCTTTGGTAAGCCCGAAACGAGACAGTTGTTTTTGATGCAGAGCCGCTGTATCGTAAAAATGGTTTACCTGCTCCAGCCAGGGCACCATCTTTTTTTCCTGCACAATGTGTAAGCGAAGTTGCAGATAAGCATTTTCATCTGACCGCAGGGCAATGGAAGCCAGGGTACGGTGATCGGTAAATTGCTGGCGCAGGTTTTTGAATTCTACTTTCAGACGGTTGCTGGCCAGGTTACACTCGGCATACTCCTCGTTCTGAATACGCTGCTGTTCCCGGATACGCGTTAATATATCGAGACCCTGCTGAATTTTAAGATCATCGTATCCGTAGCGGGCGAGTTGGGGATGAATGATAGCATGTTGGCGAGCATTGCTCAGCATCAAATGAAGCGCGTCTAGTTCCTGTATTAGTTCCATTGTCAAAATTAATCTGAATAGCTGCCTGCAAAGCTACGACCAGTAGGCATCCCTTTTTTAGTATTTCATCGGGATACCCTAGTTGGGTAAGGTTTTGGGTATTTACCGGCATTTTCTAATGATATCCCGGTATTGAAGTGATAAAAGCCACTTTTTCTTGGAATAATGATAGCTGTATGTACTTACGAAGTAAGATATACTGCTTCTGAGCCACCCCGGTGTAACTTTGGCGTACGAATTCCGAAAGCGGGTGCATCCCAATGTAACTTTGGCGTACGAAAAACCGGTGTTTTTGCAGTCAAGTTTTCTTCAAAGGTTGCGCCTATCTGCTTCCAAAGAACCTTTTATACTAATTTGGTGCAAAGTTTCTGCTTTTTTCTCATAGACTGATGCCTAAACCTACCTTGGCAGCACCCCAGCAACAACGCTTAAAGCGTACCATGCCAGGCTTACTGCTGGTTATTTCTCTGCTGCTAGCCCTCAGCTGGTCAGTCCCTGCCCCTTAGCGCGTTTCTCCCACTGCTGCCGGGCGTATCGCTGCATATCTTCTACCGTGTCGCTCTCGTCCATAATTTCCAGCCCCAGCAATGTTTCCAGTACGTCTTCCAGACTTACCAGTCCCACCACGGTACCGTATTCGTCATTCACAATGGCCAGGTGCTCTCGCTGATTGAGCAACTGATCAAACAAGCGAGGAAGTTTCTCGGTATCGCGCACAAACTGGATGTCGCGCCGCAACTGCATCAAAGTAAGCTCATGCTGGTCTTCAGCCAGCCCCCGCAGCACCGCATCTTTCAGCACCATGCCGATGATCTGGTCCTGGGTATCTTTAAAAATCGGGATGCGGGAAAACTGCATGGGTTTGTATTGTTCGTAGTACTCACTCAGGGTGAGCGAGGCCTGCGCCATCACCATCACGGCCCGGGGGGTCATGACATCCCGCACCGTCAGCTTTTCCAGCCGCAGCAGGTTTTTAATGATTTTTGACTCTCCGGAATCAATGGCTCCGCTTTCCAGACTGGCCTGGGCCATGGCGGTGAGATCGGCCCGGCTCAGTACGCTGCGCCCTTTCTCCTTCTTCAGGCGCTTGGTTATGACCTGGCTCAGCCAGACAAAAGGCTTGAGGATCAGCAACAGCACCCGCAGGGCTCGTACTGTAAAAGGAGCCAGGCTCTGCCAGTTATTCGCCCCTATGGTCTTTGGAATAATCTCCGAGAGAATCAAAATGGCCAGTGTCATCACGGCCGCAATGATGGACTCAAAAGAAATAGAGGTAAAACCCAGACTCAGTTCGCTGTCTCCAAATACATGCCCTGCCTGGGCACCCACTCCAATGGCTCCTACGGTATGGGCAATGGTATTGAGGGTCAGAATGGCGGAAAGGGGCCGGTCAATATCTTCCTGATAGGACTTTAGCGCTAACCCGGTGGCAGTGCCCTCCTGCACCTGCCGGTTCACATACGAAGGGGTCACACTTAGCAATACTGCCTCCAGGATAGAGCACAGGAAAGAGATGGTGATAGAAAGAACGAAAAAGAAGATGAGTAATCCCATAGTAGCTATTTATCGGTAAATATACTATCCAATAACTAATCTGCCACAGAATGTTTCAGGCTTTGTATCATTTTTCGTGCAGGGTGCAAAATAACACGGTTAGGGTTTTTACAAAAAGAAATAGATTAACATTCCAGCGGATCAATATCAGGACCGCTTTCCCCTGCCCGATCATAAACTTTTCGCTTACTAACAAAGTTTTGGAAAAAATGCCCTAACTTTCCGGGCGGAAATTACGAACCTACACTATGCATCGAAGACATTTTCTACAAAAATCTGGCCTGGCAACCGCTTCTGCCCTCTCTCTTCCTTACGTTTTACCCAGGGAAACCGTTCATCACCTTCAGCAACGAAAATTCACCATGAGCCTGGACCCGGGAGCCATTGGTGTGAGTGCCGACCAGAAACAACTCATTGCGTATGCCGCAGAATATGGCTTCGAGGCCGTCACCCCTTTTCCGGATTATCTGGCTAAGCTTTCCCAAGAGGATAGTCAGGCATTATTAAATGATATGCAGCAGAAAGGCATCAGCTGGGGAGTAGCCGGCCTGCCCGTACAATTCCGTACCGATGAAGACACCTTCCGCACTGAACTAAAAGCCCTACCCAAAGCAGCCTTAGGACTACAACAGGCCAAGGTTACCCGCATGAGCACCTGGATCATGCCGAACCACGCGGAACTCAACTACCTGAAGAATTTCAAGCAGCATGCCGAACGGCTGCGAGAAGTTAGTAAGATCCTGGAGGATCATCAAATACGCTTAGGGTTAGAGTATGTAGGCCCGAAAACCCTGCGAGATGCCAAAAAATACGCCTTTGTTCACACCCTGGAAGAAACCCGGGCCCTTATTGAAGAAATTGGCCAGCCCAATGTTGGGGTGGTGCTGGATAGCTTCCACTGGTTCACCGCCGAAGAGGATGTAAAAGACATTTTGACGCTTTCCAACAAAGATGTGGTAGCCGGAGACCTCAACGATGCCCACGAGGGCCGCACGGCAGTAGAACAAATTGACGGGCAGCGGGAACTACCTTTGGCCACCGGCATTATTGATGCCAAAGCCTTTCTGGAAGCCCTTATTACCATTGGCTTTGACGGGCCGGTACGGGCGGAACCTTTCAATCAGGCCCTTCGGGACATGCCCAACCCAGAAGCCGTAGCGACTACCGCTGAGGCGATGAAAGAGGCGTTTAATTTAGTTAGTTAAACACTTAACTAAAAGAAATGTTATTACAACGGAACTATTTGGTTAGTGATAAAGTTATATAGTTGTCTATCATTGAGTTTGCTAAATTTCAGAGTCCCTGTTTGCTGGACTCCCTATTCAGCAGTATCATCCATTTTTATCTATTAATTAACACTAAATTCATGAGTGCAGAAGAGAAACAAACCCGCTTTATTGAGAAAGCTATCACCTTACTGGAGCGCAAGGGGTACGATCAAATTAAAGCAAATCATCCGGATTATGAGCAGCCTGGCAAATTTATTCAGCAAAATACGGATGAGGAAATCATTCCTGACCTTACTGCCAAAACGCTGTTAGGCAAAGATTATTTTAAAGTAGTAGAAGGCGATAAAGAGCATGAGCAATCTGTAGTAAGCAAATGGAAACTTTTCTCCAATATTGCTCAGCTTAAAAATGGCAAATTTTTTCTGCTAGTCCCTTACGGAAAGAAGAAATATACTCAGGAGTTGGTCAGCCGGTACAATATCCAGGCGGATTTACTTTCTCTTTCAAGATAATCTGCGCGCTCCATAGCGTATTAAGCCGAAAGGATCTGCTTATGACTTCCTTTCGGCTTTTTTATTATTGAATTACGTCGATTTCAGCGATGATCTGGCATTTGATTTGTCATGCGTTTTTGTAAACCCAAAACTACATGCGCTACCTGACGTTTTGCCTCTTTTTTCTTGGTCTACAAATCATCAGTTGGCCCTATCTTTTCGCCCAGGTGACCAGCGATTCAACTTATTTATGGTTGGTAAAAACCAACGATGGCAATGAATACGTCGGCGAGCTACTCAGTCAGGACAATCAGGAGCTTCACTTACGTACCCGGAACCTGGGCGAGATCACCATTCAACAAGAAGATATTGTTTCTATGGAACAACTGGGGCCGGAGCGCATGCAACAACAGACGCGAAGACTCCGAGAGCGGCAACCGCACACCACGCGCTACTTCTTCGCCCCTAATGGCTACAACCTTGCCCAGGGCGAAGGGTATTATCAGAATACCTGGGTCCTATTCAATCAGGCCAACGTAGGAATTACGGACCATTTTTCGCTGGGCGTCGGTACCATCCCCCTTTTTCTATTTGCCGGCTCGAACACTCCGTTCTGGATTACCCCGAAGGTATCCATTCCCGTCAGTCCGGAGCAGGTCAACATTGGCATTGGCGGACTCATTGGCACCACGGTTGGCTACTACTCCAGCTCGTTCGGCGTTGCCTACGGAGTAAGTACTTTTGGCTCCCGTGACCGAAACGTCACGATTGGGCTGGGATACGGATTTGCAGATGGCGAATGGGCCGATGTCCCGCTGATCACCTTGGGAGGGATTAGCCGAGTCGGTGAGCGAACCTTTCTCCTTACCGAAAACTATTTCCTGGATGCCGGAGATGAGATCGTTTTGCTGGTATCATTGGGAGGGCGATCCATCATTGGCAGAGCCGCGTCCCTGGATTACGGTTTATTTATTCCGGTTGGCAGCATAGATGCTTTCGTTGCTGTCCCCTGGCTAAGTGTCACCATCCCATTTGGCAAATCATCTTCTCGTTAGTATAATCTTCACACAGTTGAATTTAATTCTCTTCGTTTCCCTCTTCGGCACTGGCTGACACAAACGCCTCCGTCACGGGCTTGCCAATCCAGCAGTTGGGAGTAGTGAGTCCCAAAGCGTAGGCAATGGTGGCGGCGGTATCGTAGGTTTCAATGGGCTGGGTAATGGTATGAGCCGTATTGACGGATGCTCCGGCAGCAACCCAGGGAATGGTGCGCTCTTCGGGGGTATCCCCGCCGTGGCCGGTTCCCAACCCGCCGTGGTCAGCGGTAACGATCACCATCGTATTTTCGGCAGTCCCCGAGGTCCGCACTGCATTCATAATGCCCTCAATCAACTGATCAGCTTTTTCAACTGCCTGGTAGTATTCAGACGATCCCCACTCGTGAGAATGCCCGGCATGGTCTACATGATCGAGGTGCACAAACATCAGCATCGGAGTGTGGTTCACCCAATACTCGGACGCAGCCTCCGCCGTACGATCTTCTCCCCGGGTATCGGCCAGCATGGTGGGTACTCCCGGTTCAATGAGTCGCCCAAACCCACTCCAATCGTGAAAACAGGCAATATCAGCATCAGCATGTTGCTCGCGGGCAATTCGGAAAACGGTTGGCCATAACTGTCCCGGCTCACCATCGCAGAGGGTGGTATCCGCAATATCCTGCGGTTCCCAGGCATTGCTGGTAACCGTATGCTCATCGGGCGATGCCCCCATGATCATAGAGGCCCAGTTGGAGCTACTACTGGAGGGCATGACCGCCCGCGCCTGCATGGAAGAAGCTCCGTGAGCCATCAGGGAGTCAAGGGTTGGGGTATTGGCCTGTCGGATACCCTCCGGGCTTAGTCCGTCTACTCCGATGATCAGCACATGCTCAATGCCGGTAGGGTTCTGAGCAAACGCTACGCTAACGGTGATAAAAAAGAGCAGGATTGTATAAAAGAATAATCGCGCAGGTTGGAAGACAAGAAGTGTGGAGGGTGCCATAGCCTTATTGGTGGTAGTGTTTGTTGGTCTGGTTATACATTCCGGTAACAGGTCTCTGCTCACCCTTCCGTACCTCCCCTATAACTGGAATCCGGACGAAGGTAATCAGCGGGTAACTGGATCGCAACCTTTTTATGTTAAGCCTTGATGAAGGAATTCACTGCCGGTGCCAAATAGCGAACTGGGTAAAAGACGAACCAAATCTGAGAAACAGGTCTGCCCGGGGAAAAATTTTAGTGTTGCACAAAAAAAGGACTCCCAAAAATTTGAAACATAGGAAGTCCTGAGAAATATAATTCGCACTATTGCCTAGAACGGCAATTCCTCTTCAGCGGCGTTCTCCCGCTTACCCAGCATCATCAGGTCGCTGGCAATAATCTCGGTCACGTAACGGGTAATGCCTTCTTTGTCTTCGTACTGCCGGTGGTTGAGCTTCCCGACCAGCGCCACCTGCTTGCCTTTGTGCAGGTATTTCTCCACAATCTGCGCCAGATTATCCCAGGCGATGATGGAATGCCATTGGGTATCGTTGATCTGCTCGCCTTTTTTATTTTTATAGGATTCGGAGGTGGCCAGCGAGAATTTCGCCAGCGTTTTGCCGCTTTCCAGTTGCTTTATTTCCGGGTCTTGTCCTAAATTCCCGATCAGTTGTACGTGATTCTTCAGTGCGTTCATAACGGTTACATTTTGGTGTTGAACATTGAATTGATGTCAGCAAAGTAACGGCAGGACGCACCGCCGAGTCGGGAGTTACCCATTTACTTTCGTATGTAAATGTTTGTAAACGGTTGTAAATGGGTAACGAATTACTTATATTTATTTGTTGGCAGTAACCAATAATAATATGGAAGTCTATTTTAAACGGTTTTTTATCGGCCATTTACTAATCTTGGTAATTGTAGCTTTTGCAATCCTTTTTTTAGGAGGAACACGGCTAATTGCTATTCTACTTTTTGTGGGATTAATAGAGTCCTTATTTTATTATCTCGATACGAAATATTTTCCGAAAAGGAGAACTGAAATAACAAATGAGCTGATTGAGACGTTCAAGGCAGAATCAATTTCAGAAGGAGTATTGAAATTCAAAATGGACACAATTGATTTTTTTGTAAAGGTCGAAATAGATTTCAAACAGAGTCTACAACTTGCCAATATTGACACAGTTAAATTTCATATACCAATAACTCAAATTGATGAATTGTCAGTAAAACCTGGACAAGAATTGACGGAAAATAAAATTGATGGGGTTCAAACCTATGAAATTCATCAAATAAATAGCTCAGAGCTGAAATTTGCTAAGGAAGGTTTAAAAAATATGATTAAGTGATAAGGCTACTGCCAACATCGTTCTGCCACAAGCCTTGTTTGATAATCAATTTGCATGATTTACACTTTAAGTCCTGATAATGAAATACGAGCAGAAAACGCAAATAAGCTCGGCCTGTGGCTCGCATCGGTCGTTAGCCAACATTAAGAAAAATAACCCCTACAAACCTAAGAAATACCCCCATGTTAAAATCCTATGTATCTACCAATGCCATGAATCTATTCCGAATATCCACTTTGTTTTTTAGCCTGATCTCGCTGGCGGCTACGGCCCAGATGGCTTCTTCCGACCAATTAGAAACCAGCGAAGGCCCAGTGACCATCCAGCCGATCCTGCATGGCACGGTGGCTTTCACCTGGAACGAGCAGACCATTTACGTAGACCCGTACGGCGGAGCCGAAGCTTTTGCCGGGGTGGATACCCCGGATCTGATCCTGATCACCGACATCCACGGCGACCATATGAACCCGGAAACGCTGGAAGCTATTGAAACCTCTAACGTCATGATGGTGGTCCCCCAGGCTGTGGCCGACGAGTTGCCGGAAGCCTTCCAGGAGCAACTGGTGATTATCGGAAATGGGGAAACAACTGATCAATTAGGCATTTCAATTGAGGCCACTCCCATGTACAATTTGCCCGAAACCGCCGATTCCCGCCATGTGAAAGGACGTGGTAACGGTTATCTGCTCAGCTTCGGCGATAAAACCGTGTACATTTCGGGAGATACCCACGATACGGAAGAAATGAGGGCGTTGGAGAACATCGATGTTGCCTTTGTCTGCATGAACCCGCCCTATACCATGAGCGTTGAGCAGGCAGCCGATGCCGTGTTGGAATTTCAACCCAAAGTGATCTACCCATTTCATTACCGGAGCCCGGATGGATTGAATGATGTTGAGAAATTTAAGGAACTGGTAAATTCCAAAAACAAAAACATTGAGGTACGCCTGCGGGCCTGGTACCCCGAAAACTAGCGAATGATCGTATATTTTATCAGCGGTTTGGGTGCCGACGAGCGGGCTTTCCGCTACATTAAATTGCCAAGTGTGGAGAAACGGTTTATCCGCTGGATACCTCCGCTGCACAACGAATCATTGAAAGAATATACCGCCCGGCTGATTGTCCAGATTGATACCACTCGGCCCGTAACCTTGGTCGGCTTGTCGTTTGGAGGAATTGTGGCACAAGCAATGGCGGAAATAATTGCCTGTGAGCGGGTTTTTCTAATTTCCTGCGTTAAATCCCCGAATGAACTAAGCTGGGGACTGCGATTGATTCGGCGAACAAAGATGTATGGATTGCTGCCGTTGCGGGGGCTCAAACCCCTGGCCCTTCGGCTAGCCCCTTACTGGTTTGATGCCGTCTCGGATCGGCAAAAGGGATTGCTCAAAAATATTATCAATGATACCGACGAAGTGTTTGCCCGCTGGGCCATCGGTGCCCTCATGTGCTGGCAAGGCAGCCGCATAACTGCCCCATTAATACACCTGCACGGGACGGGAGATCGGATTTTCCCCATTCGCTACGTTCGGAATTACACCCCTATCAAGGGTGGAGGGCATTTTATGGTGGTTACCCACGCCCGTAAGATCAGTAAATTATTACAGCACCACCTAAACCCAGTGACATTATGAGCACGGAAGAGCGAGCCTGTCTGGAGTGCGGCACCCTGCTTCGAGGGCGCATGGATCAAAAGTTTTGTTCGGATCAATGCCGCAACAGCTACCACAACAGGCTTAACAGTGACGCCAACAAACTGATTCGCAATATCAATAATGCTTTGCGAAAGAACCGTCGCATTCTGGCCGAACTTAATCCGGAAGGAAAAGCCCGCATTCGCCGGGATGTACTGGCGCGAAAAGGTTTCAATTTCAACTATTATACCAATATATATCAAACCAAAAGTGGTACCACTTACTACTTTTGTTATGATCAGGGCTATATTATCTCTGACGAAAAGTATTTCACCCTGGTCAAAAAAGAAGAATACATTGATTAGAAGTAAAATTGTTTATATTTCAGAAATTATGAACATTAACCTTTAACAATATGTAGTATCGGAGTAGCGTTCCATAATAAAACGCTAATAAATTAATACTGCCGCTAGGAATTTTTGCCCACCAGACGGAGTTTCTCCTCTACCAAATTAGGCCCATCTTTCTTGATTGCGTGTTATAGTCAGTCATTATTTACCAACTATCATATGAACTACCAAACTCGGTTTGTTGATGCCGAACAATCAGAATTCTTCCCTACATTACGCAAACGCGTAAATCATTATTTTAAGGAACAAGGCATTTCCCGTTATGGAAACAGCGCAATGGTGCAAAAAACCATTGTGTTGTCTTTATTGTACCTGGGTTCCTATGCTGCCATACTCACTTTACCCGTGAATGCCTGGTGGTTATTGCCATTCGCCATTCTGATGGGAGTAGGCAAAGCAGGTATTGGCATGTGTGTGATGCACGATGCCCTGCATGGTTCTTACTCTCGTAATCCTACGGTAAATCAATGGGTGGGTTATATTACCTATTTTATTGGGGCGAATCCAATTGTTTGGAAAATCCAGCACAATGTGCTGCACCATACTTATACGAATATTCATGGCCTGGACGATGACATTCGGACCAAGCTGGTCATCCGACTGTGTAAACACGCGCCTCTTCAGTGGATTCACCGCTATCAGCACTTATATGTATTCTTTCTTTATGGCTTCAATACGCTGTTTTTCATCATCAGCGACCTGATAAAACTGCTCAACTACCGACAAACCGGTATGATCAAGCGTCAAAAATCCAAGTTTAGTGCTGAACTCAGTAAGCTCATCGTGACCAAGGTACTTTATCTGTTTTTTACTGTCGCCCTCCCCATCATGATCACTCCGCTGGTGTGGTGGCAGGTAATGATTGGGATTGTCGCCATGCACCTTACTGCCGGATACATTCTTACCATGATCTTTCAAATGGCCCACATCGTGGAAGAAGTAGAACAGCCCCTGCTAAACGAAGAAGGAAATATCGAGGCGGCCTGGGCGGTTCATCAACTAGAGACAACGGCCAATTTTGCCCGGAAGAATCGTCTGCTCAACTGGTATGTTGGAGGGCTTAACTTTCAGATAGAACATCACTTGTTCCCCAATATTTGTCATATCCACTACGAAAACATCTCTCCGATCGTAGAGCAAACGGCCAAAGAGTTTCAGTTACCATATCACGAAAAACTCACTTTTGTTGACGCTTTGAGGTCTCACGTCAGAATGATGAAAAATCTTGGGGAAATGACAGCTCACTCCCATGCTCCGGCTCATTCGCTTAGCTAAATATTGAGAAAACCTGAGTAGGATGCTGGAGGAAGCTGATTCCTTTTGTAATTTTGGAGCTCATTAGTTTATCCCAACCTATGGCTCCTTTAAAAGATCTTTCTCAACTCTGTATTCATACCATTACCACCAAGCCCTGGAGTATTGAAGAATCCTCCGAACGCTTTGCTGAAGCGGGCGTACAAGGCATCACCGTATGGCGTGATGCCCTGGAAGGCCGGAATATCGCCCAGACCGGCGACCGGCTACGCAATCACGGACTTAGCGTGGTTTCGCTCTGCCGGGGTGGATTTTTTCCTTCTACCAGTGCTGAAAAACGTCAGGCGGCTATCGATGAGAATAAAAAAGCCATTGATGAAGCTGCCGCATTGGGGGCTCCCATGGTCGTACTGGTTTGCGGAGCTGATCCGGGACAGTCACTGCCCGCCTCAAGGCAACAAATCCGCGAAGGTATTGAAGCAATCTTACCCCATGCAGAAGCCAATCAGGTGCAAGTCACCATTGAACCGCTGCACCCTATGTACGCCGATACCCGTTCGGCCGTCAATACCCTGGCTCAGGCCAATGACATCGCTGAAATCATTGATTCGCCCTGGGTGGGCATTGCGGTAGATGTCTACCACCTCTGGTGGGATGATACTCTGCAATCGGAAATCATGCGCTGTGGCCGGAATGGTAACCTCTCCGCCTTTCATGTATGCGACTGGCGGGTGCCTACTGAAGATTTTCTGCTAGACCGTGGCCTGATGGGAGAAGGCTGTATCAATGTGCCCCAGATCCGGGAATGGGTGGAAGAAGCTGGTTTTGATGGTATGATTGAGGTAGAAATTTTCTCTAACCGCTACTGGGATATGGATCAGTCCGAGTTCCTGAAGATGATCATTGAAGCCTATCAGCAGCACGTCTGAGACCATGCGCATTTATACCATTTCCCACCCCTCTCCCCTTGGTGATCTGTTGATCAGCGGGAATGAGCGGTTCATCACGGGAATACGGTACGCTGACATGAATCCTGATATGGTTGAAGAAGTAACCAAGGCCCCCGAAGCTCCGGCCCTGTTGCGGCGTTGTGCTACCCATCTGGATGAGTATTTTGCCGGATGGCGACGGACTTTCAGCCTTCCGTTGCAACAGGAGGGCACTCCTTTTCAACAATCAGTCTGGAATGCCTTACAGAAAGTCCCTTTTGGTAAAACCAATACCTACCTGGAAGTGGCCCGCCGGATAGGAAATGAAAAAAGTGTGCGCGCGGTCGGGCTCTCCAACGGAAAAAATCAGATCACCATTATTGTGCCCTGCCACCGTATTGTCGGAGCCAATGGCACCCTGACGGGCTACAGCGGTGGCTTATGGCGCAAAAAATGGTTGCTGGAGCATGAGCAACACATCGCCCACGGAGTGCTTACGCTGTTTTAATCACGCACCTCGAATCCTAAAGTAATAATAGGCAATGATCTAAGCATTTTCAGGAAAGTCTCGGTTCGGGTCTCGGATGACTTCATCCTCCTGGCAACTCATCCATATCATTGCAAGGCATATTTTCAATAAAATGCCATGTATAGTATTCATTATCATCCCATTTCATCATTGACCTTTTTTTCCACCATCCGTTGGAACTAGCAGGAAAAGAATCTTAAACCCATATATTTACCTACCACCATGATATTTTCTTTGCAGAAAAAGGTTTAGTGCACTAACTTGAACGCTCACTTTCATCATCATTAGAAACAATCTGCAAAAAAGAGCTATGAGCACCGAACTTACGACCCATCGTGTAGGCATTATTATGAATGGCGTGACCGGCCGGATGGGCACCAACCAACACCTAATGCGCTCCATTGTTGAAATTATCAAGCAAGGGGGAGTAAAAATCAGTCCTACCGAAGTCATTATGCCTGACCCGATCCTGGTAGGGCGAAATGCCGTAAAACTGCAGGAGCTGTGTGAGCGATCCGGAGTGGAGAAATACACCACCAACCTGGACGAAGTCATGCAGGACGATCAGTATTCTATCTATTTTGATGCGCAAACGACGGGCCGACGGGCTGAAGCGGTGCGTCAGGCTGCAGCTGCCGGAAAGCACGTATACTGCGAAAAACCCACTGCAACCGATACGCAAACGGCATTGGATATCTACCATGTTTGCCAAAAACTTGGAGTAAAGAACGGCGTAGTGCAGGACAAACTCTGGCTACCTGGTATGGTGAAAGTGAAAAGGCTGATCGAAAATGGCTTTTTTGGTAAAATTTTATCTGTACGGGGTGAGTTTGGCTATTGGGTATTTGAAGGAGACACCATTCCGGCTCAACGTCCTTCGTGGAATTATAAAAAAGAGGAAGATGGCGGCATTATTGTAGACATGCTTTGCCACTGGCGATATGTGCTGGATCACATATTTGGTAGCGTAAAAGCCGTGTCCTGTCTCGGAGCTACCCACATCCCCGAACGGGTTGACGAACAGGGCAATACCTATCAGGCCACGGCCGATGATGCGGCATATGCCACATTTGAATTGGAGGGAGGCATTATCGCCCACTTCAATTCATCCTGGACCGTTCGTGTCCGTCGTGATGATTTGCTCACCTTACAAATTGATGGCACCAAAGGTTCTGCCGTGGCCGGACTACGCGAATGCTGGATTCAGCACTATGGCAACACTCCCAAGCCGGTCTGGAACCCGGATATTGCCCAACCGATAGATTTTTACGATGGCTGGTCGAAAATACCCGAACAGGAGCACCACGACAATGCGTTCAAGGTACAGTGGGAGATGTTCCTGCGCCACGTAGTGAAAGACGAACCATTCCCTTATACCCTGCTGGAAGGCGCCAAAGGAGTACAGTTAGCCGAAAAAGGCATAGAAAGCTGGGAGAAACGCTGCTGGGTAGATGTTCCTTCTTTGGAAGGGTAACCTCGGAAGACTTCAGAAGTTTTGAAAACTTCGGAAGTCTTCACTTCAAAATCTATCTATCACTAACTTGTAGCGTATGCGTTTTGAGGAAGGTAAATACTATCATATCTACAACCGTAGCATCAACAAAGAGTTGCTTTTTAAAACTACTGAAAACTACCATTTCTTTTTAAAACGCTACTCCGAATACGCTACTGACTTTATAGATACTTTCGCCTACTGTTTAATGCCTACCCACTTTCATATTTTTGTTAGAATTAGAAAACTAAACAAAGTAAACTCAAGGGGTGCTTCTACGGGAACACTTTCGGATGTTGAGAAGGCGTTAAAAAACTTGTTTATTTCTTATTCCAAGGCTGTCAACAAAGCATTTAATCGGCAAGGCAACTTGTTTCAGAGTAAGTATAAACACAAAGAGGTATCTGATTCAGCCTATTTTTCTCAGATTATTGCCTACATTCATTACAATCCTGTAAAAGCAGGGCTATCTGATTCGCTTGATACATGGGTTTTCAGTTCGTATAAAGCCCTTGTAAATAACAAAAGTACGCTCCTGAAACGGCGAGAAGTCTTAGAATGGTTTGGAGGTAGACATCAATTTGAAACTTTTCATCAATGCTTTAAGCCATCGGTAATTGCTAATAACGTATTTGATAATGAATGAAGATATTTATGACCACAAGACTTCGGAAGTTTTCGAAACTTCCGAAGTCTCAACTCCAAAAGTAGCTTTTATAACCGGAGGTAGCCGGGGACTTGGGTTTGGGATCGCGGAAGCTTTGGCCAAAGCGGGATATGATGTGGCTATTAATGGAATGCGCCCGGCTGAGGCGGTGCAGGATGTCGTTGAACAACTTAAACAACACGGAAACGACGCCATTTATTGCCAGGGTAATATTGCTGAAACCGAAGATCGTCAACGCATGCTCCAGCAGATTCGTGAGCATTACGGACAGTTGAATGTACTGGTTAATAATGCGGGAGTAGCTCCCAAAGAACGGAAAGACTTGCTGGAAGCTTCTGAAGAGAGTTTTGAGTACGTGGTAAAGACCAATTTGCAGGGGCCTTATTTCCTTACCCAACAAGCGGCCAACTGGATGATTGAGCAACGACAGGCCGATCCGGATTTCTTTGCCTGCATCATTACCATTTCATCTATCTCAGTCACTGTAGCATCGGTTAATCGAGGCGAGTACTGTATTTCTAAAGCCGGGCTGGGTATGCTTACTCAACTGTTTGCCACCCGACTGGGCGAATATGGTATTCCAGTCTACGATGTGCGCCCTGGTGTCATTAAAACAGATATGACCTCCGGTGTAACGGAAAAATATGATCGAATGATTGAAGGTGGCCTTTGTGTGCAACCCCGCTGGGGCTATCCGGAAGATGTTGGCTCGGCAGTAGTGGCACTGGCAAAAGGCTATTTCCCCTACTCCACCGGACAAACGATCATGGTTGACGGCGGACTGACGATTCCTCGACTTTAATATATACCAGCATGAAAAAAAAATCTAAGCAGAAAAAAAGCGTCCTTCGGGAGTGGTTTCACTCTATCATGTTTGCGGTCATTGCTGCCACGCTCATCCGTGGTTTATTTATGGAAGCCTTCGCCATTCCGACTTCTTCCATGGAAAAATCCCTGTTGGTTGGCGACCATCTGTTTGTGAGCAAAATGCACTACGGAACCACCACTCCCCGCACGGTATTGCAATTGCCCCTGATTCACCAAACCCTGCCAGGCACCGATATTCCCGAATACCTGGATTGGGTACAGTTGCCCTATTATCGCCTTCCGGGCTTTAGTGAGCTTAAACGTAATGAAGCAGTGGTTTTTCATTACCCGCCTGAATGGGAACGTCCGGTAGATATGAAAACTTTTTATGTAAAACGATGTATCGCGCTACCGGGAGATACGCTTGAAATTCGTGCCACTGATGTGTTGGTCAATGGAAAATTGCTTGCTGAGCCGGAACATATGCAAACAAGCTACCGAGTATCTACCACGCAAACAATTCACCCCCGCATATTTCGTCGTCTGGGTATTGATGAATATTCTCTGGTATCGGGTGGTTACCAGATTAATGCGGAGCCGGAAGCTGCCCGTCAACTAGGCGATATGCCCTTTGTAGCGGCTATTGAGGAAATTGTTTACGAGCCGCAGACGATGGGCAATTATCTATACCCCCAACAAGAATCTTTAGGCTGGACCACCGATTATTATGGTCCGATATACTTACCCAAAGCCGGGGATCATATGGTGCTCAATGAAAAAAACCTCGCCTTGTATGGCCCGGCGATTTTGCATTATGAAGATGTGGGTGCTACCTTGGAAGGCGGAAAGTTATTTATAGATGGACAAGCGGTGACCGAGTACGAATTCCAACAGGGATATTATTTCATGATGGGAGATAATCGCCATAACTCGGAGGACTCTCGTTTCTGGGGTTTTGTTCCCGAGGACCATATCGTCGGAAAACCGGTGCTGGTTTGGTTTTCTTATGATAAAAATGCCGATTGGTTGCATAAAATCCGCTGGAGCCGATTATTCAAGCTTATTTAATGAAAAGTAGAATCAGGGAAAGAGCAATTTGCTAAAAAAGAGGTGCCGCTATCTCTCGGCAACAAATGAATATTTTATAATTAAAAGCTACTAACATGTAAGACAATTGATCTGAATGTATCGATACATTTTCAATCATTCTATAATTTACTCAATCACTCATTCTTTCATACGCAACCTATGTCGCCAACCCCGAATAAAACCTACTGGTATCTCTGCATTGCTGGTGCAGTCTGTCTCACCATACTTACTTTTACTCCGTTAGTCATACCAGCCGGGGTATTTGAACCCATGCTTTTTGGTATTCCCTATACTTTCTGGGTTTCATTTTTAGTAATGCTGCTATTTGTTTTACTAACGTATATTGGCACCCGCGTACATCCCGGACGAAACGAGAAAGAGTAATATGACAACTTGGGTTTTTATTTTAGGCACACTATATCTGGGGATGCTGGCTTTTGTCGCTACCCGCTCTTTCCGCAGTAATAAATCTACCGAAGATTACCTGCTAGCAGGCTCAAACATCGGGGTTATTCTGGGATTTCTCACCTTCGCCGCCACGCTCTTTAGCACATTTACCTTGCTGGGTATGCCCGATTTCTTCCGAACCAATGGCATCGGAGCCTGGATTTTCCTGGCGGTTTCGGATGGGGGAATGGTTTTTCTCATTCTCTGGTTTGGTTACCACTTGCGCCGGAAAGTAAGAGAGAAAGGATTTAAAGGCGTATCCGGGTTACTGCAAAACTGTTACGAAAACCGCCTGGCAGGTTACGTGAGCTTTGCGGGCATGTTTCTTTTTCTGGTTCCCTACGTAGCTATTCAGATTCGCGGCATTGCCATCTTTCTAACCGCTGTTTTTCCCGAAGCCATGCCTCCTTGGGGCTGGTCGATTGTCATTGTAGGAGTGATGTTAACGTACAGCGAGATTGGTGGCCTCAAAGCCATTATGCACGCTGATGCCGTACAAGGACTAACCCTGCTCGTAGTCAGTTGGATTATCGGAATTAGTTGTATTGAACATTTCGATAACCTCCAGAGCTTATTTGCTGAAGTGCAGGCCAGCAATCCTGAACTACTTTCTACCCCGGGGCCCAATGGCCTCTTCACCCCGCAGTTTCTGCTGGCCTCCTTTCTGGTCATTCTGTGTATTCCTATCACCCAACCCCAGTTAACAATCCGGCTGGTAATCTTACGCAACCTGCGAACTACCCATCTGATGGCAGTAGCGGTGGGAATTTTTGCTATTCTGGTCATTTTACCCACCGCATTTATCGGACTATACGGTGCCATAAGATATCCGGAAGCCAGCACAGCCGATTTTCTCTCGCAGGTGCTGCTGTATGAGCAACCTGGTATTATTGCCGCCCTTGCGGTAGTTGGGCTGTTAGCCGCCGGACTTTCCACCACCGACTCTCAGATTTTTGCCATGGGTACTGAATTACGGTCGCTGCTTTCCGGAAATGAGAAAATTATCCTGCGGAAAACCAAACTGGCTATTATCGGCTTTGCCGCTGTGGCACTGGGCTTTTCTATTGTAGCAAGTGATCAGTTAGCCTTACTGGCGCGGGTAAGCTTTGCTGGTACTTCTATGTTAGCTCCTATGATACTGGCGGCCGTATTATCACAAAAAAAGCTGGGAGTAGAGATTATTTTCGCCACTGCACTGGCATTACTGATCTTCCTGGCTTCCTTAATTAACATTATACCTTCCATGGTAGGCCCTATTCGCCTTGATTTATTTTTATTAACCCTTTTAAGTCTTTTTACGCTGATTTCCACGCAGTTACGCAAGTAATGCCCCCCGGTTTTGCTTCGGTTAAATGGCATTTACCATTGTTTTTGGGTAAAAACATACTTCTATCCCAACCTTGGTATGTCATTTTGTCGTTACAATAGTAGATATAGGACATTCTGTCTGCTAATATTGATAGTTTTCAGGATGGTATATCGTTTGCGAAAACTATTGTAGAAGAAAATTGAGGAGGTATATTATGAAAAATGCTTTAAAAGATTTTATACACCAGATAGATACCATCAATACCATTGGGGGTGGGACAACCACCACCCGGGTAAATGTCACCAAAAATTCAGACAAGCTGGTCATCGAAGTGAAAGCTCCGACAGTACACAGCGATTCTTTTAATATTTATTTACGAGGAAATCAGCTAATTGTCTATACTGTACTAAGTGATGAGAGTATGATGAATGACGACACCAGAGATTCTGCTCGCCACATGACTCCCATGTTTAATCAGGTTTTTGACGTTCCACCAACGGTAGACAGAGAACAAATTGATGCGATCTATGAAAACGGGCGATTGCGTGTGATTTTACCATTCAATGGCGAAGAACCAGAAGAGGTGAAACGCATTGATATCCGCGAGTATTAGAATCGAACAGATCTTTCTGTATCATAAGGGGGCCGGGCTGAAAAGTTCGGTCTTTTTTTATGTGTCCCTGCTAAACCATGAAGCGATATTATAGTAATTTAATACCGTTTTGAGCTGTATTTTACATATATCGTAAAAATAAAATATAATTTACTTTCGTGTTAACTTATTTACAAAAACATCGTAAGCCAAACTAGGTAGACATAATGAAATTGATGCTTCATCATTTCATGACAGTATTTGTTCAATGCTGCATCTGACAGAGCAGCCAATAGGTACACTGATATGAAGGTTTTTTTTAGCTCCACTCTGATATTATTATTTAGTATCATTAGCTGCACGTTTGCATCCACCCAAACTTCCTGGTCATCGGGCATCATTATCACACACGAACATCAATTGCTGAAAGGTGAATTGCGGTATGATTACGCCCACGATCTGGTCATGTTCCGAGAGAAAAAAGATGCGCCATTACAAACATTTACGGCATTTCAGATTTCCTCTTTCCGATACTTTGATGAACAGGAAGATCTGATGCATTATTTTAAGTCATTTGAATTTCACCCCACTACTTATGCTACGCTTCCTGTATTCTTTGAAATCGTGGTTTCGGGGGAAGTATCGTACCTCCGCAAACGTAATCCTTATCCCTACTTCGAAAATAAGAGCGAACATCGCTATTCGTTTAAAAGCGGTCCCCGCATTAGCCCGCACATTTTGTGTTATGATTACTACGTGTATTTAGATGGGCAAATCATTCGGTCCAGCCGTTTCAATAAGGAAGTGATGCCTCATTTAGAAGATCAGAATATTGCTATTCGCAGCCATATTAAAGAAAATAAGCTCAGAACTTATGATGTGCGCGACCAGATTCAGCTAATTCAGTATACCAATGAGCAATTATCTTTAAATCCCCATGCCCATCTCTCAGTAAATATTAATTCGTAAAAGGCTAACGCTCATAACAATTTTACGCTTTTTTGATTACTGTGTAGACACCCTACCAGTAACTGCATGTGCGTATTACTCGAAACCAAATCTCTTTCTGTAAACTACCCTGAAAGCCAGCAAAGTGCGCTTAAAGAGATTAACCTTTCCATTGCTGAAGGACATATTATCTCATTGGTAGGCGAAAGCGGTTCCGGCAAAACAACCCTGCTTAAAACCCTGGCCGGGCTCCTAGAACCCACCGAAGGAAAAGTACTTTTTGATGGTAATCCCCTCCCCCCACCTTCACGACGACTGGTACCGGGGCATGCTGATATTCGCATGGTGTTTCAGGATTTCGGCCTATCGCCCAATCTCAGTGTTTATGAGAACCTCTGGCATGTGTTGCGTGCTTACAACCGGGAGTATCGTCAGGAACGTATAGCCGAGTTACTGGCCCGCTGTCGTCTTTCAGGATTGGAACATCAGTATCCACAAACGCTCTCCGGAGGAGAGAAGCAACGGCTGGCACTGGCCCGAGCCCTGGCAGAAGAACCTCGCGTATTGTTGATGGACGAACCGTTTGGCCAATTGGATGCCCTGCTCAAGCAGCAGTTAAAATTTGAAATAGCTGAGTTTCTGGAGGAATCATCGATGACAATGGTAATGGTGACCCACGAACCACGCGACGCCCTCGGAATTGCCGATACCATTGCAGTGTTAAAAGCCGGGCAGCTGGTGCAACTCGCTTCTCCTCAGCAGATATACCAACACCCCGGCACCCCCTACGTCGCTCAACTGTTCGGTATCATCACAATACTTCCCACCAAACAGTACCGGAGTTGGTATCCGGCACTTTCTAAGAGTGACTCCCCCTGGATGGGAATTCGTGCGGAAAGTGTGAGGTTAATCCCGGCAGAAAGAATAAATAATCCCCGCACCGGTGTGTCGGCCACCGAAGTGTCGGGCGTAGTGCAGCAGGTGAGTTATCAGGGCTTTTACCAGGAGATAATTGTGCAATTATCAAATAATCAACTTGTTACGGCTTTTCACCAGGGTCCTACACTATCCGTGGGTGAGGCAGTTACGGTTATTATTGATCCGGCTGATTTGATTCCTTTCTCCAGTGAAACCTAAGCCTCACATACCTGAGAAACTTATCAATACCCCCCTGAAAGCTACCCTCTATTACAACACCGAGGATTTCATTTAGATAATTGGAGATCGCTCAAAGGGAACAGTTTCATCAAAAAGCTTTCGGTAAGTAGCCATCGTACGAACCCGCACACAACCTAAAGCCTCCATCACCCGAACCATCTTCGGGTTAAAATCCCCTACCCAGGTCACGATATAGGTATCGTACTTGTGTTTTTGTTTGTCTTCTTCCCAGCAGACTTCTCGCAGGTGGTCAAAGATGAGTCCCTCCACGCCCCGCATCTGGTATTTTTGTTTTACTCCAAAAGCTACCCCGTAACAATCCCGGACACTGGTGGTCTTTTGGTGGTACAGAAACTTCAGTTTTCCCCACAGATTCATATTATCGCCCACTTTTTCGTATAGCCGGTTAATGTTGGGCAGTGCCACCATAAAAGCAATCGGGCTGTCCTCGTAGTACACAAAATGCACCAAAAGCTCATCAACCACTGGCTTAATTTGTTTGAGCAGGTTGAGTGCCTGCTGTTCGGTCATGGCCTGAAAGTTATCGTGGGTTTGCCAGGCATCGTTGTACACCTCCATAAAATCCCGGGCGTATTTGAGCGGGTTGCTTTTTTGGTAGGTCTTGATGGAGTACTGCGGCTGCGACTTGAGCCGGTCCGACCGCCGCTGAAAGAGTTCGGGCAAAGGGGTCTCAAATAACTTATGGAAAATATACTGATTGAAGTACACCTGGAACCCATATGCTTCAAAAAAGCGTACATAGTATTCCGGGTTGTAATTCTGGCCATAGTAAGGCGGTAAGTCATAATTCTCAGTAATCAGCCCCCAGTACTTATTGTTTTCGCCAAAGTTAATGGGGCCGTCCATGGCTTCCATACCTCGTTCGGCCAACCAGGCTTTACACTGATCAAACAAGGCAAAAGCCGCCTCCTGATCATCAATACACTCAAAAAAACCCAGGCCTCCGGTGGGTTGCTTGAAGGTGTTCGCTTTACGCTCATTGATGAAGGCCGCCACTCGACCAACTACCTGCCCGTTGGCGTCTTTCATGATCCAGCGTTCGGCTTGTCCGTGGGTAAAAAAAGTGTTCTGCTTCGGATCAAATACTGCTTCTACCTCCTGCCGGATGTACGGTATCCAGTGAGGGTCATTTTGATAAATACGGTAGGGGAGCTCGCGGAAGGCTTCTTTCTCAGTAGCGGTTCTTACTTCCTGAAAGGTAAATCGGGTAATGGTTTCGGCGGTTAGCATAGCAATATTGATAATACAGTAGACTTATAACATGTTGAAAAGCGTGCTGTTCGCTTGCAATTAGCAATTAAGCGAATTCCCTTGCAACTCTCAGGCGTGGTTTATGGCTTTTAGCATGGCTTTCATTCCTGAAAAAGAGTTGTTAGCTTTAGCAGGAAATGGGGATGGAACCTTCAGGCACGTTCACCCTACCACACGCAAATCTGCTAAATTAATTCACAATTATACAAAAGCTCCCGCACATGAAAGTAAAAAAGTACGTCCGACAGCTACACCTTTGGGTTGGTCTGGTCCTGGGCGCACTCTTCTTTGTTATTGCCTTCTCCGGCGCGGTTTACACCTGGGCGCCGGAGATCAGCACCGTTTTGTACAAGCAAAAGGTTGAACCCAGCGATCAACCTTTTGTTTCAGTCTCCACCCTCAAAACCACCCTGGCCGAAGCATTTCCGGAAGGTGATTTCAGAACGGTACTTTATAAAGACCACTCCAGTGCCGCAGAGGTGCTGCTCTATGCTCCCGGCACCTATTATATCGCCTTTCTCAACCCGTATACGGGCGAACTACTTCACTTACAGGACATGAATGCCGGTTGGCTAAACCATCTTAAATCACTGCATAGAAACCTTATGCTGGGTAATGTTGGCCGGCAGATTGTACACTGGGGTACCCTGCTTTTCCTCCTGATGATGATCACCGGGCTGGTAATCTGGTGGCCAGCGAACAAAGCCGGACGTAAGCAGCGGTTTACCATAAAGTGGGGCGCTTCACCCAAACGACTGAATTATGATCTGCACAATGTTCTGGGATTTTACGTTACCTGGATTTCCATATTCAGTGTTATTACCGGCCTGTTCTGGGGGTTTGAACCAGTACGGGAAGTCCTGCGAGCCACTACCGGAGAGAATGAGGTCACCTATGACACTCCAACTTCCGATGAACAGGGGGCCGTTGCGACAGATCACTTTGATCAGTTTGCCCTGCTCGATAGCCTGTCCACAGTTCTTCAGCAACAGTATCCCACCAGGTTTATCCGAATCAGCAATCCCCATAAGCCAGCCGCCCCCATTAATGTAGCCATCAGTGAACCGGGTATGCGCGTGCAGACGACCGATCATTATTATTTTGATCGATACACCGGCAAACAAGTAATGGGAGATTTTGAGAATGGGCCACATGCCGAGTCAACGCTCTTTCATACCATGCATGGCCTGGTATATGACATCCATCTCGGCAATGTGCTGGCATTCCCGGGCCGGTTACTGGTCTGCTTTGCCTCACTGATTGCAGCATCACTACCCGTTACGGGGTTTATTGTCTGGTTCAACAAGCGTAAGAAATGAAGTGACTAATAGGCTGGAATGTTGCCTTGCTTATTTTCGCTGAAGGTAGCCGTGCTCTTTAAACCAGTTGAAACATTCCCGGATGGCCGCATCAATGGGGGTTTGGGGCATCTCCAGTTCGCGAACGGCTTTGGCGGCACTGAAATAGTGGCCATCGCAGGAAACCTTGGCCATTTTGTAGCTGACGTTGGGAGTGCTTCCCGTCAGTTTTCCATAAACGGTTCCCAGTCCGCCAAAGGCTTTGGTGAGCACCGAGGGAATGGGTAGCTTCGGCGGCTTTACTCCCACAATGTTGGCAATCTTGGTAAAGGCCTCCTGATAGGTCAGGTTCTCATTGCCCAGAATATAGCACTCTCCTATTCTGCCCTTTTCAATAGCGTTGACAATGGCCATGGCGGCATCACCCACGTACACGTAATTCTTTCCTCCCGCCGGATAGCCCGGTACTTTACCCTGATACACCGCCAACACCATGCGCCCCGAACTGGGCTTATGATCGTTGGGGCCAATCATGAAGGTGGGGTTTACAATCACTCCCGGAAAGCCGTTTTCCCGTACTTCCCGCAACATGGTTTCCTGAGCCAGATGCTTGGTTTCCATATACCCCAGTCCGTATTGATCAAATTTAGGCGGGGTGGTCTCATTGCCCGGTTGCTCTTTGGTGCCAAATCCCAGGGCATTGGCCGAGCTGACGAAGATCATCCGTTGTACCTTTGCCTTTTTTCCAGCCTCGATCAGATTAATGGTACCCTGTACGTTGGTTGCCACGTAGTCGGGAGAGCGGGCGGGCCACAAACCAGTATCGGCCGCCGCATGGATAATAACGTCGCAGCCTTCTACCCCCCGCATCATCGCATCGGCATCAGTGATATCGCCCATAAACAGGCTTATCTCATCCAGATGCTGATGTCGACGGGCGTCGTGCTCGTCGCGAAAGAGGGCTTTTACCTGATAGCCTCGCTTCAGTAGTTCAATCAATATATTACTGCCCAGCAGTCCGCTGGTTCCGGTCAAAAATACGGTCATATCTATGGATGCAAAGCCGCAAAGTTAGGGATTTCCCCGGGCTGGCGAAGAAAATCACCAGAAAGTAAACAATATAACCCAACCAGCATTATAATTATCAAAATCACCTATTGTAGTTCAACCTTTAACCTTTCAAGATGAGACGTTTCGTTCTAACCTTCTTCGTACTCGCACTAACCTTACCCGCCATGGCCCAGGTGGCCACAGGCAACAAATTTATCAATGGTACGGTACGGATCACCGTGCTGGGAAATAATGATAACACCCAGACAGCTTTCAGCTTTTCCCCTACCCTAGGGTACTTTATCAATGACCAAATGGCGGTGGGCGGCTCACTGGGTATTGTCCGACAGTCGGCAGGCGAAGACAACAATAATCTGACCGTATACCTTGCGCCTTTCGTACGGCGCTATTTCCCGATTGTTGATGACACCTTTTACTTCTTTGTCAATGGTAGCGTGGGCTTTTCCTACGGAAGATCGGCTTATGGCTTCGGAGAGTTTACCAGCACCGATGATGCCTTTTCCATTAGTCTGACTGCCTCGCCTGGCTTTGCCTACTTCCCTTCCGAGCGTTGGGGGCTGGACTTCACCCTCGACGGAGTTGGCTTATCGTTTTACGGCCTGGGCAGCGAAGGAGGCACGACCACGTTGTTCACCCTGGGTGCCACCACCTTCTCACCCAGCTTAGGATTCAGCTACTACTTTTAAGCCTGATTTATCATGCTTTCTTCAGCCAAAATTGTTGGCCCATGACCGCCAAACTTGGTTCACCGGATGCTGGCGATCCGGGCTACTACTGGAGACACTTTTTATCTACAGGCAGGTAGCCCGACCCACTAGTACTAGAGGAACCGTCCTCCTAGTAGTACAGAGACTTCTCCCCTACTACTAGAGGCTCCGTCTGCCTAGTAGTAGAGACAATGCCCCCCTACTACTGGAGGCTCCGTCCATCTAGTAGTACAGAGACTTCGCCTCTACTAGTGGAGGCTCCGTCCGCCTAGTAGTAGAGACACTGCTCCCCTACTACTGGAGGCACTCTCTACCTAGTAGTACAGAGACTTCTCCTCCACTACTAGTGGCACCGTCCGCCTAGTAATACAGAGACTTCTCCTCCACTACTAGTGGCTCCGTCTGCCTAGTAGTACAGAGACTTCTCCTCCACTACTAGCGGCTCCGTCTGCCCAGTAGTACAGAAACTTTATCCGCAAGTAGTACGTGCTTAGCCACGCTAGTAGTAGGGACTTCATTTCCCGCCAACTGACCAGGCAATGCAGCTCGACGAGCTCTCCAGCTATGCCTAATCAGGGGGAACAATATTATCGCTATGAATGAAAAAGGAGGGGCTTCAAGACGATGAAGGGAGTTTAATCCCGGAAACGTTTGGTTAGTTCACCGAAAGCATCAATACGGCGGTCGCGGAAGAACGGCCAGATACGACGTACGTTTTCCGAATGGGCCAGATCTACTTCTACAATCAGGTTTTCTTCCTGCTGGGAGGAAGCCCTGGCCAGGAACTCACCTTGTGGGCCAGCCACAAAGCTATG
Organism: Cyclobacteriaceae bacterium; assembly: GCA_040222715.1. Lineage (GTDB taxonomy): Bacteria > Bacteroidota > Bacteroidia > Cytophagales > Cyclobacteriaceae > Tunicatimonas. Next base: position 18,655 of record JAVKCN010000033.1, on the reverse strand, counting down.
GCCCCAGAACTGAATACCGTTGGTTTGCCCGGAAGGGTCGGGCTCGTGTCCGGTGCGGTTGACGGAAATCACGGGAAGACCATTGGCTACCGCGTGGCCTCGCTGGGAAATCACCCAGGCATCCTGCTGCCGTTGCTTCTCATCTTCTGAATCTGCCGACTCCCAGCCAATGGCCGTGGGATAAATCAGCAGATCGGCCCCGGCCAGCGCCATCATCCGCGCTGCTTCCGGGTACCATTGGTCCCAGCAGACCAGCACGCCTAGTTTTCCCACCGAGGTTTCTATGGGTTGGAAACCCAGATCGCCAGGGGTGAAATAAAACTTCTCGTAGTAAGCCGGGTCATCGGGAATATGCATTTTACGGTACTTCCCCGCAATACTGCCGTCCCGCTCCAGCACTACGGCTGTATTGTGATAGATGCCCGGTGCCCGACGCTCAAATAAGGAAGTCACCAATACGATATCCAGTTCCCGGGCGATGGCCCCGAACTGCTCCGTAGACGGGCCCGGTATGGGCTCGGCCAGATCAAACTGCTGGGTATCTTCAGTCTGGCAGAAGTAAAGACTGTTGTGCAACTCCTGCAATACCACCAATGCTGCTCCATGCTGGGCGCAGTGTCTGATATTTTGGATGAGTTTCTCAATGTTTTCCGTAGCATGCGCAGTGTTTCGCTGCTGAACGAGCCCTACTTTCATGGTTACCTTATTGATTATTTGTTTTGAAGCACTTTACAACGAAGAAGGTTTGGTGAAAAGTTTAATTCTTTGTTTCTTTTCTGCAGTACTACCCACCAAATGATCTACTACCATGTATTCACTGTGCAATTATGCTACCAGCTTATGGCTTTTTTTAGCCGGAGCAGTTTTCGGCCTGCTGTCCTGCACCACCCAGGCAGAAGAACCTTTGCCCCTGGCCCGGCAACTAGACACGCTGTTTCAACATTATGTAGACACCAGCAGCTTCAGCGGAACCGTGCTGGTGGCAGATAGCAGTGGGATACTCTACTCCGATGCGGTAGGGTACCAGAACTTTGCGCAGCAGACACCTATGACACTGCATACCGCCTTTTATCTAGCGTCTCTCTCGAAAAACATCCATGCCGCCGCCATTATGTACCTGGCCGACCAGGGCAAGTTGCACTTTGACGATACCCTATCTCAATACCTGCCGGATATTCCCTTCTCCCAGCAAATCACTCTCCGGCAGTTGCTAACACATACCCACGGCATTCCCGATTACTACGCGTTTACAGAGACCTTCCCCGGGCTTACCAATGACGATGTGCTCAAATCTATTGGCACCATTGATTCCCTGAACTTTAAGCCGGGAACCCAGTTTAGCTACAGCAACTCAGGATACGCTTTGCTGGTGAGGATTGTAGAGATCGTCAGTGAACAACGCTACGCAGATTTCATGCAAACCACCTTCTTCGACCCAATCGGCATGCAACATACGGTGATCTTTGACGAACTGGCTGATAGCATCCCCAACCGGGCCGTGGCCATCAATACCCAGGGCGAGCCGGATAATTACCAGTTTAGGACGGTCGGTGGCGGAGGGATTTTCTCTACGATAGAGGATTTGTATCAGTGGGACCGGGCCCTCAACAGTAAGCAATACATCCGTCCGGAAACTATGCAGATGGCCTATACTCCGGTCACCTTTCTGGATGGTAGTCCCTACCCCTATGGCTTCGGGTGGTTCCTCAGCCCCGATCATCCCCACTTTGTTTACCATACCGGTTCACTCAATGGCTTCCGCAACTACGTCGGCCGCTGGCTAGACGAGCAGAAACTGGTCATACTGATGAGCAATAACCAGCATCCGGCTCCCGAGCCGCTTATTCAGGCAATCTACCAAACACTATCATCACCGTCTTAAGCCAGAACTCCCTGCGGGTATTGCATGGTGATACAGTGCAGCGACCCATGTTGCTGAATAAGGACCTCACAGGGAATGCCGATAACCTCTCGTGTAGGAAACGCCTCTTGCAGCACCTCCCGGGCCGGTTCATCCTGCGGCAATCCGTAGTAGGGAAGAAGTACCACTTCATTCATAATTAAAAAGTTGGCGTAGGTCGCCGGAAGCCGCTCCCCCTGGGGGCCATACACCGGGTCCGCCATGGGTAAGGGTAATAAGCGGTAAGGGGTATCAGACATGGTTCGGAATTGCCGCAGTTCCTGCTCCATCTGAGAGAGTGCTTCGAAGTGTTCGTCTTCAGTTTGGAGACACTGTACATAAGCAATGGTCTGAGCATCACAAAAACGGGCCAGGGTATCGATGTGGCTGTCGGTATCATCACCGGCTAAGTAGCCGTTCTTCAGCCACAAAATGCGCTGAAGCCCCAGCGTTTCCTTTAGAAAAGCTGCAATATCTTCACGCGACAACGGTTCATTGCGGTTAGGGGCTAGTAAGCAGCCCTCAGTTGTCAGTAACGTACCCTTACCATCCGACTCCAGACTCCCCCCTTCCAGCACAAACCCATTCAGCGATTGGTGACTCACCGTTTTGTGAAAAGCTTTCTGCCGATACAATTCCCCGGTAATCTGATTATCGTAATTGGCCGGAAACTTCAGCCCCCAGCCATTGAACTGAAAGTCCAGCAGCACCGGCTGCTCATTTTCATACACCGTAATTCCACTATGATCCCGCGCCCAGGTATCATTGGCCGGAACTTCATAGTAGGCAATATTCCTCTGATCGCAGTGGGTGAGATACTGGTTTACCTCGGCAGTGTTGTGGCAGACCACCAGCAATTTCTGGCGTTTCGATATTTCATAAGCAATCTGCTGGTAGCAGGGAATAACCTGCCCCAGGGTATCCAGCCAATCGGTCTGCGGGTGAGGCCAGGTCAACTGCACTCCGCTCTGCGGGAACCACTCTGCCGGAAAAACACGTGTACTTTGCATTTGGCAAAGATAGAAGATGTGGGCGTTAAAAATACTACCGGAGCAACCTTTGGCGAGAAGGTGGAAAATAGGGATTACTACAGCAATACCGGGAAATTGATGAATTATTCATCAAAAAAACACGTTAGTTCCAAAGGTTTCATTTATTATGGAAACCTGGAGTACTGACTACGACGGCTATACCAATCTGACCGTGGAAAGCCTATTCATCTTTAAAGTAATCAGCACAAAAGGAAGATCGATCAAGTATGGAATAAAATGGCTACTTCGCTTCAGGAAACCGTAGTTGATTATACCTAAGCACGTTCATGAAGTAATGTATTCAACAGAGCTGTAAAACAAATGACACCCTTTTGGCAATGAGTGCATTTCATTGCCAAATTCTAAAATTATTTCACCCAATACTGCGGATTATTCAAAAAATATTTGTATATTGTGGACTTCATTACAATTGCTGTCTTAACTGGAAGTTATATATTCTGGTGCAGCACCTGTAGTTTTTTACTCTGCGGAGGCTTTGGTTTCGTAGCTGAACCTCGGCAGTGCTTATTTAGTTTTCACTTTTAAATCACTGAATTTTGGCAAGACCTATCACGCGCAGCATCACGCTCAAGACCGGTTACTACATTGAGGTACGACACAAAGGAGAACAAAAAGGGATTAAGATCAGAAGAGACACTTATCCTCAAATTCAGGCTGCCATTCGCCGTTACGAGCATCTATACGAAGTAAAATATCTGGGCGAAATAAAAGCTGCATAGCAAGTCCATTATAAAAAAACAGTCACAGTGTGAGTAAAAGTCATTCCGAAGATCATCTCGGAGAGGCCCGGGAGTACTGGTGGAATGATGACTACCTTGCTTTGATTGCCCAGCGCCTGGATGCTAAATCCTGCCATCAGGTAGCTGACATTGGTTGTGGAAAGGGCAGTATGACGTTTCGTCTTGCCCCTTACTTTGCCGAAGAGGCGACTATTACCGGGGTCGATTTCGAAAAATCTTATATCAAAGCCGCCCGGCAAAAAGCCAGGCATCGTCGTGCCCCTCAAAACCGCCATTTCTTTTTCCAGGAAGGCGATGCCCAGAACATTCCGCTGGAAGACGGGCAAATGGATCTTACTTTCTGTCAGACACTCCTCATTCATGTACCCGACCCGGTACAGGTAATCCGGGAAATGAAACGCATTACCCGCCCCGGAGGATGGCTCGTAGGCTTTGAACCCAATAACCTGGTGTCTCATTTCATGTTCGACACGTATGCTGACATTGAATACGATGTATCCGACATGCTTGAGATGATGGAAGTACGCTTGCGTTGCGAACAAGGCAAACGTATCCTGGGCGAAGGGTTCAATTCCCTGGGTGATGTCATCCCCGATCTTTTCAAACAAGCCGGACTCACCGACATTCAGGTATGGATGTCGGATAAAACACTCCCCCTCATTCCCCCGTATGACAGCCGGGAAGAACGAGTGCGCGCTGCTCAACTGGTAGACTGGCTGGAAAACGAAGAAGGGGGCCTCGGTTATAAACAGAACCTCCGCTACTTCCGGGCAGGGGGCGGCAAAAAACATGTTTTTGAAAAGTACTGGCAACGAGCTTTAGCCTATAAAACCAAACTGCTGAGCATGCTCAAAGAGCAAAAATACCTTTCTTCAGGTGGACAGGTCATGTATATCATCGCGGGCAGGGTGTAGCAGTACTGGTCTTTTCTAACGGTTTACCATAACTTTCTGAGTGAACTGCTGATCCCCTACGACTATTTTGATCATATACATACCCGGGTACCGTCGTCCCAGGTCAATTTGCCGACTTAGCGGAAAATTAACCACATCTTTTTGTACCACATTACCATAATAGTCAGTAATAGTAAGTATCCCCGGCTCAGCGATGGCTTCATCCCAGTTTAAAGTAAACCTGCCCTGGGTTGGGTTGGGAAAGGCGTTGATTGGAGAAACTGAGGCTATTTTTTTACCAGAATAGACTTTAGGAATTTGGTAATGAAATAACTCTCGACCGTGCACTCCATCATAGGCAGCAAAGTACAGTATACTTTTATAAACTGTTAAATTTGTTGGATTACTAAAACCCACCCCAACCCGTAAGTCTTGCACCATATAGGTGCCTCCTCTCACATCTGAGCCAATTGTAATGACAAGATTCGGATTACCATCAGTTACCCATAATTCGCTTCCGTGGGTTCCATCATCTGCTGCAAAGAATAAATGATTGGCGTATAGCTGCGGCTCCATTATATAATACAAACCACTTTCTACCCCCTGATTGATGTCTTTAAATAATTTAGTGCCAGTTGGAGTTCCGTTGGTATTCCATAGTTCGCTGCCTAAAGAGAATACCGCCATTCCATTGGCAGTACCGTGATTATGACTACCAAAATAAAGCTTGTCTTTATAGGCAATATGTCCATAGGTAGTAATAGACCCTGCATTTCCCAGATGAAAATCTCTGAGCATTTGGGTTGGGGATTTAGCAGCCCCAGACAAGTGCTGTACCCAAAGTTCCGTGCCGTGGTCACTGGTATAGCCGAAGAAATAAAGCTGGTCATTGACAACCTGCAAAATTTTTCTAACCGTTACACCGGTTTCTCCACCGCTAATCAGCACATCATCGCTGCTTCCGTCAATGGCGTATTTGCGCAAACCAGCCGAACCAGTGATAAAATAAAGATTTCCTTGATGAGGCAGGATAACATGCTGGGCAGTAGGGTCTATGTTGGCATTATTCACTACAATGGTGGTACCGGCTTGGGTGCCATCACTACGAAGTATTGCATTTAAGGCCGCACTGTAAAAATACAATTCGTCTTCATAAACCGCCGGATTGAAGTCATCAAAGATTATACTGGGAGTAGGGTCTTCGTTCACATCAATCATAAAGGTTCCGGCAGGAGTACCATCACTGCGCCAAAGTTCTCTCCCGGGCATTCCGTTATAGGAGGATATGAAAAACAACAGCGAGGAAGTAGTGCTCATTCCGGTAATGCCAATCTCAAGTTCTTCATCCGGAAAGTCACCCAAAGACTGGGTACCGTTCAAAGTACCATCTGATGACCACAGGGTATGGCTCACAAAATCGTCGTTCTGATCGTAATTGGTGGTGAGAAAAAACAAATGGGTTTCGGTGGCAATCAGTTTAGCTGGTTCGGTGGCATCCGCTCCCGGCGTAAGGTCTAACAGGGTCACCTCTTCGTTATCATTCATCACCCATAGCTCTTTTCCATTAACGCCATCATCGGCCACAAAAAAGAGTAATCCGTTGGCTACAGTTAGTTCTGTTGGCGTACTGCCAGACAAGCCCGGAACAATATCCTCAACCAGCTCTATAGTCTGTGCGATACCTGGGGTGAGCGAGAGTACGATCAGGAGCGTTAATATTGTTTTCATCATTAAGTAAGTTGGTGAATACTTTATTTTTAGTTACCCTCCTGTACTTAATGTAATCGGCACCTACCGTGCTAATTGATGAGGCATATGGATGAATTGATCAGACCTGCATTTGATTTGATATTGAGAAAGCCATTGTGTTAAAACTTTTGAAGAATCACATCAAGATTATTCTGGCGATGTGGTCATTAACTGATCCAGTTCACGGGTAACTTCTTCAATATCTTCTTGAACCGGTGTTATATAACATTGATCTTTATTAGGAGAAGACCGCCACTCGTGGGTGCCATTGGCAAATATCTCGTTATAACCTTCACACACCAGATTAAACTGATCGCTTACTCCCTGTATGGCAAAGCGCACTGCCAGTAAATCAGCACTATGCTGGGTTGGACCTTTCGCCCAGCCTGACCGCGCAAAAAACCACGCATACGCCTGACGAACAATATGCTCCGGCTCAGTTTGGGCGGATAATGTACTGCCGGTCTGATACAAATTAGCCAAAGGAGGTCCTCCTCCACTGAAGAGAATAGGCGTAGGCCAGTGCTCAGAGACATCCACCGCCGCCTCAGGGTCGGGTTTCCAGTTACCGTGCACATCGGTATTGGTGTTTTTGGGGAAGCGCCCTCCCATGCAGACATACTTTTTCACCTTTTTCCGCACAAGTTGGGTTCCATTCAATGGGCTGAAATCGTCGGCAGGAGTATGCAGCAAACGAGACAAATTTGTCAGATACCCTACCGTCACGATCACTACACTGCTATCGGGTTGACTAGCTAATACCTGCCGGTAAAGTTGTACCGCATCAGGTAATGAGTCAGATGAGGTGACCGAATGAGGGTAGGTTTCAGCGACTGACTGGGCATACACTGAAGCCCGGTTTACGCCCTCGCCCTTGGGCACCCCAATGGGCAGGTCAGGCCGACCGTAGAAGGTATTGATGGCATCCAGGCAGGGCGCACTCCAGGGATTGGTGGAGGAAACCATGGTTGCCAGAATTTCAGCCTCACCCCGATCAGCCAGCACATGTAGAATGGCCGTCGCCGCCACATCATCCACATCTGATTCCATATCAGTGTCGTAGATAATCTTTACGGGTTGGGCGGCCAGGGTCAAGGCGTAAAAAAGCAATCCAAATAAACTCATGGGAAACCGAATATCCATCATATTTCTTCCTATTAGCATAATGAAAAATTAAAAGAAGCCAGGCAACGCCTTCAGGAAACTTGAAATTACGGTGATGTTTAATTTTTTCCCGCACTACTGCATGATTTTTTTACTTCCCTTCGTAATTTCGTGATCCAATTAAGAAAACAATACAACTCATGGGAAGAGCTTTTGAATACCGCCGTGCGGCCAAAGAAAAACGCTGGGATAAGATGTCTAAAATATTTCCCAAACTGGCCCGTAGCATCACCATTGCCGCCAAAGAGGGAGGCATTGATCCGGACATGAATGCTAAACTGCGTACAGCCATCCAGAATGCCAAGGCGCAAAACATGCCCAAAGACAACATTGAAGCGGCCATCAAGCGTGCGTCCGGTAAGGATGGGGAAGATTACGTAGAAGTGCTGTACGAAGGCAAAGGCCCGCATGGCGTACTGGTGGCAGTAGAGTGCGCGACCGATAACTCAACACGCACCGTAGCCAACGTAAAATCCTACTTCAACAAAGCTGGCGGTTCATTAGTCCCGACCGGTTCGCTTGATTTCATGTTTACCCGCAAAGCGGTCTTTGAGTTTAATCCACCCGACGACTTTGACATTGAAACCATGGAGCTGGAACTGATTGATGCCGGGCTGGAAGAAATTGAAGAAGAAGACGGTATGATCTACGTCTACGGCGACTACACCAACTTCGGCTCACTTTCACACGCTTTGGAAGAACAGAACATTGAAGTAGAAAAAGCATCGCTTCAGCGCTTTCCTACCACTCCGGTAGAATTTACCGAAGAGCAATTGGTAGATATTGAGAAAATGCTCGACAAGCTGGAGGACGACGACGATGTGCAGGCGGTGTATACCAATATTGAGTAGCTTAGAAGTTTTTAATATCGTATGGGTGAAACTAAATGGCAAAAGAAGTAAATTGGCAATCGGAAAAGTAACAAACCATTTCAAAGTTGTTACTGTACTAGATCAATTAAACCGTGGCTTTCACAATAATTGTTTATTGAAACAACTTCTATTTAAAACCAAAGAGTATGGATCACTGGATAAAACCCCATACCTTCTCATTTGAGGATGAAATAGAAAAATTTAAAGCACTACTTGTTCATATTGACAAAGTTGAAACAAAGTATTATAAACAATACTTCATTCCAGACACAGTTATAGATAATTCTATTTTTGTGCCTACACTCAAAGATTTTATGAGCAAGGCTAATATGCCTAAAAATTTGGAAAAGTGGTTACAAATCCATTCAAATTCCTCAACGATTTACGCTAATTCTTCGGAGGCCGACTTAAGAATAGAGTATATAGCTTTTACCAGAAAATTGATCTTTGATTTAACTCACTCGTTCCTTCTGTTAAAAAGTCAAATTAGTGAGCAGGGCAGGACTCGATTTGCTGAAGTTTTTGGTGAAATCTACAATTTGGATGAATATTTTTTTACTAATGCTATCGAAAATGGCGTTGAAAATCTTATCAATAATTACCTATTTAGATCATTTACTATATGGGAGTACACTCTGAGGGGTTTGGTCAAGTTTGCAACCGTTCATCAACGACAAGAGATCAAACAAGTACATAAAGATGGGCATGTTATGGATGGCAAACCACTATTAGAATATTACAAGGATGGGCCAATCTTATGGAGATCCTTTGCCAGGTATCTCGGATTAGATAGTCCAGAGTATAATAATTTAGTTGAACTGTCTTCAGAGATTAGAGCTACCAGTCATAACTTTAACATCTATCTTCCTCCGGGGAAAAACCCACAGGATAAACAAATAGAATATAAAGGAAATGTTTACAACCTAGAAGTAGATAAAGTAATTAACTTTTTAAGTCTGGACTTTCTGAGGCTGTTATTGAAGGATAATTTTGATCTGATGATTAAAGTCTTTGAGAGTAAAAATGTGAAGCAATATCGACAAATACCTGGTCGTTTTAAGAGAGAATGGTTTCTTGGATTTGATTTAAACTTCAAATATTTGAGATAGATGTACTTTTCAACTAAAAAAACCTGCTAACATCACCGACAAACACTCCTATCCCTCCAACCATTGCTTAAACGCCTTAGCTTTGCCCTTACTGACAATCACCTCATCATCGGTCGCTGGATTCAGATTGAGTTTAAGGCGGCTGTTAAAGTAGGTATGGATTTGCCGGATGGCTGCCAGATGCACCAGGTACTGCCGGTTGATGCGGAAGAACTTTTCGGTATCTACCAGTTCGTCTAGTTGCTCGAGAGTGTAGTCTATCACATACTTCTTCCCTTGAGGTGTGAACAGATAGACAAGTTCGTTCTCGGTATAGAAGTAGGCAATTTCATCATCGGCAATAGGCATCAACTGTTCGCCTTTTTTCACCAGAAACCGCTTCTTGTAGCGACGGCCACTGTGTTGCAGGTTATCCAGCAGTCGTTCAATCTTACCGGCGTTTTCTTCTTCGGAAAACTCACTTTTCAGTTGCTTAAATTTACGAATGGCCTTATCCAGCTCCTCAAATTTGATCGGCTTCAATAAATAATCAATGCTTTTAACTTTGAAAGCCTGGATAGCATATTCGTCGTATGAGGTAGTGAAGATGATGGGGCTTTTTACGATGATCTTCTCGTAGATCTCAAAGCTTAACCCATCCGACAGTTGAATATCTGACAGAATCAGGTCAGGTGAGTGATTGGTCTGAAACCAATCACTGGCATTCTCCACGCTGTCCAAAACTCCTACTACATTAACCGGCTCGCTAAGGCGTTCCAGCAACTGCTGAAGTCGCTCGGCCGCCGGGTATTCGTCTTCAATAATCAACACATTCATGAGGTAATCAAGGGAATGCGCACTGAAAATAATTCAGCCGACTGGTTAATTTCTACGGGTGTGGGCGTCAGCAAGGCGTAGCGATTAACAATATTTTGCAGACCGGTTTTGGTAGATTTTTCCATCTCCAGAATATTCTTCTTCTGCATATTATTTTCTACCACCACGTAGCCATGCCGATCCACCGCAATGCGCAGGGTCAGGGGTTTATCTTTAGAGATCACATTGTGCTTTAGCGCATTTTCCACCAGAATTTGCAAGCTTAGTGGGGCTACGCGCCGATCCAGACTTTCTTGTGTAATATCATTCTGCACCACCAGGTTATCGCGGTAGCGGGTTTTGTTCAGGTAGATATATGATTGCACAAATTCCAGCTCTTCGCGCAGTAAAACCGTTTCTTTCTGGCGGCTGAGCAATACATAGCGGTACACATCCGAAAGTTGCTCCAGGTACTTCTGGGCATCATCGTTCTTCGGGTCAATCAGTGCCGCCAGGGTATTCATGCTGTTGAACAGAAAATGCGGGTCGAGCTGGCTCTTGAGGGCCTCAAACTGAGAGCGGATATTTTCTTTTGCCAGTGCTTCTGAGCGCTGAAAATTCTTTTTCCACTCGTCAAAAAAGTAAGCCCCTTCGTAAATGGATATGATCAGGACGGTAGGGATTAAATTGCTTAATGAGAATATAAACTGCTCCCCCGGCTCGCACATCACCACTCCCATCTGCCGGAATATAAAATCCAGCATCAGGGAAACCGTAATCGTAAATACAATGCTGGCTAATGCCTGAATCACTAACCTCCGGGAAGTCTGGGCATTATGCGGATACCGTTTGCGAAAGTTGTATATGATGGCGCGGTTTCCTTCCCATAGCGCAAAGGTAAAGGCCAGAGAGATTACAAACTCCCGAATTGCAATAAAAGGAGTGGTTAGCTCATCAGCACTATACAGAAACATAAAGAATAGAGCGAAGGCCGGTATGCCAATGATACGAAGTAGTCGCTCACTAATCATCGCATTTTTCATACTTCTAAAGTAAGGATAAATACCCGTTGTTGTCTTAAAAACCATTGGCTAAGTTTGGCCGCTTCTAGTAACTGCGTATCAAGCCCACCCCTAAAATCAGTACCGAGGCGGCCAGTACCACAACTCCTACGTACAAAATTCTGATTAATCGGGTGGGCCGGCTCACGTTACTTCCAATAGCACCGGCAAAAAACCCACCACTTACCAGAATAGCCGCTACCGGAAAACCTACTCGGGCCACCCACATCAGAAAAGATGGCAGAGCAGCGTAATCAATAAAAATTTGCGCTACCAACGCCAGGATTACCAGCACTCCCGCGTGCGCATGACCGGCCCGGAACATAGACTGCTGAAAGGACGTCAGTGTCAGGTTAGGATCTTGCTTTGAAAGTATCCGTAAGAGAAAGTATCCGCCGTACTGGATGGTGGGCACCGTAATAAAAATGATTCCGCTGATGAGTTTTGCCTGATAAGTCATGATCGTAAAGTTTGATTTGCAAGTGTTCTGTTAAGCTGTACCAAGTGATCATGCTTAGAACAGAATCCGGTACTGGGGCACGGGAAACAGGCCAATCTGGTACTGGGTCTGCACCGTATTGGTGCGAGGGTTGTACTGGCGGGCAAACTCATTATCCCGGTTGGTGATGTTCTGAATATCGATGCCAAACTCGTGTGTAACACTCTTCGCGTTGATACGGTATGAGACTTTCAGATCGGCCCGGAGATAATCATCAAAGCGCTCGAAATAAGCTTTATCTTCTTGTCGTACTTCGTACCCCAATGCAGCCGACCGCCCAAAATCAATTGGGGTATAGCGGTTACCTCCCGAAGCAGTAAGCCGGAGATCCACGTTTAAAGTGTTGTGCTTTTTACCGATTTTAAATTCTTTTCCTCCCAGTAAATTGGCGATATAGCCCCCATCAAAAGCGGTGCTACGCCATACGCCGTCACTACCCTTATACTCCGAACTGTAGAGCGAGGTCGTTACTAAAAAGTAGTAGCCCTGGTTGTAGAACCGCTCTAGCGTAAACTCCACGCCATAATTGCGGCCTTCCCCTTCGTTTACCAGAAATACCTCATCCACTGGCGCAAAGTCAGCTCCGGCATTGAGCATGGAAAATGCGCTGGGCTCACTTTCTACCGGGGCACCGCTAATATCCTGATAATAGGTCTCCACCTTCATCCGCAGGTGGGGAGTCAGTGAATAATCATACGAAAGCACATAATGCTGGCTGTTGGTAAACCCCATGTCCTTATTGCTTTCCACCACGGCACCGTTCGACAAAACAGTTTGCGTAAAGTAGGTTTCCAACGGCTGCATCTGACTGTGGCGGCCGTAACCAATGCCCAGTGTCTGCCGGTCGTTTAACTGATACCGAAAGCCCGCCCGGGGTTGAAGGCTCTGGCTATTACTGACTTCAAAGTGCTGGTAATTTACTCCGGTATTGAGGGTCAGCCGATCGGAAAAGCGGTGCTGCCACTGGGCATAGAGCTGGGAAAGCAAGCTCTGGCCTTCATTTCTACGCATTGACCGTTCTTTTCCGGGTACCAATCGTCGGTTGGTCAGGTCAAAATCATAGAGATCGACAATCCCCCCTATCGTTACGTTATTTCGCGCATTGAACTTCTTATTGAAAGTAATATGGGCCGAATACTTATTGTTGATAAAATCTGCTTCTTCATTCGGAATCGGAGAACGATCTTCCAGGCTAAGAGAGTCGCTGTAAAAATGCTCTTCCTGACGCGAAGCTGCCAGTGATAATTTGTAGCTGGTGGTTGAATTAAAGTAATACAGGTGTGATACTCCGACAATCCCCGTTCGGTAATCGGCATAATTATCCTCGAAATCATCCCCATACAGGTTATCCCCCTCACTTTCAGCGTCCTCTTCACTACCCAGCAACTCAATGCTACTGATTCCGCCAATGCCAAATACAGTGAAACGACCGGCTTTTTGCGTAGGTATATCTACTTTAAAGGTAAGGTCCTGGTATTCGGGGGTGGCAGACCCAGTACCGAAATCGATGCCCATGGCCTGAAAAACTCCCAGCGTTGAGTAGCGGTAGTTGGCGATGTACGAAGCTTTGGAATTTTTACTGAATGGGCCTTCGGCACTCAGTTCAAAGCCATTGAAACCAATCTGCCCCAAATACTCCCGCTTCTCGGTATTTCCCCTCCGCAACTGAAGGTCAAACACCCCGGCTACTGCATTCCCGTACTCGGCGGGAAAAGCGGCGGTGAGGAAATCCGATTTATCCAGCACATTGTAGTTGAGCATGCTGACTGGCCCCCCGGTAGAACTAAGCGAGCCATAGTGGCTGGGATTAGGAATATTAATACCCTCCATCCGCCACAACAGTCCGGCGGGGGAGTTGCCCCGGATGATGATGTCGTTGCGGTCGTCGTTATTGGCCGCTACCCCGGCAAAATTGGCTGCCATCCGGGCCGGATCATTACGGGAACCCGCGTAGCGCCCGGTTTCTTCCAGGTTAAAGGAGCGGGAGCTCACGGTGGCCAGCTCATTGTTGGTCACTGCTTTATCTGCCTCAGCCGTAATGATTATCTCCTCACCCATCAACACCTTTTCTTCCAGCGATACATCCAGCACCACTTGTTTTCCCGCAGTAACCACCACATTGGGGATGGTACGGGCTTCGTAACCCATAAAAGAGACCTGCAAGGCCTGCCGACCGATGGGCACATCGGCTAAAGTATAGTAGCCCTGAGTATCAGTAGCGGCACCGATCAGCGGGTCAGAATCCAGTACAATGATATTGACTCCTGCCAGGGGAAATTTCGATTGGGCATCCACAATCTGTCCGCGTAATGTCTGGGTAGCTGACTGGGCCAGCAGTGATGGGCTTAACAACCCAAAGATCAAAAACAGAAGACCGGGAACAATGAATAACTTCTTCATTAGCAAATTGGGTTTGGGGTTTAATTACAATACAATGAAGAAAAGAAACACCCTACCTTGCTGTACTAATCAGGTGAACCGTCCGAAAGCCGGGGTGAATGGTCAAAGGACTTTTGTATATTCGTGGTTTCTTCCCTTGATCTATGAAAAAGCCGAGCCTTTGCATCTTTGCCCTTATACTATGGACGCTACCCGCCACCGCGCAGGATAAAGACGGCAAAAAGTGGGATGTCAGCGACCCTGCTGGCGACTGGAACTTTCAGGAACATTCTTTCACTACCGACGAAGGCACCTGGATGAACCTGGATGTTTCTCCTGACGGAACAGAGATCGTGTTCGATCTGCTGGGCGACATTTACAAAATGCCGATAGAAGGCGGAAAAGCGGAATTACTCCGCGGTGGTCTACCTTACGAAGTACAGCCCCGTTTTTCTCCCGATGGCGAGCATATCTCCTTCACCAGTGATGCCGGGGGAGGCGATAACATCTGGGTAATGCAAAATGATGGCTCGGAGGCTCGTCAGGTGACCGATGAAGATTTTCGATTACTGAATAATGCGGTCTGGATGCCCGATGGCCACTACCTGATCGCCCGCAAGCACTTTACCTCCGAACGCTCCTTGGGCGCCGGTGAGATGTGGATGTATCATATTACCGGTGGAAGTGGATTGCAGCTGACCGAGCGCAAGAACGACCAGCAGGATGTCAACGAACCCTCAGTCTCGCCCGATGGCAAGTACCTGTATTACAGCGAAGACGTCTACCCCGGCGGCTATTTCCAGTACAACAAAGACCCGAACTCCCAGATCTACGCCATCAAACGCTACGATTTCTCCGATGGCTCGATCCGTACCGTGACCGGTGGTTCCGGCGGAGCCGCCCGTCCGCAGGTGAGCCGGGATGGTAAGCGACTGGCCTTTGTCCGGCGGGTACGGGAAAAGACCGTCCTTTTTATTCGTGATCTGGAAACGGGAGAGGAATGGCCGATCTACGACAAACTGAGCAAAGACCAACAGGAAGCCTGGGCGATCTTCGGAGTGTATCCCGGCTTTGCCTGGATGCCCGATAATGAAGATATTGTATTGTGGTCGGAAGGGAAGATCAAGCGCATCTCGGCGGCCTCGCTGGAGGTGAAGGAAATCCCGTTTGCGGTAGAGTCTACGGTGCAGATTGCCGAAGCGCTGCATTTTAAGAACGATGCCTTTCAGGAGGAGTTTACCGCCAAAGCCATCCGCAACGCGGTCACCTCTCCCGACGGAAAAACGTTGCTATTCAATGCTGCTGGATACCTGTGGAAGAAAAGGCTACCCAATGGAACGCCCGAACGGCTGACCGAGGGTACCGACCTGGAGTTCGAACCCGCCTTCTCCCCCGACGGACAACAGCTGGTGTACGTGACCTGGAACGACGAGAACAAGGGAGCTATCTACCAATTCAGCCTGAACACAAGAAATGCCCAACCCAACAAGCTAACTACCGAGAAAGGTATCTATTGCACTCCGGTCTATTCCCCTGACGGACAAATGATTGTGTATCAGAAAGAAGAAGGCAACAGCCACCAGGGATATACTTTCGCGGTCGATCCGGGCTTGTACTGGATATCCGCCAATGGTGGAGATGCTCACTTTGTTACCGAAGATGGCAGTTACCCCAGTTTCAGTAAGGACAACCAGCGCATTTACTTCCAGACCGGCGGCTACCAGTTTGGGAACCTGACCAAAGAACTAAAAAGTGTCACCTTTGCAGGTAATGACGAACAAACCCACGTGTCTTCCAAGTATGCCAACCGCATCATTCCCAGCCCCGATGGGAAGTGGATTGCGTTGATCCAGTTGCACAGAGCGTACCTCATGCCCATGCCGCCTACCGGAAAAACCGTAGACATGGATGCCTCGAGCAAAGCCTATCCTGTCGCACCCATCACCAAAGATGCCGGTATCAGCGTGCACTGGTCATCCGATAGCGAAACCATTCACTGGACCCTGGGTGATCAGTACTTCTCCAACGATGTATCCCAGCGATTTACCTTCCTACCCGATTCCCCGGACAGCGTACCTGCCGTAGACACCGTAGGTACCCGTATCGGTTTGGAGCTTACTGCCGATAAACCGGAAGGTCGACTGGCATTGGTCGGCGCACGAATAATTACAATGGAAGATGATCAGGTGATTGAGAACGGAACAATCATCGTGAATGAAAACAAGATTGAACAAGTCGGAACGTCGGATGAGATTTCAGTACCTAATGGAGTAAAGCAGATTGATGTGCGCGGCAAAACCATCATGCCGGGCATCATTGATGTACACGCGCATCTGGGTTCCTTCCGTTACGGCCTCAGTCCGCAAAAACACTGGGAGTATCAGGCCAATCTGGCCTACGGAGTCACCACTGCCCATGATCCCTCGGCCAACACAGAAATGGTATTCTCGCAAGCCGAGATGGTGAAAGCGGGAAATATGGTCGGACCGCGCGTCTTCTCCACCGGGGTGATCCTGTATGGGGCCGATGGCGACTTTAAAGCTGTCGTCAACAGCCTGGACGATGCCCGCTCGGCCATCCGGCGAACCAAAGCTTTTGGAGCATTTTCCGTGAAGAGCTACAATCAGCCCCGTCGGGAGCAACGGCAGCAGATCATCACCGCCGCCAGGGAAGAAAAGATGCTGGTAGTGCCGGAAGGTGGCTCCACCTTCTTTCATAACATGACGATGATCATGGACGGGCACACGGGCATTGAGCATAACATTCCGGTGGCCCCGGTCTACAAAGATGTGATCGAACTATGGAGCCACAGCAAAACCGGCTACACTCCCACCCTGATCGTGAACTATGCCGGAATGAGCGGGGAGTATTATTTTTACCAGCACGACAACGTCTGGGAAGAAGAAAAGCTTCTTAACTTTACCCCCCGCTCTGCCATTGACAGTCGAGCCCGACACCGGACGATGATCCCTGAAGCGGAATACGAAAACGGTCATATCCTGACCGCCGAAGCCATTGATACGCTGGCGAGTGCCGGAGTGAAAGTGAACCTCGGTGCCCACGGGCAATTGCAGGGGCTGGGCGCCCACTGGGAGCTCTGGATGCTGCAACAGGGCGGGATGAGCAACATGGCAGCCCTGCGATCCGCCACCATGAACGGTGCCTATTATCTGGGCATGGACGAGCAGATTGGCTCCCTCAAAGCAGGCAAACTGGCCGACCTGATTGTGCTGGATGAAAACCCACTGGAAGACATTCGCAACTCCAACAGCGTGCGCTATACCATGATCAACGGAAGATTATATGATGCCAGCACCCTGAACGAGATTGGCAACTACGACCACCCCCGCACCAAGTTCTTTTGGGAGCTCAACCACTACGACGCGTCCTTCGACTGGCACGGCAACAGTCATACCGTTGATGGTGTACAATGCAGTTGTCAGGCGGCGCATTAAAGGGTGCAGGAAGCCTTGTGATTATTTTTCTACCTGATACGCAATATCGAAATACTGTAAATACTCCTCTATAGGCTCTAAACCTACTTGTGCCCTTCTTTCATTCACATTTTCCGGGTCTTCAATGGGACATACGCTCCACTGGTCACTTCCATTTACTTTTTCTACCTGGGAACCATACTTTTGCTTTTTGCCCTGGTCTGTTAGTACTCGATCTTCCATTAAGGCAACAATTCTCCAAGGCAAATCACCTTCGTCAGCACTCTTCTTTATGGACGGAAAGTATTTCTTTCTCAGGCCTTTGCTGGCATGTTGTATCACGAGAAATACCGCTTCCACACTTTTATAACCATGACTTTCCACTGTTGGGAAACCACAATTTTCAATGATACTCACCACTTTTTGCTGATTTTCCAGATCAACATCACTATTCCCTACCGAACCACCCTGCCGGTTCGCCTGATCCAATGCATGCACTTCGGCTAATATTTCTGAAATGTTAGCGCAATCAATATTAATCATAGTAATTGGCTCACCCTCTTCAAAAGCTGCTGTTAGCTGCTTCATCAATTCCTTATCTGCTTCGGTTGCCCTTCGGATGACTGTTTCAGCCACTTCACCGTTGGCATCCACATACTGCACTCCAAAGTATTCTTCGCGATCCAGTTTCCTGACCTCTTCCAGGGAAATGACATTGCCCAAAGTATCCCGGTAGACAATTCTTCCCGGATCTGCCAGAAAGTTCCTGGTCCTGGCCCGCTCCAGTAGTTCAGCATCACTTAGTTTTCTCAACCCTTCAGGCTCGTAATGAGGCTGGTTATTACAGGCGTTCAGTGAAAGGAGTATCGGTAATAGTAAGAGAAGAGTTGGCTTCATAAGTGGTGTTGTCTAAATGGAGAAGAAATTAATAAAACTCAGATACTTTATCATTGAGCTATTAAAATAAGTGATTGATTTTCCCATAATTCACTCCGTAAACCTAATTGC